>NZ_LUUG01000080.1 GCF_001644035.1 Methylomonas methanica
CCAGATTTAGTTATAACTCGAAAAATACGCTTTACCCTGTCATAAAATTTTAACAATTTCCTGCCACTAGCTTCATCCGACAATCCATCATTTTGATTGTAAAAAAAGCTGACAAGCGCAACACTCCAAGTGTTACTAAAGATTAACCCAGCACAACCTCGATTACCCAACCATCTCGCACCACTCGACGCATCAACTATTCCAACTAACTATGGTATAAAGCGCTGCGATTTAATCTTATCGCTACCATCGTTCTAAGGAATGTATGCACTGGAAGCTAAAAATCTGAAAAACCAATCGCGGGAGCTATGGGCATAACGCATTTGGACTAATAACTATATTGAGGGGGACAAGTCATGATAGAACTTCTAATAATCGTAGGACTGGCAGTAGTGGGTTGGCTGGTCTGGAAAGGCAAACTCAAACCAATTGGTAAGAAGCCAGAACACAAACAGCCGGCTCCGCAGCAAGCACCTTCCAGCGCCGCGAATACTTCTTCGCAATCCCATGCGCCATCGCCGACTGCTCCAGTAGCGCAACAACTCGAGACACCGGTAGCGGCCCCCATCCAAGCCCCTGAGCCGATTGCAGAACCAGCGCCGCAAGCACCAATCGTAGCAGCAGTTGCCGAAGAACCGAGAACGCCGGCGGCAGAAGCGCCGGCAATCAATCTACCCGAAGATTCGATATTAAAACGCCATTATCTGGCTGCATTGCAAGCGGAGAAAGAAGCCCTCAGCAATCCATATCCAACCGATTCCGTACTGCGCCGTCACTACGAAACTCTGCACAAAATCGCATCACCTCAGCACTCCAAAACTGTAAACGAATCCGAACCAAACCAGCCGCAAGTTGCGGCCCAGCCAGCAAGCGTTCCCGAAGCAAATCTGCCTGAAGATTCTTTAGTACAGACGCAAGACCTGGATCAATTGCGCCGCGAGATTGCAGCGGAATTGCCGGCACCGCCCACCGATTCGGTGTTGAAACGCCACTATGAAGGTCTGCTGCAAACCAAACTGCAACAACGGCTATCAGGACAATAGGCACTGGGCAATCGCCGAAGGTTTCAACAGCCGTCCATACAGCCAGGCAACTATGGGCCCGGTCGTCCCGAGAAAGAATGACTGAGGCCCCATATCTCCAAACTATATTGAAGTTCCTTCCGACAACCCCTACGCAAAAAAAAGTATTGTCACGCTATAGATTTTTGACAATCCGATGAACAACGGTAAGCTCGGTAAATATTTGTCTATGGATCTTGATCGGGATGCATGGACCTAAGAGGGGCTCATTGCAACTCGATGGACAGCGGGATGCAAGACAAGCGCAAGTAATTCCATAATGGACCAGCATCAGCATGAATGACATATACCAATTCTCGGCCACTAAAATTAACGGCGAAACCGTCGCTTTGGCAGATTACCGCGGCAAAGTGCTGCTAATCGTCAACACCGCCAGTCAGTGCGGCTTTACGCCGCAATACCGCGGCTTGGAAGCGTTGTACCAAACTTATAAAAGCCGGGGTTTGGTGGTTCTGGGATTTCCGTGTAATCAGTTCGGTCAGCAGGAACCCGGCGACAGCCAAGAAATAGCCAGTTTTTGCGAATTAAATTATGGCGTGAGTTTCCCGATGTTCGAAAAAATCGATGTCAACGGTAACAACGCGCATCCGCTCTTCGAGTATTTGAAAACCGCCGCACCGGGCATCTTCGGCTTTAATGCAATTAAATGGAATTTCAGCAAATTTCTGGTAGGGCGCGACGGCAAGGTTTTTAAACGCTACGCGCCGATAGACACGCCGGCAGGCATCAGCAAGGACATCGAGCGTTTGCTTGGCTTGAGCGACGCGCCCGTTAAGGCGTAGCGAAACTTTTCACCCAGTCACCGGGCCTTACCGCGCCGCTGACAGCCGTTGAATCGAGAGTACCCGCCGCAGTCGTCGCACTAACGTCGGTTATCGTCAAAATACCCTGCGATTCCCCCAAACCGGCTCCCGCCACACCGCCGGCGGACGCGGAATATATCATCAGCCTGTCGCCGATTTTGATTTTATCCTGGGCGCCGGCTGCAATCACAATCCTATTATTACCGGCCTGAATGACGCGGGTGGTAAAAGGATAGCAGCCGAATAGTTTGTGAATATCTTCGCTGGCTTCCTGAATAATTTCGCTGATGGCGTGACCGGCCGATGTCGAGTTGAAGCGGTCGCTACCTACCGTGTAGCCGCTCGGCAGCGAGACGTCGCCAAGGATGGAATCGGTATAACGGTGTTGAAACAGCAAGGCGCCGCTAAAACCATCGTAAACATATACATCAATCCCGACACTGCGGCGGGCCACGAAATCCCTGACCATGGATTTTAGATCCGCCAGCGGGCCGCTACCGCGCACATATTCCGTGGACTCCACCCGAAAATCGCGGATCACGCCGGACAATACAAACTGCGCGTTCTGCTGCTTGGCGATATTCAGAATTACCGATTCAGCGGTGCCCTCCGCAAAGCGAATCTCCGGCGCCATATCCGGGCGACTGTACAAAGAGGTATTGGTTAGATTGCGGCCGATAAAATCGCCGGTTTCCATCAACTGATTATTAATTTCTCTGGGAATGCCGCTGTATAAATCCTGGCTTTCGGTCCCACTGATTTGATCGGCATTCATGATTGGAAAGCCGGTGGCGACGATTTTCTTCCTGTAAGGCGAGCCACAGCGCTGCTTATCGGACAACACGGCCAGCACTTGCACATGGTAAAGATCAGCATCCTGCCACTCGTCGACCACCTTAATATCGCTGACCAGCAGCGCCGAATTATTGTTACGTTTTAATTGTAGGGAGGCGTTACTCACTGCGTCGTCGATAGCGGCGCGGCGAGCTGCTTCGACACCTCCGCCGACAATTGGCGCACTGCCTTGCACGCTAACCTGCTGACCGGACGCGGCAACGCCATTCTCATCGCCGCGCCGCTTGCCGCTGCTGCATGCAGCCAGCAAAGCGATCAGTACCACTGTTAGCAAGTTTCTATAAGGCACTATAAAATCCGTTGATCAACAAATACTGAAATATCGTTCGCAAACCGGTATTGGCAATCCATTCCACATCATAAAGGCCGGCTTCCAGCAAGGTATCGTCCACGACGTTAGGCTTTTTGGAAAAGCCTGACACATAATATTGATCGCTACAATCGCGTGATCCGCAGGCCAGATTGGCCGAAGTCACCGTTGCCGTTTTATAGCCCAAACGCGTAAACGCCAGTTTGTTATCCTCCTGTAAACACTGCCCCGCCAGAACAGTATCACCAGACATACACTGGTAAAAACGCGGGCTAAGATGCAATTCCAGAGTCGTTTTTAAACTGTCTCTAACAGTCCGATAATCGGCAGCGCGCGCTTCGCGTAAGTAACTATCCAGGTAAACCCTATACACCTCGTCGCGCATCACTTGAGCGCCGACGGTAGTTTGATTGCCCAGCTTTTCTTGATACAGCAAATCCGCCAAGCCGCGATAGGCATCGAGTTTGGCGGCTTGTTGCGCCTGTAACCAGCGCTGATTGACAGCCAGCTTACCGCTATCGTCAAAACGGCTATAACCAGTAGCACGCAGGGTTTTCCCGGCGGATGATACGTCAGCATGCTTATCGCCCACCGCTGCACAACCGTTTAAGACTAACGCCATCACCACCCAGCAAATCGTATAAAACGTTTTCATGACCCCTCCTCCTGCTCGCCTAAGTCATCGACTACTTAGGCTTTTTCTTGAGGGCGGATGACAAATTCTGCCCTTGGTCCGCACGAAATTTCTTTCGGCAAGTCGCGGGAAAATTAGCTATGCGTCTTGTCGCCCGCCACTGACCAAAGTTTTTCCAGCTGATACAGTTCGCGGGCCTGACCGGTCATCACATGCACGATCACATCGCCCAAATCCAACAAAATCCAGTCCGAGCTTTGATCGCCTTCCAACCCCAGCGGTTGCTGCCCCTGCTCCTTGACCTTTTCCATCACATAATCGCACAGCGACTTGGCATGACGGGACGAGGTGCCGGTGGCGATGACCATGTAATCGGTAATACTGGTTTTGCCGCGCACATCGATAGTCTTGATGTTAAGCCCTTTGCGGTCGTCGAGCTCGGTTTCGACCAGCTTGAGTAATGCTTCTGTTTGCATTCAATTTCCTGTGTGATGAATGGAGGGTTGATATAAGTGATGCCGCCGAATCAATTCGATGACCCGGTCCGGCAGTAAAAATTGTGGATCGCGTCCGGTAGCCACCAGTTCACGGATGGCGGTGGCGGAAATCGCCAGCGCAGTGACTTCTTGGAAAGTTAAAAGCCCGGCCGTCTGCCGGCTTAATTGTGCTCGGTCCTCGACGATTCGCTGCTGTAGAAACGCCGATAACGCCAATCCTGCATAACCGGGCCGGGTCATCACCACGATGTGTGCATAATCAAACAAACGCTGCCATTGATGCCAGCGCTCCAAACCGGCAAAGGCATCGGCGCCGATAAACAGCAGCAAAGGCGTATTGCCTATTTCGGCACGCAAGGAATGTAGCGTATCCACCATATAAGACGGCCCCGCCCTATCCAACTCACGTCGATCAACGTTAAAGCCGTGTGTGTCGGCAACGGCGGCTTCCAACATTTGCAGACGCAAGTGCGCCGGCACGTCGGGTTCGTCGCGATGCGCCGGCACACGGCAGGGAATCAAACGCAGCCGCTCCAACTCGAACAGCTCTTTCACTTCCAACGCGGTGCGCAGATGGCCGTAATGGACCGGATTAAACGTGCCGCCGTAAACCCCAATCATTATTGGCGAATATGCCCGTCGCCCAACACGATGAATTTCAACGACGTTAAACCATGCAATCCCACCGGACCGCGCGCGTGCAGCTTGTCGGTGCTAATCCCGATCTCGGCGCCCAACCCGTATTCAAAGCCGTCGGCAAACCGGGTGGAAGCGTTGACCATCACCGAGCTGGAATCCACCTCGCGTAAAAAGCGCCGCGCCAGGGTGTAATCCTCGGTGACGATGGCCTCGGTATGCGCGGAGCTGTAATGATTGATATGTGCTATCGCTTCGTCTATATCGGCAACAATCTTGATAGCCAAAATCGGCGCCAGATATTCGGTATGCCAATCTTCTTCCGTAGCGCGCACGGCGTTTTTGATCAAGGAGCAGGTTTTTAAACAACCGCGTAGTTCCACGTTTTTTGCCGTGTATTGTTCGGCCAGAATCGGCAACACAGTGGCGGCAATGCTTTCCGCCACCAACAAAGTTTCCATAGCATTGCAGACGCCGTAGCGATGGGTTTTCGCATTCATCGCAATGGCTACGGCTTTGTCGATGTCGGCCTTGCCATCAATATAAACATGGCAAATGCCGTCCAGATGCTTGATTACCGGAATGGTGGACTCACCGCTGATGCGTTCGATCAGACTTTTGCCGCCGCGCGGCACGATCACGTCGACATAGTCTCTCATGGTAATCAGCTCGCCGACCGCTGCCCGATCGGTGGTTTCCACCACTTGCACCGCTTGTTGCGGCAATCCCGCCTCAGCCAAACCGCTGGCGATGCAGACCGCGATCGCGCGATTGGAATGAATCGACTCGGAACCGCCGCGCAAGATACAGGCGTTGCCAGACTTCAAGCACAAAGCCGCCGCATCGACAGTGACGTTGGGCCGCGACTCATAAATGATGCCGATCACGCCCAAGGGCACCCGCATCTGTCCCACCTGAATACCGCTGGGCTGATAGTTAAGGTTAGTAATTTCCCCGACCGGATCGGGTAACGCGGCCACTTGCTTCAGACCTTCTATCATCGCCTGAATGCGAGCCGGCGTCAGCTCCAGACGGTCCAACGACGCTGGATCCATGCCGTTTTGTTTACCGGCTTCCAAGTCTTTGCGATTTTCGCTGGCAATTTCGGCACTGCCGGCGGCAATCGCCTCGGCAATTTTCAACAAAGCATTATTTTTCCGCCCGCTCTCGGCCTTGCTGATCTCGCGGCCGGCCGCTCTGGCCTGTTGCCCCAATTGCTGCATGTACTGTTTAACGTCCACAATTATCGACCCGATGAATTGGAAAACCGGCATTATAGCAAGCTGGGCCTGCTTACAACGAATACGGCAAATTCAGCAGCCTTTCCTGTCCGAAAGGTCGAATAAATTCGACCCTACATGACAGGCTTAAATGCGGTTGCAACGACAGATCTTCCAATTGCCAAGCCAGAACCGAGCTCGTAGACTGCACGACTGTATTTAAGGCAAACTTTAATCAAAGGTACCCGACATGAGTCAGCTTTTTTCGCCATATTCCATCGGCTCGGTTACCCTGCCCAACCGTATCGTCATTGCGCCGATGTGTCAGTATTCGGCGGTCAACGGCGAAGCCAGTGATTGGCACCTGATGCATCTAGGAAATTTGGCGATGTCTGGCGCCGGACTGTTGATTATTGAAGCCACCGCAGTGGAACCGGAAGGCCGCATCTCACCTGCGGATCTCGGCCTCTGGTCGGACGCCACCGAAGCTGCGCTAGCGCGCGTTTTAAGCGCGGTGCGTAAATATTCGCGCATACCAATAGCGATTCAACTGGCGCACGCCGGCCGTAAGGCTTCCACCGCCGCACCCTGGGACGGCGGCGGTCTGGTCGATAGCGAACAGGGCGGCTGGCACACTGTTGCCCCATCGGCTTTGGCCTTTATGCCGGACGACCCGGCGCCGACCGCGCTCGATACAACCGGTTTGCAACGCATCTTGCAGGCTTTCGTGTCCGCCGCACAGCGTGCGCATAATCTGGGCCTCGATGCCATCGAGATACACGCCGCTCACGGTTATTTGCTGCACGAATTTCTCTCGCCCTTATCGAATCAGCGCGACGATGAATACGGCGGCTCGCTGGAAAACCGCATGCGTTTCCCACTGGCGGTATTCGAGGCGATGCGCGCCGCAGTACCCGCCAAGATGCCAATCGGTATCCGGATTTCCGCGACCGACTGGGTGGACGGCGGCTGGGACTTAGCGCAAAGCGTGATTTTTGCTGAAGCCTTGCAAGCGCGCGGCTGCGCATTTATCCATGTCTCCAGCGGCGGTCTGTCGCCATTGCAAAAAATCCCGGTCGGCCCTAATTACCAAGTCCCGCTGGCGGCTAGCATCCGCGCCGAAACCGGTCTGCCCACCATTGCCGTCGGCTTGATAACAGAAGCTGAAGATGCCGAGGCCATCATCGCGAATGGCCAGGCTGATATGGTCGGTTTGGCGCGCGGCATTCTGTACGATCCGCGCTGGCCTTGGCATGCCGCCGCCAAGCTCGGTGGGCAAGTAGACGCACCGCCGCAATACTGGCGCTGCCAGCCACGCGAACAAAAGGCTTTATTTGGCGACATTCGCTTTCGTCAGCGCTAAGCTATCCCAGACTATTAGGCCGTGATCAATCAGCCAGTTATAGTCATCACACTTCAAAGTTCGCTTTTTTGATTCACTCAATCCTGCCCTCTCCCGGAGGGCGAGAGAGCAGATGCACCGAAATTTGAAGTGGGGAAGGTATAGTAAAATCGACCATACAGCTGGAGCCGGCTGTATTTCAACACTGGACATTCATGCGTTTTTTAGGCACTTCAAACCCCGCTTTTCTAAAACTGTTAACGTTTCGCGTACTGATCG
This sequence comes from Methylomonas methanica, assembly GCF_001644035.1. Classification (GTDB taxonomy): domain Bacteria; phylum Pseudomonadota; class Gammaproteobacteria; order Methylococcales; family Methylomonadaceae; genus Methylomonas; species Methylomonas methanica_A. The sequence continues at coordinate 7,659 of NZ_LUUG01000080.1, forward strand.
TGCTGGCCTATCAAATCGTGGCGATTGTGGTGGGTTGGCATATCTACGAACTGACGCACGACCCGCTGGCCTTGGGCCTGATAGGCCTGGCCGAAGTGATTCCGTATTTTTGCAGCGCGCTGTTCGCCGGTTACGCCGTCGATCATTACTCACGGCGCTGGTTTGCGATTTCGGCCTGCATGCTGTTATGTCTGAATGCCCTGACCCTAACCGCCATCGCGGCGCAATGGATTCCCGACAATCCCTTATTATTGATGTACGGCTCCATAGCCGTCACCGGCGTGGCACGGGCCTTTATCGGCCCATCGTATAGCGCACTGTTCGCCCTGGTTTTGCAACGCGAACAGTATGCGCGGGCAGCTGGCCTCGGGAGCTCGGTGTTTCAGTTCGCTCTGGTAGCCGGCCCGGCACTGGGCGGGATTCTGGTCGGCTGGGCCGGCAAGACTGTCGCTTACGGCGTATCCGGTGGCTTATGCGTACTGGCCGCGTTGGCTTTGCTGTCTTTGCGTATCAAGGAACCGCCAGCGGCGGAAAGCGCACCGATTTTTACCAGTATTGCCGAAGGTTTGCGCTTTGTATTCAACAACCAGATCATCCTGGGTGCGCAGTCGCTGGATATGTTTGCCGTGTTGTTCGGCGGTGCGGTCGCCATGTTGCCGGCGTTCATTCACGACATATTTCATTACGGTCCGGAAGGCCTGGGGATTTTACGCGCCGCACCCGCCGTCGGCGCGGTCATGACCGGCTTATTCCTGGCCAGGTATCCGCTTAATAAGCACGCCGGACGCTGGTTATTGATTGCCGTAGCAGGCTTTGGCCTGTGCATGATCGGCTTTGCGCTTTCGACGAATTTTTGGGTAGCTGGCCTGGCCTTACTTTTGTCTGGAATTTGCGACGGGGTATCGGTGGTGATGCGCACTACCATCATGCAATTGGCCACACCGGATGCCATGCGCGGCCGAGTAGCAGCCATCAACGGCATCTTTATCGGCTCTTCCAACGAACTGGGCGCTTTCGAGTCGGGGGTTGCGGCACGCTTACTGGGCTTGGTGCCGTCAGTATTGTTTGGCGGCGGCATGACTCTGCTGGTAGTGGCGGTTACGGCTAAATTGGCGCCTAAACTACGCAGACTGGAGCTTGATCAGCTCCAGTAATCTTCGTTTCACAAACCAAAAACAGCGGTTTTATTCAGACTTTTTTCCGCGCATCAAGAAAAAACCCGCGCCGATAGTCGCGGCCACCAAAACCAACATTAAGATCGGATGCTGATAAAACATGTCGAAAAACGCTCCGGTGCTTTGCGACGTACCTCTGTAATACGGCCCCATACTGCCCCCACATAATCAATTAAATACCAGTTTTCAGCCTGAACGGCTAAATCAGTTTTTGAATTTACCTTGGAAATCGGCATTGTCCAATTTCGCTGACTACATTCCTTCTTACTTCAAAAAACACTGTATTCGTAGATTGAACGAAGTATCGTTGCTTTCTCCCCAACTGACCTCAACTACAAACAACCACCTGATAAGGCAGTTTTAAATCAGCCACCAGTTTGGGCGGATGTAAATAATTGATTTTAACCCCCTCATCCCAACCTTCTCTTTTAAGCCCTTGGGTACGGTGGTGGGAAAGAGATGTCTCAATTTTTTAGCGCCCCTATATTGAATTGGTCCTCTATCGGGTCGAACAAAATCCGTTTGGCTCGGGATCTAAGCGGGTTGAATAACTTCAGCCGTCAAGCGGTCCAGATTTTGTTCGTTGGAGGGTTCGACAATATGTCTAACGGTATTTGCCACCGAGGCATCAACAAACAATTGCTGCCAATGAACCAGAGTGCCTTCCGGCACGGGCTCCAGTGTAATACTTAGCGTGAAATGCGGTTGGCAAACGTGGCGGATAACAACCAGGCGGCCGGTCTCGATCTTCTCGAAGACGGATTCGTTTGGGTAAACCGTCCCGTCCGGACCGACCATATCGAAAACCCATTTACCACCGGGTTTAAACTCGAATTCTTCAAAACGATTGGAAAAGCCGCTTGGCCCCCACCATTTCACCAGCCGATTTGGATCTTTGATGGCGGCAAAGATTGCCGATGGTTCTGCGGATATATTCCGGGTGGTGGTGAAGGTGCTCATCTCTCTCTTTAAGATTTGTTTCTTGGAGTTCATTGGACGTTTCTTTTGAGATTGCAACCAAGCGAGTTCGGCCAAAACCTGCCGGTCGAGGTAACTATCTAATTTCAACAAATTAAGGCGTCCGACACCCTATTGAGTGTCCGGATTTAGGCGAGCAATTTGACACTATCACTGCCTCACCCAGACCAAAATCCACCCGCTTTACCCAAACCAAATGAATTTGTTGATTGGTAGCTGCCAAAAACAAACGACTGCTACCTTAGTGAGCGCTAAATTTCAGTCTGTTCTGAAATCTCAAGAGCATCATCAACCTCGATGCCGAGATACCTGACAGTGCTTTCCAGCTTAGTATGGCCCAACAATAACTGAACGGCCCTTAAATTTTTCGTCCGACGATAAATCAAAGTCGCCTTTGTACGACGCATGGTATGGGTTCCATAAGCTGCCGGGTCAAGACCAATTGATTTAACCCAGTGCTCAACTATTCGCGCATATTGTCGTGTGGAAAGGTGAGGTGACTGATGAATTCGACTGTTAAAAAGATAGTCATCAGATTTTAATTGCGCTTGTTTAATCCAGTTTGCCAAGGCATCTCTAGTTTGTTCCGTTATCTCAAATTGAACCGATCGATGCGTTTTCTGCTGCATGATCATTGCGCGTGATGACACCCGGCTACCTTGCGCCACATCGCAGACTTTAAGCTTGACCAAATCACAGCCTCGGAGCTTGCTATCAATGGCAAGATTGAATAACGCAAGCTCGCGTGTTTTTTTGGCCATCTGCAAACGGATACGAATGGCCCAAATTTCCTTTAATTTTAGTGGCGATTTCTGACCAATCAACTTGCCTTTATTCCAGGGTCCGGGTCGATTGCTTGTATTTTTCTGATTCATGACAAACTCCTAACGGTTGTTTAAGGAGATTTATTGTCATGCTATGGTCTTGATCGGGCGTAGACAATGCTGAAAATGACATTGTTGCCGATGATTTTGCTGCATGGCTTTATCAAGAAAAGCCAAAAAACACCAAAGCCAGAAATCGATTTGGCAAAACAGAGATTATAAGCATTACGAGGTAAGCAATGAACAGTCAACACGAAGAGAATCTTCATATTGGTAGTGATTTCGATGATTTCCTCAGCGAGGAAGCCATTCTTGACGAAGTCACAGCGGTAGCGACCAAGCGGATCATAGCTTGGCAAATATCAGAAGGTATGTCTACGCTCAAACTCAGCAAGACAGCGATGGCAAAAAATGCACACCAGCAGAGCTTCGCTTAATCGATTGTTGGATGAATAAGATACCAGTTTAACTTTGACAACTCTTGTGAGCGCGGCCACAGCGCTTGGTAAAAAGGTAAAAATAGAGTTGGAACCGGTGTGAATTTTGTGTGGAAATAGCCAATGATCTAGGCTTAAAACTGGCCAATTCCAGCCATTTAAACGAGAACAGGTTAGTTCTGGGGAAGAACGGCTGTTTGTTGAAACTCCGTTCGAAGTTATCGCAGATGATGGAGTATATTGGCCATAACAAAGCCGCGAGTGCTAAAGAATGTCTATCACAAACACTAAAATCATCTGAAGCTAACTCTAACCGATTTAAAACCATTTCCTAACCCAAAAGCGACGCCCCCAGTACAACAGCATGGGAAAAGCACCCCACCACAGGAAGTGTTCAAGCTGGCCGCCCGCTTCGCCGCCATACGGCACGGCAAAGAATGGGACGATAATGATCCATAACAACGACACAGCATATTCGATGCGATGTTTAGTGCTCAATGCACTGAACCAAGCCCTTAGCGTATTCATGATGTCCCCCAGCGACTTGAAAATGTGCTCAAAATCAATCGTCCTCATCCCGGAGCGATAAACCTCTTAATATCGCACCCACAATGATCACGACCGCAAGCGCAACGCATGCCCACATAAAAGGATTCACGTAGCCAATAATGATGGTACAGCCGATCAGGAAAAACCCGAGCAGGCTAAATTGCCAACCAATGTGATAGCCATCCAGCAGGGTGGATAAACCCAAAATCAATAAAATCACCAGGTCTGCGCTGAGGCCTTGCAGTTGGCCGGATTTATTCAATAAAGACGCGGCACCGACCACAATAATGGTATGCAGCCAATGCATCGCCTGCGCCTTGAGAATGTCGCCAAAATCAAGGTCTTTACGCTTGGTTTGCAACCAGGAAACGAACACGGATACCAAGCCAAACACAAACACCATCAACAGCCAGTAGCCGTAGCCATCATCGGGTGAAAAATCAGTAATGAAAATGCCTCCAAGCGACAACAGGATGAGCAGCACGAAAATCGCACCCTCTATCCCAAAGTGGCGTCTTCTTGGTGCGTCCTCGGCCATTATTTCATCGTCGTACATCGTTGTTTCCCTTTGTCTTGGTGGTGTGAAGGATGATTTAAGCTGTCGTTTGGGCTATTTGTCGTCCGCCGACTTAAAAAAGCGCGGCATTCATTAAAAAGTGAACGCCCACACTGCCTAAGTATCCGAGTGCAATAACCGGAGCCCATTTCAGATGGGTCATGAAGGTGTAGAGGCCTTTGGCTTGACCCATTAAGGCCACGCCAGCGGCAGACCCGACCGACAACAAACTGCCGCCAACCCCTGCTGTCAGAGTCACCAACAGCCATTGACCTTCAGACATCTCCGGACGCATCGCCAGGATTGCAAACATCACCGGGATGTTGTCGATCAGGGCTGAAATGACGCCGACCAGCACATTGGCTGGCGTGGCACCAAGTTCGTCATACAGAAACACGGATAAACGCTTTAGGTAGCCGAGAAAGTTCATCCCGCCCACGCACAACACTACGCCATAGAAAAACAGCAAGGTGTCCCACTCCATCCGCGCCAAATGGTGAAAAACGTCGAAGCGCAAACTATCCTCGCTGCCGGTATCCGGGGCTTCCTCGCCGGACATGGGATCGAGGCCCAACTCCGGTTCATCCCGGTGGGTAATATGCAGGAAATAGCCGAACAATTGCAGATAGGTCAGACCAGCCATCATGCCGACCGCTGCCGGCAGTTGCAGGCTATTCTGAAAGCCGACTGCCGTCAGGACCGTGAGCAGAAATAACACCACGATGCGCTTGGCGCCACGGCGGGTGACGACCTTTGCATGAATGGGCGCCGGCTGAGTTTTGGGAATGGCAAAATGCATGATCGCAGCGGGAATTAGAAAGTTGACCACCGAGGGCACGAACAACTTGAAGAAGGTCCAGAATTCGATGATGCCCTTTTGCCAGACCATCAAAGTGGTGATGTCGCCGAACGGACAAAACGCACCGCCAGCATTGGCGGCTACCACGGTATTGACACAGGATACGCCGACGAATTTGGGATTATCCTTGCCGACCGCCATCACCACCGCGCACATCAACATGGCGGTGGTCATGTTATTGGACACCGAGGAGATAAAGAACGCCAAAATCCCGGTCACCCAAAACAGCTGGCGGTAATTCAAACCCTGGTTTACCAACCAAGCCCGCAGACTATCGAATACCCGTCGCTCTTCCATGGCATTGATATAGGCAATGGAGACGATCAGAAATAGCAACAACTCCCCGTAGTCCAATACATCATGCCGAATCGCCGTTTCAGCAACCGACGATAGGCCTTGATCCTTATAAACTAGCGCAATCGCCACCCAAATCAACGCCGCTGCCAGCATCATCGGCTTGGATTTGCGTAATTCCAAAACTTCTTCGAGTACCACAAAGAGATAGGCGATCGTAAATATGCCTATACACAGGAAGCCGACCCAATGTCCGCTTAAATCCAGGGCTTGAGATAAGGTTTCAGCCAGCACGTTGGTTGAAAATAACATTAGTCCGGCACCTGCTAATGAGCCGAGCAAAACCTTGTTTAAATCTTTCATACAGTCTTCCATCTCGGTAGTACGGTGACCCGCTTTAGGGTCATCGTTCTCAATATCACTTCCCAAATTCATACTCCAGTAACAACGCTGTTGTTGTCTCTGTCGGGTTGGCCTAAACGTTCATTCTTTCCTTTTGCTGGACGGCGACTTTTTAGGTAGCGGATTAATAGGCTGCATCGCCGCTTCGTCATCCTTAATTTTCATTTCTTTAACAAGCAGATCAAGATTCTTGGCAAGAGACTTGAGAACGTTCTCCGGCAAGTCAAATAAAGCATGCTGCAAAATACCTTGTGGCGGCGACGGCACCTGGTTTAATAACTCAGAACCCTCCTGAGTCAACGTCAGTGTGACAACCCGCTGATCCTGGCTAATGCGCTCCCGCATGATTAATCCTTTCTTGGCCAGCTTATCGAGCATATTACTGGCGGTGGAATGATGAATCGACATCGCCTTGGCCAGCTCCGTGACTTTCAATCCCGGATTTTTTGATAATTCCCACAAGGCCCACAACTGTGCGCTGGTGACACCGCAATGCGTTTCAACCCATTGCGAATGTTGCTGAACGGCTTTAAAAATCAGCCGAAACTGTTTCAATACCTCATGCGACCACTGTTTGGACTCTTCTGTGTCAGAGGTCTTTAAGGATGTTTTATCTTTTGGGTTACGAATCATGTTCGGCAAAATTTTCGTTCAAAGACATTAGGGGCTGTTGCCGTTTT
>NZ_LUUG01000081.1 GCF_001644035.1 Methylomonas methanica
CCGAGACCCGACATTAAAACCAGCCGTCGCGCCAGCGACACATCACATTAGCCCTTCGACCAGCTCAGGGCGAACGGACCAGTTGTAAGCCGGTCAGCCCCAAAAAAGTTAGGAAGACCGCAGCTGACTATGCTTCACCCCATACCCAAAATAAATCAAAAACCCGATCAACAGCCAAACGAACAACCGAATCCAAGTATCAATCGGCAAACCCGCCATCAAACTCAAACACACCAAAATCCCGGCAATCGGCACATAAGGCACCGCCGGGCATTTGAAATGGCGTTCCATTTCCGGGTGGCTGTTCCGTAAGATCCAGACGCCGCCGCAGACCAGTACGAACGCAAACAAGGTGCCGATACTGACCAATTCGCCGAGTTTTTCGATGGGCATGAAGCCGGCTAGTAGAGACACGGCTACGCCAACCAGGATGGTGGATAAATGCGGGGTTTGATATTTGGGGTGGACTTGCGCGAATAATGGCGGAAGGAGTTGATCTTTCGCCATTGAGAAGAAGATCCGGCTTTGGCCCATCAGTAACACCAACATCACCGAGGTTAAGCCGGCGATGGCGGCGATTTTAATAATCGGCGAGAGCCAGTTCATACCCACATGATCGACCGCTAGCGCAATCGGTGCCGGGACGTTCAGTTCGGTGTAAGGAATGATGCCGGTCAATACCCCGGCCACCAGGATGTACAACAAGGTGCAGACGGCCAGCGAGGCGATGATGCCGATCGGTACGTCACGCTGAGGGTTAACGGCTTCCTGGGCGGCAGTGGAGACCGCGTCGAAGCCGATGTAGGCAAAGAAAATCACCCCAGCGCCGGTCAACACGCCGCCGAAACCAAAGGGTGTGAAATTCGCCCAGTTTTCGGTTTGGATATGTCCTGAGCCGGCGACAATGAACACTACAATTACCGACAGTTTGATCAAGACCATGACGAAATTGAAGATCGCCGACTGGCGGATACCGATCACCAACAAGCCGGTCAGCAATAAAATGATGGTCACGGCGGGTAAATTGATGAAGCCGGCCTCGGGGTTGGCCAAATAAGCCGTGGTGAGATAGGTGGGTAAATGTATCCCCAAATTTTCCAGAAAGCTGGTGAGGTAGCCGGCCCAGCCTATCGCTACCGTACTGCTGGCAAGCGCATATTCCAGGATCAAATCCCAGCCGATGATCCAGGCCATCAGTTCACCCATGGTCGCGTAGGCATAGCTGTAAGCGCTGCCGGACACCGGTATCATCGCCGCCAGTTCGCTGTAACACATCGCGGCCAGACCGCAGGCGATGCCGGCCAGGATAAAGGACACGACGATGGCCGGCCCGGCGTATTTGGCGGCGGCGATACCGGTCAAAACGAAGATGCCGGCGCCGATCACCGCGCCTATGCCCAGGATGGTCAAGTCTTTGGCGGTGAGGGTTTGCTTTAAGCCGTGCTGGACATCGGTCAAGGCTTCGACGGACTTACGTTGCAGTAATTGCTTGGGGATTTGCATGAAGTGGTCTCGATTATTTGGAAGGGGCCGGCTTTACTGAATCGGGTAGGTTTTGGGCGCCGTCAAAGCGGGTGCCGGTAGTCACCGCCTCGGTGAAAATCGCGTCGTGCAATTTGGTTTGCGAGAAATTGGCGTTGGTCAGATTAGCGCCGGTCAGGTTAGCGCCATCCATCTCGGCGGAATAAAGATCGGCGTTTTGCAGATTGGCATTATTCAGTTTGGCGTGTTTCAGCATCGCCCGGCCCAGTTGGGCGTTGCTGAGGTTGGCGCCGGTCAAATTGGCGCCTTTCAAGCTGGCCCTCATCAAACCCATCGATTGGTTTTTCATGTCGGCTGCCCATTGCACATTGCTGAGATTAGCATGGCTTAGATTGGCACCGTCCATGATAGCCACTACCCGGCTGCCGCTCATGTCGGCGTTGCTGAGGTCGGCGTGCATCAGGCTGACGCCGAATATGCTGGTGTTGGATAGATTAGCGGCGCTGAGCTTGATATTAGTCATCACCGTTAAATCCAGCGTCAGGCCTTGCAGATTGCTTTTATTCAGATTGGAACGTCTCAAATCGGCGCCCCACAAATCGGCGTTGCGAAAATCCAGATTGGACAGGTCCAGGTCGGTCAGATCCTTGCGGCGCAGGTCGGCGGGATGCTGCTTGTCCGCTTTGGCCAGCATTTGCTCGACTTGGGCGCGCGTGAGATCGGCGGCATAGGCTATGCTTTGACTCGCCAGAAATAGCGCTACAAATGTGTTGATCAATAAGTTTGTCATTAAAACCTCCGCAATATTGTCATTGTTGATTCGGATAATCCGCTGGTCAGGACCGTATTTTTGTTGATAGTAACAGGCTCACAGACAGACTCAACGAGAAAAATACGGCAGGGATTTGTACTTGGATTTTTCTGGGGATTAAGTGGGACATGGTCGGAGGATGGCTGTGTGTTACCGCGCGGACCCAGTTAAACGTAGCTTGCGCAATTGCTGTTACATTACAATGTGTTTGATAGCCCAGGTATTTTCGACTTTTCAGCGTTGCATTAATTGCCTTATAGAAAAATAACATGACAGAAACTTCGCTAACCGCGCTTGTCGTTGATTTGGATGGCACGCTGACACCCACCGATACCCTGGTCGAATCGGTATTACAGGTCTGCAAACGGCGGCCGCTGGTGGTATTTAAATTGCCGATTTGGTTGTTGAAGGGGCGGGCGGCTTTTAAAGATCGCGTGGCACAAGCATCGTCCCTAGATGTTGAGAGTTTGCCTTATCGAACCGATTTGCTTGAGTATCTGCGCGCGGAAAAACGCCGGGGCAGACAGTTGGTGCTGGCTACTGCGGCGCATACCGATATTGCCGATGCGGTTGCCAAGCATCTTGATTTGTTCGATAAGGTGCTGGGCAGCGATGAAAACCATAACCTAAAAGGCGTCAACAAGCTGGAGGCCATCCGCCAGACCGTGGGGCCTAACTTTGTCTATGCCGGTGACAGCAAAGCCGATTTGCCGATTTGGCAGGCCGCGCAGGCGGCGATACTGGTCAACACCTCAAAGTCCGTCGCGAAGTTGGTGCGGGCAAATACCCCGATAGAACAGGAGTTTACTGCCGGCGTTAATCAATTTCGCTTGTGGTTGCGCGCGTTGCGGGTTCATCAATGGATGAAGAATCTGTTGATATTCGTACCGCTGTTAACAGCCTTTTCGTTTGACGATTTGGATAAGCTGGGTACTGTTGTGCTGGGCTTTTTCGGGTTTTCCTTGGCCGCTTCCGCCACCTATATGGGTAACGATTTGTGGGATCTGGACAGCGACCGCAATCATCCACGCAAGAAATTCAGGCCGTTTGCCAGCGCCGAATTACCCATTTTGAAAGGCTTGGCAGGCGCTTGCGTACTGTTACTGATCGGCCTGGTTTTAGCGCTGAACGTATCGCAGACCTTTTTGGGCATGTTGCTGCTGTATCTATTCGTCACCACCACTTATACATGGCTGTTGAAGTCCTATGTATTGATCGACGTGATGGTGCTGTCGTTGCTGTATACGCTGAGGATTATAGCCGGCTCCGTGGCGGCGGCGGCAGCGACCAGTTCCTGGTTGTTGGCGTTTTCGGTGTTTATCTTTTTCAGTCTGGCTTTAGTCAAACGTTGTTCCGAACTGGTCGCTCTGCAACAAAAAGGCCGGGAAACCACGCATGGCCGCGATTACCGGGCAGTGGATTTGGTGGTGCTGTGGCCTTTAGGCGTCAGTTCCGCGTTGTGCGCCGTGGTGGTGTTTGGTTTGTTTATTACCTCGGCAGATACGCAGGCGCGTTACTTAAATCCGCAACTATTGTGGTTGGTGGCGATAGGCCTGATTTACTGGTTGGCGCGCTTGTGGATAAAAACCGCTCGCGGGGAAATGCACGATGACCCGCTGGTGTTTGCGGTTCGCGACTTCGGTAGCCGGATGACAGTTCTGTTGATGTTATTCGCCACGCTTGCCGCTCATTTTTTACCTTGGGAATAACTCATGCAAATTCTACTGATCGCCATTTTTAGCATCGTACTGTCTGTCGCCGCGCAATTCATGTTGAAACTTGGTATGTCCAGTTTGGATGTAAAACAGGCCATGGCTGGGCCGCTGACGCCGCGTCTGCCCTGGATAGTATTTACCAACAAATTTGTGTTTGCCGGTTTTACCTTGTACGGCGTCGGCGCCGTGGTCTGGTTGAAGGTGTTGGCATCATGGGATGTCAGTAAAGCCTATCCCCTGGTAGGCTTGGGCTTTGCGTTAACCGTGCTGATCGGCATGCTGCTCGGCGAGACTGTCACCGCTTTCCGCGTCTTGGGCATTTTGCTGATTTGCGAGGGCGTTTGGCTGGTGGCCAATTCCTGATCATCTACCGAAATAGCAAACAAGTATGACTTGGCAACTTAGAGCACTGTTACATCAATTATTAATTTTATCGGCGATATCGCTAATGGTGATGGTGCATTTGCACTACAGATCGCCAAGTTTTCCGTTTTCGCCGGATAGTGCCAGCTATATCGAACAAGCCAGAAATTTTCTCGATTCCGGCAGCTTGCTGATTACCCCGTATGGCTTGGCACCGGGCGATCAGGATCAGGTAGAAAACCGTTTGTTTCCCATCGGTTTTGCCGTGGTGCTGGCGGCTGTTTCCAGTTTTGGTATCGATGTGAAAGACGCGGCGATAGGTTTGGCGCATTTTTCCGCTATCACATTGCCGTGGTTATTGTTTTTTAGTTTTCGTCACAGCATCGGCCCCATCCTCGCCCTGTTATTAGCCGGACTGGCTGCGTTATCCCCCGGTGTGCTAAAGCACTCGCTGATGGGGCTTACCGATGTATTCGGTTTATGGTTAGCGGTGGCTGTAATTGGCTTGACGCTTAATTCGAGGTCTATATCCGGCTTTATCTTCGCCGGTTTGCTCGCGGGTGTGGCTTATGCGATCAGAAATGCCCATTTAGCATTGTTGGTCACCATTGTTTTATATTTTTGTTATGGCTGGTTAAGCAGCGCTGCGGGGGAGCGTCGCGCTGTTTTGCTACACGCTGCTGCGGCGATGTTCGGTATGGCCGTGGTGGTAGCGCCGCTGTTACTCAGAAATATAGTGATATTCGGCTCGCCGAATCCGTATTTGATGGGGCCAAGCACGATAGGTTTTGTCGAGAATCTGCGCACTTATATCGAGGCTTTGCTAAAGGATGGAACGGCTTGCAGCGAATGTGCCCGCTATGTGGCTTGGTCGCTGCCCGGTTTACTTGGCTTCGGGGTTTTGCTGATCGCCGCTGCCTACGCGATTTATAAATACCGCTGGTCCAATGTGTCGACTATCGGCAAAAAGGCCTTCGCTATTTCAACGATTTATCTGGCTATGGGATCTTGTCTGGTCGTCGCTGCCCGCACGCGCTATCAATGGGGGGAACTGATTAACCTGCGTCATACCCTGCAATATTCACCCTTTTTATTGGCCGGATTGTTTGTGCTGATGGCGAATCATGGCCGCGCTCGTGTTCGCGGTGGCTGGATGATTGCCAAATTGCTGATTTCTGTCTGTTTAGTCCTTTTTCACGTCAACTATGCCGTATTTTCGGAGAGTTTCCGCAACAGCGATAACGACTTCCCGAAGCTGGAGCAGGCGTTTGCAACCGGAAAAACCTACTTGTGTGACAAGCAGGCCGACACTTATCTGGTATCGAACTGGGCGCATGTGTTTCGTATAGAGTGCGGCGGGCGGGTCCGGCAGACCGAAGCGATTACGGGCTCGGCAGAAGTTAGTGAGATGCGAGCGTTCATGTCTGCCGGCGACGGTTATGTTTCTTTACTGGATGCGATAAACGATATACAACAACAAGCCGCAAGCAGATCAATACGTGTCGGTTTCTTTCCGGGCCGATTCGGTGTCGAGCCTGAAAATCTGCCTTTGTCAGCCATGGATGAGCAGCACATAGTGGGCAAAGGCTGGCATGTGCTTAGAAACGATCAGCAGGGACTGATTCTGGAATATCCAAAAATCGGCAGCCAACAAATGGGTTTGCAATGACTCGTTATCGCAAAAATGCGTTCAAGACTGCACTGGATTTTGACAATAAACAGCTGAACCTGTGTTTGGCGCAGATTACCGCGCAACATGCTTTACTTGCGATTGTTAGAACGGCATTGCCTGCCGATATTGCCCAGCACGCTATACATTGCGTCGCGTCCGGTGCGCAGATGCTGTTGTACTGCGATTCCGCCAGTTGGGCATCGCAAATCCGCTTTTTCAATCGGGCGATTGTAGACAAGCTGCATGAGGCCGGGCATCCCTATATCGTCCGGTTGCAGGTGCGCATCGTGCCGCCGATAGCCGAGCCGGTTCAGCCGAAACGTGTGCCGTGTTTGCCGTCAGTTGAAAATATCGGCTTGATTTGCGATCAAGCGCAACGGGGCGACGAGCTGGACTTACTGGGTGCTGCAATGGCACGCTTGGGGGAGACACTTAACAAGCGCTTGATGGAAGGCAGGTAGTCAGCTTGCTCGGTAAATTTAGGTGAGTCTCCCAAAAAACATACAGTCGCTTTGGTCGCAAATATATGATTTTAATACCAAACTTGAATAAGCCCAGAAGGACATCCTAAGGGATAGACCGGGGGAAATAGTGAGTGAGCCGCACTTGTACATTAGCGTTTTGAGATAAAGACGCCGATGATTTTAATCTCGCCGTTTGCGGGAGTCACCGGCCAACGCCGGTGACTGTGGACTGAAGCTTCAGACTCGTTATGGCTCCAAATATTCTTCGAAAGGCCGTATCGGCGATGAATTGCCTTGCGCGCCAACCGCTTCAATGGTCAGGAATTGATCTTTGCCCAGAACGCCGGCTAGAGGGTTGCCGCCACTTACTGCCTGCTCCGTGCCCACGTGACCATGAGGTATTTTGATTTCGGGGTGGTCGAAGGGGGCTTTTTCGTAGCGGACTCTGTCATCCGTCAGGGTTTTCAGGAAGGCGATGAGGTCAGCCCGGTTTTGTGCGTCCAATTGTAAATTGGGCTGCGGGAATACCCGAGTGACCTGTTTACTGTCGTAGGCAAAATTTCCGCCTCGTGAATAAAACTCTATCGCTTGTTCCAGCGTGGCCATGCTGCCGTTATGCATGTACGGTCCGGTTAACTCGATATTTCGTAGCGACGGTATTTTAAAAGTCGAATCGACGGCCGCAACCATTTTCTTGGTGTTGGGCTTGTTCAACTCCGCTAAAGCGGCGGCGGTCGTGGGCAAAAAGGCATTGCTGGCCGGTAGAAAGCAGTTTTCCGTACTTTGCGGCTGGGGCCGTATGCCGTCGGTAAGCGTAAACAAGCTCGGTAGCGAATAAGGCAGCTTAAGGTTCAGGGCAATGGCTTCCTGAAAATCGCAGGCGCGGACCTTGCTGACATCCTCTTCCAGCACGCCGGCGCTATTCCCCGCCAAATATTGTAAATATTGCCGACTGAACGATAACGGGTTGCCGAAGTCGTCCACGCCACCCACGCCAATGTCGGCCGCTGCCTCGGTTACCCCGGTGGAAGAGAAGCCGGTATCGAAAAAAGCGGTGACTGGCGCGTTTTGGATAAACAATGGAATGCGATTCACCACATTGGTTGATGCGCTGATGTAGAAGGCCGGCTCGCCAAACGCTTCAGGGTGGGTTCTGGCAATGGCCGCGTTGGCGTTGATCGATGCTGAGCTGAAGTTGGGGCCTAGATGGCAGAGTGCGCACTGATTTTTTCTGAATTGTTTTAAGCCGTTCAATTCCGAAGCGCTTAGCTCTATCGGTTGATTGCCGGCGTCGCGGGCGCTGTTGTCGAATGGCGATTCGTCCGAAATCAACGTGCTTTCATAGAGTTGGATGGCCAGGCCAAAAAACATCCCAAAGTTGGCTTCGGTCTGATTGTATGGCGCTAGCCCTTTGGGTACCGGAATTGGCGTGCTACCGCTGAACGACCAGTATTTGGGATTGAATGCCTGCATGATCAGCAGTTTATATGTGGTGTTCATGCCCGGTTTTGAATTGAGGCTGTAAGGTCCCAATACGCTATCTGCAGGGTGTACTTTCTGGTTTTGCAAAGGGCGGCGTAACAGCAGTTTTCTGCCGAGCTCCATCAAGGTCCGGTTGCGGCAGGCCATCTCGGTGGTGTTTTGCGGTGGAGCCACCGCTAATGATGCCAACGAGGAATTGATCAAATGCAGGCGTTGTTTGCTTAGCGTCGTGGCGTTCTGTTTTACCCAGACGCCGGCGTTGGGGTCGCGGTCGCCCCAGGGGCTGCTGCCGTTAAACACATTGTTGGCGCGACCGTCCCAAAAATTGCGATGATTAAACGCCGCATTGATCACGCTGGGCGCGTTGCGCGACGTCACTTTGCGGGTGCCGACGGCGCCGGCATGAAATAGGCTATCGGCGCTGCGGCTGCACGTGTCGTTAGGCGCGGTGAAACGGTCTACTGCTCTGAATTCCCCGCCGAAAGTACCGGACGAACCGACTACATTGTCGGTGTCGAAGAGGAGCGCGGAATGTTCCTGTAGTGGGTCTTCCCGTTGATGTAAAGGAAAGTCGGCGACGCTGAGGGTATGATTCGGTCCCAACGACGCACCCGTCACGGCATTGCTGAATTCTTGGTCGCTTAAAGGGCTGGATTGGCCGCCCGGAGCAAGCTGATTTTTTACCCTGCCGTCGGCGCCGGCGTGAAAGTGGCAGGACGCACAGGCCATGCCGTCGCTACCAACGTTAGTATCCCAGAAGAGCGCCTTGCCCAAGACAATGGCGGCATTCTTGTTGACGACAATAGGGTCCGGGCCGTCCAGTAATCCCGGGACGGGCGGAACGGGCAAATTCTTCAGGCTTATCGGCATGGGCCCTAGTGCCAATTCGACCGCGGCGGCACTGAAACTGAGCAGCGCAGTTCCTGCTAAGACAATCGCTAATAGGCTATGACGAAACAATGTCATGGTGAAACTCCACTGAGAAATGGTTAAGTGGCGAAAAAAATACTGCCCAAACAGCTTGCAACGGGCGAGCGTGAACGAAAAAAGGCCGATAAACCACAACGAGTAATTTATCGGCCATCCTTATTCCTTTGGCGAAGTCTCTCGCCAAATTCCCTATTTACACGAACACCGGCTTAAGGCTTTTACGTTTAAGCGCTTCCTTGTGTGTTGGTTAACGCTTAAGCGTTGCGTTTGCTTCGGCCTATACCCAAAAAGCCGGCCAGCGCGCTACCGAACAACCAAACAGCCGCAGGCACGGGCACCGCTGCAGGTGGGGCGTATGTAGACGCGGCGGCCGACGCGGAGATATTTAAGGAGATACCGGCGCTGGATCCGAGGACATCTGCGCCGCCGACGAACACTGCATACCAGCCGGCCTGCAAGTCGTTCAGTGTCAAGGTAGCGTATCTTTTGGTGTTGGCAAACGCAGGGTTACCGGTGACGCCTGTCGAGCCGGATACGCCGGTTTCATACAGGTCGTCAATACTGACATCGTGCGCGCCGGAGTCGATGACCCCACCGAAAGAGTTAACGTAGTTTTTGCTGGAAGAACTGACGTAGCCCAGCGTTTCGATAATGCCGTCCGCACCTGTTGCCCACATGATACCTGGGTCCCCGGCTTGGCCGACCGAGTTGAACTTATGGATTTGGCCGGTTAGCTCAGCCGGTGTATCGACGCCGACCGTTTCGCCCGAATAAGCCACATTGGTTCTGAAGATTGAAAATGCCGGAAAGTTTGCGGCGGACGAACGTGCGTCTACGGTCACGGATTGGGCTGATGAGCTTAGATAGAAGTTGGTAAATGCGCCTTGCATGCCCCAGCCATCGTTGGACAGAGCCGGATTGCCCGCGAAGCCCAGATTGCTGGAATTGAAACTGGGGTTCGAGATGCTAGTACCCAGCTCGAGAGTGTTATCGGCACCTGACCAAGCCGCCGCAGCAGGTTGAGCCATGGCAAGGGTTAACGCCGCGGAGGATAGGGTGATTTTGAAAATGTTTTGTAAATCGATGTTCATTTTGAGTGTCTCCAATATCCACCACATCGCGGTTTACGATTGTGGTAGATTTAAGTTGCTGTTTAGTTTGGATTCGTCTGATGTTTTTCGGGCCTGGCAGCCAAAAGTGGACGATTCCAAAGTTTTAAATATGCATTGCGAGGGGTGAGTCGATAGCTAATATCGGCTTACCTACTCGCTCTTAATTGCTCGGGTTTAAGCGGTGCGGCGTTTGCCGAATACACCCAATCCCGCTAATGCAGAACCGAACAACCAAACGGCCCCTGGTACCGGTACTGCACTAACGCCTTCTCCGGTTATGGTCAAAGGCAGGTTGGCTCCGGTTACGTAGTCGGTAGCGGTAAGAGTTATTTGATAGTCAAAATGATCCTGACCTGTGGCGCCAGTTACGGGGTTGAGGCCAGTTGCTCCAGTGATAACGTCGCCCTTGTTGAAACCCAGCACGGCTTCTTCAATGGTGAGAGAGTAATCTCCAAAAGCAATAATGTAATTGCCTACGTCCAAAGCAGTCGCCAGATAGGAGTCTCGGCTCAACAAGCTGCCGTCGGCCCATCCGCCGGTATTGCCAGGTATGGTGTACGCTGGACTGTCGTCGCCGCTGACTATTTCTGTATCTAGGGATACAGTGTCCTGAAAAATACGGAATTGGCTATCCGCCAGCGTCAGTTCGCCGTCGCCATTTAGATCGACATAGGCGCCGGGATGTGCTCCCCAGCCCGCTGCGTAGCCTTCATTCGCTAGTACATCAATTACAACATTGGCTGCCGATGACAGTGAGAACGAATAGAAATCGATAGTAGTGCCGGCGCCGTGAACCGGGTCGACGGTCTTATAGATGGTTCCGTTTACGACCTCGGCCTGTGCGCTGCTGAGGCCTAAAAGTGCAATAGCAAGCGTTACAGTCACCTTTTTTAAGGCCGGGGCATTTCTAGTGTTAACAGACATAATTCAATTCCTTTAAATAGAGTAAGACGTAGATTTTTACCGGTAGTCTCTACCGGCGACATTTAAGGTTTCGTATTTCCCTTTACGAGTTGTTGTCTAACGCACATGTGCCCACTGCTGCGATGCCAGGCTCTTACTGTTCGATCCTGTTCGTACGGTAAGGGCCTAGAGCTGGCCGGTTTACCAACGGCTTCCCTCGCAATTTGAACGGTCTTAAAACCGCTAAGTATTTCAATATTCCTGGATTGATCATGTCGAGCTATGTTTGCGGGAGAGCCAGTCCAAAGAGTTTCAAATACCGGGCTAGTTTGCACAGTGTGTTAAACAATGGGTTCAGACTAATCAGGTGATATAACAAACTATTCCTGACCAGTGAGCGAGTGCTATGGATTAGTTGTCGTCGTTTCCATATCTCGACCCGCTAATCCCTTCTCTTGACTGCTCAAAAGAGGTAGCTCGACTATCTGAATCAGATCCGCAGCTTTCCGGCCCCGCCTTGCGACGAGTGTGGCGATTTGTTGGCTGCGCCCAGGGGGGACACAGCATTAATAGCTCAGCAAAATATGCGCCAAAATAACGTTAAGTGTGGGTTGTCAGCTTTTTTGTACGAGTATTTATATATAAAACAAGGGGATAAATGGTTTGCTTTGAGATGGTGGGGCTGCAATAAGCGTGGCTGTTTTCCGGGGCTTCAGCTGGCTTTAATGCTAGGGGGTGAGTTATTTCACGTATTTTGAGCTATATCCCTTAGTTATAACAGGGATAGGATTTGTCATAGGGATGTGCAAATGAATTAGAGCTAGCCCAGAGAGTCGGCCATTTCTCGCACGGCCATGGTTGCTCATTTAGGGCTATATTAGGTGGAAAACTATTTAAAAATAGGCTGGAGGGAACGGGGAGGCTTGGGCCTCCGCCGTTTATTCCGGGTGTTTGGCGGGGTAGGTCTTAGCCTGTAGCTCTAGCCGAAGTTTGTGCTGAATGCATGAAGGATATCGGTGCTTCTTCGGCATTTTCGAAAGTCACCATTTCCCAGGCGTCTTTGTCATTCATTAGGCTTAGCAGCAACTTATTGTTCAGCGCATGGCCGGATTTGAAGCCCTGATATTCGCCGATTAGGCTGTAGCCCAGCAAATACAGGTCGCCGATCGCGTCGAGAATTTTGTGTTTCACGAATTCGTCCGCATAACGCAGGCCGTCTTCGTTCAGCACTTTATCGTCGTCCACCACAATGGCGTTATCCAAACTGCCGCCCAGCGCCAGATTGTTCTCGCGTAAAAATTCAATGTCCTTCATAAAGCCGAAGGTGCGGGCCCGGCTGACTTCCTTCACAAACGTAGTCGAAGAGAAATCCATCACCGCGGTTTTCAAGTGCTCGGAAAACGCCGGGTGTTCGAAATCGATGGTAAAGGTGACTTTAAAGCCATCGAACGGTTCGAATGCGGCCCATTTATCGCCGTCTTCCACGCGGATTGCGCGTTTGATACGGATATATTGTTTGGGTACGTCCTGCTCGACTACGCCCGCCGATTGCAATAAAAACACAAACGGTCCGGCGCTGCCGTCCATGATAGGGACTTCGGCGGCGCTGACATCGACAATCGCGTTGTCTATGCCCAAGCCGGCCAGGGCCGACAATAAATGTTCGACGGTGGAAACCTTGACGCCGTCGCGGACCAAAGTCGTGGACAACTTGGTTTCGCCGACATTTTCAGGGCGCGCGGCTATCATCACCGGAGTTTCCAAATCCACGCGGCGAAAACGGATGCCGGTATCGGGCTCGGAGGGGTGCAGGGTCAGATAGACCTTATCGCCGGTATGCAAACCGACGCCGGTGGCTCTGATGGTGTTTTTTAAAGTACGCTGTTTAATCATGAAATGCCGACAAATAGGTAAAACAAAGTCGGGGAGTCTATCACAGATTATGCGATAGCTCCCCCCGAACTTGGCTCAGCTGCCTCATAGACTTGCCGCAAGCGGCCCTTAGTCTGCTTGGCGTCTCAAGAAGGCCGGTACGTCCAAGTAATCCAGGTCCACATCGTTTCTAGGTTGCGCGCCAAAGCGAGATTCCCGAGCCGATTCTTGTTTTTGCTGGCGGACGATGGTGGGTTTGTCCAGTTGATCGTAATTGATCTCGCCGGCCGCGACTTTTTTCACCAAGCTGATTGGCGAAGCGGCTTGTTTGGCTTTTTCACCCATGCCGGTGGCGACCACGGTGACTTTAATTTCCTGACCCATCGCTGGATTAACCGCCATACCGATTTTCATGTCGGCGTCTTCTGAAGCGAACGCATGCATGATGCTGCCGATTTCGTCGAACTCGTTCAAGCCCAGGTCGCCGTTGGAGGTGACGTTAACCAGGATGCCGCGCGCGCCTTGCAGATTGTTGTCATCCAACAAAGGGCAGGCTATGGCTTTTTCCGCCGCCAAACGCGCGCGGTTTTCGCCGCTGGCCACGCCGGTACCCATGATCGCGCTGCCCATATTGGACATGACAGTTTTTACGTCGGCAAAGTCAACGTTCATCAGGCCAGGGTGAGTGATTAACTCGGTAATGCCTTGCACCGCATCGCGCAACACGTCGTTAGCCGCGCGGAACGCTTCCACCAGCGATTTATTGTTGCCCAAAGTCGGCAGCAATTTTTGGTTTGGAATGATGATCAATGAATCGACCAGTTTTTCCAGTTCGCGCAAACCGGCATCGGCCACGCCTTTTTTCTTGGAGCCTTCAAAATCAAAAGGTTTGGATACGACGGCTACGGTCAATACGCCCAGTTCTTTGGCGACTTCGGCGAACACAGCGATAGCACCGGTTCCGGTACCGCCGCCCATGCCGGCGGTCAGGAATACCATGTCGGCGCCGGCAATTACTTCGCGGATGCGGTCGCGATTTTCTTCCGCTGCGGCTCTGCCTACTTCAGGACGAGTGCCTGCTCCCAGGCCCTTGGTTAGTTCTACACCCAGTTGCACAATGGACTCTACGCTCATTTCCCGAAGGGCTTGGGCATCGGTGTTGGCGCAGATAAATTGCACGCCGTCGATACCATCTTCCACCATGTGATTAACCGCGTTGCCGCCACCGCCACCTACGCCGATGACCTTGATAACCGCGGTGCCGCTACTATCCAATAATTCATATTTCATTTTCACACCCTCCAGACAAAAAATTAAAAATTTCCTTGAAACCAGCTTTTGATTTTTGATAACAGATCCGCGCCATCATCGTTCATGCCTAACGCCCGGCCGTGATGATCCTTGCCGTACAGCAACAAACCCACCGCGGTCGAATAAATCGGGTTTTCCGCTACATCGGTCAATCCGGATACATGTAGCGGTACCCCCATGCGAACCGGCATATGGAATATTTCCTCCGCCAACTCGACCAATCCTCTTACTTGCGAACTGCCGCCGGTAATTACCATGCCGGCCGCAATTAAATCTTCATACCCACTTCTTCTTAACTCTGCTTGTACCAACAACATCAATTCTTCATAACGCGGCTCGACGATTTCCGCCAGATTTTGCGCGGAGATTTTGCGGGGTTCGCGGTCGCCGATGCTGGGCACGGCGATGGTTTGCTGCGGGTCGGCCAATTGCGTCAACGCGCAAGCATATTGGCGTTTGATTTCCTCCGCGTTTTTGGTCGGCGTCCGCAGTGCCACGGCGATGTCGTTGGTGACTTGATCGCCGGCGATGGGAATCACCGCCGTGTGCTTGATCGCGCCTTCCGAGAAAATCGCAATATCGGTGGTGCCGCCGCCAATGTCGATCAGACACACCCCCAAGTCTTTCTCGTCGTCGGTCAAGACTGCTGCGCACGAGGCCAGCTGCTCGAGCACGATGTCGTCCACATCCAGCCCGCATTTGCGGATGCATTTGACGATGTTTTGTTCGGCACTGACGCTGCTGGTGACCATATGCACCTTGGCTTCCAGACGAATACCGGACATGCCGATCGGCTCCTTGATGCCTTCCTGTTGGTCGATCACAAACTCCTGCGGCAAGATGTGCAGGATTTTCTGATCGGCCGGAATCGCCACCGCCCGCGCCGAATCGATCACTCTATCGATGTCGTGCTGGGTGACTTCCTTTTCCTTGATGGCGACAATGCCGTGCGAATTCAGGCTTTTGATATGGCTGCCGGCAATGCCTGCAAACACCGATTTGATCTGGCAGCCGGCCATCAATTCGGCTTCTTCTATCGCGCGCTGAATGGAATGCACGGTCGATTCCAGATTGACCACGATGCCTTTTTTCAGGCCCTTGGACGGTGCGGTGCCGATACCGATCACTTCGATTTCGTCGCCACCGCGGTATTCACCGACGATGGCAGCGACTTTCGACGTGCCTATATCCAGCCCCACTAATAAATTTCGATCTGTCTTTTTGGCCATTGTTTATGCTCGGTAAGCGTTTAAATCAGGTTTTTGTTTTTTTCCACGATTGCTTTCCAATCGATGTTGGTGACTTCCGGTTTCCAGGTCACCGCAAAGCCGTTCGGGTAACGGGTATCCACGCTCGCTATCATGGCCAGCTGTTCCTCACCCAATAAATCCATGGTTCTTAAAAAGCGCTGCATATTTTCCAGCGGCGCCTTTCTGCCCAAATGCATCTCCATGCCGCTGGCTAACTTAATCCGCCAGGCTCGTCGTTCGTTGACGTGAAACTCGGCTAGCTGCATCGATTTATCCTTCAAGACGATGTACACGCCTTTCATGATCTCCAGCAGCTTCTTTTCCTGGCCGTCCGGGCCGGTAATCAGCGGTAAATTTTTAAATTCGTCGATATTGTCCGGCACCAACAAATCGCCTTGCTTGTTCAATAATGCCGATTTGCCCCAGCGCACCACCGGCTTTTGCTCGGTAATCTTTATATGCACCGCATCCGGCCACACCCGCTTCACATCGACCTTGTCCACCAAGGGCAGCGCTTTAATCGCCTGATGAATCGCATCCATGTCGGCCTGGTAATAGCCTTGTTTCATTTGCGGCGCCAACACTTCTTTCAGTCTGTCCTTGCTGGTGTATTGGAACGCGCCTTCAATCTTTACGTAGCGGATCGGCTTGCTGCTCAGTGCGCTGGCGCCGAATTGCTGCCAAGCCCACCAAGCGCCACCGATCAACAGCGCGGAAATCAAGATGAATCTAAACCGGCTCACCTAGACCCGCCATGCTGGTTTCCAAAATGCGCCAGACCAATTCTTCGAAACTGATCCCCACTGCTTTGGCTGCCATAGGCACCAGACTGTGGTCGGTCATACCCGGAACGGTATTCACTTCGATCAATTGCGATTGGCCGTTAGCGTCGATAAATACATCCACCCGCGCCCAGCCTTTCACGCCCAACGCCTGGCAGGCTTGTACCGCCAAGGCTTGCAATTGTTGTTCACGCTCCGCGCTCAAGCCGCAAGGGCAATGGTATTTCGTGGTATTCGCCCGATACTTGGCGTCGAAATCGTAAAAGGTGTTCGGTGTTTCCAATCTGATCGCCGGCAGCGCTTCGCCGTCCAGCACACCGACGGTGTATTCCTGGCCTTGCACCCATTGTTCAGCGTAAACGTCGCATAGGTATTGCTTGGCCAATTGCAGCGCGGCGAGCAGTTCGTCGCGGTTGGTGGCTTTGCTCATACCGATGCTGGAGCCTTCCTGCGCCGGTTTGACGATCACCGGAAAACCCAGTTTGGCGATACAGGCGTCAATATCGGTTTCGCTTTTCAGCACGAACCACAGTGGCGTGCTCAAGCCCAAACCCTGCCAGCACAGCTTGGTGCGCAATTTGTCCATGCTCAATGCCGAGGCCATCACGCCGGAACCGGTATACGGCAAACCCATTACTTGCAATACCGCTTGTAACACGCCGTCTTCACCGCCGCGGCCGTGGATTACGTTGAATACTCTGTCAACTTTTACATCGGCTAAAGCCTGAATCGGGCTGCCGGTCACGTCTATCGCGACCGCATCGACGCCTTGCGCTTTCAAGGCTTGATACACCGCATTGCCGCTGTTCAAGGATATTTCGCGCTCGGCAGCGGAGCCGCCCAGCAGGACGGCGACTTTGCCGAAATCGGCGGCGTTTTTTATACGTAATGGCTTCATGCTTTTTCACCTACCCGGCAGACCTCAGTGTGCAGACTGATGCCGAATTGCGTTTGTACTTGAGTTTGAATATGTTCGATCAAGGCTTCTATATCTTCCGAGCTGGCGTTGCCGCGATTCTCGATAAAATTGGCGTGCTTTTCCGACACCACTGCACCGCCTATTGCAAAGCCCTTCAGGCCGCAGGCTTCGATCAAGCGTGCCGCGTAATCGCCGGGCGGATTCTTGAATACCGAACCGCAAGTCGGCTTGTTGGTCGGTTGCGAGGCGTTGCGTTTTTCCAGCAAGGCTTTGATATGTTGCTGGCTGGCTTCGCTATTGCCTTTGCTTAATTTCAGTTGAGCCGACAAGAACCATTCGTCGGCCAAACCTTTGACCGAGCGGTAGGCCACTTCGAATTCGTGGTGGTCCCGCTGGGTCACGTCACCGCGTGGGTTGATCATTTCCACTTTCTCGACGATGCTCCAGGTTTCGCCGCCAAAGGCGCCGGCATTCATTTTCAACGCACCGCCCATCGTGCCGGGGATGCCGGCTAAAAATTCCGCGCCGGTCAGGCCTAAATCCGCGCAAAATCGGGCGACGTGGGCGCAAGGTACGCCGGCTTCCACATAAACCCGCTCGGAATCGGCCAGATACATTTCTTTCAGGCGGCCGCGAGTGTTGATCACCGTGCCGCGAATGCCGCCGTCGCGTACCAGCAAATTGCTGCCCAAGCCCATCCAGTACAACGGTTCGCCGGCCGGCAGGCTGGCGATAAATTCGATCAGGTCCGCTTTGTTTTCCGGAATATACAAATGCTGCGCCGGACCGCCGACCCGCCAGCTGGTGTATTTCGCCAGCGGCTCGTTGTTTAATAAAGTGCCTCTCGCCACCATCACTTTAGGGCCTCGGCCAATTGTTGCGGCAATTCGGCGGCGATCTGGCCGACGTTGCCTGCGCCCATGGTCAATACCACGTCGTCTTTTTCGACGATGCCTGCCAAGATAGTCGCCAGGTCTTCGCGGTTTTGCACGAATACCGGATCAACCTGGCCGCGCACTCGAATCGAGCGGCTCAAGGCTTTGCCGTCCGCACCGGTAATCGGCGCTTCGCCGGCCGAATACACATCCAGCAAAATCAGCACATCGACGCTGGACAGCACTTCGACGAAGTCTTCGAACAGGTCGCGGGTGCGGGTATAACGATGCGGTTGAAACACTACGACTTTACGGCGGCTCGGCCAGGCTTGGCGCAAGGCTTCCAAGGTAGCCGCGAGTTCGCGGGGATGGTGGCCGTAGTCGTCGACCAGTGTCAGCTTTCCACCGTTAAAATCCACGTCGCCGTTGATCTGAAAACGTCTGCCCACGCCTTTGAATTCGGCCAGACTTTTGACTATGGCGGCATCGTCCACGCCCAATGCAGTGGCGATGGTGGTGGCGGCCAAGGCGTTTAGCATGTTGTGCCAGCCGGGTAGATTAAGCGTGACTTTTAGCGGCGGTTGTCCGCCCCAACGCAGCACGGTGAAATGGGTGCGCAAACCGTCCTGTTTGATGTCGATGGCGCGCACGTCGGCGTCTTCGTTGACACCGTAGGTTTTCACCGGTTTGGAAATGTTCGGCAATATCGCGCAGACGCCTGGATCGTCGCTGCATAAAACAGCCAGCCCATAAAAAGGTAATTGGTGCAAAAACTTGATGAAGGTGTCTTTCAAGCGGCTGTAGCTGCCGCCGTAGGTTTCCATATGGTCTTGATCGATGTTGGTGACAATGGCCATCATCGGTTGCAGGTACAAGAAAGACGCATCGCTTTCGTCCGCTTCGGCGACCAGGTATTTTCCCAAGCCCAATTTGGCATTAGCGCCGGCGCTGTTCAAACGGCCGCCAATCACAAACGTTGGATCCAGGCCGCCTTCGGCCAGCATCATCGTGGTCAGGCTGGTGGTGGTGGTCTTGCCGTGGGTGCCGGCGACGGCGATGCCGAATCTGAAGCGCATCAGTTCGGCCAGCATCTCCGCGCGCGGAATTACCGGGATGCGATTTTCGTAGGCGGTGACGATTTCCGGGTTGGTTCTATCGACAGCTGTGGAGGTAACGACCACATCGACATCGGCGACATTGTCCGCATGATGGCCGAAATAGACTTTGACGCCCATGGCTTGCAAACGGTCGGTAACCGCCGAGCCTCTAATATCCGAGCCGGAGACGGTATAGCCCAAGTTTGACAACACCTCGGCGATACCGCTCATGCCGGTGCCGCCGACACCGACGAAGTGGATTTTGTCGATGTCGCCCAGCGCCTGGTTTTCGATGTTGGGGCGGTTCATACGGCAGCCTCCGCAACGCAAATATCGGCCACAGTCTGAGTGGCGGCGAGTCTGGCCTTGGCTTTGGCGGCCCGGCTCATGGATGTTAATGATGTCATGGCTTGTTCTATGGTATTACGCAGATTTTCCGCGTTGAGTTCGGGTTGCGGCAGCAACAACGCCGCGCCGGCTTCGGTTAGATATTTGGCGTTGGCGGATTGGTGATCGTCGATGGCATTCAGCAATGGCACGAAAATCGCCGGCAAGCCGCAGGCCGCCACTTCGCTGACGGTCATCGCGCCGGCCCGGCAGATAATCAAATCGGCCCACTGGTAGGCGCCAGCCATATCTTCAATAAAGGCCAAGGCGTCGGCGTTCAGGCCCAACTTACGGTAGCGCTCGGCCACTTCAGCTTGCATGGCGCTGCCGGTCTGGTGTTTTACGTCCAGATTGTTCAATCCGGCCAATGCCTCCGGCACGGTGTCATTCAAGACTTTGGCGCCCTGGCTGCCGCCCAGGATCAAAATCTTTAAATTGCGGCCGGCTTGCGGATGCCATTCCGATTTTTCCGGCAGTCCGATGAACGCATCTCTTAACGGGTTGCCGGTACAAATTGCGTTTACCGACTTGGCGAAGCTATCCGGAAACGCTTCCAGCACTTTGCGGGCGGCGAGCGTTACCAGTAATCGGTTGGTGGTGCCGGGTACCCGGTTTTGTTCGTGAATTACCAGCGGTATACCTAGCCATTTCGCCATCAGGCCGCCCGGTCCGGCCACAAAGCCGCCCATGCCCAATACCACGTTGGGTTGGCGCTGCTTCAATATCCGTCGTGCTTGCAGGCAGGCTTGAAGCAATTTAAAACCCGCGCCGAGTTTGGACAGCAATCCCTTGCCACGCATACCAGCTACCGCCAGCCAGTCGATATCGATATTATTGGCAGGCACCACCCGGCTTTCCAGGCCTTTCTCGGTACCCAGCCAGCTGACTCGCCAGCCGCGTTCGCGCATTTCTTGCGCAACCGCCAGCGCTGGAAATACATGTCCGCCGGTGCCGCCCGCCATGATCACGATGCGGCCGCTCATCCGTGTTTCCCCTTTACATTGCTTTTGTTGTGTTCGGTCACTTCGTAGTGAATCCGAAACAGCACGGCCATTGCGCCGCACATCACGATCATACTGCCGCCGCCGTAGCTCATCAGTGGCAGGGTCAAGCCTTTGGTGGGTAGCATGCCCATATTGACGCCCATGTTCACGAAGGATTGGAAACCAAACCAGATACCCAGACCGTAAGCCGCTAGCGCGGAAAATTTCAGGCCGGCTTGCTCGGCTTGTTCGCCAATGGCAAAGGCGCGGACTACCAGGGCGGCGAATAGGCCGATGATCAGCAATACGCCGAGCAGGCCCAATTCTTCACCCAGTACCGAGAACAAAAAGTCGGTATGGGCTTCCGGTAGATAAAACAGTTTTTGCAGGCCGTTGCCCAGGCCAACGCCGAAAAACTCGCCGCGACCGAATGAAATCAAGGCCTGGGTTAGCTGAAAGCCGGTATCCCTGGCGTCGGCCCATGGGTCCATGAAGCTGGTCACCCGCGCCAATCGATATGGCGACTCGATAACCAATATCACCGCCAAGCCAGCGACCAGGCCCAATAAAATAATGAATTGAGAAATTCTGGCGCCGCCCAAAAACATCATCCCCATGGCGATAATCAGAATCACCACGGCCGAGCCGAAGTCCGGCTCGAGCAATAACAGTACGCAAGCCACCGAAAACAGCATTAACGGTTTAACCAAACCGAACGCGGACCGGCGCACATGGTCCGAATGGCGGGTGACGTAACCGGCCATGTAAATCACCGAAATGAATTTCACGACTTCCGATACCTGGATCCGCAGTCCCAGAATCGACAGCCAGCGGATACTACCGTTAACCTTGATACCAACACCGGGAATCAACACCACCAAAAGCAAGGCTAGGCCGGCGATAAATAGGGTTTGCCCCATTCGTTCCCAGCTTTGCATCGGTATGTTCAAAATGATGGCGGAAAAACCCAAGCCAAAAGCGATGTGAATCAGCTGTTTGAATGGGTAGTGCGAAATGTCGTCGGCCATTTTTACGCCCAAATGCAAAGAGGACGAGGTGACCAGCATGAAGCCGATGCCCAGCAAGCTGAAGCACGCCAACATCAGCACCGGGTCGATGTGCAAACGATTTTGCGCGCGTGGCTTGACTGTTGGCTTCAACATAAGGGCAGACTCATCACGGCTTCGGCGAATTTATTGCCGCGATCAACATAGCTGCGATACTGATCCAGACTGGCGCAGGCCGGCGACAGCAGCACGCTGTCGCCTTCGCTGGCCAAGCTGGCGGCTATGGTGACCGCTTCTTTCATATTGCCTGCGAAATGGACAGGTACACAGTTATTCAAAGCCTGTGCGATCAATGGAGCATCTTTGCCTATCAGTACCACCGCTTTGGTTTTCTCGGTGACGGCGGGTACCAGTTCGCTCATATCGGCGCCTTTGGTTTCGCCGCCGGCAATTAAAATCACTTTATGCTCGTAGCCGTTTAGCGCGGCGATACAGGCACCGATGTTGGTAGCTTTGGAATCGTTAACCCAATTAATGCCGCCTTTTTCCGCGACTTTTTGCATACGGTGCGGCAGGCCTTTGAATTTTCTGAGCGCATCGCACATTTTGGTGATGCTCAGGCCCGCGGCGGTGCCAAGAGCCAGGGCGGCCAGTGCATTGGCGATATTGTGGGTACCTTCCAGGCGCAGTTTGCCGGCTGCCATCAGAGCTTGTTCGCCTTGCATCAAGGTATCGGTTTCGCCGCGACGCAGATAAAAGTCGGCTGGAGTTTGGGTGGAAAAAGTCAATGTTTTTCGCGCGGGATCGCGCATG
This sequence comes from Methylomonas methanica, assembly GCF_001644035.1. Lineage (GTDB taxonomy): Bacteria > Pseudomonadota > Gammaproteobacteria > Methylococcales > Methylomonadaceae > Methylomonas > Methylomonas methanica_A. The sequence goes on from NZ_LUUG01000081.1 coordinate 22,231, forward strand.
GCCATGACCATCGCGTCATCGGCGTTCAGAATCATTACGCCGTCGCCCCGGAACACGCGCTGTTTTTCCGCCGCATAGCCAGCCATGCCGTCGTGGCGATCAAGGTGGTCCGGGCTGACGTTTAATACCGTTGCAACACTGGCGTTCAACGCCGTGGTGCGTTCCAGCTGGAAGCTGGACAGTTCCAGAACGTAGAGTTCGGCGTCCTGTTGCAGCAAATCCAGCGCGGGTGTGCCTAGATTGCCGCCGATAGCGGTTTTTACGCCGGCGGCGTTAGCCATTTCGCCCAGCATGGTTGTGACGGTGCTTTTACCATTGGAGCCGGTGATGGCGATAATCGGTTTGTCGGTGGCGCAAGCGAACAGATCGATGTCGCTCAGCACGGTGACGCCTGCTTGCACGGCTTTTTGGATGGCGGCTTCGTGCAAGGACACGCCAGGGCTGACCAGTAAATGAGTGGCGACATCCAGCGCGGATTGGTCGAAACCGCCGGAAAACACCGGCACGTCCGGCATTTGTTCACGTAAATTATCAATCAGCGGCGGGTTTTTCCGGCTGTCGATCACCGCGAATTTAATCGGCGTCTTTTGTAAAAATTGCGCAGCCGAATAGCCGGTAGCGCCCAATCCTACGATCAATAGGCGAGCGCTATCCGGATTTAGTTTGAAATGGGTTTGCAGATTGCTGAGTAGGGCGGTGGTGTTCATGCTTATCTCAGTTTCAGGGTGGCCAGACCGATCAACACCAGGATGACCGAGATAATCCAGAACCGAACGATGATCCGCGGTTCCGGCCAGCCTTTTAATTCGTAATGATGGTGAATTGGCGCCATCAGAAACACGCGCTTTTTGCGGGTTTTGAACGAGGCTACCTGGATGATCACCGAAATGGTTTCCATCACAAAGATGCCGCCCATGATCACCAATACGATTTCCTGTCTAACCAGCACCGCGACGATGCCCAGCGCCGCGCCCAAGGCCAGCGCGCCGACGTCGCCCATGAACACCATGGCCGGATAGGTGTTAAACCACAAAAAGCCCAACCCGGAACCCACCAGGGCAGCGCAAAACACCACGAGTTCGCCGGCTTTAGGTATATGCGGGATAGCCAGATATTGCGAGAAATTAACGTGACCGGATAAATACGCAAAAATCGCCAAGGCGGCGGCGATCATCACGGTCGGCATGATGGCCAAGCCATCCAGACCGTCGGTCAGGTTGACCGCATTGCTGGAGCCGACGATGACGAAATAGGTCAGCACCACGTAGCCCCAACCTATGTCTAGTGTCACGTTCTTGAAAAACGGCACGATGAACTGAGTTTCCGCGGCAACCTGAGCAGTGTTGTACAAATATAAGGCGGCACCCAGCGCTACCAGCGATTGCCAGAAATATTTGGCGCGGGCTGACAGGCCGTCGCTATTACCGAGCAGGACTTTTTTATAGTCGTCGATAAAGCCGATCACACCGTGGGCCAACGTGACCAACAACACTACCCATATATAACGATTGCTCAGATCGGCGCAGAGCAGGGTACTGATCGCCACGGCGAACAGAATCATTGCGCCGCCCATGGTTGGCGTGCCGGATTTGGAGAAATGGCTTTGCGGACCGTCGTCGCGCACACTTTGGCCGATCTTTTTGCGGGTCAATTTTTCGATCATGGCCGGGCCGACCAGCAAGGAAATACTGAGTGCGGTTAATACGCCCAAAATGGCGCGAAAGGTCAGGTAATGCAGCACCCGGAAGCCGCTGTCGATATTGCTTAAAAAATCCGCGAGTAAAAGTAACATTAGGCTGCTCTGAAATTGTTGACCATCGCCGCCACCACGTTTTCCATTTTCTGGGCGCGCGAGCCTTTAACCAATACGGTTTCCTTACCTGTGACGGCTTGTGTCAGGGTGTCTATCAATTGTTCCTGATTGTCGAAAAACTGGCCGCCGTCGCCAAAGGCTTCAACGGCATGCTTCGCCAGTGCGCCGGTGGCGAACAAACGCTTCACCGATTTTGCCTTGATTAATTTGCCCATTTCCCTGTGTATCGCCGGGCTGTCCGGGCCTAGCTCGCCGAAGGCGCCCAAGACCAGCCAGGCTTCGCCGCCACAATTGGTCAGCACGTCCAGCGCGGCTTTCAGCGAGCTGGGGTTGGCGTTATAGGTGTCGTCGATGATGATGTTGCCCTTGCGGCCGAGTAAGGGTTGCATGCGGCCGGTGACGGGCTTGAGCTGTTCCAGGCCATGTTTAATGTCTTGAAGACTTATGCCGAATTGCATCGCAACTGTTGCCGCGGCCAACGCATTTTTCACATTATGGGCGCCGGCCAGATGCAGGCGGATTGGTAAAGAGTCAGTCGCCGTTTTTAATTCGAAACGGGTGGCAAAGCCTTGGGAATCCAGGGCTGTGTCGATATTTAACGCAGTAACGTCTGCTAAGGGATTCAAGCCGAACGTTACGTTACGGCGGCTGCCGGCCAGCTTTAGCAAGAAATCGTAAAAGGCGTCATCGCGATTTAATACCGCCACGCCGTTTTCACCGAGGCATTCGACGATTTCGCCCTTGGTTTTGGCGACGCCTTCAATGCTGCCGAAGCCTTCGATGTGAGCGGCGCCGATATTGGTGATGACGCTGACATCAGCTTGCGCATAGCGGCTGGTATAAGCAATTTCGCCGGGGTGGTTGGCGCCCATTTCAATTACCGCGTAGCGATGAGAGTCGTCCAGTTTCAGCAGTGTCAGCGGCACGCCGATGTCGTTGTTCAGATTGCCTTGAGTCGATAGCGTGTGGCCTTGGGTGGCGAAAATCGCCGCAATCATTTCCTTGACGGTGGTTTTGCCGTTGCTGCCGGTAACGCCGGCCACTTTGATCGACAACGTTTTGCGCCAGTATCCAGCCAGCTCCGCCAATGCCAAATGCGTATCGGCCACAATGATTTGCGGTAAAGCCGACTGTGCGGCGTGCTCGAGCAGCAGCGCTGCGGCACCAGCTTGCTCGGCTTTGTCGATAAAGCTGTGGCCGTCGAAATTCTTGCCGTTTATCGCGATGTATAGCGCGCCGGGTTGTAAGGTGCGGGTGTCGATACCGGTGGCGCGGATTTCTTTGTCGTCGCCGATCAGCTTGCCGTTGACGGCTTGGGCGATCTCGCTAAGTTGCAGTTTCATGGCTTGCTCCACGCCGCCAGTGCTTGCTTGACGACAGCGCTATCGCTGAACGGCTGCTTCACGCCGCCGATTTCTTGGTAGTCCTCGTGGCCCTTGCCGGCTATCACTACGCAATCGTCTGGGTCTGCTTGTCGTATCACTGTGTTTATGGCCGTGGTTCTATCGTTAATTACCGTTATTTTTTGGCTTTGGCAGCCGCTCAATATCTCTTTAATAATCGCTAATGGCGCTTCGCTGCGCGGATTGTCGTCCGTGACGATGACTTGATCAGCCCAGGTTTCGGCAATCCGGCCCATCAGCGGACGCTTGCCCTTATCGCGGTCGCCGCCGCAACCGAACACGACTCTTAGCCGGTTCGCGCCCTTTACTGCTTTCAGCACTTTTTCCAGTGCGTCCGGGCTGTGGGCATAATCCACAAATATCGTGGGTTTGCCGTTGCCGCCGAATTTTTCCATGCGGCCGGCAATGGCGTTTAATTTGGCCAGTTGTGCGACGGCGGCATCGAATTCGCTGCCGGTCGCCAATAGCACGCAAAGCACGGCCAGCACGTTGTCCAGGTTAAAGCCACCAACCAGCGATGTCTTTGCCCGACATCTTTGTTCGCCCCAGACGACGTCGAACTCGATGCCGGCGGCGCTGTGTTTTACCCGTTCGGCGCTTACGGCTTCCTTAGCAGTACTGTGCAGACCGGTCGCGCTGTAAGTCCAGCTTTGCACTGCGTCCGGTAGGCTTTGCAATACCTCGGCGCTACTAGCATCGTCCAGATTAACCACTGCAAATTGCAGGCCTGGCGTTTTAAATAAGGCCAGTTTGGCTTGTAGGTATTCCGCCATGCTGCCGTGATAGTCCAAATGGTCGCGGCTCAAATTGGTGAATACCGCGCCTTTGAAGTTAACCCCGTTAACTCGGCCCTGGTGTAAGCCGTGCGAGGACACTTCCATGGCCGCGTTGCGCTTATCCTGCTTTACAAATTCATTCAGCATCTGTTGTACGGCCAACGCATCCGGTGTCGTGTTGGCCGTCGGTTGCAAGTTGCCGACATCGCCCCAACCCAGAGTGCCGATCACGCCGCAAGCCGGCAAAGCCTGCGCGATTAATTGGCTACAGGTGGTCTTGCCGTTGGTGCCGGTCACACCGATCACATTCAATATTTGCGAGGGATTGCCGTAAAATCTTGCGGCAATCTCGCCCAGCTTTTGGGACAAATCGGTTATCGGCAAACTTGGTACTTTCAACTTATCAACATTGGCGCCGATTGGATCGTAAAGCACCGCTATCGCGCCGTTGGCAAACGCCTGTTCCGCATGAGCAATGCCATGCTGGACTGCGCCGTTTAACGCAATAAACGCCTCTCCAAACTGGACTTTTCGACTGTCCAAACACAAGCCGCTAATCTCCAAATCCGGCGGATTTACCAGCAGTCCGTTTAGCAATTCCGCCAACTTCATTGCTTACTCAACAATAAATGCATGTTGTCCATGCCGTCCGGTTCGACGCCGTAAACTCTTAATGCACCAGCCATTACTTTGGAAAAGGCTGGTGCCGCCACTAGGCCGCCGTAATATTGGCCGGTGGTGGGTTCGTCCACCACAATCGCGATAATGAAGCGCGGATTGCTGGCCGGCGCCATGCCCACAAACACCGATAAATATTTGTCTTCGCTATAACCGCCGGCCCCGGCTTTTTTCACGGTACCGGTTTTACCCGCTACCCGGTAACCCTCGACTCTGGCCTGGTATGCCGTGCCTTCCTTGCTGATAACGTGTTCCAGCATTTCCCGGACCTTTCTAGCTGTCTCGGGTTTGAAAATTCGTTGCGCGTCGGGATCTTCATCGCGCTTTAGTAAGGCGACGGAATGAATGATGCCGTCGTCCGCCAAAGCGGTATACGCTCTGGCCAATTGTAAAATCGAGGTGGAAACCCCGTACCCGAACGATAAAATCGCTTGGTCGAATTCGTGCCAGCCCTGGTAATCCAGCAAGGAGCCGCTGGCTTCCCCCGGAAAACCGACGCCGGCGGAGGTGCCGAAACCCAGTCTGCTGTAAACACCCCAGAAATACTCCGGCGGCATTGTCATCGCGATTTGCGTGACCGCGATATTGCTGGATTTTTGCAGCACATGGGTTAAATCCATGGTGCCGTAGTTATGCACGTCTTTAACCACGTTGCGACCCAAGTGATAGACGCCATGGGTTTCTATCATCACGTTGGGCTTTATATAGCCGCCATCCAATGCCGCCGCCACCACGAAGGGTTTGACCGTCGAGCCAGGCTCAAAACTGTCCACCATGGCCCGGTTGCGATACCGGTTACTGCTCAATTCTTTGCGATTATTGGGATTGAAAGCCGGTTGGCTGACAGTCGCCAAGACATCGCCGTTTTTGGCATCCAGGACCACCAGAGATGCCGAGTGCGCTTTGTTCTGGATCATCGCATTCTGCAATTCCCGGTAAGCCAGGTATTGCAGGCGCTCGTCGATAGTCAACACCAGGTCGCGGCCTGGGATGGCTTCTTCAATATTTTCCACGTCCTTGATGATCTGGCCTCTGCCGTCCTTGATTACCCGCTTTTTGCCGGGTTGGCCTCGTAGAATGTGTTCATAGCCGTGCTCTATGCCTTCCTGGCCGATGTCGTCGATATTGGTAAAACCCAATAAATGGCCCGATACCGCTCCGGCCGGGTAGTAACGCTTAAACTCCCGTTCGAAGTACACGCCGGTAATTTCCAGAGCTTTGACCTTTTCGGCTATATCCGGGTTGATCTGTCTGCGCAAATACACGAAACGCTTGTTGGCGTCTTTTTCCTTTTTTAACAGCGAGCGAAGTTCCTTTTCCGGAAAACCGAGGATTTTCGCCATCGGCGTCAATTTGTCCTGTTCCGCATCTCGCAGTTGGCGCGGATTGACCCAAATCGATTGCACCGGGGTGCTGATCGCCAATGGTTCGCCGTTCCTGTCCTTAATCTGCCCGCGATAAGCCGATACCGACACCACGCCGACGTGCTGCATATCGCCTTTGTCTTGTAGAAACTCCTTATCGAGAATTTGCAGGTAAACCGCGCGTCCAACCAAGGCCAACATGGCCAGCAACATTACCGACAGCAGCAATCTGCGCCGGATTACAAAATCTGTATTGTGGTGCGGTATCGTGCCCGCGCCGGTGGCAATTCGCATTTACGGCTTTATATAAATAATTTTGTCTTGGGCCGGCAAAGTCAGCATCAGCCGTGTTCTTGCTTCGATTTCAACCCGGTTTTCTTCGGTCAGCGTCGTCAATTCCAGTTGCAGCCGACCCCATTCCACTTCGTAATCGTCGAGCTCCTTTTCTTTTTTCTGAATGTCGATAAACAGCAGGCGCGATTGGTATTTGCTGTAAATCACGGCAATTCCGGAGATCATCAGCATTGCAACCAGTAATGTCAGCAGGATATTTTTTGCAATCGCCATCAACGTTTCTCCCCAACTCGCATTACCGCGCTACGCGCGCGTGGGTTTTGTTGCAATTCCTGGTGTTGCGCCCGTATCGACTTGCCTAGTTTGCGTAACTGGCCTTGTTCGATGTCCTGCTCTTTAATCGGTAACTTGCCTGGATTGGTTTTCGGGCCGGCTTGGTCGCGAATGAAGCGTTTGACGATGCGGTCTTCCAATGAATGGAAGGCGATCACGACTAAACGTCCGCCCGGTGCCAATACGTCCACGGCTTGTTTCAATCCTGTTTTAATCTGTTCGAGTTCTTGATTAATCTCTATCCTGATCGCCTGGAAGCTGCGAGTTGCAGGATGTTTGTGCTTGTCGCGAAACGGCACGCTGTTTTCGATCAGTTTTGCCAGCTGTAAGGTCGTTTGCAGCGGTTGCTGCTGGCGTTGGGTCACAACAGCGTTGGCAATTCTTCTGGCGAAGCGTTCTTCGCCATATTCAAACAGCACGCGGACCAATTCTTTTTCCTCGACTCGCGCTAAATATTCTGCGGCCGAAAGGCCGTGATTGCTATCCATGCGCATGTCCAAAGGACCGTCGCGCAAAAAACTGAAACCGCGTTCGGCGTTGTCTAGCTGCGGGGACGATACGCCTAAATCCATTAGAACCCCGTTCACTTTGCTGGTATAGCCACGCTGTTCAATAATGGCGCTGAGGTCGGCAAAGCTGGCATGATGCAAGCTAAAACGGCTGTCTTCCGATAGATGTTTGGCTTGGTCGCTAGCGATGGCGTCCATATCCCGGTCAAGAGCCAATAATCTGCCGGAGCTACTCAGTAACTTCAGAATGCCGCTGCTGTGTCCACCACGCCCGAAGGTGCAGTCCAGATAAATGCCGTCCGGTTTTATGTTGAGCTGCTGTAAGGCCTCTTCGTACAAAACCGTTTGGTGGGCGGACATCTCCGTCAAAACGACAGCGAGCCAAGTTCTTCAAGGCCCTCTGTATCGTTACCGTCCATCCATTCCTGTTCTTTGGCCTTCCAGGCTGCTTCGTTCCATATTTCAAATTTGTTGAGCTGACCAACTAGCATGATGTGTTTTTCCATGCCGGCAAACTCTCTGAGAGTTTCCGGCAGCAGCAGGCGACCTTGGCTGTCCATTTCGCATTCTGAGGCGTTGCCGATCACAAAGCGCCGCAGTTTGCCGGCCATTTTGTTTAACGTCGGCAACTTACTGATGGTTTGTTCGAGCTTTTCCCATTCCGGTAACGGGTATAACCATAGGCAGCCCGGTTCGCCGACACATTTGTCGTCAACCGCAACAGTCACAACCATTTGGCGGTCGCAGGATTCCTGTAACTCCTCCCGATAGCGGGTAGGAATTGCAATGCGCCCTTTCGCATCCAAACTGATTGAACTTATGCCTCGAAACAAGATGAACCTCAAAAATTCCAAAAAAATCCATTTCTAACCACTTTACATCACTTTTGCACCACTATAGTTTTCAAAGGGTGCTTAGTCAAGGGGGATTTAGATTAAATTCTTTCTTTTTCTACAAGGACTTACGCAGGATTGAGGTGTCTTAGGCGGTAGGTGTGAGGGTTTTGAGTAAAAATGATTTGTATCAAAAAGTTAATGATGGTTTTTGATGTGGATTGCAATTATTAAGTGCTAATTCTCACTTTTTGAAGGCGGTTTGCTGTAATGAGTTGCTCGGATGGCTTGCGGTAAAGCTGGTTTTGCTTGGCAAAAGATTGGTGATCTGCGGGTTATGGATCGTAGTTATAGAGCTACTTGGATTAATGTCTTTGAATAGTATGGCAAAGCTTACAGGCTTTCCGGCTTTTGATCGCGCGTCAGCAGGTTTTGGACGGCTTGTTTGGGTGGGAGGTGTTCGAACAGGACCTTGTAGACTTGTTCGGTAATTGGCATTTCGACGCCGTATTTTTGCGATAGGCGGTGCGCTTCTCGAGCGGCCGAAACGCCTTCTACTTCCTGATTGATTTCGCTTAAAGCGTATTTTTGGTCCTTGCCTTGGCCTAATGCCAAGCCAAAGCGGCGGTTTCTGGATTGGTTGTCGGTGCAAGTCAAAATCAGGTCGCCGAGTCCGGCTAACCCCATGAATGTGTCGGCTTGGCCGCCAAGTTTAATGCCGAGTCGCATGATTTCGGTTAGGCCGCGAGTGATCAGTGCAGCCCGGGTATTGGCGCCAAAGCCAAGGCCGTCGGCTATGCCGGCAGCTATTGCCAGAACATTTTTGCAGGCCCCGCCTACCTGAACGCCAATAATATCGTTGCTGGTGTAGATCCTAAATCGTTGGTTGTGCAATCTTTCGCTGAGTTGGGCGGCGAAGCTTTCCGAGGTTGAGGCGATGGTGAGTGCGGTCGGTAGGTCGGCGGCTACTTCTTGGGCAAACGTAGGGCCGGAGAGTGCGGCGCTTTCGATATTCGCGCCCAGTACTTGTGCCGCTACTTCGCTTAACAAGGCACCGTCTTGGCAATCGAAACCCTTAGTGGCCCAGGCAATTCGCGAGCTTGCGCTGAGCATTGGTTTGATTTGCGCCAATGAGTCCCTAAAGGCATGGCTGGGGACTGAAATAAGCAATACAGAGCTGAAAGCCACGGCTTCCGTAAGATTGTCGGTGAATTGCAGATTTTCTGGAAAATGGACGCCCGGTAAATAGCGTTTATTTTCGCCGGTTTGCTTTAGTGCGGCTATGTGTGTTGGATTATGGCCCCATAAAAGGGTATCGCAGCCATTTCTGGCTGCCTGCACCGCTAAAGCGGTTCCCCATGAGCCGGCGCCAAGAATACTGATTGATGGTGGCATCCAGCTTAATTTAGCGTTTTTGCTTCAGGTTCCTGTTCAGCTTGTGCTTGTTGCAGGTGCTGCATGTACAAGGCGTCGAAATTGACCGGGGCCAAGATTAACTGTGGAAAGCCGCCTTTATTGACAAGGTCGGAAATCACTTCTCTCGCATAGGGGAACAAGACATTGGGGCAAAAACTGCCTAGCATTGGCCCCATTTCTTGTTCGCTGAAACCGGCTATCGAAAAAATCCCGGATTGATTTACTTCAACTAAATAGGCTGTACTATCGGCTATTTTTACGGTGACAGTTAATGTCAGGGATACTTCGTACATCGAGTTTTCGATGGGTTGAACGTGTGTGCCGAGATTAAGATCCAGCGCCGGCTCCCATTTTTGGGTGAATATCTTTGGAGCGTTGGGGGTTTCAAAAGAGATGTCTTTGGTATAGATCTTTTGAATTGCGAATTGCTTTTCGCTGGATGCGTTGATTTCGGCCATGATGATTATTTGTTGGGGTTGGTTGATTAATCTTTAGTTTTTACTGCTGACTTTGATGGGGAGTTTGTTGTCTTCCCAGGATTGCATGCCGCCAGTCATATTAAATACATTCTCAAATCCGGCCTTGGTCAGCGTTTTGCAAGCGGCTACCGAGCGGGCTCCGGTCTGGCAGGTAACGATCATAGGATGATTTTTATGCTTTTCCAAAGAGCCAATTTGTTCTTCTACTTTGCTCAATGGAATATTGATCGCATTTTCGATGTGGCTTTTGACGAATTCGTTGGTTTCGCGGACGTCAAGCACAACGACATCGTCGCTATTCATTTTGGTCACGGCTATCAATGGAGAAATGCTTTCGTACTTATTGAATGAGTTCGCGAGCAAATCCTGGATTAACAAGAAAATAACGCATACCAGCGAGAATGCTAGCAAATAGTGATTGGTGGCAAATTCTATATATTGGTCCATCGCGTTGGTTTATTTTAGTGGTTATGGAATGCTGTTTACGTGCCGCAAAAAACGCTGCGCATCATTTGAATAAGGTGTATTACACGCTCATCGTCGATAAAGTAGTAAACCCGATTGGCTTCTTTTTTGTAATCGAGAATGCCTTTTGTCTCGCAGTATTGCCAGATGCTGGGAAATATTGCTTTGGCTTGTACCTACTTGCTCAACGATGTCTTGTACGCTGATCGAGTTATTACCGAGCACGCACAGGATTTTTAGGCGCAACGGATGAGACATTGCTTTCAAACAGCGCGCCGCCCGATTAATATCGTTGTCGTCATAGAGGATGGTATCGTTTTTGTCTTCCATTTAATAACGATGATCGTGGCAAAAGTTAAGAACAGTGAGCGAACAATGGCACTTTTCGAACTATGACGACATCCTTGTGCTGGTATAATGCCGCTACGGTGCAAGTGAGTTTAATTGCTTGCGCTAACGCAATAAAAGGTGAGCAAATCTAACAGAGTGGGCTTTATTGTTCAATACCCTCGGCTAGAGGCTTATAAAAAATAGCTCGGGGCTGCGCGGGTGGGCTCGCTTTTTGATGAGGCCAAATTTTATCTTCCTTAACGCCTACAAATTTAATGTTTGGAGTCTGTAACAAATGGCCCGCCTATCAAAACCGTTACTGTTGCTACCCGTGGAAATGACTGGACGGTCATTGTTGGTTGCCTAGTCGATGCGTGTCGGCAGCTACTTTTTGCTCACTTGGATTGCAATTGTCTGGGCTTTGCCCGCTAAGGGCGATGCCGTAAAAGCCCGCAGTTTGCTAGAGGTGCAATCGCAAATTCAGCAAGTTGGCGATGATGTGAAAAGCCTGGGCGCTGAAAGGTCTCGATTGTTAGAGCAGTTGCAAAAACTGGAGCGGCAATATGGGGAGCTTGCGAATAGTCTGCGAGCCATCAAGGCTGAAATCAGGCAGCAAGAACAGGCATTGCAGGAAGTTCGTAATAAAAGCGTTGCCACCCAAAAAGACATGCGTAGTCAGGAGAGGGAGCTTGAGGGGCTGATCAAGTCGGTTTATGCGATGGGCGGCGATAAGGAAGGCTTGAAGGTTATTCTCAACCAACACAATCCGGCGGTATCAAGCCGAATGTTGGTTTACTACGATTACATCAGTAAGGCCCGATTACAAAAGCTTCAGGCCATGGCCGAGGATTTCAAGGTTTTGCGGCAGTTGGAAGCGCAAAAAGACACGGAAACTCAGCTGTTGCAAGTGTCTCTCGAAAAGAAACAACAAGAAACCGAGGCGATGCAGGCGCTGAAAAAACAGCGAGAAACATTGCTTGCCGACATTCGGCAAGACTATGCATCGAAAAGTGTTCAGCTGGCTGGGTTGATGCATGACGAGAAAAAATTGCAGGCCTTGGTAGCATCATTACAGAAAACTGATGATAATGAAGCTCATGAGTCTGCGGTTGAGCCGGAGCGCGTGCTTGAGAAACGCGAAAAGCCTGCCGAACAACCCGAACCGCCTAAAAAATCCGAAGCCAACCCGGTTCGCGAACCGGTGGGCCTATCTTTTGCCGAGTTGCAAGGAAAGCTGCCTTGGCCGGTGCAAGGTGCGATAACTGATCGTTTCGGAAGTCGCCGCTACGAGACGACCTGGGACGGTGTGGTGATTAGCGCACGCGAAGGTGCCGATATTCATGCGGTTAACGCCGGTAGAGTCGTTTACGCCGATTGGTTGCGGGGTTATGGTTTGATGATCATTGTCGATCATGGTAAAGGTTATATGAGTTTGTATGCATTCAATCAAAGTTTGCATAAAAGCGTGGGAGAGCATGTTAGAGCCGGCGAGACACTGGCTTCGGTTGGACGTAGCGGTGGGCGTGCGGATGCGGCGTTGTACTTCGGCATCAGGAAAAAAGGTCGGCCCATTGATCCCGAACAATGGTGCCGTAAGTCGGCCAAGGGTTAATCATTTACAGGAACAGGTTGTTGGAGTTTTAAAACACATGCTAAAAAACAGAAATATTTTGATTTTATTGGTCGGTTTTATTTTGGGTGCGACGCTGAGTTTGTGTAGCAGCGTCCTGGCGGAAAAGGAAACGCCTGTTTCGACAAAGGTGGATGATTTACAGGCCTTGCCTTTTGATGAGTTGCGGACGTTTACCGAGATATTCGGGCGTATCAAACAGGATTATGTCGAGCCCGTATCCGACAAAAAGCTGTTGGAAGATGCGATTCGCGGCATGTTGTCCGGACTGGATCCGCATTCGGCTTATCTGGCTAGCGAAGAATACAAAGAGTTGCAAGAAGGCACGACTGGCCAGTTCGGTGGTTTGGGAATTGAAGTGGGCATGGAAAACGGCTTCGTAAAAGTCGTATCGCCGATTGACGATACGCCCGCACAACGCGCCGGCATCAAAGCGGGCGATTTGATCGTGCGTCTTGATGACAAGCCGGTCAAGGGTATGACGTTGGCCGATGCGGTAAAAATTATGCGTGGTGAGCCCGGTAGTGACATTGTGCTGACCGTCGTTCGCGAAGGCGAAGAGGCGCCGCTGAAATTTACTTTGACCCGTGACATCATCAAAGTCAAAAGCGTTAAAAACAAACTGCTGGAAAAAAATTACGGTTACCTGAGAATCAGTAGCTTCCAATCCGGTACTGGTCAAGGCTTGCTGGATGCGGTTGACGAACTGAAAAAAGAAAACGAAGGTCCGTTGAAAGGCATTGTGTTGGATTTGCGTAACAATCCTGGCGGTGTATTGAATGCTGCTGTCGATGTGAGTGATGCGTTCATTGAATCCGGCTTAATCGTCTACACCGAAGGCAGAATCAAAAACTCAGAAATGCGTTTTAGTGCAACGCCAGACGATATTATTAACGGCGCGCCGATTGTGGTATTGATTAATGGCGGTTCGGCCTCGGCATCGGAAATTGTTGCCGGTGCGTTGCAAGATCACAAACGAGCCATCATCATGGGTGAGAAGTCTTTCGGTAAGGGCTCGGTGCAAACCATTCTGCCAACCAGTAACGGTGCAGCGGTCAAGCTGACTACGGCTCGCTACTTTACGCCTTCCGGTCGCTCCATTCAGGCTCAGGGTATCGAGCCCGATGTGACTTTAGCGAGAGTGAAACTGGAGTCATTGGATAAAGCCAAGATCGAGTCGATTAAAGAAGCTGATCTGACTCATCACTTGACTAACGGTAACGCCAAGCCAGAGAAAAAATCCGAAGAAGAGGATAAGGACGATGCGAAAGATCAGTCTGAAAAGGACGGAGATACCAACGAATCTTCAGAGGCGGAAATTCGCGATTATCCTTTGCATGAAGCGTTGAATCTGCTGAAAGGTATCAGCATCATGAGAAAGTAACCTAAAAGTATTAGGCAAAGAAAAACCCGCTTGACGATATCCGTCAAGCGGGTTTTTTATTGTTTGGCGTTTGAAATTTTCGGGTGTTTCGCTATGTTCTGGCTTAGTTTGTCGATGCCTGATAGCGTACCGAGAAATTGTTCATGGCTGCGAGAGCTTCTTGGATATGGTTTGGGTCGGTAAACTCAAACGCATTGACGCCCACTCGCGCCAAATAAAATACTTGGTCAGGCAGATAATCACCAACAGCTCTAATTTCCCCTTGATAAGCGTCGCGGCTTCGTAACAAGCGGGCTTGCGAAAAAAGCCTGCCGTCGCCGAATATCGGAAAATTAAGCTCGATTACGGCAATTTTGCTCAGATCGTCAGCAAGCTGTTCAATTTGGTCGCTGGGGTTGAGGCGCACGCCAGCTTGGCTGGAACGTTTGAGCAATTGTTCTTTATCGGCGAGCCAGCGGGCTAATGTTACGGTGATGTCGCCGATTTCCGGCAGCGGGCTGTCGTCGGTAATAAAAGTCCAGGTATTTTCTACCAACTGTCGATCTTTAATGATTTGCATAAACTCTTTCTTTAAATGGTTCCAGGCCAACGCGTTTGACGGTTTCTAAGAAGGTTTCGTCTTCAAGGCGTTGTTTGACATAGACGTCTAAAATAGTAGTGATGGTGGCGGTAATTTGGTCCTTGGGAACCGACGGGCCTAAGCGTTCGCCTATTGCTGCTTCGTTTTCCGATGAGCCGCCCAAGGTGATTTGATACCATTCCTCGCCATGCTTATCGACTCCGAGAATGCCGATATGGCCGACACTTTGATGGGCGCAGCCGTTCATGCAGCCGGACATATTGATTTTAATGTCGCCGATGTCGTGGATGTAATCCAGGTCATCCAGTGCTTCGTTTATTTCTTTCGCTACGCCGATCGATCCGGCATTGGCGAGCGAGCAAAAATCCAGGCCGGGGCAGCAAATCATGTCGGTGACGGTGCCAATATTGGGCGTAGCCAATTTGATTGCGTCTAGCTGTTGCCACACCGTAAACAGATCTGCTTGTTTCACATCGGCCAACACCAAATTTTGCCGATGTGTGCTTCTGATTTCGCCAAAGCTGTATTGGTCAGCCAGATCGGCCACTGCTTCCAGTTGCTTATCGGTCATATCGCCGGGTGGCGAATCAGGTGCTTTTAACGACAAATAAACGCCGCGATAGCCGGCGATTTTATGCTCGACAGTATTGTATTTAACCCATTTTGCAAAGCCAGCGTCAGCAGATAAATGTGTGTCGAAGGAGCTGTCATTGCATGCGGACGAATCGTAAGCCGGTGGGGCAAACTGCGCTTTCATCTCTTCTATGCGCTCATTGGTCAGCAGCATTTCATCCTTAATGCGCAGCCATTCCTTTTCGACCATGGCGGTAAATTTCTCCAGGCCGGTTTCCTTCACCAAGATTTTGATGCGCGCTTTATATTTGTTGTCGCGTCTGCCGAACAAGTTGTAGACCCGCAAAATCGCTTCCAAATACGACAGCAGATGTTGTTTTTCCAGGAAGGGTCTAACAGTTTGACCAATGATGGGCGTTCTGCCCAAGCCGCCGCCGGCCAGGATTCTAAAACCGATTTCGCCCGCTTCGTTTTTTACCAGATACACACCAATGTCGTGGAACTGCACGGCTGCGCGGTCATGCGTGGCGCCGCTAACGGCGATCTTGAATTTGCGAGGTAAAAAGGCAAATTCCGGATGCAGTGTCGTCCATTGGCGAATAATCTCGCAATAGGGGCGCGGATCTTCAATTTCGTCTTTGCAAATGCCGGCTAGGTGGTCGGACGAGGTGTTTCTCAGGCAGTTGCCGCTGGTTTGTATCGCATGCATTTGCACCGTTGCCAGTTCGGCAAGCAAATCGGGTACCCGGCTAAGCTCCGGCCAGTTATATTGCACGTTTTGCCGAGTTGTGAAATGACAATAGCCATGATCGTAGTCACGGGCTACCGATGCCAGCTTACGTAATTGCTTGGAGGAGAGTAGCCCGTAAGGCACTGCGACACGGAGCATGGGTGCATGGGTTTGCACATACAAGCCGTTCATCAGACGTAAGGCTCTGAATTGGTCCGGGCCGAGTTCGCCGCTTAAAAAACGTTGGGTTTGACCGCGGAACTCATTAACGCGCTCTTCGATAAGTATTTGATCTTGCTTGTTATATTGATACATTTAAAGGCGATGCTTGGTTTACATACTATTTTGCTAGGTATCTGAATAATATACTGGCCGGGATTAAATGACAAAGAATATTGTATGGTGATAACATGCCCGGTTAGTTTTTTCCGCTTTCAATAATGACTAAAACATAGAGGATAAAGGGGGCTATCTTGTTGCGCTTACTGTTAATTTTGGCCGGCTTGCTGTTTTTGCCGGAAATCGCCATGGCTGAAGAGTTTCACAACCTCGGCTTAACCGGAACCGAGCGGGGGATATACACCGTTCTGATTTTCTTGGTGGCCTATGGATTTGTGATGGCCGAAGAATTTACGCATTTGCGTAAATCCAAACCGGTTATTTTTGCTGCGGCCGTTATCTGGGGGCATGTGGCAATATTGGCTCAGGAAGCCGGTGTTTCCGGTGAAGAGCTGCATAAGGCTTTTGAGCATGACTTAAAAGAATATGCCGAATTGATGTTGTTTTTGCTGGTGGCAATGACCTATATCAATTCCATGGCGGAGCGTAATGTGTTCGAAGCGTTGCGTTCTTGGTTGATTAGAAAGCAGTTTGGCTATAAACAGCTATTTTGGATCACCGGTATCATTACATTTTTTCTGTCGGCGGTTGCCGATAACCTGACTTCCGCATTGTTGGTCGGCGCGGTGGTGATGGCGGTTGGTGCGGACAACGAGAAATTCGTGTCGGTCGGTTTTGTTAACTTGGTGATCGCGGCCAATGCGGGTGGGGCATTTTGCCCGTTCGGAGATATTACCACCCTGATGGTTTGGCAAGCGGGTTATGCTGAATTCTTCGATTTTTTCAAGCTGTTTATACCTTCGGTTGTGAACTTCGTGGTGCCTGCTTTTTTCATGGCGCAAGCGGTTCCAGACGGTCAGCCCTTGGCAACCAACGAAGTGGCCGTGCAGTTGAAACCCGGTGGCTGGGTGGTTTGCGGTTTGTTTGGCGTGACTATCGGTTTGGCTGTTAGCTTCAAGCAATTGCTGCATTTGCCGCCATTCATGGGCATGATGTTCGGTATGTCAATATTGATGCTGTTCACCTACTACTTAAAAGTCCGCTTCCCTTCAGAGGAGGGTGGTCCACACATCGACGTATTTGATCGTGTTAAAGAAGCAGAGTGGGATACGTTGTTGTTCTTCTTTGGCGTGGTCTTCGCGGTGGGTGGCTTGGGTTATATCGGTTATCTGGAGTTGTTATCCGGCGCAATGTATGACGGTTTGGGTCAAACCACCGCCAACATCCTGGTCGGTATTATTTCAGCGGTGGTCGATAACATTCCGGTGATGTTCGCGGTACTGAACATGAATCTGGATATGGATCTGTATCAATGGTTGCTGGTTACCTTGACTGCCGGTGTGGGTGGTTCATTGTTCTCTGTAGGTTCTGCTGCGGGTGTGGCTTTAATGGGGCAATCCAATCACAAATACACTTTCTTCAGTCACTTGAAATGGACGCCGGTTATCGCTGCGGGTTATGCGGCGAGTATCGTTACCCATTACTTAATCAACGGTTAATTCGCCGATTTTGATAAAACTGCAATAAAATCAGGGAAAGCGCGTGACAAAGACTGTCAAAGTTGGCGTAGCGCTTTCTCTATTCACACTCAGCGCATTGCGCTGAGTGTGTTTTTCTCACCTTTTCCGCCGGTATTTCTCTCTCTTGTGTAAACGACCTTGTCGGTCTGGCTGATGAGCAGGTTTCTCTATCCATCGTCGGCTATTTCAGTTTGGTGGGCGTAGCTTACTCGTTTGAAGTATTATTGCTGCATGACCACACCAACGCATGGCAACCCTTCTTTGGCTGACAAGCCGTCGCTGGAAACCCAGTCTGTAACCGCGACCAACCCCGCCGCGCGCCGCAAACGTTCCGCGCTGGAGGTGATGCGTGAGCTTAAGCAGCCCAAGGTCGCTGTTATGCTGGCGCTGGGCTTTGCCTCGGGCCTGCCCTTCCTGCTGACAGCCAACACTTTCGGTTACTGGCTGCGGGACGATGGCACTAGCCTGGCCGCCATTGGGTTCATCTCCTGGGTTGGCTTTGCCTACGCTTTCAAAGTCTACTGGTCGCCGCTGGTGGACCATATCGATGTGCCGCTGCTGGGCCGTTTGGGGCGGCGTCGTGGTTGGATGCTACTGTGCCAGATTCTGGTTACGATCGGGTTGCTGGGTATGGCTACTGTCGGGACGGCGGGCGGGCTGGCGGCCATTGGTGCTTTCGCCTTGTTGACGGCCTTCGCATCAGCCACTCAGGACATCGCCATCGACGCTTGGCGCATCGAATCCGCTTCCGACACCGACGAAGTAGGTTTGATGACTTCGGCGGCGCAGGTCGGATACCGTGTCGCCCTGATCATTACCGACGCCTTGATCATCGCGGCGGCGGCCCGTATCGGGTGGAGCATGTCCTACGCTGCCATGGCGGTGTTGATGGCGCTTTGCATCATAGCAACCTTGTTCGCCTCTGAACCAGCCCGCGCCGAGGTGGTGCGGTACCATAAGTCTCCGTTATGGACCTTGCGCGGCCTCGCCGACGCGGTCATCGGTCCGTTCATCGACTTCTTCGCCAACCACAAGGTGACCGGACTGCTTATGCTGCTGATGGTGGCGCTCTATCGCCTGCCCGACTTCGTGATGGGGCCAATGTACAACCCGTACTATCACGACCTGGGGCTATCCAAGGATACGGTTGCCTGGGTGCGCGGCTCATTCGGGCTGGTTGCCACTTTTTTCGGTATTGCCGCTGCAGGTCTCAGTGCGGTTCGACTCGGTCTATTGCAAACACTGATCGCGGGGCTTGTGTTCGAGGGGTGTGGCACGGCGGCATTCGCCTTGCTTAGCGTCAGCGCTGACACGACAATTTTCGCAGCAGTCATGACCCTCGACGCTTTTGCCCAGTCTTTCGCTGGTGTGGCCCTGGTAATCTATATGTCGAGACTGACCAGCCTGGGCTACACTGCCACTCAGTACGCGATGCTGTCGTCAATCTACGCCTTGCTTGGCAAATTTCTGAAAGGATTCTCCGGGATTGCGGTTGAAACGCTCACGCCGATCTACGGGCTGCTCGGCGCCTATGCTACCGCGTTTGTGGCCACTGGCCTGACTGCGGTTCCGCCCCTGCTGTTATTGCTGCTGCTTTGGCGTGTGCAGAATATTAAGCGATAGCTCTAATCTTTACCTATTCTGAGCTCATTGGTCTAGCGGCAGTGATTTTATTGGTGTTGTTGATGAGGATGACCGATCATAGTGATACTGTCGAATGCTAAGTGAATAGCCAAAGTTGTTGCAGATCGCCTTACGAGATCGTATCATAAGCAGTTCTCTATCAAGTATGTAGCCCGGAACGGGTATGTGAGCGCTATGAAACCAGAAATACATCCAGAATATAAACAAATTACCGTAACTTGCGGGTGCGGCAATACTTTTCAAACCGGTTCTGTGCTGGCTTCTGATTTACACATTGAGGTGTGTTCTTCTTGCCATCCGTTTTATACCGGTAAACAACGCGTCGTTGATACGTCGGGTCGTGTTGATAAATTCCGTAAAAAATTCGGGAAATAAAGATTTTTCGAGAAGTTTTGTTCGGCCGTCGATCAATTGGCGGCCAGATTCTTCCTAGTTATACAACGCCTTTCAAAATAACGCTTCTTCCGCAAAAATCTCATCCTCTGCGGGTTCTTCAGATTTTGGTGTCGATTTTGCCGTCGGTACCGTTTCTTCGCTGAAATATTCCCAAATACCTCCTCTCGCTTCCTGATCCAGCAACAGCCCGTCCGCCGGATTGATGTAGGCTTGGATTATCCCGCTTGGCTGCGTTAATGGCTTTTCCGGGAAGTTTTGCTGTACGGCCTTCATGAATTTAATCCACATCGGTAAGGCCGCTTTGCCGCCAGTCTCGCCGTGACCAAGCGGTAACGAATTATCGAAGCCTATCCATGCAGAGGCCACTATATCCGTAGCAAAACCGTTAAACCAAGCGTCTCTTTGTTCATTCGTGGTGCCTGTTTTGCCGGCCAAATCGTTACGGCCCAATTGTTTGGCCTGGGTTGCCGTGCCGCGTTGTACAACATCTCGCAGCAAGCTGTTTGCCAGGAAATTGATTTTTGCTGAAATAGCGCGTGGCGCGCGGTTCGGCGGAGGCGGATCTTGGTCGAGGCAATCGGCGCATGCCAGTGGCGGGTTTGCCTGAAACAACAAGTTGCCTTTGTGATCTTCAATGCGCTCGATGAGATAGGGTTTTACCAAATATCCGCCGTTGGCAAATACCGCATAGGCGGATGCCATGCGCAAGGGAGAGGCATAGCCGCTACCCAAGGCCAGGGACAGCGTGCCGGGTAATTGTTCTTTATCGAAACCGAAGCGCATGGCCGTGTCTATTGCCTGGGATACGCCGATTTCCTGCAGCAAGCGCACTGAGACCAGATTGATCGATTCGCGTAGCGCAACTCTTAACGACGTCGGGCCCAGAAAACGGCGGCTATAGTTTTCCGGGCGCCAATCGTTTTCTTGCGAGGGATCCTCGATCACGATGGGTGCGTCATTAATGATGCTGGCTGCGGTGAAGCCCTTTTCCAATGCAGCTGTATAAATAACAGGTTTGAATCCCGAGCCAGGTTGGCGTTTGGATTGCGTAGCCCTGTTGTATTTGCTGTGATAAAAATCAAAGCCGCCGCATAACGCCAAAATCGCGCCATTGTTGGGATTAAGCGCTACAAAAGCAGCTTCCGCATTCGGAATTTGCGTGAGTGCCCATTCATCTTTTGCTAGTTGTCTAACCCAGATGATGTCGTTCGGTTTAAGAAAAGCCTTGCCGGTGCCGATATTTTTTTCAGGGTAAGGTTTTGCCCATTCAATATTTTTCCAGGTGATGTTGATCTGCGAGTTGTCATACAGTTTTGCGGTCACACCGGAATCGGCTACTGCTGTTATTAGGGCTTGCCGGGTATCTCCAACAACACTGTCGGTAAGTTGAATGCCATTTTTTTGCACATTCTTGTGGGGAAAGCCGCGATAGCCGTGGCGCTCGTCATATTCGTGCAGTGTTTTTTGCAAAGCGTCTTCTGCTGCTAACTGAAATTGGCTAGGGACGGTGGTGAAAATTTTCAAACCCAAGGTATAGGCTGTCTCGCCGTATTTGGACATGACTTCTTGCCTAACCATTTCCGCTATGTATGGCGCCTGTAGCTCGACATTTATCGGCTGAATCTCCGCGTTATCGACTGCTTGCACGGCAATTTCGTAGTCGTGTTGGCTTATGTAGTTTAAATCCAGCATTCGGCGCAATACGTAATTCCGCCGTTCTATGGCGCGCTGAGGATTGGCTATCGGATTGTAAATGGATGGCGCTTTCGGCAGGCCGGCAATCATCGCTTGCTGGTGAAGGGTGAGCTCGGAAATATCTTTACCGTAATAGGTTTGCGCGGCTGCTGCTACGCCATAGGCACGTTGGCCCATGTAAATTTTGTTTAAATAAAGATCCATAATCTGATCTTTGGAATATTGCCGCTCAATTTTCAGTGCAAGAATGATTTCCTTGAGCTTGCGCAAGTAGGTTCTTTCATTGCTAAGCAGGAAATTACGGGCGACTTGCATCGTGATGGTACTGCCGCCTTGCCGCTTCTTGCCGGTAAGGGCTAACTGGCTCACCGCGCGCAACAGGCCTTTGAAATCGACGCCGTTATGTTTATAAAAACGATCATCTTCCGCCGCGATGAAAGCCTTGATCAATTGCGGTGGCACTTGCGCGATGTCGGTCGGGATTCTGCGCTTCTCGCCAAACTGAGCTATCAGCAGGTTATCTTGGCTGTAGATATTCAATGGCATTTGATATTGAACGTGTTGTAACTGGTCTATATCCGGCAGTTCCTTGTCGAGTTCGAGCAGGAAAAAATAAACAGCAATTAGAAATGTGCCGATAAAAGCCAACGAGCAGAAGGTCAGCCACTTAAAAAGTGTCTTGATCAGGGATTTGGGTTTGGGGGCTTTCTTAATGGGCACTGAAATTCAAACGCACTGCTAAAATACAAATTGCCGGTCAAAATAAACCCTTTTGATATCAGGAACAACCTAAAGTTACTTGTAAAGTGGTTTATCTAAGAGGATGAAAATAAAAAAATCTACTATACTTCAGGCCCATGTGGGTTCTGCAAGCCTCGTCTGAGCATGCTTGAGCCAAATTCAATCATATTCGATCTAAAAAGGGTTCATTCATGAGCTGGTTGAGCAGGAATCCGTCGGCTGTGCTGGGTGTGGATATTAGTACAGCTGCGGTTAAATTGTTGGAATTGAGCCGGGTCGGTGCTCGTTACCGGGTAGAAAGTTACTCGGTGGCCCCGTTACCTCAGGATGCCATAGTCGATAAGAACATCACCAATATAGAGCAAATCGGCGCGGTAATAAAAGCGGCGGTAAAGCAATCCGGTACTCGGGCAAAGCAGGCGAGCGTCGCGGTTGCGGGTTCATCGGTGATGACCAAGATTATTTCGATGCCTGCCTCTTTGTCCGATAGGGACATGGAGGAGCAGATCATGGTCGAGGCCGATCAGTACATTCCTTATTCGCTGGACGAAGTCAATCTCGATTTCGAAGTTCAGGGCATCACCAAAAATAATCCGGATATGGTCGATGTGTTGCTGGCGGCTTCTCGGCGGGAAAATATCGAGGACAGGGTTGCCGCGCTGGCCTATGCTGGCTTGAAAGCCGTTGTCGTCGATGTGGAAGCTTTTGCGATGGAAAATGCGTTTTCCTTGTTGGCGGATCAGTTGCCGGAAGGTGCCGGCAATATGACTGTCGCCATTGCCGACATTGGGGCAACCATGACATCGCTGAACATTCTGCATGAAGGTAAAACTGTTTATACCCGGGAGCAGGGCTTTGGCGGAAAACAGCTAACCGAAGAGATTCAGCGTCGCTACGGCCTGTCTTATGAAGAAGCCGGTTTGGCCAAGAAGCACGGCGGCTTGCCGGACAATTACGTAACCGATGTGCTGGAACCCTTCAAAAAAGCCATGTTGCAGCAAATCGCCAGATCGTTGCAATTCTTCGTTTCCTCTAGCGCCAATCGCGGCGTCGATGCGTTGGTACTGGCCGGTGGTTGCGCATCAATCGCGGGTTTGGACAAATTGGTGGAACGTGATCTGGGCATCCCGTCTTACATTGCCAATCCGTTCATCAACATGGCGCTTTCTAATCGGGTCAAACCGCAAAGTCTGAGTAACGATACTCCAGCGATGATGATAGCGTGCGGTTTAGCGTTAAGGAGTTTCGATTAATGGCAAGAATTAATTTACTCCCCTGGCGAGAAGAGCTGCGTAAAAAAAAGCAGCAGGATTTTGTGGCGGGTATCGGTGCCGGTATTTTGGTGACAGCACTGATTTTGGTCGTAGTCTTTATGTATATCGAAGGGATCAAAGAATATCAGACCCGCAGAAACACGCTTTTGCAAAACGAAATAGCCATCTTGGATAAGCGAATTCAAGAAATCAAGGAAATTGAAGACAAGAAAAATAGGTTGCTGACCAAAATTGAAGTAATCCAAAAGTTGCAGGAAAGCCGGCCGGAGGTAGTGCATTTATTCGATGAATTGGCCAAAACCACGCCTGATGGTATTTACCTGACGAAATTTGCCCAAGCCGGGTCGGTTTTGACTTTGGACGGGAAGGCGGAATCGAATGCGCGAGTGTCTGCATACATGCGGGCTATCGATAACTCGCCTTGGATGAATACCTCTGTGCTTACTGTAATCAAAGGTGAAGGCAAGAAAGACGGCCAGATGAACGACTTCACGATGACTGCCAAGCAAGGTAAGAAGACCGATAAGCCACAACCAGGAGTCGTCAAATGAATTTGTCTGAAATAAATTGGGACATCAATTCGGCGGGTAGCTGGCCGACGCCGCTAAAAATCATTGTCATACTTATTTTTTCGGTTTTAACAGCGGCGGCTGGCGTTTACTTTGTTACGGTGCCGCAGCTGGATGAATTAGATGTGCTTGAAAAACAAGAGGAGAGTTTGAAAAGTGCGTTTGAAGTTAAGCAGAAAAAGGCTGTCAACCTCCAGGATTACCGCGACCAGCTGGATCAAATCGAAGCGTCGCTAGGCGAGATGCTGAAGCAAATGCCCACCAAAGCTGAAGTGGCTAGCTTGTTGGTTGATATTTCCCAAACCGGTTTGGCAAGTGGCCTGGAGTTTAAATTGTTTCAACCCAGCACCGAAATTAACAGAGAGTTTTATTCTGAATTGCCAATTGGCATCCATGTTGTCGGGAAGTATGAAGAATTGGGATTGTTTGTCAGTGGTTTGGCTTCGCTACCTAGGATTGTGACGGTGCACGATGTGGTGATGACGCCGATGGGTAAAGAAGGCAAAGATGGTATGAGCATGACTGCAACCATAAAAACCTATAACGAGGGTGAAGCAGCGCAAGCTGCTGGCGGACCGGCGGCCAAGAAAAGGAGAGGGCAATGAGGTGCGCTGGTGTGAAAGTGTTTTCGATCCTGTCTGCATTGACTGTGCTTTTGGTCGGTATGACGGGTTGCGGCAGCGACGATGTCAGCGATCTGACCAAGTACATTCAAGACGTAAAAGCTCGTCCCAAGGCAGCTATCGAACCCTTGCCTGAAATTAAAGTGGTTGAGTCGTTTATATTCAAACCCGATGGTTTACGGGACCCGTTTAGGTCAATTGAAAGAAAGGATGACGACAGCAATATCGATGTCTCCGGTATAAACGGTATAAAGCCTGATATAGAACGCCGGAAGGAAGAGTTGGAAGCGTATCCGCTGGACAGTCTGCGCATGGTTGGAACTTTGCGCAATGACAAAGGCTATTGGGGTTTGGTAAGAGCTAGGGATGGGACTATCCACCGAGTCCAGGTGGGGCACCATATGGGCCAAAATTACGGCAAGATACTGCGTATTCTTGACGACAAAATAGAGCTAATGGAAATCGTACCTGATAAGCCGGGCACTTGGCGCGAACAACAGTCTTCACTAGCATTGGCCGATGAAAAAGGGTTATAGAAATGAGTACTAAACAAAATAAAAACGGATGGAAAGCGGCCGGCTTCGGTTTCTGGTGTTCAGTGTTGCTGGGTTGTTTTATGCACGTTGCCCTGGTGCGCGCCGATGACGGAGCAATAAACAACTTAGAGTTTTCCACCTTGGCCGGAAACCAAGTGCAAGTGCAATTGGAAATGGATGGGCCGATAGTGACGCCAAAAATTTTTCAGACCGATAACCCTTCGAGAATTGCTTTGGACTTTGCCGGCGTAAAAAGTAATTTGGCAAAAAAGAGCTTTCCTATCAATCAAGGTGCCGCAGGTACTGTGTATGTGGTGGAGGCGTCGGGGCGTACGCGGGTTATTATTAACTTGATAGAAAAAGTACCTTACGAAACCAAAATCGAGGGCAATAAGTTTTATGTGGTGTTGAAGTCTAGCGGAACCGTCGCGGCGGTAAACCGAGCAGTACAGCAAGCACCCGCGGCCAAGGACTCGGTGATTAGTAAGTTTTTACCGGAACAAAACATAAAAAGTATTGATTTTCGACGCGGCCCCAACGGTGAGGGACGCTTGTTGCTGGGTTTATCAGCGGCGAATACGGTCGTGGATGCGAAGCAAAATGCCGGTAAAGTGGTATTAAGCTTTCTAAATACCAGGTTGCCGGAATCTTTAGTCAAAAGTTTCGACGTGTCGGACTTTGCGACACCTGTGCAAAAAATCGAAGCCTCTCCAAGAGGCGATAGCGTCAACATCGTCATAACACCTAACAACGGTAATTACGATTACTCGTCCTATCAGTCCGATAACTTGTTGACTGTTGAGTTTCGGCCTCTGACACCGGCGGAAAAGGAAGCGCAGCAAAAAGAAAAATTCCCGTATATCGGCAACAAATTGTCATTGAATTTTCAAGACATTGAAGTGCGCTCGGTCCTGCAAATTCTAGCCGACTTTACCGAGCTCAATATCATTGCCGCCGATTCGGTGGCGGGCAACGTTACGCTCAGATTGAACGATGTACCTTGGGACCAGGCTTTGGAATTGATTTTAAAATCCAAAGGTTTGGCAAAAAGACAGAATGGTAATGTGGTGATGGTGGCCCCGGTTGCCGAGATCATGAAAATAGAGCAGGAAGAACTGGATTCGAAAAAAATATTCGAAGAGTTGGAGCCGTTAAAAACCGAAAATATTCAGATCAATTACGCGAAAGCGGGGGAAATTTGCGGTGTATTGATGGGGGTAGGTAATAACTCGCAAGGCGGCCAATCAGGAGCGGGGGCGAGCAGTGGCGGCGGTGGTTGCGGAGGTGGCGGTGGCTCCGTTGCATCGCAACAGGCCGGAGTCGGGCAGAATAGTCAAGGTGGTGGGTCAGCAAGTATGCGGTTGCTATCGCCACGCGGTACGGCGATTGTCGATGCCAGGACTAATACCCTGATTGTCAAGGATACGGCAAAGGCCATGGAAGATGTACGCAGAATGATCAAGCTATTGGACGTGCCTGTACGCCAAGTATTGATCGAATCGCGGATCGTAATAGCGGATACCTCGTTTGCGCAGAATTTAGGTACCAAGTTTGGTGTGGCGCATAAAACTGACATAAATAGCGGAACGCAATACGGAATGACGGCCAGTGGCGCCGAAACCAGCGAAAATTCGCAAATTCTGTCGGATTTGGGATCCGCATTGGCGGCCTCCAGCGGCGGAGCCTTAGCCTTAACCCTGGCGCGCGGCGCGGATTATCTTTTGAATCTTGAGATCAGTGCACTGCAGGATGATGGTAAAGGCGAGTTGGTATCCAATCCGCGGGTAATGACTAGCGACATGGTGCAAGCCTCTATCAAACAAGGTGTGCAGATTCCTTATCAGACCCAAAGTCAGTCGACTGGCCCGGTAACGGAATTGGTCGATGCGGTGCTGGAGTTGAATGTTACGCCGCAGATTACCCCGAGCGGTAGCGTAATCATGTTGCTCGACATTAAAAAAGATTCGCCGGGAACACCGTTGGCAACAGGTGGTAATGCCACGGTACCAATCGATACCCGGCAGTTGAAAACCAAAGTTCAAGTTGAAGATGGCGAAACCGTGGTGTTGGGTGGTATTTACGAGTCAACCGTTCAGGAATCGTTTAATACCGTGCCATGGGTGTCGGATTTGCCGGTGATTGGCTGGATGTTCAAGAAAAGTGTAAAAAACGATACCAAAAAAGAGTTATTGGTGTTTATCACGCCTAAAGTGGTGAAAGAGTCTATGACGGCAAAGTGAGTCGTCGTTTCACCGATTGGCAAAAAGGGGCTTCATGCCCCTTTTTTTGTGGCTTACCGCGATGGGGCGGCTACCTTGCGTTCGTTCTTTTAAGGCGTCGGCTATGCTATATTCGGCGTTCACTACCCAATCGTTACGAATATGACGACAAACAATATTTTAACTCTAGTTCTTTGGGCGCTGTTGTTGCAGGCCTGCGGCCAAACCGGCCCTTTATATATGCCGGATAGCCCGCCGCCAATTTACGTACCCAAACAAGATAAATAAGCCATGGATTTTTTTAATTATCGGCAACACGAGCTGTTTGCCGAAAGCATTCCTGTTGACGAAATTGCCGAAAACTACGGCACCCCCTGTTACGTCTACTCCCGAGCGACCTTGGAGAGGCATTGGCAAGCCTTCGATCAAGGCTTTGCCGGTCACCCACACCTTATTTGTTATGCTGTAAAAGCAAATTCAAATATTGCTATTCTCAACCTGTTGGCGCGACTTGGGTCTGGGTTCGACATCGTGTCGCTTGGTGAGCTGCAGCGCGTGTTAACTGCGGGCGGCAGTCCGGACAAAATTGTGTTTTCCGGGGTCGGTAAACGCGAAGATGAAATCCTGGCGGCGCTGAAAATAGGTATACGCTGTTTTAACGTGGAAGTCAGCGGCGAACTTGATCGTATCAACCGATTGGCCGGTGAGTTGGGCGTTGTCGCTCCCGTGTCCTTTCGGGTCAACCCGGATGTTGATGCCAAGACGCATCCTTATATTTCCACCGGTTTGAAAGAGAATAAATTCGGGATCGATATCAAGCAAGCCATTCATGAATACCGGCGTGCTGCACAGATGCCTAATATCGAAATAGTCGGTATCGATTGTCATATTGGCTCCCAATTGACGGAAACGGTACCGTTTCTGGATGCGTTGGATAGGGTGTTGGCATTGGTCGATGAACTGCAAGAGGAAGGTATTGAATTGCACCACCTCGATTTAGGCGGTGGCCTGGGTATTTGTTATCGCGATGAGCATCCCCCGCAACCTTCTGAGTATATTTCAGCTTTGCTGCAACGTTTGGCGGGGCGGAGTTTTGAAATTCTATTGGAGCCGGGGCGTGCAATCGTTGGCAATGCCGGAATATTGCTAACCAGAGTGGAATACCTTAAGCCAACAGACAATAAAAACTTTGCCATTGTTGACGCGGCAATGAATGATCTAGTCAGGCCGGCTTTATACGGGGCATGGCAGGAAATTATTCCAGCTAATGGGGATAGTGATCAGGCCGAGTTGGATTGGGATATTGTCGGTCCAGTTTGCGAAACGGGTGACTTTCTAGGTAAAGCTCGGTCATTAAAGCTGAAACAAGGCGATTTATTGGCGGTTCGCTCAGCGGGCGCCTACGGATTTACGATGAGTTCAAACTATAACTCGAGGCCGCGCGCGGCGGAAGTAATGGTGGATGGCGATAAAACGTATATTATTCGAGCCCGAGAAACTCTGGAGCAGTTGTGGGTTGGCGAGCAGGTTTTGCCTGAGTGGTTATGATGATTAATTTCACCAAAATGCAGGGGTTGGGCAATGATTTTGTCGTGATCGACGCTATAAACCAGCAAATACAATTGACTACCGAACAGATTCGATTTTTGGCGGATCGCCATTTTGGCGTGGGCTGCGATCAATTGTTATTGGTGGAAAAGCCGATTAGCGCCAATGCGGAATTTAAATACCGAATCTTTAATGCTGACGGTAGCGAGGTTGCGCAGTGCGGGAACGGTGCGCGTTGCTTTGCGCGCTTTGTGCGCGACAAAGGCTTAAGCAATAAAGACGAAATTATTGTTGATACTGACGCGAGACAACTGACTCTTCGATTCGGTGCGGGAGGTTTGATCACCGTTGAAATGGGCGTCCCCGCACTTGAGCCAAAGCAAATACCGCTGAAGGTTTCCGAGCGGTCCAAGTTATATACAGTGAAGTTGGCGGAAATTGAAGTCGAATTCGCAGCGGTATCTATGGGCAATCCTCATGCGGTTATCCGGGTCGATGATGTGGCAAATGCACCTGTTTCATCTGTCGGGGCACAACTAGAGCGTCATGAGATGTTTCCAGAGCGAGCTAATATTGGTTTTATGCAAATTGTTAATCGCCGGCAAATCAAATTGCGAGTTTACGAGCGCGGTGCGGCCGAAACTCTGGCTTGTGGTAGCGGGGCGTGCGCTGCTGTTGTCGCGGGTATCGAGCAAGGTTTGTTGGATCAGAATGTTCAGGTTCAATTGCCTGGCGGCGAATTAATTATTAGTTGGACTGGTAGCGGTCATCCTGTGCTGATGATGGGAGCGGCTGCCACGGTATTCGAGGGACAAATAAAATTATGAGCAGTGAACCAAAAGACTTATTGACCGAAGCCCATGTTACGGCTTATTTGCAAGACCATCCTGAGTTTTTCCAGAATCACCTGGATTTGCTGGAGAAGATGCATATACCTCACCCCAGCGGAAATGCGATATCGCTAATCTCCAAACAATTGGAAATTTTTCGGGCGAAGCACCAGGAGCAAGAAAATCAACTAACCGCATTGATTGATATTGCTCGGGAAAACGACGCATCCTTCAATCGCATGCATGAGTTGACGCTAGCTATGCTAGAAGCAAATTCTTTGGAGGATGCGGTCGCTAATTTAAGTGAGGTGTTGGCTGAATGTTTTTTCACTGATTTCGTGGCCATTAAAATCATTAAAGAGCAACCGCTGTCGCCGATCAGTAATTTATTTGTCGGGGCGGATGATGCTAATTTGAAGCATTTTTCCAATGAATTAACGACAAACCAGCCGAAATGCGGTCGGCCTACTTTGGCGCAAGCTAGGTTTTTGTTCGGGGATGTGGCTGCGGAAGTCCGTTCGGCCGCAATCATACCCATGGTGTTTACGCAGCTTGATGGGTTGTTGGCAATCGGCAGCCGCGATGAATCCCGCTTTCACTATAGTATGGGCAGT
Source organism: Methylomonas methanica (assembly GCF_001644035.1). Taxonomy (GTDB): domain Bacteria; phylum Pseudomonadota; class Gammaproteobacteria; order Methylococcales; family Methylomonadaceae; genus Methylomonas; species Methylomonas methanica_A. The sequence goes on from NZ_LUUG01000081.1 coordinate 52,369, forward strand.
ATATTTCTTACCCAAATGAGCGAAATTATCGGGACGCGTCTTATTTCATTACTACAGCAAATGGATTGAATATCATGCATGCCGAAGCGGATGACGCCTTACAGCTGTATTTTTGTTATCTAGTTTCGGAAAAGCGTGTTGCCGACCATACGTCAACGAATTACCAGCGGGACTTAAAACGTTTTCAAAGTTTTTGCAATGTGCAAGAGCTTAGGCTTTGGCAGCAAGTTCAAGATCGCGATGTGCGGAACTATATTGCCGGGCGCCATAAAAACGGTATAGGAAGTAAGACGATTCAGCGCGAACTTGCTGCGCTACGTAGTTTTTATCGATTTTTGCTCAAAACTAACCAAGTGGCGCATAACCCTGCTCAGCATGTGCAGGCGCCTAAAGTGTCAAAAAGGCTTCCTCATGTGTTGGATGTCGATCAGATGATGGGGATGTTAAATGCAACGCCAGATTCGGTTTTGGAAACCCGCGACTTGGCGATGTTCGAATTGTTTTATTCCTCAGGTTTGCGACTTAGCGAGTTGGTAATGCTTGATTTGTTGGACATCGATTTTAGCGAAGGCTTTTTGAGAGTGCGCTTTGGTAAAGGCGGCAAGCAAAGACAATTGCCTATTGGTAAGAAGGCTCTTGACGCGCTTAAGGTTTGGTTGGCAAATAGGCCTGGTTCAGGGCAAGCAGTATTCGTTTCTCTACAGGGCCGTCGCTTGTCACAAAGAAGTGTGCAACTTAGATTGGATCGCTGGGGTAAAAAAAACGGGATAGCCGAGCACCTTCACCCGCATATGCTAAGACATTCGTTCGCAAGCCACTTGCTGGAAGCCAGTAAGGATATTAGGGCAGTGCAAGAGTTATTAGGGCATAGCAATATTTCGACGACGCAGATATACACGCATTTGGATTTTCAGCATTTAGCGGCTGTATATGATCAAGCACATCCACGCTCGCGGAAGGT
>NZ_LUUG01000082.1 GCF_001644035.1 Methylomonas methanica
TAAAATTCATCATACAAGGGTGAGGGCAAGCTGCTCCTGTCTCAGCGCCACAGTAGCTAACCATGGCGGGAGTTAAGATACAAGGTTGGGGTGAGGCAACGAACCCCAACATGGCCGACCGGTTCGCTCTTGCCCATCACTGACTGCTTTATTGGCGGGGTTATCTTTCTTTTATGGTTTGCCGGTTGTTTAACGGTTGTCGTGTTGGGGTTCGTGCCTCACCCCAAACTACGATTCCACCAAATACCCGCAAACCGATGACATTGCGCCGTTAACCTAGCCCCAAACCTTCCAATTATGCCGGCTACGATCTACAAAACCGTCCGCTCCAACAACCAATAAGCTCCCATCAACGCTACCATCGCCGAGCAGCCTTTCAGGAATTTCTCGGCAAAAGCGGGTTTGTTGTTCAGCCACCAGATTATCGGCAACACCACCGACGCGACCGCAATCTGGCCGGTTTCTATGCCTAAGTTAAACGACAGCAATGGCAACAAAATACCGGTGTCGCCGCTGGAAATGTTCATTTCCCGCAGGACGCTGGCAAAGCCGAAACCGTGAATCAAGCCAAAGCCGAAGGTCAGCCACTGCCGGCCTTTCGGATGATCGCCGCGAATGATGTTCTCCACCGCCACGTAAATAATGGTTAGCGCAATCACCGGCTCGACGAAACTGCTGGGCAATTCGATGATGTTAAGCCCGGCGAAGGCCAAGGTAATGGAGTGGGCGATGGTAAAGAAGGTAACGATCTTGATCGCCGGCCAGAAACTGTGGGTAACCGCCAGCAAGGCAAACAAGAACAACAGGTGATCGTACCCGGTGAGAATGTGCTCGATACCCAGCTTCAAAAAATCCGCAAACGCGGAAAATCGGGAATCGTTTTGCGCCACGGATTGATCAGCCGGAGACAATGCCAGTTGCAACTGGTCGTCGGCCCTGCTGAGCATTTTCTCGCTCAGCGGTTTGCCGGCGGCATCGCGCACCGTGACATACTGCTGATGCCCATCCTGCAACCAGGCCAGCAATTTGGATTGCAATAACAACTGTTTATGCGGGACGTTCTGGAAGTTGAACTCGACATGGGCATTGTTCTGCTCATCGTAGGTGACTGTTCCGGGCCCAACGGCTTGCACATCAACACCGTCGATATTGACCCGCAACTGCTCAGCCAACATTTTGGCGATGTCCGGTTTGGCGGCTTCGCGCTCGGCCGCACTGACTTCGGCGTCCAGATCGCTGTCCATCGGCGCAAACGCTTCGATGTCTTGCAGGGCAAAGGTCAGTTTAGTCACTACTTGGTCGGATTTGACGGCCACATCTATCGAGCTAAGACCTGGGGCGTGTGCCACGGCCCAGCCTGACTGCAACAGCAAGCCGCCCAGCAGCAGATAATTCCACAAGCCCAACAGCCCATGCATTTTCCATCCGATCATCATTAGGGCTGTTCCCCGTTACCATTGGTTTGCGCGGCTTTTTTACGTTTGTGCAGATAGACCAAAAACCCCAGCACCAGCAACACCAGGGCCACGACACCGCCAATTGCCAGCAGCGGCAAATCGGCGCTGGTGGGATCGACGCCCACTTCCAGCGCGATGCGGAATTTATCGTCGTCTTCCATCGCTTCGCCGATCAATAGATACAGTACGTAATTGCCGTTTTTATCCACATCGGCTTGGGCTTCTACCGCGCCTTTTGGATAAAGCTTGGAAGGGATTTCGGTGACGGTGCGAATCTCGCGCACATCATCCGGGGCTTTTTGGCCGGTTTTTTCCACTTCCACCAACTTAATGCCAATCGGCGTGGCGCGAATGTCGCGGTCGATCAAATCGGCCGTAAAAAACATCTTGCCTGCTCTGGGGATTTTCTGACAAAACGGCACAAAAGCGGCTTTAGGATCGGGATTTTTATCGTTCTTATCCGGCTGCAAGTAGGCACTGAAATGCACGGCGTAAAAATCGTTGGCAATAATGCAATCCAAATCCGGGCGGTTGCCCAGCGCATTGGATTGTTTGGTACCGAAGCCGAGCTTGTCGCAGCCGCTCAGTAAAACGACGCAGGCCAGAAGCCCAGCTATAAAAAGAGCGGGAAGTCGCTGAATAGTCATAGATTTAAGCCGATGGAAGAATGCTGACTAGGGTTTGACGGTAAATTCGAATTTACCGGTGACGATATGCGTATCCTCTGATACCACCCGGTAGCGGATAGTGTAGGTGCCGGGCGCCAGGGTTGGCACCGTGGCGTAAATGTTGGCGCCGTTGGTCAGGCTTTGCGCGACGTCGTGGTTATCCACGCGTTTACCGGTGCTGTCGATGACAGCCAGGGCTTTGTATTCGCTGCGCACCGCGTCGTTAAACCACAGATCGATTTGCTTGGGCGATTCGGTGACTATCTCGTCCTTGGCCGGTTGCGATTTCACCAGAATAGCGTGCGCAAATGCCGACACCGGGCTGAATAACGCAATCGCCAACAAGCTGGGTTTTATTATTTTTGTTATGTCTAACTTGGGCATGAGCACCTCTTAAAGTATTAAAATCATTGGCAACTATCCGCCTAATCCAAATGTAGGGTCGAATTCATTCGACCTTTGCTTTTAACCGAAAGGGCGAATAAATTCGCCCTTACAATATATCCAAAGCTATTGTAAAACCGCCGCCGACCATTGCTTGCCGGTCGCCGTTTGCTCTAACCACATCGCCAGCAAGCCAGTGGGCGTGGCGACGATGCGCGGGAAGGTCGCCGAACCGCTAGCCGAGGATAACTGTTTTCCCTTCGACCAATGCCCGCCATTATCGGCGGATTCGGCCACAAACACTTTAGAACCTTCCGGCCCCAGCGCATCCCAAACCGCGACTAAGCGCTCGGCACCGAAAGCGATGTCCGAGTGAAACGCTCCGGCTTCGCCCAGGCGCTGCGGCGGCGTCCAGCCTTTGCCGCTGTCGGTGGATTGCATATGATACAGCCCGACCTGATTTTCTGCGCCGGTCCACACCAGACTATGCAAGGAACCATCGCCAGCGACAGTCAAACCGCCACCGTTATGCGGGCAACCGTCGAAAATCCAATTAAACTCGCCAACCGTACTCAGGCGTTGCCAACTGGCGCCGCCATCGGCAGTTTGCGCCAGCGCCATGTCGCGCGGTTTCATATCCCGATACAACACATTCAATTTACCATCGGCACCGAAAGCCAAGCGGTTCCAGCAGCACGAGCAACTGGAGTCATCGATAGTTTGCGCCAGCTCCCAGCTTTTGCCGACATCGCTGCTTCGCGCATAGCGCACGCCCTGGTAACCATTTTCGTCTCTGTCATCCAGCCACACCGCATGAAAGCGGCCTTCGCTGTCAGCCAATAATTCATGATGTGATTGATCGGCATCACTGCCGGTCGGTTTGGCGCCTTGCTGCCAGGTTTTGCCGGCGTCATTGGAATAAACCGTCAACAGCGGCCCCATCCCCGGTAATTCGCCGGTAGTTTGCCAGACCACCAGCAATTTGTCGCCGGCTGCGGCAATTTGTATATCGTTGCCGATTTTCGCCTCGACAGCTTGAGTAAATTGCTGGCTTAAAGCGCTGGGCAGCGACCAGTGCAAACCGCCATCTTCGGAATGCATATAGCCTATATAAGGTTGTTTACTGCCGGTTGGCGTTGCGACGAAGGCTGCATGCACGGTCTGCCGGTCGACATAGAGATCGAAACTGACCAGATTCGGTAGGGAAAGAGCTTGAGCACCGATAGGACTGAGGACATTAGCGCGCAAGGCTGGCGTGGAAAACGGCTCGAAAGCTTGCTCGCTACAACCGAACAAAGCCAAAGCAACGACTAAACAGCCGCCAAAAATGCGAGCCTTGAAATTAGGCATGAGATCGATCACTTAAAAATAAAACGGGGCGATGATTAGACCATATTGCCACACAAAGCAGAACTGGGGATTGCGGTTTAACATGCGTGGCATGTTTGCCGGTTAAACCCGAGACCCGCCAGGATTGGTGCAATAGTGGAATATCGATACTATTTCGTTTTCCCTAAATTCCGTATCTTCGTTTGGATTACAGCTGGCGCCGAACATGCAGCAAAATAGCCGCGTGGATAGCAATGGCCGCTACTAGGCCTATCGCATGGAACATTGGCGCTCCTCCGCCGGCGATTTGCACCTGCCCCAAGGCATAGGCGCCTAAGGGTATGAACAGCGCCAACGCAGTGCCAAGGCCGGGATTGTAGCCGCGGAAGACGAAGGCATGGATAACGTGGACTAAGGCATTAATTAGCACCAGATACACCGCGATTAGCGCCCAGCCGACATTGCCTGCCGCCGCCAAATACAACGACAAGGTGATGACGCCCCACACGCCGGGAACATTGGTGATGAATACCGCAGTTGGCGAGAGTACATCCTTGCCTTTGCCAATCGTTGCATTGAAGAACAGGCGGAAACGATCATGGTCGTGCTCTTCGTATTGATGCAGCATATAAACCGGCAACAAAACAAACGTCGCCGTTAACGCTGTTGACCATGATGCTGTCAGCAAGGGCATAAGCAACAGTAAAAGCAGCCCGGCCATGAAGCCTCCGTAAACCCAGTTTACGATGATTCGATTAAGCATGATTAAGATACGGGGAGAGGTGATGGATAAACACAATGCTGGCCGTTGGCTGAAAAAGTCCAAAACGCCTAGACAGTATAGCCGTACTTTTCGCCTAGATTCCAAGCTACGGCTTACCAAATCCACAGGAATCAAGAGCTTACAAGCGTTGGGTTCCCAAGTCAGAGCTTGGGAACCAGTGGATAGGTCGAATAAATTCGACCCTACTTCACAGATGCAGAACCCGCCAAATCCATTTGTAACCGCGCTTGCAAACCGCCCAGCCCCGACTTGGCAAAATCAATATCCGCCGCATGTAAAGCCACAATACGCTGCACGATGGACAAACCCAAGCCGCTGCCTTCAACGCTATTGGCGGTTTCCACGCAACGGTAAAAGCGCTGGGTGATGCGCTGGTAATCGTCGTCGGCAACACCGGGGCCGCTGTCGTCTACCGTCAACCGCAACCGGTTGTTTTCGCGGTGACAAGCTACTTTGATGTGTCCTTCAATCGGCGAATATTTGATGGCGTTATCGATCAAATTGCGTATCAACACTTGAAATAACTGCGGATTGGCGTAGATCAACAGACCCGGTTCGCCTTGCAGTTCGATATCGATACGTTTGTCGCGGGCTGCGTGGTCCAGGTCGGAAATCACTTCGATCAAGGCTTCGTTAACATCAACAGACTGCTTGGCAATCCCGGCCTGTTGATGCTGTACTCGCGACAGGGTCAGCAATTGCTGCACCGTATGCGTCATCCGCGACACTGCTTGCTGGGCTTTTTGCAGGGCCTGGTCGCGCATCTGCGTATCGGTGGTTTTTTGCGCCACCTGAATCTGGGTCAACAGACCAGCTAACGGCGTGCGCAGTTCGTGGGAGGCATCGGAGGTAAAGTTGCGCTCGTTAGCAAAAGCCTGTTCCAACATCGCAAACAAGCTGTTGATTTGCGTGACTACCGGCAATACTTCGTCCGGCAAGTTATCAACCGACAGTGGTTGCAGATAGCCGGCGGCACGGCTGGCCAGTTGTTCCTTGACCTGATTGACCGGCGACAAGGTGCGACTGACAATCCACCAAATCATCATGCCCAATATCGGCAATGCGATCAAAAAACCGATCACTTGCTGGCCGGCGATACCTTCCACCAATTCCCGGCGGATATCGTCGCGCTGACCGACGTGAATCACATAATTGCCATTTTCGGTACTCAAACTGAACACATGCCACAGCTGACCATCCAGCATGGTTTCGCTGTAGCCGTTACGAGTCAAGGACAGTGCAAATTCCGGTGCGCTTTCCGAGCGTAACACCAGACCCTCTTTCACTGAACGCAACTGAAAGGCAATCTTGCGTTCGTACTTGTGACCGAGGATGGGTGTGTCGAACAGCTCTGGGGTTTTGTCGCGCTCCCAGAGTTTTGTCAGGGCTCGTTGCCGGACCATGTTCTCGACAAAGGCGTGTACCACGCGTGCCGACTGGGCTAATTCGGCGTTAAAGAGTTCGGTGACTTCGTCTCGGGTTTGTTTGTAACTGATGTAGGCGGTAACGCCCCAAACCAGCAATAGCGAGGTTAGCAGCGACAGCAGCAACTGTTTTTTCAGCGACTGCGGCGCCAGGCGAAAGCGCTTAGCCATTAATTCTCGTCGATGATGTAGCCGACCCCGCGAATGGTGCGAATCAGATTGGTATCCAGTTTTTTCCGCAGATGATGGATATGTACTTCCACGGCATTGCTTTCCACTTCAGAGCCCCAGGCATATAAGGACTCTTCCAATCGGGCACGGGAAATAACCTGGCCGATATGACCCATTAGATAGCTAAGTACTTCAAATTCCTTTTGCGCTAGGTCAACCGGTTTGCCATTGAAATAAACCTGGTGCGCGGCGGGATCGATGGTGACGCCTTTATGTTCCAGCAAGGGCAAACTATGGCCATCATGGCGGCGGGCCAATGCACGCAAGCGTGCGCAAATTTCCGCCAGATCGAAAGGCTTGGTGACAAAGTCGTCGGCGCCATTGTCCAGCCCGGCCACCCGTTCGGCGACGCCTTCGCGAGCGGTCAATACCAAAACCGGGGTACTGTCCTTACGGCGGCGCAGGTTTTTCAACACACTCATACCGTCCATGCGAGGCAAGTTCAGGTCCAACACAACCAGATCATAATGGTTCAGTTTCAGGGCTTCGTCGGCCTGCGCGCCGTCGATTAACCAATCCACCGCATAACCTTCCAGCGTTAAGCCGGCTTTCAAACCATCACCGAGGATGGCATCGTCTTCTACCAATAATAAGCGCATGATTTGTATACCTATGGGCTGAGTGATTAACTTAGCCTGGATTGTAGCAATGATTTAGCAGTGTTCTGTGAGCAAGTGTGCAACTTAAAAGTTCGCCGGGAATACGAGTAAATCCCAGCGAATTGCAAAAACCGCATCACGCGGAAAGGCTTCGCTCCAGATTGACGCGCAGGGCCTCCAGAAAATCTTCGGTCGTCAAATAATGCGTGTCGTTTAAATCATCGCCGTAGATGCACAAGGCTAAATCCTTGGTCATTTGTCCGGCTTCGACGGTATCGACGCAGACTTTTTCCAGGGTTTCGCAAAAGTTAATTAGCTCGGCGTTGCCGTCCAATTTGCCGCGAAACGCCAAGCCGCGCGTCCAGGCAAAGATCGAGGCAATCGGATTGGTAGAAGTTTTTTTGCCCTGCTGGTGCATGCGGTAATGCCGAGTGACCGTGCCGTGCGCGGCTTCGGCTTCCATGGTTTTGCCGTCCGGCGTCACCAAGGTAGATGTCATCAAACCCAGCGAACCGAAGCCTTGCGCCACGGTGTCGGATTGCACGTCGCCGTCGTAGTTTTTGCAGGCCCAGACAAATGCGCCGTTCCATTTCAAGGCAGACGCCACCATGTCGTCGATCAGTTTATGTTCGTAGACGATGCCTTTGGCTTCGTATAAATCTTTGTATTCGGCCTGGTAAATCTCTTCGAAGATGTCTTTGAAGCGACCGTCGTATTTTTTCAAGATGGTGTTTTTGGTAGACAAATACAGCGGCCAGCCTCTATCCAGAGCCACATTGAAACAACTCCGCGCAAAACCGGCGATGGATTCGTCGGTGTTGTACATGGCCAATGCCACGCCATCGCCTTCGAAGTGATACACCTCAAAAGACTGTTCGGCACTGCCGTCGTCCGGGGTAAAGCTGATTTTTAATTTGCCTTTACCTTTGGTAACGAAATCGGTGGCGCGGTATTGATCACCAAACGCGTGCCGGCCAATACAGATAGGCTGGGTCCAATTCGGTACCAGGCGCGGTACGTTGCTGCAGATGATGGGCTCGCGGAACACCGTGCCATCCAAAATGTTACGTATCGTGCCATTCGGCGATTTATACATTTTTTTTAAGCCAAACTCTTCCACCCGCGCTTCGTCAGGGGTGATGGTGGCGCATTTGATACCGACGCCGTGCTTTTGGATAGCGTGGGCGGCATCAATGGTGACTTGGTCGTCGGTGGCATCGCGCTGCTCTATGCCTAAGTCGTAATAATCGATTTGCAGATCCAGGTAAGGCAGAATCAACTTGTCTTTAATGAAATGCCAGATGATGCGGGTCATTTCATCGCCGTCGATCTCCACCACCGGATTTTTGACGGATATTTTCTTCATAACAGCTCCTCACCTTTCGCTAAAAATGACCTTCAGTATAGCCTGCCTACCCCTGAAATACGGAATGTTTAACGCCTTGTTCGGCTCCGCCAGAAAGGCGTCGCGCATAAATCGAATCACGGCGAAAACTAGGCTATACTGCCCAAGCAGCGTCGACGCATAGTGCTGTAAGACATTGTTCTGTACAGGGTTTTAGCGATAAGCATAGCTTGGCGACAGCGTTTTTCTTTAACATCCGATAGCAGAGCAATGATCCAAAAATAATAAAAAATCTTTCTTGAGGAGGTGTAAATGGCTAATCAGATCTTCGACTACGAAGCGATAGTCATCGGTAGCGGCTTCGGTGGCTCCATCAGCTTTTGCCGACTGGCGCAAAAGTGGGGCTCCAAGGTGCTGTTACTAGAACGCGGTAGGCATTATCCGATGGGCTCTTTCGCCCGCTCACCCAAACAAATTGCCGACAGTTTCTGGAGTGTGGAAGGCGAGGCAGTGGACCGGCCACGCCACATTCAAAACAAAAACCTGCGCGGCCTGTTCGACGTCCGCAATTACAAGAAGATGGATGCGGTCATTTCGGCGGGCCTGGGCGGTGGTTCACTGATTTACGCCAACGTCTTTCTGGAACCGCCCGAGCAGGTATTCGAGCAAGGCTGGCCGACTGGTTTGGATAAAACCACTCTTGCCCCCTATTACCAAGTTACCAAACAAGTCTTGGGCGCCCGCCCGGTACCCTCCTGGCAAACCGACAACCGCCGAAAAATCGTCCGTACCGAACTTTTTCAAGAGTTTGCCGCTCAGGAAAACCGCACCAGTACCCTAGCCGACATTTGTGTTTTCTTTGGCAACGATTACAACTACAAAGGCTCGGAGGCGCCACTGGCGATCGGTTTACAGGAAAAAAACCGCTACGGTGCCACGCAAACGTCCTGCACCTATTGCGGCGAATGCGATATCGGCTGTAACACCCACTCGAAAAATACGCTTGATCTGAACTACATTCATGCCGGCCAGCAAACCCACGGTGGCCAAGTGTTTACCGACTGCCAAGCCGAAAAAATTATTCCCCTCAATCAGCAAGGCGATGACGACGCCTCGGCCAGCGGCGAATTTGGCTATCGGGTGGAATTTCAGAATTTTGCCTCGGGACAGTCGCAAAGCCTGAAAACCCGCCGCGTGGTGGTTTCGGCTGGCACCTTCGGCAGCAACGAACTATTGCTGCGCTGTCGTGACGTGCATCGCAGCCTGCCCAAACTGAGCGAACAATTGGGCCGCTGGTTCTCCGGCAACGGCGACTTTTTATCGTTTGCCATCGAAGGCAAAAAAGACGCCGACCCTAACTACGGGCCGGTGATCACCCAATACACCGACTACAACTTATTCGACCGCTTCAATCGCAATCAGGCGTTTGTCTTGGAAGACGCTTCTTATCCGGCCTGGCTGGCTTGGTACATTGAAGGTTTGTTTCCGACCAGCACGCTGCGCAAATTGGTCAGAGCGCTGAAAGCCTTGCTGGCATGGCTGAAAAATTATTTCCGTAGCGGCGCCTGGAACGGCGTGTTGGGGTTTTCCTTGCATGAAATTTTAAAAGACGATTTATCTTCAAAATCCGTGGTGATGTTGTGTATGGGCCTGGATAACGGCGACGGCACGCTGACGCTCAATAAGTCCGACCGTATCGATCTGGATTGGCCGCAAGACACCAGCATGAGCTTGTATCAAGCCATTCTCGCCGCCGGCGAACGCTTCAAAAAATTTGTCAAATCCAACTGGTTTTTCCCGCTGCCGACCTGGGAGCTACCGATTCGCCACAACGTGACCGTGCACCCCTTGGGTGGCTGCATTCTGGCCGACTCGCCGGACAAAGGCGTGGTCAGCGGCCATCCCGAGCAGCGCGGTCAAGTTTTTGGCTACCACGGCTTATATGTCGCTGATGGGGCGATCCTGCCGAGTGCGGTCGGCGCCAACCCGGTCGCGACCATTTCCGCAACCGCCGAATGGATTGCCGAAGGCATTACCGGCATCAAACCCGATGCCAGCCTGGGCGTATAAACCCCAATTCACAGGAATACTGACATGACAACTACCAACAAAACCTCTTTCGAGTTCACCGAAGAAATGAAAGGCTATCTCAGCCTGGGCCAAACCGCGTTCGAAGACGGCTATATGCAAGGCAAGGAAGACAACCATTACTTCATGTTTCATCTGACCATCCAAAGCGACGATCTGGATACGTTTTTGGAGTCCGACGCCCACCAATCGGCGGCCATCGGCTATGTGGAAGGTGATTTGATCGGCGGTCGCCGCAACGTCGACAAAGGCGTGTTCAATTTGTTCGTCGATAGCGCCGATGCCGACCGCAAACAAATGCTCTACCGGCTGTTTTTCACCGATGCCAATGGTCAGGCATTGACCTTGAGCGGCCGCAAGCAGATTCAAAACAACGTCGGTCCGGATTTGTGGGCCGACACCACCACTTTGTTCACTAACTTATTCAAAGGCCATGTGGAAGCGGATAAGGAAGCCAAAGCCAAGGTTTACGCGACCGGCTTGCTTTACATTGAGGTGATGGACTTTGCTAAGCAGTTAACAACGATACGTGCGAGCGGTGACACCTTAAAAGACCGACTGCACGCGGTGGAACGCTTTGGTGGTTTCTTTTTAGGTGCGTTGTGGGAGGTTTACAAGCCATCCATGACACCGAAGATGGGCAGCTTTGAGCGGGAAATTCCGTTGTTTACCTTAGAAGGCGTCAAGAATGCGGAGGTCAGCACTCATCCCTTCACCACCGCCGACCGGCTGGGGCTGAGTTTATTGCGCTTCAAGCGCGCGACCAGCGATGATGTGGTGGTCTTGGTGCCTGGCCTGACTGCCGCCAGCGATATGTTCATCATGCCGGAGCATTACAATCTGACCAGCTATTTGCTGGACCACGGTTTCAGCGACGTCTGGACACTCGACGGTCGCATCAGTAACCGCTATTCCTATAATCTGCATCGCCACAATTACAATGTCGACGATCTGGCGCTTTATGACATGCCGGCGGCCATCGCCACCGTGCGCGCGGCGGTCGGGCCGTCTGCCCGCATCCATGTCATCAGCCACTGCTTCGGCGCACTGGCGTTTACCATGGGCTTATTCGGCAAGGCGGTGACCGGTGTGCGCAGCCTGATCGCCAATGGTGTGGCGTTGACGCCGTGCGTGCCGCTGCCGGCCAAGATCAAGCTGTATCTGGGACCGTTGGCCGCCGATTATATTTTGGGCGTGGATTATCTAAACCCTTACTGGCGGCGTGAACCGGGTTGGGGGGCGGGTAAATTGCTGGCGACGGCGATTTCGGCTTTTCATAAAGAATGCGATTCGCCGGAATGCCATATGCTCAGTTTCATGTGGGGCTGGGGGTTTCCGGTGTTGTACAAACACGAAAATCTGCACGATGTGACGCATCGCCGTTGCGGCGATTTGTTCGGCGGCTGTAGCGTCAATTACTACCGGCATGTGTTGAAAATGGTCAACGCCAATAACACCGCCGTGAAATATCAGCCCAACGAACCGCGTTACCGGAGCTTGCCGGACAATTATTTCCAACATGCCGCCGAGATCGACACCCCGTGTCTGTTCGTCGCCGGCCAGGACAATGCCTTGTTCCGCAATTCCAATATCGTCTGCCATCAACGTCTGGAACAAATCGTCCCCGGCCGCCACGAGCTCGCAGTGATTCCGGATTACGGGCATGCTGATGTGATCATGGGCAAGAATGCCGCTCAAGACATATTCCCACGCTTCGTGGAATTCCTGAATAAACACCGGAATTGAGGAGTGCAGCCATGATCAGTACCCAAGAAGATTTACAACTGACGCTAACCACCTTGCAACCACCCCGGACAACGCCAAGCACCGGCCAAAACCGCCTGTGCGCCTGCATCAGCGACCTACATTTCACCGACGATACGGTCGGCAGCCAAAGCGCGGAAGAAACGGTGTGGCCGATTTTTTTCGATGAACTCACCACGGTTTGTAGCAAGCAAAACATCAACGAATTGACCTTGATTCTGGATGGCGACGTGGTGGACATGATTCGCAGCGCGGAATGGGCCATGGCCGGCGTCTACCCCTGGCAGCGGACGCATCCGGAGTTTAAACCCTGCCTGCGCCGGATCATGACCAATATCGTAAAGCTGCATAGTCGCGCGCCAGCGCCAAACGACCCGGATGGTGCTTGCGGCTTTTTTCATCGTTTGCGGCAAACCGTAAAACTGTTACAAGGCCAAGGGGTCAGCGTCGAGGTGTTGACCCTTTTGGGTAATCACGACAAGGAGATTTTCGCCGATCCAGACGTATTGAAAATGTATTACGAAGAATGTGTCGGCCAGCCGGTTAGTCAGCTATCGGCAGCGTATCGCAGCTGGATTGGTAAGATGTATTTCGACGACGAGCAGCATTTCGTCGCCCCTGACAGCGTACCCTGGCTACCGTTTTATTGGGGCGATGCGGAGTTGCGGACCTTCATCACCCATGGCCACTGGCGCGACCGCGATAATTGCTTGAGCATTAGTGCCGCGGGCGGTCAACCCGGCTGGACTACGAAAGATGGCTGGCGCGCCCACGCTTGGCAGCGATTGAATTATCGGCCCTTTACCGAACCCTGTTTCGGCGACACGGTGGCGGCTGGCGCTTTATCGACCTTCATTTACCGCTGCCAGCTGGCGCTGGAAGCTTATCGGCGCAGCAAGAACGATCCGCAGTTGGATTTTAGTCGTATCACTCGCATTCTGGCGGAACTGGATTTGTATCGGCCTACCTCAGCAGCGGTCAGCAGAATCTTGGACGAAACCCGGAATAAGTCCAGTGAGGAATTACGCGACATCATCGAATCAGAGTTGTATAAAGCCCTGAAGCTCTGGCTGAGAGAAGATTTTACGCTAGAGAGTTCGCCGTCCGGGCGCCGGTTTGGGTTAAAAGTGGCTAGGGCGTGGTTAATGCTAACCGACCGTTTAAATATGTTCCGGATTCAATTGCATTTGGTACGTTTCGTGTTGTTAATCGCGGATATGCTGGAAAAAATCCAGCCCGAGTCGGTTTACAGAGAAGACGGCGCCAGCTTTAAGAACCTGCAAACGTTTCCAACCTTTCAAGATGCATTTCTGGCTAAAGGTTTTCATCTGCACGGCGAAGGCCACACGCATCTTCCGCTGGAAGCGGAAGCCGACATGGATTTCCCGCCCAACGGCTCGTATAACAACCTTACCTACGTTAACTTCGGCACCTGGCGCGATCAAGTCGTCGACAAGGAGAAGGGCGGTTATCGGCGGCGCGGTATTGGTCGCACTCTGTACGTGTTGAATCTGCAAAATCAACAGCCTCCGGAATATCGCTATTTCGTCAGAGACAATTTAAATTGGAGCGACAATATGGATCGTTTGTAGTTCTGGCGCAACGCCGCGGACGCCGGGTAAGACCAGGCGCTGCGGCATGTGTTAGAATCGGGCCAATGCAGGAATTAGACACATTTAAGTTGATCGAGCGGATTAGCGCCTTACTCCGCTCGGAAGAGCGCAAAAAATACGCGGCAATCGGTTTGCAACCGGTACATGGTCAGGTGTTGGAATATCTGGCCAAGTGCAATAAATACAGCAACACCCATGCTGCGGTGGCCGAATATCTGGGCTTGACCAAGGGTACGGTGTCGCAGACTATCCAGATTTTGGAGCGTAAACGCTATCTGGATAAGACCACCGATCTATTAGACGGCAGAGTAGTGCATCTAAGCCTGACAGATGCCGGCAAGCAGTTGATCGACGAGTTAAAACCGCTGGATATTTTCAAGCAGGCCGAATCCAAAGTCAGCCGTCAGGAGTTCGATACCATAGGCCAAGCACTGCAAACCACGCTGGGCGTGCTGCAGAAAGTCAATGATTCCAAGAGTTTTGGTTTATGCCGTTCCTGTCATTATTTTTCGGTGGAACAGCATCACTATCAATGCGGTTTAACCGAACAACCCTTGGATCGCGAGGATACTGATAAAATATGTCGCGATCATTTACCCATTCCCAATTCATTCATAGACCAAGAGTAGCCACCATGTTTGATCCCAAAGCCATAGACAACCTTGCCGAGCGTATCGCCGGAGCCATTCCTCCCGGTTTGACCAACCTGAAGGACGACGTCGAAAAAAATGTGCACGCCTTGCTGCAAAGCGGACTATCCAAATTGGATCTGGTCAGCCGCGAAGAATTTGAAGTGCAAAAAGCCGTATTGGCAAAAACCCGCGCCCGCTTGGAAGAGCTGGAAAAACGCGTCGCCGAACTGGAACAACGGATACCGCAAGCCTAAAACACCATGTCACTGGCCGTCGTTTACAGCCGGGGCCGCTCCGGCATAGACGCCCCGCAGGTGACGGTGGAAGTGCATGTCAGTAGCGGCTTGCCGGCGTTAAATATCGTCGGCTTGCCCGAGACAGCGGTTAAAGAAAGCAAAGACAGAGTGCGCGGCGCGATCATTAATTCGCACTTCGAATTTCCGTTTCAGCGCATTACTATCAACTTGGCACCCGCCGATTTACCCAAGGAAGGTGGCCGTTTCGACTTGGCGATTGCCTTGGGCATCCTGGCCGCATCCGGGCAAATCCCCAAGGATGTATTGCATGAATACGAATGCATAGGCGAGCTGTCGCTAGGAGGCGAGTTACGACCTATCCCCGGCGCGCTGCCGGTGGCGATTCATTGTCGCAATGCTTTTAGGCAACTGATTCTGCCAGCTGGTTGTGCAGCGGAGGCCTCGTTAATCAAGGATGCGCAATTACTGCCGGCTAGAACGCTGCTGGAAGTCTGCGCCCATCTAGCGGGCCGGCAAGCCATTGCGCCACCGGCAATCGAGCTAGGCTTCGAACAAGCGGTTTACACTGTCGACTTTGCCGATGTGCATGGCCAATTTCACGTCAAGCGGGCAATGGAGATTGCCGCCGCCGGGAAACACAATTTATTGATGCTGGGCCCGCCCGGCACCGGCAAGTCGATGCTGGCGGCACGCTTGCCGACCATTTTGCCGGAACTCAGCGAACAGCAAGCGCAAGAAACTGCCGCACTGGCCTCGATCAGCGACCATGGCCTGGACGTCAGCCGTTGGCGGCAACCTCCGTACAGAGCGCCACATCATACCGCCTCAGCTGCGGCGTTGGTTGGTGGCGGCAGCAACCCCAAACCCGGCGAAATATCCTTGTCGCACAACGGCGCGTTATTTTTAGACGAACTGCCGGAGTTTGATCGAAAAGTCCTAGAAGTACTGCGTGAACCCCTGGAAACCGGCCATATCACGATTTCCCGCGCCAACCGCCAAGCCGATTTTCCCGCCAGCTTTCAATTGATCGCAGCGATGAACCCTTGCCCATGTGGCTACCTGGGCGATGCTTCCGGCCGCTGCCGTTGCACTTCCGAACAAGTGGCCCGCTATCGCGCCCGAGTTTCCGGGCCGTTGCTGGACAGAATCGACATGCATATGGAAGTGCCGCGCGTCGCACTGGATGTATTGCGCAAAGGCTCGGCAGCTGGCGAAGAAACCAGTGAGACCATTCGCCAACGTGTCGTCGCAGCCCGAGAAATTGCTTACCAGCGCCAAGGCAAAGCCAATGCCGCATTGAGCGCTGCCGAGGTGAAAACCATCTGCACCCTGTCCGAAGCTGGCCACCAGCTCCTTGAACAAGCGCTGGAGAAATTTGGCCTGTCACACCGGGCTTACCACCGGATTTTAAAACTGGCGCGGACTATCGCCGATCTGGCAAATTCGCCGACTATTGAAATCTCTCATCTCAGCGAAGCAATAGGCTATCGCAAGCTGGACAGGACTCGCTAGGCTTAACAGTGTTTCGCTGTTGCGACGGCTGAATTTAATGTCGGGTCTCGGCCCGACAGCCGAGATACTTTCTTTTGCTCCGCCAAAAGAAGGTACCCAAAGACAAATCCGCCGGGAGCGGATTTGGACGCCACAGGCGCACGAAGTGCGAGTGCTTGGATGGCACGAGTCAGCATGCGGCCCGGATGCCGCTTATTCCCTGTGCTCCTCGCTTTTGAACAGGGTTGCCGAAAGGGGCTTCCTGCCCCTTCGTCAACGCGATGCATCCATGCGGCCCCCCTACGGGCTGATCCGTTCAAAAGCTCCGGTGCTCGGCGCGGCATACGGGAGAAACCCTCGTGCGATTAGGAAGTGGTTTAGGAATGAGAAACAAAGGTGCAATAGCGCCAGCCTATTGCACCAATTCCAACATATGTTTGCAACTTATCGGGTTTGGCCAACCTCATGGTTTCCGCTGCATCTCGCTCCAGCTAATTGCTAGAATCTCCTATTTAATGCCTGCCTAATCAAATATATGACATTAATACTGAAAAATTTTGCGCTTGCTGGATATAGGAGTTTTGGTCAGCAGACTCAATACTTCGATAGGTTAAGCAAGATTAATCTGCTGATAGGTAGAAATAACGCCGGTAAGTCAAATGTTATTAGGTTTCTGATGGAAATATATCCCAAGGGTCCACACTGACAAATCCATTGGACGCCCACTTTCCAGAGCACGCAGATCTTCTAGTCGGATACGGTGAGGTGCTTGAGATAGACGCAGGCGGGATTGCGAGTTTGCGGAAAAATCATCCCCTGTTGAAAGGACTCAACGACATGCCTAACCACAGAACCGCTAAATTTGCACTCTCAAAACTTTTTGCTGAGAAGAAAAAACTGGATGATACTAAACTGGTTTGGAGTTTGGTTTCACCCTTCAATTACGCTGGTAAGTTTGATTCGTGGGAGGAAGCAGTTAAGTCACTCAAAGATCACGAAATCTCCACCCTTTGGTCAGCACTGACCAATATTTCAGGAGGTGCTCGAACTCAATCTTGGGAACCCGACATACTTCGCATGCTTACTCCGGACTTCCCAAGTATTCAAATGGCTTTGATTCCAGCAGTTAGGGAAATTGGAGCAAAGGGCTCCGAATCTGACGGATTCGATGGGAAAGGCATCATTGAAAGATTGGCGCGCCTGCAAAACCCTGATGTACATAGCCAGCATGACCGCATCAAGTTCAAAGAAATTACAAAATTCGTTGGCAATGTAATCGACAATCCAACTGCATCCATTGAGGTTCCCCATGATCGCGAGACAATTCTTGTCCACATGGATGGCAAGACGTTACCGCTTAGTTCGTTAGGGTCGGGCATCCATGAAGTGATAATTCTGGCAGCGGCGGCAACGGTGCTTTCGGACCACCTTATTTGTATTGAAGAACCGGAAATTCACCTCAACCCGATACTTCAACGAAAATTGATGCGTTATTTGTCCGAGTTTACAAGTAACCAATACATCATCAGCACGCATTCTGCAGCACTAATGGATACCCCAGACGCCGAGATTTACCATATTCGGCTTGAGAACGGTTGCTCCATCGTCGAAAGGGCGACTTCTAACAATCATAAGTCTGCTATTTGCGAAGATCTTGGTTTTCATCCCTCTGACTTACTCCAAGCAAATTGCGTTATATGGGTCGAAGGGCCATCGGATAGGGTCTATCTGAACTATTGGATAAATTCGCTTGAACCAACTTTCGTGGAAGGAATTCATTACTCTGTGATGTTTTACGGCGGTCGCCTAGCATCTCATTTATCGAACTATGATGACGAAACCTTAGTGAACGAATTTATTTCGCTCCGGAGATTGAATAGGCGCGGCGTGATGATTCTCGACAGTGACAGAGACAAGCGCGGTGCGAGAATAAACGAAACAAAACGTCGGTTAGAACAGGAGTTTAATAGTGGACCTGGTCATGCATGGATTACAAAGGGGCGCGAAATTGAAAATTATTTGCCGCCCTCACAAATTCAAGCTGCATTATCCGTTGTAAAGCCAAACTCAACTGCGATGTCCAACTTTGGCGAGTATGAGAATGTCCTAAAGATAAAATCGAAGAAGGAGCGAGAAGGACAGGCTCCAAAGGTTGAAATAGCGAGATATATTGTTTCAAAGTTCCAGCCAGACTTTTCTGTGCTAGACCTTAGCGCACAACTTAGTAAATTAGTGGCATTCATTAAGGCATCGAATCCAACGCCAGTTTTGTAGGCAACACCGAACGGTTTTGTTGTCCAACAGCTTGGGACTGGTTTTCTCCCGTATGCCGCGCCGAGCACCGGAGCTTTTGAACGGATCAGCCCGGAGGGGTGCGGCATGGATGCCGCACGTTGCCGAAGGGGCAGGAAGCCCCTTTCGGCAACCCCGTTCAAAAGCGAGGAGCGCAGGGAATAAGCGGCATCCGGGCCGCCTTTTCTTTGGGTACTTTCTTTTGGCGGAGCAAAAGAAAGTATCTCGGCCGTCGGGCCGAGACCCGACATTAAATCAAGCCGTCGCGCCAGCGACACAAATCTAACACCGCACCGCGCCGAAAAAGCAAAATCTACTCCTCCGAAACCACCATCTTCCTAAACCCAAACCACTCATCCAAAACCTGATGCACATCATCAATCCCGACTTTGTTCAAAGCAGAAAACAATTGCAAGGTCACCACAATATCCGCCTGACTCAAATCCCGCTGCACCTGCAATAGCGTGGTCTTCGCGGCACCGAATTTCAGTTTGTCGGATTTGGTCAACAAAATGTGCAGGGGCAATTTGCGGTGTTCGCACCACTCAACCATTTGCCAATCGAAATCGGTGAGCGGGTGGCGGATGTCCATGACCTGGACGATGCCGCACAGGGCTTGGCGATCATGCAAATAGCTTTCCATCATCTGTCGCCAGTCTTTTTTTATGGCTTCAGGGACTTTGGCGTAGCCGTAACCGGGTAGGTCGACCAGTTTGCGTTTTGCGTCGATTTCAAAAAAATTCAGTAATTGGGTGCGTCCGGGGGTTTTACTGACGCGAGCCAGGGCGTTTTGTTGTACCAGAGTATTAATAGCACTGGATTTGCCGGCGTTGGAGCGGCCGGCGAAAGCGATCTCCATGCCTTGGTCGGGCGGTGCGTCCTTCAGTTTGGGGGCGCTGTTGATGAACTTGGCCTGATGGTAGATGGGATTCATCACAGTCTCGCTTAGTGTTTATAAATCGGTTAGAATCCGGCCATTATAGCGTCTGGTGGCTGTCATCAGCTTGCTTAATGTCGATCAACCTTCCTGAGCAGGGGCCCATAATGATAAAAAAATTGCTGACTGTTTCCATCACTTTGTTGTTGGCAACCGCCGCCGGTCATGTAAATGCGCAGGGTAATGCCAGCGCCGGAAAAACCAAGGCCGCCAGTTGCGCAGGCTGCCATGGCGAAGACGGTAACAGCACGATGCCGGCGTTTCCGAAATTGGCGGGACAGCACCAGACTTATTTGGTTAAACAATTACAAGCATTCAAGAGCGGTGCGCGCTTGGCGCCTATGATGGCGCCATTGGCGGCAGGTCTTGATGATCAAACGATTCAGGAACTTGCCAGTTATTATGCCGGCAACAAAATTTCCACCAACCCGGCGCCTAAATTGCCGCCGAGTGACGACGACGATGCGCCCGCAAAAACGCCTGAGCAAGAAAAAGCCGCGCTGGATGCCTTAATTACCCAAGGTAGCGATTTATACCGTAACGGTAATATCAGCCGCGAAGTATCGGCGTGCGTGGCTTGCCACGGACCGTATGCGGAAGGTAATAAACCGGCCTCATTCCCATCCCTGCATTCTCAGCATGCCGATTATCTGATTAAAAGCCTGACTGATTTCAAAACCGGCGCGCGCAGCAATAATCGGGAAAACATGATGCACATGATCGCCACTAAAATGACTGACGAGGATATTAAAGCGGTTGCTTACTACATCTCCACGATGAAATAAGCATTCATTGTCCGGCGGAGCCGCTACTCTGCCGGATTTGATCCAGTCCTTAATTCACAAGGATTAAACTCTCTTCCTCATGCATGTCGCAATCTACCTTCCTCGCACTGAAACCCCTTATCTCTGGCAGCTGGAGCGTACTAGCCTCCCCTAGAAAATTAGGTAAGGTCAGTCTCGCAGGGGCTTATTGACGATAGATTGCAGGATTGTCGTTTGCGTGAACGCATGAGAGCTTGACGACGCGCGGATATGACAAGTGAATGGCTTGATGGTTGCGCTCGGTTTGTTGTCAAATTGTTTACACATTTGAGTGTGAACATGGTTTTTTATCGGGAATACATTATTACGGAGAACGTTGATGTTAAAAATAATCGCATTATTGGGACTGTTGAGCTTTTCTTCGCTGGTAAATGCTGAGGGGGGTTACGAAGCCGTAACGCCAGCGCAGCCGGTACAAAATCCGGACAAGATCGAAGTGATCGAGTTTTTTTGGTACGGCTGTCCGCATTGCTACAGCCTGGAGCCGGCCATGGTGGAATGGCTGAAAACCAAGCCCGCCAATGTTGAGTTTATCCGTCAACCGGCGGTATTCAGCGATCTGTGGGGCAAGCATGCCAAGGCCTATTTTACCGCCGAAGCTTTGGGTGTTTTGGATAAAGTCCATGCCGATCTGTTCGATGCAATTCAAAACAAGAAGCAAAAATTAGTCAGCGAAGAGGAACTGGCTAAGTTTTTTGCCGATCATGGGGTTAAGGACGAGGAGTTTCGTAGTGCTTTTAACTCATTTTTAGTCGATGCCAAATTGCGTCAAGCCGAGTCTACCGGTCCGCGTTATGGTATCAGCGGCGTACCTGCGTTGATCGTCAACGGTAAATACAAAGTCACCGCGCAGTCGGCCAAATCCCAAGCCAATATGTTGACCGTGGTTAATCAATTGATCGCGCAAGAAAGTCAGAAAAAATAAACGGCCAACTAGCGAATTGCCGCACAAGGACGTGAGAGGCGAATACTGATTGTAGGATATTCTTCACAAATTCAACGATAGACTATAATCAAGCGACTAAGAATTTTAGAATTAGGGCATGTTTCATGGTTTTTTTTAAAAACAAGGATGAGGGTCCGGACAGGTGGAAGGAAAAATACCTCAAGCTGTTGGACGACCAGGAACAAACTGAAAAACAATACAAAGCCAACGAAGAGTTGTTGTGCAAGACCATAGTCCGTTTTGCGCTGGCCGTTAAAGGCCTGAACCGGCAACTCGATCCTCACTTAAATCGTATTCGCAATTTATTGAAAGGCGGCCTGCAAAGTCAGCAATTGCAGAAAGAGCTGTCGGCTTTTTCTAATGCGCTGATAATGTTGGAAGAATCGCCGGAGCCCACCCTCCCGGACGCTTCCTTGCTGTTTGAGTTTCTTGGTAAGCAATATCCTCGGCACCTGGATCAGCTCGATGAGATTCGCGGAAAATACGAAAATCGCCAGTTCAGCAACAATCAGGCCTTTTATCTGGCCCTGTTGGAGTTGGTCGAGGAAAATAAACCGCTGACCAACATTGATTTGGCCTTGGAGCTGACCGGAGCGGATGCCAAAGCCATCAATATTCAATTGATCCGTTTGTTGGACAATGCGGAAATTCCGTTGCTGTTTGCCGAGGATGCGGAAAAAATCAAAAGCCGGTTGTTCGCTGATCAAGCCCTTGGGCCTATTTTTGACGATACGGTGGCGTTGTTGTTGGCGGTAAAAAAGCATCTGGAATCGGAACAGCAGGAAATGGCGGCATTTTTGTCGAAATTGACCGAGCAATTAACCGAGTTGGGTGTAAAAGCCACCGGCGTCAATGCAGCTAACGAAATAAGAGTTAAGAAGCGTAATCTGCTGGATCAGGCCGTATCCGAGCAAATCATGGAGTTGCGGGAAAAATCCGAGAACGCAACCCAACTTGAGCCGCTGAAGCAAATTGTCAGCAGTCGATTAACCACTATCACGCAACAAATTCAAGCGCACAATCTCCAGGAACAACAGGAACGGGATAAGGCCCAGCGCGAAATGCAGATCTTGTCGCAAAAGCTCCGGGAAATGGAATCCGAGTCTTCCGAATTGCGCTCGAAACTGGATCTTGCTCAACATCGTGCAACCCGCGATCCGTTGACCAATTTGCCCAATCGCTTGGCATTTGAGGATCGCTTGAACGATGAAATGGCGCGTTGCCGGCGGCATAAATCGCCGATGACACTGATGGTTTGGGATGTGGATTTGTTCAAGAACATCAATGACACTTACGGGCATAAATGCGGGGATAAGGCCCTGATTGTTATCGCTGAATTGTTGCTCAAACACTGCCGGGAAACCGATTTCGTGGCGCGTTTCGGCGGCGAAGAATTTGTAATGATACTGCCTGGCGCCGATGCCAAATCCGCCTTAGTGATCGCGGAAAAACTTCGAAAAACCTTGGAAAAAAGTAGCTTCAATGCGAATGGCAACAAAGTATTTATCACCTTATCCTGCGGAATTAGCCAATTTATCGACGGCGACAATAATGAAACGATTTTCAACCGAGCCGACTCCGGCTTGTACAGTGCCAAACAAACCGGCCGTAACCGCTGTGTTGTCGTGTAACCAAGTCGGATAGATATGGCGACTGCTACCCCTTATTCCGCTCCGCTCGATAACGAAAAGTTTTTATACAAGCTGGTCATCCAGCTGTTGATTTTTTGCCAAGGCAGCCACAAGTTGCTGGAGCCGCATCTGCTCGCGATAGGCGCCAAATTGCGGAGCGGCGCGAATTCGCATGAGTTACTGTCCGAATTGCAAGCTGTATCCAAAACTTTGTTACACATTTCCAAGCAAGCCAAACAGGATGTTAGCGCCGGGGAAGACGATGGTCCTGCGTCGCAAAACAACTATTTGCTGGAGCGTTTGGATGAACTGCTCAGCGATGCCGAGGTTCCCTTGCGTTTTCAGCAACAGACCTCGCTGTTAAAGCAACGGGTCAGGGCTAATCTCAGTGAGGATTCGTATAAGAAAGTCATCGACTCGGCGATTACCTTGCTGCTGAATATCAAAGATTACAGTGCATCCGAGCAGAAAGGCATCGATGTGTTTCTAGGGGATTTGAGCGAGAAGCTGGACGAACTCGGGCAAGACGTAGAAACCGCAGGTCAAGCTAATCGAGCGTTGATTGATGATCGCGAGATTATGAATACAGAAATTCATAGGCAAGTGGGCAGTCTAAAGGACTCGACACAGGCGGCCGATGAACTTGATATGTTAAAGAATCAGACAGCGGAGCATCTTGATCGTTTATTGGAGCGGTTACTTGAGCATAAACAAATAGAAGATGAAAGGCAGCGGGATGCGCAAGAAAAAATTGAGTTAATGACGCAAAAATTACAGGAGTTGGAAACCGAGACAGAGACCCTGCGCGTTAAACTCAAGATAGAGCACGACAAAGCCCTAAACGATTCCTTGACCGGCTTGCCGAATCGCTTGGCATACAACAATCGTGCAGAAATGGAATTGAAGCGTTGGAAGCGTTACAAAGCGCCGCTAGCGCTGATCATTTGGGATATTGATTTTTTCAAGCGCATCAACGATACCTATGGGCACAAGTCCGGCGATAAAACCCTGGCTTTGGTTGCGCAATTATTGCTGAATAACTGTCGGGAAACAGACTTCGTGGCTCGCTACGGCGGCGAAGAGTTTGTGATGCTAATGCCGAATACTAGTGCGTTTCAGGCGTTGGAAATGGCGGAAAATACCCGCAAGATGATTCAGAGCTGCGGATTTAATTCTAACGGCGAAAATGTCAATCTGACCATAAGCTGCGGGATCAGCGAGTTTAAAGAGGGCGATACGCACGACGATGTCTTCGTGCGGGCCGATCAGGCGCTCTATCAGTCCAAACAAGGCGGGCGCAATCGCTGTACGGTGTTCGAGCCGTAATCTTTAGTAGCCCCCACTTTTGGCGGTTCGTTTAGACTCGCCGACTATCTAACGCGAAATGTTAGTTTTTAGCGCCCCCTACAAAAGTAGTCGTCACGCCTGAGTGATTTGTTCGCTTGCTTTCAGCCAAACAGAAATGGGTAACGAACGGACCTGAATGGTGTGCTGGCTGTCAGGCAGCGGTCGAATATGCCAATCGCCTCATCGCAGGAGATGATTTCCTGCTGACTGTCCAGGATATAGTGGGCTAAGTTCAGGATACATTTCCAGTGGCGGCGATTATCGATAAAGCGAAAAGCCTGGAGCAACAATTCCTGCATTTTCTCTTCGCGCTGGGTTTTTGACGCGATGAAGTGATCCAGGTAGCTAAGCGCTTTTTCCAGATCGCTGTAGCCGCCATAGTTATGTAAAGCATTGAAACTTATTAGATTAATATTAAACACTTCGTCGTCGCGAATAGAGACATATTTGGCTTCAGCCAAAGGCCCAACCAATAAGTTGACTACATCCGCTTCGTAAGCGCGTTGGCAGGCGTGCTGCTGATTGTCGCCAGATAAGTCGTTAAAGCTTTCCACAACGGCAATCGGCAAGTTTTGGATTAAGTTGCCGTCTACGACTTTCGCAAAGAAATCGTCGTAAGCGTTAATTGGCCGTTTGACATGTATTTCGAAAAATACCGGAGGTAATTGTTTTTGGCGGTTACCAAGATGAATAGCCGCAGCGTGTCCGGCTTCATGAAAAGCTGTGCGCCAATTCAGTTCGTTAGGGTGCACGAAAGTTGACGTAGTTGAGTAGTAATTTCGTTCCATAGACAGCGACCTCATCCAGAAAAAAGATGCGGCCCAAAGGCCGCATTGAGGAAGGATATTAAAACTCTTTACCCTTTAGGAGAGGGAGCGCATACATAAGAGTTGCATACAGTTTAAGGGTGAATGCTTGTTTTGAAAATGTGACAAATTGACGCGCGGCAAACTGTCACTCGATATTGGATGCGATTTGGGAGGGAAAAAACGGGTATTACGGCGCAATACCCGCTCACGGAAAACTTAAGCGTCCTGTTTGCTACGACTGTTCGTCCAGAACGGAAGGGACAAGGTAACCAAACAAGTCAGCCAACTAAGGAGTTGCTGGTTATGCAAGGTGTAACTCAGTGCAAAGGGTAGGCCTTCGGAAAAGCCGGGGTGAGCTTGGATAAAATCCCTGCCATCCATAAAGGCTTTGGTTTCGCCCAGTATCAGCGCGATAGTGCCAAAACTCAACAAAAATGCGACAAACCGGTCACGGCTGCTTTGTAGGCTCCAGCCAATTAAACTGTCAAACGCTAAAACTCGGCCATTCAACTTGTGCTCCCTCAACCATAAGCAGGCAATCAACCCGATTACCCCAAAAGCCGGAATGGTGAATTGCTCTATCGGGAAACTCAAATAACGGCCATTCATAGCGAGTCCGTAGGTTTTATAAAGTGCCAGTAATATAAAGAGTAGATAACCGGTCCTCAAGCTATTGGCTAACTTAGTGCGGCCTGGTTTATCACTCAAAATGTCGCTCCCGCGTTCAAGCAGCAGCGCGCCGAGAGCTGTATTCGCGACCACCAGCGCTGCGGTATAAAGCCGCTGCCAGTTGCTGTAACTGGTGTACCAGAGAAAGTCGGCCAATGTTACCAGGCAAACGCTGAAGACTTGCGCCAGAGTGAAAAACGCTAACATGCGAATTAGCGAGACGTGCTCCAGCTTCTTGGAATACTTCACGATTGCCAACAGCCAGATCAGCGTGGCGACGGCAAAACGGATAGTCCAGTTGGGCGTTTCATTGACCGGGCCGGTCAATGGAAATACCGGTTCGCGGTCTGCCGAGAACAAGCCCCAGTTGGCACCAACCACGCCTTCCAGCTCGCTTTTCCAGGGTTGGTTAAATGCTTCGACGATGTTGTAATCAAAGCCGTGGCGATTGGCTACCTGGATCATACCGCGTATGAACTTGGCTTCATTGACTACGCCGGGAATGGCCATGCCGCGCTGCCTGCCGGCACTGGGCCAGCCGGATTCGCCTATCAATATGGGTTTGCCGGGGGCGACACCACGAGCTTCGTCTTCCACTTGTTTGACGATTTTTTCCAGATGTTGCGAGGCATTTTCCACCGAAATCGGCTCGTCCTCCCAATACGGCAGAATGTGGATGGTGATGAAGTCCACTTCATTAATCAACTTGGGGTACTTCATATACATCGACCACACGTCGGCATAAGACACGGGTTGCTTGACCGCTTTCTTCACCTCGCGGATGTAGCCAATTAGCCTGTCGACATCCATATCGCCGCGTAACAATACTTCGTTGCCGACGATCACCCGTTTCACCACGTCGGGATGCTCGTTGGCCGACTTGATCAACGCATTGACTTCATTGCTGTTGTCTTTGTAGCCGTAGCCTAGCCAGGCGCCCTGGATCATTTTCAGGCTGTATTTGCGGGCTAACTTCGGGGTGGGTTGCTGGCCGCCAAGGCTGGAGTAGGTGCGGATGGTTTCCGTTTTGTCGGCCAGCAGGCGCAAATCCTCGTCAATATGTTCCGGCAACGGGAATTTTTCTTCCAGCGGACTGAAGCCCTCCCGAAACGGCGCAAAAGACAGGCTCATCAATTTGCCGGACGGCACGTCGGTGCCGGCGTCTTGCGGCTGATTGTTCAACCAGGCGAAACTGCCGTGAACTAAAAAAATGAAAATCAAACAAAGCAATACTCTGATGCTGGGCATAATCTGGCTGAGAGGTCTGTTGCAAAAATGTCGCGGATTGACTGGTAATAATCGCTCGTCGTGGAATTATAAGGCATTAGCCGCCTTGCCGAATTAGATCGTTTGTCGGCCCGGTAATATCAGTCTGGATTGTCGTCGTGTTCATTAAATAATTACTGTACTTTACCCATGGGTTCTGGTTACAGTATCTGGCTTTTCTGATATTCGGAAACCTTGTTGAGGCTTCCGTCAATTCGTCTGTTTTATGAGGTTTTGTATGCATAAAAAGGTTATCCCCATTCTGTGTGGCGCCATGCTGCTTCCGGCGTCGCAATGGGCTATGGCGGCGGTAGACAAACTACCGGCGACCAGTAGCGTCAAGATGGGTGCGGCAGAGGAAGTTTGTTCCGAATTTACCGATGCCAAGTGGCGTGATGCGCAAGTGATCGACGGAGTCGAAATACAAGAATCACGGATGTGTAACCCCGATAATCCTGCCGAAATCGCTGCTTTTGTTAAAGGCACCAATAATATTTCAATGTCTACCTTAATGGAGACGCAACTCGCCGCTGATGCCATTACGCTCGGCGAAGATATGGACGGCGACGGCGACCCCGATCACTATATTATCAAGCTGGAAATTGCCGAACTGAACGGCCATTCGCCGGACATGAAGGACCCCACCACCACGTTTGACATCGCGCCGGGCATTCAACCGACTTTCTGGGTCTACGCCCCTAAAACACGCGATATGTCTACCTTGAGCTTGTATGAGCCGGTAGCGAACCCTTTGCTGCGCGCGCCATCGCCGACGATACGGGTCGAACAAGGTGATATCGTTTGGTTGGTATTGGAAAACAGCCATTACTTTCCGCACTCAATCCACTTGCACGGCGTTGATCATCCTTACATGGATCATAGCGGCGAAGGCAACGATGGTGTCGGTCAAACTGGTCAGATGGATGTGTTGCCCGGCCAAAGCAAAACTTATGTAATCAAACCGCGTCAACCCGGCACCATGTATTACCACTGCCATGTGCAGCCGCACACCCATATTCCGATGGGTTTGCAAGGTATGTTCGTGGTTGAGGAAAATCGTCCCAACAACTGGGTGCAGGTTTTCAATGTTGGTAACGGCCAGGTTCGACATCCATCGGTGGCGGTCAAAGAAAAATATGCCGCTGAGTTTGATCTGCACTATCAATCAGTTGATAAGGAATTGCATGAAATGGTGCGTTCCGCCAATGACCCGCGAATCATCGCCCGGCGTATGAATCAGGAGTATGACATTACTGATTCCACGCCAGATTATTTCATGCTCAACGGCCGCTCGTTCCCTTACACATTGCGGGAATCGCTGATCCTGATGGAAGAAAATAAAAAGGTGAAGCTGCGGATCTTGAACGGTCACGAGGAAGCCTTTGCGATGCATATTCACGGCCATAAGCCTATGGTTACGCATTACGATGGTGTCGATAACGGTCCCAATTCTTATATCAAGCGCGACGTGCATGGCATGGTGCCGGCCCAGCGTATCGATTTGGAATTGAGCGGCGTTGACGATGGTCTAAACAGCTTTGGACAAGGCGTTTGGATGTTTCACGACCACGTAGAGAAATCCTTCACTACTAACGGTATCGGCGAGGGCGGCGACATCAGTTTGGTGGTTTACAAAGGCTTTTCCGATGAGAAAGGCATCCCGAAAGTCCATGGCATGAGCCTGGCACCTTACTTCACCAGAGAATTCTGGCAAGGTAAGTATCCGGCCTGGCAGGATTACGATGCCTGGAAAAGCTTAGGTTTGCCGGAAATCAGCAATAAAAAACAAGTAGCTTTTGTGCCGCCACCGCCTCCACCGCTGAATACGGGCGATGCGGCGGCGAAAGCTGAAGCAGCCGGAGCCGGAAATCAGTCGTCTTTTATCGGGCAATTGCTGTATGGCTTGATATTGGGTGGGTTGAGTTACGTCGGCTTTGCCAATCGCCAGCGGATCTTGGCGATGTTTAAGAAGTAATCTCATACTGCTTCGTTTCAAGCCAACGCCGCTGTCGAGCTAGAGTCTCGGCAGCGGCGTTTTACTGTCAGCCTGCATGAGAGAAACTGCCGCATCATGTCTAATGTTGTTACGATGCAAACAAACCTTTCTAGTCATGATCACGCTGAATTGTTCATCACGCTACGCCAAATCGGCACCTTACTGCTGTTGATGTCAGTGGCCATACCACCCTTCCTCTTATTTGGCTCAAGCAATCAGCTTTTTGGTATCGGTTTAAACACGCCCCCTTCCCCGAGGCAAACAACTCGGCAATCCAGTCAACAATCAGGCAATATGCCGGACAATCACAATCCGGATTTGGGTGTTAGAATGCTCAGCCATTGATGTTAAGGGGGACATTGTCGGCCATTGTTTGCCGCTGTGTTCTGCAAGTAGGCGATCGGATATCTAAGTAAAGAGGAAATTATGCGTAACTGGAAACTGTTGCCGGCGATCACTGTAGCTACCCTGGCGGCTGCTATTGTGCTGTACGTCGCGTTCTACTTCGTGTTTCTCGATTTTTTCGTGGATTTGTGGTGGTTCCGTTCGCTGGAATTCGAAGCTTACTTTTGGTTGAAGCTGCTCTACCGATTTATTTTTTCCGGTGCGGTTACCGCATTTTTCTTTGCCGTTTTCCTGTTTCACTTCTGGATTGCCTCTCGCTACCTGGGCCTGAATCCGCCCGATGAAATATTGATGGACGATTCCAAGCGCCGGCGTTTTCAACGCTTTGCCGATGTGTTCATGAGCGGTTCGGCCCGTGTCTATACTCCCATTTCACTGCTGCTTGCCGTGGTCATTGCTGTACCGTTCTACATGCAATGGGAACAGGCACTGCTGTTTTTCTTCGGCAGCGCATCGGGTATCGTCGATCCGGTATACGGCAACGACGTCAGTTTCTACATGTTTTCCTATCCGATTTACATGCTGATTCAGAAGGAGTTGCTAACCACGGCGGTTATTGTGTTCTTGGCGACCGGTGTGCTGTATTGGATGGAGCATGTGTTTGTACCCAATCAAAGCAAGGAATTTCCACTGGGTGCGAAGATCCATTTGACGGTGCTGTTTGCCTTTGTGGTGTTGTTTGTGATTTGGGGCTTTTTGCTGGAACGCTTCGCCTTGTTATATTCGGCGGGTAACGAGCCGGTGTTTTTTGGCCCCGGTTTTGTCGAATTGCGTTACAAGTTGCCGATGATTTGGCTTGAAGTCCTGTTCTTTCTGGCGATTGCCATATCGGTAGTTTTTTACGCCTTGTCGGAGAGACATCGCAGTAAAACTCCGGTTATCGTGGCGTCCTTGGGTTTTTTGGCAGTCTGGGGCTTGCAAGGCTCGCATACCTTGCCTGAGTTGATTGAAAAATTTATCGTCAAGCCCAATTTTACCCGCACCGAAGGTGATTCAATTCGGCATAACATTGATGCGACGATGGCGGCGTTCGATTTAAACAATATTAAAACTGTCGATTTTCAGGTCAATCTGGACGCCACCAAAGATATAGAAGCTTGGTCGACCAAAAAACATTTCGAAAATATTCCGGTCTGGGATCGCGAATTTCTGATCGACAGCTATATGCAGTTACAAGGCATTCGGCCTTATTATGGCTTTCCGACTGTCGATGAAGACCGTTATTTCATTAACGGACATCATCAACAGGTCAATTTGGCAGCCCGTGAAGTCAATATCGATAAATTACCCAAGGAGGCGCAAAACTGGGAAAACACCCATTTGCGCTACACCCATGGATACGGCGCGGTCATCTCTCCGGCTGCTCAGGATGCCGGAATTCCTATCGTTTGGTACTTGCGCGATTTGAACATGACCTCCGATGTCGGATTTTCCGTGAAATATCCTGACATTTATTATGGCTTGGAGAAATATCGCTACGCGATCGTGCCGAACAATTTGGCTGTCACCGACATTTCCAGCTCTGCGGCTGGGGACTCGCTGGATTATCAGGGTAACTCCGGCATACCGATCCCGTCGCTGTTCAGAAAGATGTTGTTCGCGTTTTATCTGAAAGACGAAAAAATCTTCTTCTCGCCCAATATATCGGCGCAAAGCAAGTTACTGCTGCGTCGGAATATCGACGAGCGGATTACCGCACTGACGCCGTTTTTACATCTGGATAAAGATCCGTATTTAGTTGTTAACAAAGAACGTTTCTACTGGATACAGGACGCCTATACCTTATCCAATTATTATCCGGTCTCCAAGCCGGCAGCGGACGATTATCTGGACGGCCAGCACAAGTTCAATTACATCCGTAACTCGGTGAAAATTGTGGTCGATGCCTATGACGGCAGCGTCGATTACTATATTTCCGACCCAAAAGATCCGATTATCAATGCGTATAACCGCGCGTATCCCGGCGTTTTCAAAAATTTGCGGGAAATGCCCGACGAGTTAATGCAGCATCTGCGTTATCCACGCGATTTGTATTATATGCAGATGAAAATTTACGCTAAATATCATCAAAACAGCCCGGAGTTGTTTTATGAACAGGCGGAAACCTGGCAATTCGCCTCCGTGGATGGACAGCCGGTATTACCCTATTTCATTACGATGGACTTTGATCGCTGCAACGATATGGAGGAGTTTGTAATGATTAATCCGATGACGCCGGTGCATAGAGATAATCTAAGCATGGTCGGCATTGCCGGCACTATCGACCAAGCCAGCTGCGATCACAGTTACAAACCCGGTATCACTATTTTCAAATTTCCGAAGGCCGTACAGGTTAACGGACCGTCGCAGGTCAATGCGCTGATCGATCAAAATCCGGAAATTGCCTCGCAATTTACGCTATGGAACCAACAAGGCTCGGAAGTTAAAAAAGGCCGAATGGTGATATTAACCATGGGCAATTCGATTTTATATGTGCAGCCGATTTACATGCTGGCGACCAAAACCAAGATGCCTGAGCTGGCGCGGGTAATTGTTTCGGTAGGCAATCAGGTGGTGATGGATAAAACCTTGCAGGCGGCCTTTAGTCGTTTGAAGGACTTGTTTATTAAGGGCGCTGCCGGTTCTGTTTCGGGGATTTCGGCAGCCGAAGGCAAATAGGCCATTCGGCGGCCTTTAAATGGGCTGCTTCAGGTGATCAATGCAGCAGCATGGAGCAAAGCCGGTCTTCCAGCTCCATGCGTTCTGCAAGTCTTTCGCCGAGCATGGATAAATCCTGGGCCAGGTTCTCGGTATTAAATTTGCGCCTGCCGTCGTCGTATATGTCGCTGAAAGTAACCGCCGACACGGTAGTACTGGAGAATGCCGGATATATCTTTTCGGCGTGAGACAGCGTTGAAGTTTGATGCTGCTTTTCGGCTATTAGATGTTCGTAGATGCTGAAGTGGCCGAGCGATATGTAATCTATCAGCAGTTGCGAAAACTCCGACAGCATCGGCCTAATCGCGTTCTCGCTGGAGAATGGTTTCATTTCGGCGAGTTGACAATACAAAGCCCAGACGGCGGAGCGTTCTTCCTGCAATGCTGTCACCAGATGCAAGTTATTTGAACTGGTGTTGTTAGCTACGGAATTCATTTCAGTCACGGCACGTCTCCCTTTGAAAATTGACGAACCTTAAATTTATGTGAATTATCATGAATATTCAACAATTGATTAAAATATAAGGGAATTTTTCTTAAAAACTGTGATTGACTTTGCACCATCAACTTTTATCTTTGTCGCATTGCCCTGTGAGGCCAAGCCGTTAATTCAGGCATGGCGGCTAAAAAAACTACCGCAAAAGCAGCCGTTTGCACTATACCGAAACGCCGACATCGTTGTCGTGATTAGCGGCGTTGGCAAAATAGCGATGGCTGGCGCGGTGGCTTACGCAATGGCGCAATTTCCCGATGTCGCCCAACCTATCCTGCTCAATTTCGGTATCGCCGGGCATCGCCAACAGGCGCTAGGCAGTTGTTTTTTAGCCGATAAAATCACCGATGCCGAAACACAAAGGCGCTTTTATCCGCAATTGGCTTTCGATGCTCCTTGCTCGACTCTACCGCTAATCACCTTGTCCAGAGCCGATGCCGATTATAGCGACGAGAATCTGCGCGATATGGAGGCGTCGGCGTTTTACGAAATAGCCGTTAAATTCAGTTCCAGCGAATTGATTCACTGTTTAAAAGTGGTGTCGGATAATGCCGAATCGGCACTGGAGAAAATCAATGAAGAGTCGGTCGCGGCTTGGGTGCAGGCGCGTATTGCTGACGTCGAACATATGATCGCCGTGCTGACTAGGCTCAGGGAATCGTTGCCGACATCGGGAAGCGAGTTATACAAACAGTGGCTTGAACAGTTTCATTTCACGGCGACCAATGCCGCTAAATTGCACATGCTGCTGAATCGTTGGCAAGTATTAAACCGCGCTGCCACGTTCAATTTAGCTGAGACAAAAGCCGGGAATGCGAGGGAGTTGTTAGCTTGGCTGGAAAGCCAACTGGAGAAAAGTCAGTATTATTTGTAAATATTGCCAGAGCTGGCGACGAACGGGGAGGGATAGAAAAATACGGGGTGTCCCGAAAGACACCCCGGGACAGAATTAAAGCATTTTTTTCAAAGCTTCAACGCCTTCTTTGCCAGCCGCCAAATGTTGTTTGGCTTCTTGCAGGTTAGCGGCTTTAGCTGAAGTAATCGCTAATTTCAAATGGCCTCTAGCTTTATCCGCATATCTGGCAACTTTGTCGTTTGCGTTGAGTTCTTTGATGAAATCAGACGCTTTTTTGATCAAATCGACAACTGCGTCACCTTCCGCACCGTTATTGATTGCTGTCTCGGCAGCTGTAATACGCGTTACAACCTCATTGATTACATCGGTAGGTTTGTAAGAAGCTCTACCTGGATCAGATTCAGCAACAGCAGCAGTTGAAAAAGAACCCATGGCAGCAGCTAAAGAGAACGCGATAACAGCACTTTTTAAAATTTTCATGTATTGAACCTCACAGTTATTTTTATAAGAACATATAGCTGCTAACCCAACCGCTTTAACCACTACATGTTGGGCCGGGATGATAGCACAGTTCATTCTGTTTGCTAGTCTGTTTATAGCGGTTTTTATGGTTTTTTCGGCGGCGAAAAAATGCCGTTGCGGCCTTATTCGACGCTGACTAGCAGCTTGTCCAGCCATGCGCTGGGCAGTAGGCGTTTTAGCCAGGCAAACAAATGCGTGGGTACCGTCACTCGATAGCGAATTTTCGGCCGATTCGACTCCAAAGCATGCGCCACTTTTTCCGCGACTGCGCTAGCCGGTAATGTAAACGGTGCGGCTGGGCCGGGTTTTTGCAGCCGGGCTTCCATGGCCTTATAGGTATCTTTATGA
Organism: Methylomonas methanica; assembly: GCF_001644035.1. Taxonomy (GTDB): domain Bacteria; phylum Pseudomonadota; class Gammaproteobacteria; order Methylococcales; family Methylomonadaceae; genus Methylomonas; species Methylomonas methanica_A. The sequence continues at coordinate 34,105 of NZ_LUUG01000082.1, forward strand.
AAGCTATGCTCGGCGTCGATGTGCTGTTGATACAAAACAAAGGCGTTTTGCCGGAAGCGGCTTTCTATCGGTCCCGGTTCGATCAACACAATATGAATCCCGGTACCGCGCAATTCCAGGCGTAAGGTATCCGCCAAGCCCTCCAAGGCGAATTTGCTCGCGTTATAGGCACCGCGAAACTTCATTGCCACAATGCCTAAAACCGAACTGTTATAGATCACCCGGCCATGGCCTTGTTTGCGCATTACGGGTAATAGCAGGTTAGTCAGCTCGTGAGTGCCGAACAGATTGGTTTCGAATTGATCGCGCAGCACGTCCCTGCTCAAATCTTCCACTGCCCCTGGTTGGCCGAAGGCGCCGTTGTTGAATAGCGCATCGATCTTGCCGTCGGTCAGCGCTATTAACTCGCGAACTGCTTGTTGGATGCTCAGCGAGTCGGCCAAATCCAGTTGCAGACATTCGAAGCCTTCACTGCGCAAGCGTTCCACGTCATCGGGCTTACGCGCGGAGCAAATCACCCGATGACCGCGCTGCTTTAAAAACACTGCGGTGTGGTAACCGATGCCGGAGGAGCAGCCGGTGACGAACAGCGTTTTGCCCACACTCATGGTTGAACGAGATCCGCTTCGTTGAAGAAAAAGGTTTTGCCGCTGCTGCAATTGATTAGAAAATTTAGTTGATCCAGCTTACTTTTCGCGGTCAGTTCGTCGGTTTCGATGCGTTGACATTCACCGCTGGCCAGTGCTTTTTGTGCGGCCAGCCTCCGGAATTTTTCGACATCCGGCAGACGGGTTTCAAAGGGTTTGACTTGCGCAGGTAGCTTTTCCGGATCGTAAGGTGGGATGGCGAATGCGGAAAACTGCATGGGGTTTTGCTTGATTAGAGTCTGCGTCATTTCGCTCTGAACTCTGGCATCTTGTTTATTTTTGGCGATGGCGTCGAGTTTGGCCTGTTGCTCGGTTTGTTCCTGCGCAGACTGCTGCTTTTTCAATTCGGCTTCTGCAGCTTGCTGTCTTTCCAGCGCATTTAAATCGACGCTGCTGCCGGTTTTAGTATTCATCTGCACCGCTTTGTGTTCCACCGTGCAGGGTGAAGATTGATAATTAGTGTGACCGCTTGCATCAGTGCATTTAAAAACCCCGGCCCAACTGTCCACGGACAGGCACAGGGCAAAAACGAAGAACAGATTTTTCATTGGATTCCTGTAGATTAAACGCTGGGGCAAAACTATTACTCAGCTTGAGATCAGTGTAAATAAATTTTTTCTATTGCCCTGTGTCAGTTTCGCATCGTGCCAAAAAATCCGTGGTGTTTGCAGACTAGTCATTTCCGGGCATGATCTTGACAGCGAAGTGTATCAGTCTTTTCGGCAATATCCAGCCGCTTAAAACTCTGATCAGTTGCGAGAATTAAAGGCGCACGGGGTCGAAACCGCAATCGACGATTTCGGCCATGACTAAAAGCCTCGGGTTAAAACCATAGCCGAAGGCGTCGAACAGCCCGGGCAAGAACTGATTTTGCGGAAAATGGGCTGCACGTTTGGGCAGGGCTATCTGTATGCCAAGCCGATGTCCCATAACAAATTGCTGGAGTTTATGAGACCCGCGGCTTTGGCTGAAACACTTTAAGCCATGTTTCTGTCCGCCAACGGTTGAGCTTTTGGCGGAATTGTTGAATCCAACGTGCTTAAGGACGCGCTGATTTTATGCCCTTCGACACATTCAGCATCCAAGGGCATAAAGACGACAAATACATTATTGATTCCACTTGGAATCGACTGTAAGGGTGCGGGAATGAGAGCAGCGCAGAAAGACAGTTGCTGACCACTTTTGCCCTGAAAGCATAAGCGGAGTCAATTTGTTAAGAGCTTCCTTAATGGCGGCGAATTGTTTTTGCTAGTCTGTTAATATAGTCCAACCAAATTGGCGTGAAAATCACGCCAATTTGGCTATTTGGGTCAAAGAATCCGAAAACTGTTATGCCAAACGGCGACGGTTGAACCCAAACAAACCGGCGACAGAAGTGCCGAACAACCATATCGCAGCTGGAACAGGCACGGGGGTAGCCGAAGTGACAAAATGACCATCGTCGGCTAAACCGTTCGCGGCAGTAAAGCCGTAATACAACTGATGACCAGCTGCCACTGCCGTACCCAGGTTGCTTAAATCGACTGACGTAGCGGTGACAGAAAAAGTGCCCAAATCTGTGTGGTAAATAGTGCCGGTCAGATCGCCCGTTTCATCCTGCAAACCCGATGGCGTGTAGGTAAAAGTAGCGCGCCATTGCCAGTTTGGGTCTCTGATTGAATCTCCCAAGCCTGTTTCGGTGTAGGCCAGTGGATTGACATCGCCATTTTGTAGAATCTGAATACTGGGAGATTCCGGTTCGCCGCCGAAATTAAATGTATCGACAGCGAATGCCAGGCTGTTTGATAGTCCGGCGTAGCCCAAATCCGAACCGCCGCCGCCAACACCGGGCGCATCCGATAGCGTGAAAGTTAAACCGTCGCCACGAATCCCGGTGTTTGCCGGAATAAAGAAATGAAAGTCAAAGCTGAAGGCTTGGTTGAAGTCTAGCGTAGTCGCATCTGGAGCAAATCCGGCGCCGGCGCTACCGCCGGTTCCCGGCAAGGTCAACTCCAAGTTACTGTAGGTAAAGCCGTTGCCGGGAGTTGCGTTAATTGCGGTTGCCGAGCCATAAAGGCTCCATGTGCTGAAGTCTGTAAAGCCCGATGCCAAACTCACACCTTGGGCAGAGCTAGCGGTAGGTATGGCGGAAAGTGCCAATATAGCCGAAGGTAATAAAATTTTAAATTGCATGGCGTTCTCCGAAGTTGCTGCGCTGTTGGTCTATCGTTTATTTTCAAGGGTTTGCGTAGTCTGTGCCAAACGGTTTTCGACTATTCATAAAACCACTAGCAAAATTGGCGCCACTCATAGATAAGTGATTAAAACTAATCGGTTTATTGAAGCGGTGTAGTGGAAGCAGCGTTGATTTTGGTTCACCAGTGTAAAAAAAGCCAACACTTTGGTCTGGATATTGCGGCGAATTGATTGATGGTAATGCCACTTCGTTCTAAGGTGCCAGTGAGCATCCTGGAAATACCCGCCAATGCTTAGGTGGTGCTTCCGAGCTGTTCAGCGGTGCCATTTTATCCGTTGGCGGTGCCCACGAGCCGTTCAGAGCTAACGACAAGCGGTTTTGCCGTGTCGCTAAGCTTCTCGGTGGCAGCCATCAGTGCTGCTTAAACACCACCATGTGACAGTCGTATTCATCAAGCCGGCAAGTTATACTGCCCGCCAATTTTTGACCTTAGAGCGCTATGCAACCTTATCTGGACCTTCTCGCCGACATCATGACTAACGGCATCGACAAAAGCGACCGCACCGGGACCGGGACCCGCTCCTTGTTCGGTCGGCAGATACGCTACAACTTGGCCGAGGGCTTTCCGCTGTTGACCACCAAGAAGTTGCATTTCAAATCCATTGCTTACGAATTGCTATGGTTTTTGCGCGGCGATACCAATATCAAGTATTTAAATGATCACGGCGTAACGATTTGGGACGAATGGGCCACGCCTGAGGGTGAACTGGGGCCGGTGTATGGTGCGCAGTGGCGCAACTGGTTGGGGCCGCACGGTGAGTGTTACGATCAGATACAAATTCTGCTGGACGGTTTAAAAAACAAACCGGATTCCCGTCGGCATATCGTCAGCGGTTGGAATGTCGCATTTTTGCCGGACGAAACCGTTGGTCCGCGCGAGAATGCCGCTGCCGGGCGAATGGCGCTGCCGCCCTGCCATGTGTTGTATCAATTTTACGTAGCGAACGGTAAGTTGTCCTGCATGATGACCCAGCGTAGTGCCGATTGCTTTTTGGGTGTACCCTACAATCAGGCCAGTGTGGGCTTGTTGACGCATATGCTGGCGCAGCAATGCAATTTGGACGTGGGGGAGCTGATCATGTCGTTCGGCGACGTGCATATTTATAGCAACCATTTCGAGCAAGTCGAATTACAACTCAGCAGGCAACCCTTGGCGGCGCCGAAACTGCAATTCAAGCGCCGGCCGGAATCGCTATTTTCCTATGAGTTTGCCGACTTCGAATTGTTGGATTATCAAGCGCATCGGCATATCGCCGGTGCTGTTTCCGTTTAGGGAAGTAGGTAGAGACGCTGAAATTGACGTCTCTACCTATTTGATCGCTAATGGATCTATTTATTACCGGCCTTGATATGGCCGACGGCTTCTTCTGCCGCTTTAGTAGCTACGTCGGCATGGCCCATTTTGCCGTGCTCAATCGCGCTTTCCAATGATTTTACACCGGCATCGATATGCGTTTTAGATTCGCCCTTGGCGACTTCGGCGCCTTTTTTGGCATGGGTTAAGGCAGCTTCGGCATGTTCCACCAAAATCGGGCTATGGCCGGCTTTGCCGTGAGTGACCGCCTGGTTCGCGTGCTCCAGCGCGGCGGCGGCGTGTTCTTCGGCGAATACGCCAGCGCTGGCAAACAGTAGTGCACTAATGGTAATGGTTGTAAATGTTTTCATAATTCCCCCGGATTGAATTGTTGTGATTTTCCGCACCCTTTCTGAGTGCTAGCTAGTGACCTGATGCGCGGGAGTTTGGTTCCAAATTAAATAAATTACTCGTTACCGTATCGCTCTTTAGTGGGCGAATAACGACGCTACCAATATTTACCTTGCAAGCCGGGACAATCCTGGAAAGCTTGGCTTTGAATCGATTTTTGAGCATGAATAACGAAAAACGCCTGCTGATATTTCAGCGCTTGGCCGAGGCCACGCCGAATCCGACCACCGAACTGAATTTCACCACACCGTTCGAATTGTTGGTGGCCGTAGTACTGTCGGCGCAAGCGACCGACAAGGGCGTCAATAAGGCGACGGCCAAGTTGTTTCCGGTGGCGAATACGCCGCAGGCGATCCTGGCCTTGGGTGAAGACGGTTTGAAGGAGCATATCAAAACTATCGGCTTATTCAACAGCAAGGCAGCAAATGTCATAAAACTTTGCCAGACTCTGCTGGAACAGCATGGCGGAGAAGTGCCGCGCGAGCGGGAGGCGCTGGAGGCGCTGGCTGGTGTGGGCCGTAAAACGGCCAATGTGATTTTAAACACTGCATTTGGCGAGCCGACCATCGCCGTGGATACGCATATTTTCCGGGTTGCCAACCGCATCGGTCTGGCGCCGGGCAAAAATGTACTGGAAGTAGAGCGGAAGCTGGATAAAACCGTGCCCAAGCAATACAAGAAAGATGCACACCATCTGTTGATTCTGCACGGCCGCTATATTTGCGTTGCCAGAAAGCCGCGTTGCGCTGCTTGCTGCATCGCCGATGTCTGCGAATTTAAGGCAAAGAATTTAGACTGAATATGCAATAATCAGAGTAGAGCCATAAAGATTACGCGTCAGTCGTAAGCCCCGGCAGTTGTATGCTGGAGCAGCATAATTAAAAAATCACACGAGAGGATAAACGCATGAAAAAATTTAATAAATCTCCGCTGGCCGCCGCGATGGGCGGTGCGCTTTTGTCCGGTATGGCTGTCAACGTGCAGGCCGATACCAACCCCTTCGCCGTTTCCGAGTTGTCCAGCGGCTATATGCAAGTTGCCGACAATCATTCCAACGGCAAAATTAGCCAAGGCGCTTGCGGTTCCAACGCGATGGACGGCAACGGTGTTAAAAAGGGCGAAGCTAAAAAAGCCGAAGCGAAGAAAACCGAAGGCTCATGCGGCGAAGGCATGTGCGGCGGCATGATGAGCGGCGGCAAAATGAAAAAAGGCATGGAAAGCTCTTGCGGCGCGATGATGAAGGGTAAAGAAGGCGCTTGCGGTATGGGTATGATGACTGGTGGCGGCATGATGAGTATGGGCAGCATGGGCGGTATGGATCACAGTGCCGACAAGTCTAAAAAAGCCGAAGAAGGCAGCTGCGGCGCCATGATGGGTGGCGACAAAAAATCCGGCGAACATAGCTGCGGTGCCATGATGAAAGGCGAAGAAGGCAGTTGCGGAAGCAAAATGGATGCCGACAAAGCGGCCAGCCATTAATTTCGACTCATCGCCAATAGACCGACACTATGGATTTTAATGATTTACAGCAGCTGGTTATCGATTACGGCTATCTAGCCTTGTTTATCGGTACGTATCTGGAAGGCGAAACCATTCTGGTCATCGCCGGCTTTTTGGCGCATGGCGGCTATTTGCAGCTGGAATGGGTGATGCTGACGGCGTTTTTAGGTACTTTTGCCGGCGACCAGACCTTTTTCTATCTGGGCCGTTGGAAGGGTATCGCTTTTCTGGAGAAACGTCCGCTTTGGCACAGCAAAACCGACAAGGTTTTCGATTTGCTCCACAAGCATCAGATACCGGTGATATTGGGATTTCGCTTTCTCTACGGCGTACGTAACGTAACGCCGTTCGTGATCGGTGCCAGTAAGATTCATCCCTTGAAGTTTTTCTTGCTGAACTTCCTCGGCGCCGGCATTTGGGCGATAGCGGTCGGTTATCTGGGCTACACCTTCGGCGAATTTGCCGAGTCCATCATGGGCCAGGTCAAAAAATACGAAATGTATATCCTGGGCGTACTGGTGGCCATTGGCGTAGCCTTGTTTTGGCGGTCTACGCACAAACCGGAAACCCCAGAAGCGCCGGAAGAGTAAGTCATGGACAGCGTTCGCAATCTCGTTCACGGTGCCGGCTTAGGCTTGCGGCGTTCGTTTTTGAGCGAGATTGTCGAGTCGCCACTGAGCAATGTCGGTTTCTACGAAGTGGCGCCGGAAAACTGGATGACCATAGGCGGCAAGTTCGGCAAACAGTTTCGGGCCATGACCGAACGCTTTAATTTTGTCTGTCATGGCTTGTCTCTGTCCATAGGCAGCAGCGACCCGCTAGACGAGCAATTCGTGCGCGACTTGAAAACGTTCATGCGCGAACACGGTATCAAGTTTTATAGCGAACACCTCAGCTATTGCAGTCACGGCGGGCATTTGTATGACTTGATGCCGATACCGTTTACGGAAGATGCCGTCGAGCATGTTGCCGCGCGCATCCGCAGGGTTCAGGACATTCTGGAACAGCGGATGGCTATCGAAAATATTTCCTATTACGCCGCACCGGGTCAGGAAATGGCCGAAATCGATTTTTTCAACGCGGTAGTCACTGAAGCCGACTGCGATGTGCTGATCGACATCAACAATATCTACGTCAACAGCGTCAATCACGGCTACGATGCCGAGAGCTTTCTGCGGGCCATGCCTGCCGAGCGTATCGCTTACGCGCACATCGCCGGTCATTATGTGGAAGCAGAGGATTTTCTGGTCGATACCCACGGCGCGCCGGTGGTCGATCCGGTCTGGACTTTGTTGGGCAAGGCTTACGAGCTTTTCGGCGTGTTTCCTACCCTGCTGGAGCGGGACTTCAACATTCCCTCGTTGCTTGAATTAAGCAAAGAAGTAGACACCATCCAAACCATTCAGCAGCATTATGCGGCTGAGCGGCAAAAACAGGTGGCCTGATGGCTACCGATTTTCAGGCTACCCAAGGCCAATTTGCCGCTCATATTCGCGATCCGGAAAATAATCCGCCGCCGGGAGATGTCGAGCCACGGCGCATGGCGATGTATCGGGAGTTGTTTTTCAACAATATCGACAGTTTTATTGCCAGTAATTTTCCGGTATTGCGAGCCATTCTGAATGATGAGCAATGGCTGGAAATCACCCAGGATTTTTTTACCCGGCATAGCTGCGAAACGCCCTATTTCTCGGAAATTGCTGAAGAGTTTTTAGCCTATCTGCAAAACGAACGTCGCAATCCAAACGATTATCCGTTTCTGCTGGAATTGGCGCATTACGAGTGGGTGGAAATGGCCTTGTCGATTGCCAAGGACACGCCGGTGATGGGTGACAGCAATTTTCTGGAGAACTTGTTGCCGCGCAGCATGGCGTTATCGCCCTTGGCCTGGCCGCTGCTGTACCGCTATCCGGTGCAGGCAATAGGCCCTGGCTTTTTACCGCTAGAGCCGCCGGAGCAACCCACTTGTTTGATCGTTTACCGCGACAATCTCGACAGCGTACATTTCCTCAAAACCACCGGATTGACCATACGCTTGCTGCAAATTTTGCAGGATAGGGGGCCGATGACCGGTGAGCACTGTTTACAAACGGTTGCCACGGAATTCCCGCACCTCGATAGCCAAGCCTTAATGGTAAACGGCCCGCCGATGCTGCGGGAACTAGCCGAGAAAGGTATTCTTATTCCAGCTGTTGACGCCTAAAGCTGTGTACCCAGACCAGTCCGTCCTCGTTCCACTCCATGCCGCTGTGCATTTTCAGTATTAAATCCTTATATATTGCCAAGTTCGGATAACCTTCCGCCCTGGCATCCGCATCGCTCATTTCCCCTATTCTCTGCCGCTCCACGCTAGTTACTTCAAATACTACGTCTTCCAACACAAAGGTTTCGCCGGGGTACGCATATAGACCGTCGCGGCGTTGCTGGGTTTTTTCGCCGGCCAACGTTGCCGCCACCAATTTCGGGTGACGAACCAATCGGTCGATGCTGCAAGATTTTTCTGGGTATTGAGTCATGAAAGCAAATGTCCTTGTAATACTGGATAAAACAGTTCGGCACTTTAAAAGCCTTAAACACGTATTGCAAGCGACATCCGTTAGCAAGTTCGCAAATTAAATATGAGTTGTGGGACTAATCCTACAGTTTAACGGAGGCTTTGTAGATAAACCGACTTTTCCTGCCTATACTTTTTTTTCAAGTTGAATTCAAGGCCACTGAACCGAAATGACCGGCGGTAATTGTGCTGCGAAATCATAAAGACCAAGGGAGATTACGCCAACATGTCTATATTCCAATTCGCGATATTGATTTGCGTTGCATTGATCTCGGCAGGACTAGCCGCTTGGATTACTAAAGGACGCTGCATTGCCGCCGCCAAAAACACCTTGGCTGACAAGGCCCCTGCCTTATCGGCAGCCGAAGTAGAAAAATATATTTCCGGTCTGGATCGGTTTGCCGAGCAAGTCACGCCGGTATGGGCAGCGCAAATCGATTCGACCCGGCAACAAATCGAACAGGCGATTACTTTGTTGACTCAACGCTTTGCCGGGATCACCAGTAATCTGGATACGGCTTTGAGATCTTCTCATTCCACTCTCGGTGGCAATGGCGAAGAGGTATTCGTAAACAGCAACACCCATTTGCAAAAAGTGGTTAGCTCCATGGATGCGGCATTGCAAGAGAATTTGGCGGTCTTGCAAAAAATCCGATCCTTGGCTGGATTTATAGATGAATTAAAACAGATGGCCAAGGAAGTAGCGCGGATTGCCGAACAAACCAATCTGATTGCCTTGAACGCCGCTATCGAAGCCGCTCGAGCGGGCGAAGCCGGCCGCGGTTTTGCCGTGGTAGCAGATGAGGTTAGAAAGCTATCCAACTTGTCCGGCGAAACCGGCAAGCAGATCGGTTCCAAAGTAGAGCAAGTTAGCTCCGCTATTCAAACCGCGTTGGTAGCGGTGGAAAAAAGTGCACAAAACGAGGCGGAGGCCGTATCGACCTGTAACGGCAATATTCAAACAGTAATGGATAACCTGCATGACGTGTTTGCCAAATTGCAAGGCTATTCAAGCAACCTAAGCCATTCGGCGCTTGCCATAAAAGGTGAGATAGGCGAATCCTTGGTGCATTTTCAATTTCAAGATCGGATCGGCCAAATTCTGCAACACGTCAAAGACAGCATTGCCGATTTCCCCAAGCAACTCAATCGCAGCCATGCCGGTGGCGTATTTGCCTTGCAGCCGATAGATGCGGATCACATTTTAAGCGGCTTAACCGGTACCTATACCATGGAATCCGAACACCAAGCCCATGGGCATGGCGGTCAAGCAGTTGAACCTCAAACGCAAGAAATTACATTTTTCTAGGATTTAAGCATATGGCAAAAACAATATTGGTAGTGGACGACGCGGCTTCGGTCCGTCAGGTAGTAGGTATTGCTCTGAAAGGTGCCGGTTACGACGTGATAGAAGCCTGCGACGGCAAGGATGGGCTAAGCAAGCTCAACGGCCAGAAGATTCATCTAATCATATCCGACGTCAATATGCCGAACATGGACGGCATTACCTTCGTGAAGGAACTTAAACAGTTGCCGGCCTATAAATTTACCCCGGTGATTATGCTGACTACCGAATCCCAGGAAGGCAAAAAACAGGAAGGCCAAGCTGCGGGCGCCAAAGCCTGGGTCGTCAAACCGTTTCAGCCTGCGCAAATGTTAGCGGCGGTTTCCAAGTTAATTTTGCCTTGATCGGATATGAAGGGCGGTCGTTCGCACGGTTTCCGCCGATTCATATAAACACCTCAGCCTATTTCTATCGAGATCGTCCATGCCCAGCCTAACTATTAAAGACGAGTTAACCATCTATACCGCGGCAGATCAGAAATCCAATCTGCTGATGTTTCTAACGGCTGGGGACGATTTGGAAATCAATCTTGCCAACGTCACCGAAATCGATACTGCCGGCCTACAGTTGTTGATTCTAATCAAACGGGAAGCCGCGCATTTGGGCAAAACCCTGCGCTTCGTGATGCACAGCAAAGCCGTGTTGGATGTATTGGAACTAGCGAATCTGACGGGTGCTTTTGGCGATCAGGTTGTACTGACCCAAAATTAAGGAGTATGCGAAATGAGTTTTGATGACCAAATGCGGGATGCTCTGAAGACTTTTGTGATTGAAAGTCTGGAGTTGTTGCAAGACATGGAAGACGGCTTACTCGGTCTGGAAGACGATCAGGAGCCATCCGAACGAATTAACGCCATCTTCCGCGCCGCACATACTATCAAGGGTTCGGCGGGATTGTTCGGTCTGGATCACATCGTTGCCTTCACCCATGTGGTGGAAAGCGTGCTCGATACCTTGCGCGACGGAAAGTTGAGCGTTTCACCGAAACTGGTCGCCATCCTACTACCTTGCTGCGACCATATGATTGAGCTGATTCAAACTGTGGCCGACGGAAATGTAAGCGCCAACCCATCAATGACGAACGCTGAACGACATTTGCTCGATGGATTAGAGTCTTTTTTGAAGCCGGAGCCGAAGCAGGCGATGACTACCGCGCAGACTGCTGGCGAGCAGTTCGAAGCCAGCGGTGGCGGCGTAATCGACAGCGGCAATTGGCATTTGTTTATTCAATTCGGCGAAAACTGTCTACGGGACGGCATGGATCCCTTGTCTTTCATCCGTTATTTGGCGACGCTGGGTGAAATTATGTCGCTGACTACTTTCAGTCACGCGATGCCGGATGCCGAAAGCATGGATCCCGAAAGCAGCTACCTGGGGTTTGAAATTGTCCTAAAAAGCGATGCCGACAAAGCCACTATCGAAGGCGTGTTCGATTTTGTGCGCGATGGCAGTTACATCCATATTTTGCCGCTGGAAGACAAAATCCCCTACTACGTGGAACTGATCAATTCGCTGGGTGAAGACAATTCCCAACTCGGCGAACTGTTGCTGAAAAGCGGTGTGATTACCCAGCGCGAACTGCAAGAGGGACTCAATGCGCAACAAGCGCAAGTGCCGCAACCGAATACGCGTCTCGGTGAAATTCTGGTCGATCAACAAGTGGTGCAACAGCCGCTGGTGAATGCGGCGTTGGAAAAACAACAACAGATTAAAGACAACAAAGCCCGAGAAAACCAAACCATACGCGTCGATGCCGAGCGTCTGGACAAACTAATTGATGTGATAGGCGAGCTGGTTATTTCCGGTGCGGGTGTCAATCTGCGCGCCTTACAGACCAGCGATTCCGCGCTACTGGAAGCGACCAGCGAAATGATGCGCTTGGTCGAAGAAGTACGCGACGGTGCATTGCAACTACGCATGGTGGCCATAGGCGCCACATTCAGCCGCTTCCAGAGAGTGGTACGCGATGTCGGAAAAGAGCTGGGCAAAGATATCAGCTTGGTAATTACCGGCGGCGATACCGAAGTTGACAAATCGGTTGTCGAAAAAATCGGCGATCCGCTCATGCACTTGGTCCGCAACGCGATGGATCATGGTATCGAGTCTGCCGAAGTTCGCGCCGCCCGCGGTAAATCCAGCCGCGGCGAGCTGAGATTGAACGCCTACCACGAGTCGGGCAGTATCGCGATAGAAGTCAGCGATGACGGTGGTGGCCTTGATCGAGATCGTATTTTGGCAAAAGCCATCGAAAAAGGTCTGGTTCAACCCGATGCGAAGCTAAGCGATCAAGAAATTTATAGCTTGATTTTCGAACCCGGCTTTTCCACCGCCAGCCAGATTTCCAATTTGTCCGGGCGCGGTGTGGGTATGGATGTTGTCAAGCGGAATGTTACCGACTTACGCGGTGATATCGAAGTTGAAAGCAGGCCGGGCCAAGGTTCCACCATCCGTATTCGCTTACCACTGACATTAGCCATCATCGATGGCTTCCTGGTGGGGGTGGGTAAGTCATCGTATGTGATTCCTCTTGACCGAGTTGTCGAGTGTCTGGAGTTATCCGGCGATTTAAATGATAGAGATTACATGGATTTGCGCGGCGAGGTATTACCGTTTATCCGCCTGCGCAATCTGTTCAATATTCGCGGTGATCAGCCGCGCAGACCGAACGTGGTAGTGGTGCATGCTGCCGGTGTCAAAACCGGTTTAGTTGTGGATCGCTTAATCGGCGAGTTCCAGACCGTGATCAAACCGCTCGGCAAGTTATTCGGTCACCTGGAGGGGCTGGGTGGATCGACTATTCTGGGCAGTGGCGAAGTCGCTTTAATTTTGGATGTACCAGTACTGGTGAGTGCCTTTGAACATAAGCTTCAGGGCAATATGCACTTGGCTCAGGCTTGAGCCAAATTGGTAAAACGCCAATTGCAAACTAAGGACAATAGCCATGAGAAATAATCAACCTGTTACCGACGTCGAACTGACTTTTTCCGAAGAAGACATTCTTACTTCCACCACAGATTTGCGTGGATATATCACCAGTGTTAGCCCGGCCTTCGTAAAGCTAAGCGGTTTTAGCGAACAGGAGTTAATTGGCCAACCACATAATCTGGTTCGCCACCCGGATATGCCCGAAGAAGCTTATGAATGGATGTGGAGGACCATCGAGTCCGGTTGTACCTGGCGCGGTTTGGTAAAAAACCGCTCCAAAAATGGCGATTTTTATTGGGTGGAAGCCAACGTCTCGCCAATTTATAGCGAAGGACAAGCTATCGGCTATCGTTCTATCCGATTCAAACCCAACGGGAACGAGGTTAAAAAGGCAGCCGCTTTATACGCCGATATCAAAGCAGGTCGTATTAAAGCGCCTTTCAAAGAAGGAAAATTTTCTAGCCTACTAAACAAGATAAAACTTTGGCAAAAATTTGTTGCCCTGGTCGTTCTGGCTATCGCTATGTTCGCGGTGCCAACCTACTTTTTGGTAGTAGACAGAATTGTAGATAAAGACTTTGCATTAAAGGAAAAACAGGGCGTCGATTACACCGCCGAGACTATTAAATTAATGCAGCTGGTGGTGGAGCACCGTGGCTTGAATGCGATGGTTATCGCCGGCAACTCACAGGAAGCTAGTCGCCGGGAGGCTAAACGCAACGAAGTCAATCAGCAGATTGTCAATATCTCCGCATTGGACGGCCGTTTGTCTGCATTAAAGTTGACTTTGCCCTGGCAAGCCTTACGGGAAAAGTGGCAGGAGTTGGCGGCTTCGGCTAACACATTCGATGCTCAGACTAACCTTGCCAAGCATGGCGAATTTATCAAGCAATTGCATGCATTCAACCGTAAGGTGACAGACGCTTCAGGATTAGCGTTGGACCCTGAAATCGATACGTATTATGCACAAGTGTTGGCGATTAGCTTATTTCCCGACCTGTCGGAACAATTGGGTATGCTAAGAGGGGTAGGCTCGCCGATTTTGCTCAGAAAAACGGTTACGCCGGCTGAAGCAGCTTATCTGCGGGAGGTTATTGCAAATACCGAAGAAATCCTGACTATTATCGACGAGAGCGCTGCCAAAATCGGCAATATGGATGCCGGATTCCGCTCGGCATTACTGAAAGCTAGCGCCGATGCCAAACAAGCTCTGACATTGGTCGAAACCGAAATTTTGCAAGCCGCGAAGCTCGAGTTTTCGGTAAATGAATATTTCAGTACATTTACTCGAGCCATCCAACAAAACTTCGCGCTGTCATCCGGATTCAGCAAGCTGTTGTACACAGGTTTGGATGCACGTGTGACGCGATTAGATGAGATTCTAAACACCACATTGCTGGTGCTGTCGATTTTGCTATTCGGTTTCCTGGCAATGAGTTGGTACATCGTCATGGGCGTACTCCGTCCCGTGAATGCGATGACTCATGCGATGACCCTGTTCGGCCGGGGCCAAATGCCGCAAAACGATAGTCATAACTATGGCTTGGAATTCAATCAACTGAATGAAGGGGTCAAAGCGGCCGTGTTCTCCGTGCAATCTTTGATTGCCGATGCCGTTATGCTGTCGCACGCTGCTGTAGAAGGCCAACTGTCTACCCGTGCGGATGCTACTAAACACCAAGGTGATTATCGGAAAATCGTCGTAGGTGTCAACGATACGCTGGAGGCCGTCATCGGTCCTTTGAACGTGGCCGCCGAGTATGTGGACAACATCGCTAAAGGTGCCATCCCCGCGAAAATCACCGACCACTACAACGGCGATTTCAATGTCATAAAAAACAACCTAAACACCTGTATTGATGCGGTTAACGCCCTGGCGGCCGACGCCAACAGCTTATCAACCGCGGCCGTTGAAGGCCGCCTGGCCACCCGCGCCGACGCCAGCAAACACCAAGGTGATTTCCGTAAAATTGTCGAAGGCGTCAACAGCACCCTGGATGCGGTCATCGGACCTTTGAATGTCGCGGCCGAGTACGTGGATAACATCTCCAAAGGTGCGATCCCGGCGAAAATCACCGACAACTACAACGGCGATTTCAACACTATCAAAAACAACCTGAACAACTGCATCGACGCGATTTCCAACATGGTCGCCGAAGCCATGAATCTGGAAAAAGCCGCGATTGAAGGCCGTTTAGCCACCCGCGCCGACGCCAGCCAATACCAAGGCGATTACCGGAAAATCGTCCAAGGCGTCAACAACACCCTGGATGCGGTGATCGGGCCGCTTAATGTGGCGGCCGCTTACGTGGACAACATCGCTAAAGGTGCCATCCCCGCGAAAATCACCGATAACTACAACGGCGATTTCAACACCATCAAAAACAACCTGAACAATTGCATCGACGCGATCGGCAACATGGTGGAGGAAGCGGCTGCGTTGGAAAAAGCCGCGATTGAAGGTCGCCTGGCGACCCGGGCCGATGCCAGCCAATACCAAGGCGACTACCGGAAAATCGTCCAAGGCGTCAACAATACCCTGGATGCGGTGATTGGCCCGCTCAACGTCGCCGCCGAGTACGTGAATAACATTTCTAAAGGTGCGATCCCCGCGAAAATCACCGACACCTACAACGGCGATTTCAACGTCATCAAAAACAATCTGAATACCTGTATCGATGCCGTTAATGCCCTCGTCGCTGACGCCAACATGCTGGCGACCGCTGCGGTCGAAGGCCGTCTGGCCACCCGTGCCGATGCGACCCAGCACCAAGGTGATTTCCGTAAAATCGTCGAAGGCGTCAACAGCACCCTGGACGCGGTGATCGGGCCCTTGAACGTCGCCGCCGAGTACGTGGACAACATCTCGCGCGGGGCGATCCCGGCGAAAATCACCGACAACTACAACGGTGACTTCAACACCATCAAAAACAACCTGAACAACTGTATCGACGCGATTTCCAACATGGTCGCCGAAGCGATGAACCTGGAGAAAGCCGCGATTGAAGGCCGTCTGGCTACCCGGGCCGACGCCAGCCAATACCAAGGCGACTACCGGAAAATCGTCCAAGGCGTCAACAACACCCTGGATGCCGTCATCGGCCCGCTCAACGTCGCCGCCGAGTACGTGGACAACATTGCCAAAGGCAACATCCCGGCAAAAATCACCGACAATTACAACGGCGATTTCAACGTCATCAAAAACAACCTCAACACCTGCATCGACGCGGTTAACAGTTTGGTGGCCGACGCCAATATGCTCTCGACCGCAGCAGTAGAAGGCCACCTGGCGACTAGAGCCGATGCCACTAAACACCAAGGCGATTTTCGCAAGATTGTCGAGGGCGTGAACCTGACCCTGAATGCCGTGATCGGCCCGCTGAATGTGGCTGCCAACTACGTCGATAACATTTCCAAAGGACACATTCCGGCCAAAATCACCGATAGTTACAACGGCGACTTCAACACGATTAAAAACAACCTCAACACCTGTATTGATGCGGTCAATGCTCTGGTGGCTGACGCCAATATGCTGGCGACGGCCGCCGTCGAAGGCCGCCTGCAAACCCGTGCCGATGCCAGCAAACACCAAGGTGACTTCCGCAAAATTGTGCAAGGTGTCAACGAAACCCTGGATGGCGTGATCTTACCGCTCAACGAAGCCGTCGAAGTGCTGGCGTTGGTTGAACAAGGCGATCTGACCCGCACCGTAACAGGTAACTACCAAGGCCAGTTGGGTGAATTCAAAGACACCGTGAATAACACTGTCGCCAAACTCTCCCAAACCATTTCCGAGGTTATTTCGGCGGCAGATCAGCTGGGTAATGCGTCCGAGCAGATCAGTTCCACCTCCCAATCCCTATCGCAAGCCGCCAGCGAGCAGGCGGGCAGCGTCGAGATCACCAGCGCCAGCATCGAGCAAATGGCGGCCAGCATCAACCAGAACGCCGACAATGCCAAAGTCACCGACGGCATGGCCAGTAAAGCGGCTACCGAAGCCAGCCAAGGCGGAGAAGCCGTTAAGCAGACCGTTGACGCCATGCGCGAGATTGCCAAAAAAATCGGCATCATCGACGACATTGCCTATCAAACCAACATGCTGGCACTGAATGCCGCCATCGAAGCAGCCCGGGCCGGCGATCATGGCAAAGGCTTTGCGGTCGTGGCCGCAGAAGTGCGCAAACTGGCCGAGCGCAGCCAGGTGGCGGCGCAGGAAATCGGCGAGTTGGCGGAAAACAGCGTGGAAACAGCCGAATCGGCCGGCAAACTGTTGGACGAAATTGTGCCCAGCATTGCCAGAACCTCCGATTTGGTCCAGGAGATTGCCGCCGCGTCGCAAGAGCAATCGGCCGGTGTCAGCCAAGTCAACAATGCGATGAACCAGATGAACCAGATTACTCAGCAGAATGCGTCCGCCAGCGAACAACTGGCGGCAACCGCCGAAGAAATGACCAGTCAAGCTGAACAACTGCAATCGCTGATGAGCTTTTTTAGACTCGACAATGGTGTTAGAAAAGCTACGACGCCAACGGAAGTCAAAGCGGCAAAGAAGGCTATCAAAGTAAAGTCCGTCGCTCAGTCAAGTGCGAATATCGATCATGATTTCGATTTAAACCAGTTCGAACGTTTCTAGGAGCGGGCCATGACAGAACTTGCAACAATTCAGGAAAAGTTACCGGCCACGCAGAGCAAACAGACTGCGTTGGCGGGTCAATACCTAACCTTTACCCTTGGTGGAGAGCTTTATGCACTGGGCATTTTGAGTAGTAAGGAAATCATCGATTACGGGAATCTTACTGAAGTACCGATGATGCCGGTGTTTGTGCGCGGTGTGATTAATCTGCGAGGTAGCGTGGTGCCGGTGGTGGATTTGCTGGCGCGTTTCGGTAAGGGATCGACGCCCATTGCCAAGCGCACAGGTATTGTCATCGTCGAAACTGCCAGTGAGGATGAGGATGGCGGTTCTCAGGACCTCGGTATCATCGTCGACGCAGTCAACGAAGTGGTCGAAATTTCTCAGCAGGATATCGAGCCCCCGCCAAGTTTTGGGGCGGGGATTCGACCTGATTTTATTAACGGTATGGCTAAGCGGAACGGTCGCTTTGTTATTTTATTAAACGTCAGCAAAGTATTGTCGGTGGAAGAAATGTCCGCTTTAAGCAAGGTAGGGCATGAACGTCAAGCGCAGTTTGAGTAGGCGGACAGCGGGAGTCGAATTTTTCTATATGTCGTTGGCCTTGCACGGTCCAACTGACGGAGTAGTCTGTTTTTAATTGGTCATTCGCAACTCGCACTGTTTCATGAGAAATAATCAACCGGTTACCCAGCATGAGATAAATCTTGGTGACGATGATTTAATTTTCTCCAAAACCGATGGAAAGGGCCAAATCACCCAAATCAATCACACTTTTGTCAATATCAGCGGCTTTTCTGAAGCCGAGTTGTTAGGCAAACCGCATAACATCGTCCGGCATCCCGATATGCCAGTCGAGGCATTTGCTGATTTTTGGGAAACTCTGAGGATTGGTCGGACCTGGACAGGATTGGTCAAAAATCGTTGCAAAAATGGCGATCATTATTGGGTGGTGGCAAATGCCACGCCCATTATTGAAAACGGCAAAGTTATCGCCTATACATCGGTCAGGCACAAGCAGACGCGCTCACAAATTGATGTCGCTGAAAATGCTTATCGGTTGTTCCGTGAAGCCGAAGCCAAAGGCATGCGCATTTATCAGGGCAGAGTGGTCAGAGATAATTTATCTTGGAGAATTAAAAACATGTTACTCAAATTCAAAATAGGTACCCGCCTGGCCGGTTTGATCAGCCTTGGCGTGTTGGTTGCAATTATCTTGGCAGTGCAAGGTTTGCAGGGCTTAAACGCCAGTCAGCAAAGTCTAAAGACAGTCTATGAAAATCGGATGCAGCCATTGCAGAACCTGGCAGTGATGAACGAATTGATCGGTGACAGTGTAAACGAGCTCAAGGGGATGCTGGATGAATTGGCTAAAAGTAAGACGGGGTCAGAAAGTAATTCAGATACGTTGCAGACTATCGATAAAAATACAGCGGAAATCAAGGATAGATGGAAGACTTACATGGTTTCCTCGTTGACGGAAGATGAAAAACGGCTTGCCGAACGCTTTGACGACACCTATAAAAAATTTGAAGCAGCTATCATGTTGCCTGGACTTGAAGCCTTACGTACAGGTCGTACTGGTGAGGCAGGAAAGCTGGTAGGACTTGTTGAGCATTCTTATCTTCCCGTAGATGAACATTTGGAAGCGTTAAAAAACCATCTGTTGACCATGACTGAGAGCGAATACAAGGCAGGCGTCAGTCGCTATGAAACCGTGCAAATGGTGACTTTTGGTTTGTTGGGTGGATCGATAGCCATTCTGATTTGGTTGGGTTTTGCCATCACCCGGTCGATCACCAGGCCCCTCGCACAGGCGCTTGGAGTTTTTGACAAAATTTCCAGTGGTCAATTGGACTCCGTGATTGACGTGGAAGGAGATGATGAAGTCAGTCAGGTGTTATCGGGTTTAAAAGCCATGCAGACTAGGCTGAGTAGTAATGTTGCCGAAATTCGCATGATTGTGGAAGATGCGGTAAGTGGTGATTTTAGTGCCAAGATGAGCCTGGACGGCAAGCAAGGCAGCGATCTGCAAATTGCCCAGTTATTAAACCAGTTGACCGAGACAACCGAAGTGGCTTTGCAGGATATAAGTCGGGTGGCCGGTGCGTTGGCGAACGGCGATTTGTCGCAAACCATTATTAAAGCGTATCCGGGTTTGTTTGGCGAGACCAAGGACGGCATAAACGGCACCGTCGAAGCTTTGTCGAAAATTGTAAGTGAGGTGACATCCTCGGCTGGCGAGTTGTTAAATGCTTCCGAGCAAATCAGTGCAACCTCCCAGTCACTTGCTCAGTCGGCAAGCGAACAAGCTGCCAGCGTCGATGAAACCAGTGCCAGCATTGAGGAAATGGCGGCCAGTGTTAATCAGAATGCCGAAAACGCCAGGATTACAGAAGGCATGGCCAGTCAAGCGTCTCGGGAAGCCATTGAGGGCGGTGAGGCTGTTAAGCATACCGTTTCAGCCATGAAATTAATCGCCAGCAAAATCGGCATCATCGATGACATTGCTTATCAAACCAATATGCTGGCTTTGAATGCCGCTATCGAAGCGGCGCGGGCAGGCGATCATGGCAAGGGGTTTGCGGTGGTGGCAGCGGAAGTGCGCAAACTCGCCGAGCGCAGCCAAATCGCCGCGCAGGAAATTGGTGAATTGGCGGAAAGCAGCGTGATGACGGCCGAAAGCGCAGGCAAGCTGCTGGACGCTATCGTACCGAGTATTGCCAGAACCTCGGATTTGGTGCAGGAAATCGCTGCCGCTTCTCAGGAGCAATCGACAGGGGCTGGTCAGATCAATACGGCTATGAATCAGATGAGTCAGCTGACTCAGCAAAATGCCTCCGCGAGCGAAGAATTGGCGGCAACAGCCGAAGAAATGACCGGACAATCCGAGCAATTACAATTGCTGATGAGCTTTTTTAGGATGACTGGCGAGCAATCGCCAAACGAGAGAGCTGCTTACTCTAATCGACGGCAAACCACGAAAAAAACACTGTACACTAAAAAACCTAAATTCCACGAAAACAGCGAACCGGAATTCGATCTTAATCACTTCGAGCGGTTTTAGGCACAAGCGACCGTATTACTTGGGAGAGTTGATGTGCATAACTTACAAATAGGAGTATAGAGTGTCGTCAATCCATCGTGTCGGCGCGCCGATACTTCATAAGCAAGAGTTTGCCTGGATCAGGGACTATCTTTACAAGCACGCTGGTATTGTCCTAAACGATAGTAAGCAGGCCATGGTGATGGGGCGTTTGGAGAAGCGTTTGCGTCATCATGGCATCGATAGCTATGGCGAGTATTTTCGGCAATTCGGCAAGCCGGGCTTCGAAAATGAAACGACGATGGCTATCGATTTGCTAACCACCAACGAAACCTATTTTTTCCGCGAGTCCAAGCATTTCGATTATCTGGTTGAGCAAATTTTGCCGCAGCAATCCCCGGCCAAGCCGTTTCGGGTGTGGAGCGCTGCCAGCTCTAGCGGCGAAGAGGCCTATACGCTGGCGATGCTGTTGGCGGAGTATCTGCGAACCCGGCAATGGGATATTGTCGGGACCGATATCTCCACGCGGATTCTGGAAAAAGCCCGGCGTGGCTTGTACCCCAGTAATGCCGCCGAAAAAATCCCCCAAACCTTGCTGAAAAAGTATTGCCTGAAAGGGACAGGTGAATATGATGGTTTTTTGCTGGTTGCGCCGGAGCTACGCAGTCGCGTTAAGTTCGAATATGCCAATTTGATTGGAACATTGCCGGACCTGGGGAGTTTCGACGTGATTTTTTTGCGTAACGTAATGATTTATTTTGATATTGAAACCAAGCAACGCTTGCTGGACAAAATTGTTAAATACCTGCGGCCCGGCGGCTATTTTTTCATTAGCCATTCCGAGTCGTTAAGTGGCATGAAAACCGAGCTGCAAACCATCATGCCCTCGGTTTATCGCAAAGCATTGGGTTCATAGGGCCGCTCTGGCTCGTCTGACTTGAGCGCAAAACTTTATTCTCCGCCGCCGACTCGTTCATAATTGCGCTTTTATTTTCTGGGGCGGCCAATATGCGTTATTTACACACCATGGTTCGAGTAAAAGATCTTGCCGAATCGCTGGATTTTTATTGCCATAAGCTTGGTTTGATTGAAGTGCGGCGCATGGAAAGCGAAGCCGGACGTTTTACCTTGGTGTATCTGGCTGCCACTGGCGACCGGCAAAACGCCGCAACGGTTGACGCGCCATTGCTCGAGTTGACCTACAACTGGGATGCGGAGGATTACGGCGGTGGCCGTAATTTTGGGCATTTAGCTTTTGAAGTGGACGATATTTATGCGGTTTGCCAAGAGTTAATGGCGCAAGGTGTAACGATTAACCGGCCACCGCGCGACGGTTATATGGCATTTCTGCGCTCGCCAGACCAGATCTCTATCGAATTGTTACAAAAAGGCCAGGCTTTGCCGCCGCAAGAGCCGTGGGCGTCCATGGCGAATGTCGGCGTGTGGTAAGGTCTGCCGAGTTGTTGCCGCTGAGTCTTTATATCCATTTCCCCTGGTGTATCCAGAAATGTCCGTATTGCGACTTCAATTCCCACGCGGTTAAAAACCCGATTCCCGAACAGGCTTATATCGATGCCTTGCTGACTGACTTGCAAGCCGATTTGGAACTGCTGGGTGCGCAGCGGAGCATCAATAGCATATTCATGGGGGGCGGCACTCCCAGCTTGTTTTCGGCGGAAGCATTGTGCCGCTTGTTGACCGGCGTCAGGCAATCAGTACCCGTGGCAGAGCATTGCGAAATTACTTTGGAAGCCAATCCAGGCACTTTCGAAAGTGCAAAGTTTCATGAGTTTCGGGCTCTAGGTATCAATCGCCTGTCGATAGGTATTCAAAGTTTTCAGGATCGGCATTTGCGGACATTAGGGCGGGTGCATTCCGCCGCCGAAGCCATGGCTGCGGTGGAAATTGCCGTTAAAGCCGGGTTCGATAATTTCAATCTGGATTTGATGTTCGGTTTGCCTGATCAGAGCGAGAGCGAAGCCTTGAATGATGTGGAAACCGCCGTCAGCCTGGCCCCAACCCATATTTCCTTTTATCAATTGACGCTGGAACCCAACACGTATTTTTATAAGTTTCCGCCGAAACTGCCGGAAGACGATCTGATATTTGCCGCGCAAAAGCGCTGCCAGCAACTGTTGGCGGAACACGGTTACCAGCAGTACGAAGTGTCTGCGTATGCAAAGCCAGGCAAGCAGTCTCGGCATAATCGCAATTACTGGCAATTTGGGGATTATTTGGGGATAGGCGCCGGTGCGCACGGCAAAGTCAGCCGGGCCTTGCCTAACGACATCGTTCGCACGGTTAAACCGAGAAGCCCGGAACAGTATTTGTCTCAAACCGGTGGGTCGCAATGCGAAGTGATTGATGTCGCACAATTGCCGTTAGAGTTTCTGATGAACCAATTGCGATTGAAGGCTGGATTTAGTCTGAACGACTATGAAGCGGCTACCGGTTTGGCGGCGGATAGCTTGGAGCCGAACTTGTCGGTTTGTCTGGAGCAAGACCTGCTGCGCAGGGAGGGCTTGGTTTATACCTGTACAGAAAAAGGCTGGGATTTTCTGGACGTGGTCCTAGAAAAGTTCATCGTTTAAATGCGCACGGGTATAATTGCTTTCATTTTAGATTTGTCACATTCCAATGCTCGATTACCAAAAACAGTTCATCCAGTACGCCTTGGATTGCGGCGTATTAAAGTTTGGCGAATTTCACTTAAAGTCCGGACGAGTCAGCCCTTATTTCTTTAATACCGGCCTATTCAACAGCGGCGCTCAGCTGGATAAATTGGGGCAGTTTTATGCGCAGGCGCTGATCAGCGCCGGTGTCGAGGTAGATGTATTATACGGGCCGGCCTATAAAGGCATCCCCTTGGTCAGTACCACCTCGATTGCCTATTCCCGCTTGCAGCGCGATATTCCGTTCGCGTTTAACCGCAAGGAAGCCAAGGATCACGGCGAGGGCGGCGTACTAGTAGGCGCACCCTTGCAAGGCAAGGTCTGGATTCTGGACGATGTGATTACCGCCGGTACCTCGGTGCGTGAATCGGTGGAAATTATCAATGCGGCCGGCGCCACGGTAGCCGGTGTGGTGATTGCGTTGGATCGTCAAGAGAAAGGCCAGAACGAATTGTCGGCCGTGCAGGAAGTGTCGGCACAATTCGGCATTCCGGTGCTGGCGATAATCTGCTTGGCGGACATCATCGAATTTATTTCCCAACAAAGCGGTTCGGCGGATAAGTTGGCTATTATTCAGGCCTATCGACAACAGTACGGAATTTGAGTATCCATGCGTGCCCTAGGCTTTTGCTTATGGATTATTGGTCTACACTTAGCCGTTACAATTTGCCCCTTATATTGAGTACAGTCGGAACAAAGGCGAGCCATGAGAAATCTGGAATTTAAAGAACAGTTGCACGAATACACGCATTGGCGCGAACAACTGATTCAGGGTATCGAATTGTATCGGGACTGGCGTAATCGTTACCGCTTCAGTGACCCACAAAGCACCGATACCTTGCTGAATATATTGCAAGGCTTGCAAAATGATCGCGTCACCTTGGCGTTTGTGGCGGAATTTTCCAGAGGTAAAACCGAGTTGATCAACTCGCTGTTTTTTGCGGAGACGGGCGTACGCCTGTTGCCGTCCTCACCTGGCCGTACCACGATGTCGCCAACAGAGTTGTTCTGGGATGAAAAAGGCGGCAGTTACATTCGGCTGCTCAACATCGAGAGCCGCTTGGAAGATATTTCCTTGATGGATTACAAGCGTAATCCCGACCGCTGGACGCAAATCGAGCTGAATTGCGAGTCACCCACGCAAATGCAGGAAGCATTCAGAGAGCTGGTCGCCACGAAGAAGGTTTCTCGGGAAATGGCCGATAAACTGGGCTTGTGGAACGAACGCGAAGCCGCCGAGCAAGGTATTATCAATCCGGAAACGGTGGAAGTGCCATGCTGGCGCCATGCCATGATCAGCTTTCCGCATCCTTTGTTAAAAGAAGGTTTGTGCATTCTGGATACGCCGGGTCTAAATGCCTTGGGTACCGAGCCCGAGTTAACCTTGAGCATGCTGCCCAGCGCCCAAGCAATTATTTTCGTGTTGGCCGCCGATACCGGTGTAACCAAAAGCGACCTGGAAATGTGGAAAAGCCACGTCTGTAGCTCCAGAGGCAATCGCCGCCAAGGTTTAGCCGTGGTGATGAATAAAATCGACTCCATGTGGGACGATTTAGCTGGCGAAACCGGTTACGAAGCCTCGATACAAAAGCAAATCGAAACCTCGGCAATGATTCTGAATCTGGAAAAGGAAGTAATCTTCCCGGTTTCCGCGAAACAGGCTTTGCTGGCGAAGGTGAAAGGCGATGACGCCTTGCTGCAAAAAAGCCGCCTCAATCTGCTGGAAAGCTATCTGTCCGACGATATTCTCGATCAACGCCGCGACATTTTGAAAGGCGTGGTCGATAAGGAAATTGGGTTTTTGGTCAGCGAGTCAGTGAAGTTGATGGACTCAAAAATCACTAACGCCCAAAAGCAGCTCGACGAATTCAAGCAGGTCGATTTCGAGAATCAGGAATTGACCGGCAAATTGATGGCCGAAACCCGCGACCGGCAAAACGCTTATATGGCTAATATCGAAAACTTTCAGGCCAGCCGGAAAGTGTTTGCGGTACAAGCCAAGATGTTGATCGATTCGTTTGCCAAAGAAAAAATCGATGACATCATTCGCCGTACCAAGGACGATATGAGCAAAAGCCTGACCACTTACGGGATGAAACAGAATATGCGTAGGTTGTTCGACGAGTTGCGCGATCTGCTGCAAGACTCGGTGGATATGACTGAAGAAACCCGGCGCCTGATTAAAGCCATTCACAAAAAATTTCAGGACGAATACGGCTTTAAGGAAATCGAGCCGCAGTTGTTTTCGATCAAACAACATCAGTTCGAGCTAGAGCAGATTTTTGAAGAAGGCGAAGCATTTCGCAATAGTGCTAAAACCACGATGACCGAGCAAAGCATAGTGGTCAATAAGCTATACGGCACCCTGATAGCCAAGGCCCGAAACATTTTGCAGCAAGCCCAGAGAGATGCGGTTACCTGGAGTAATAGCGTGCTATCGCCGCTGATGCACCAGATCAAGGACCACAAAAAACAAATCGAAAGCCGCTTGATCATGCTCAGGAAAATCAACGAATCCAAAGGCAATGTCAACGAAAGTATTGCCCAGTTAGAGAGCGAATTGGGTCCCCTACAAGTCCAGTATCAAGAGTTGCTCGAGATACTTAAGGCCGTGCATTTGGAAATTAAAGCCGATTAACGCGGCTTTTCTCGCTTTATTGTCTCTTGGTTACGGCGGCGCACTCGTTGCCTATTCCGCGGGACTTTCAGGGTTAGAGTTCAGCAGTTCGTGAAAGCGGGACCACTCGAAAAATGGGCCAGGGTCGGTTTTTCGGCCTGGGGCGATGTCGCTATGACCGACAATACGTTGGCTCGACAATGTCGGATAATTTTCCAGTAACGTTCTACTCACATCGGCAAGGCGTCGATATTGAACGTCCGTGTAAGCCGCGCTGATGGCCCCTTCCAGCTCAATACCAATAGAAAAGTCGTTACAGCGCTCCCTGCCTTGATATTTTGAGACGCCTGCATGCCAGGCTCTGCGATTGAACGGCACATATTGCCGAATACTGCCATCCCGGCGAATTAGTAAATGCGCTGACACTTTAAGTTGGTGTATATCTTGGAAGTACGGATCTGCGTTTGGATCCAGGCAGTTGCAAAACAATTGATCGATATAGTCGCCCGCGAATTGCTCAGGAGGCAGGCTGATGCAATGGATGACCAACAACGAAACGTCGTCCGGGTCCGGTCTGTCGTCGTAGTTCGGCGAAGCGATCTGGCAGGCGCTACTCAGAAAGTGGTCGCGAATTATCATGGTTTTCAAGCTTTGTGGGGTGATGCCTTATTTTATAAGCTTTGCCAACCTTTTCCCTACGCTTTTAATCGATCTAACAATACCTAATTGGCCTGAGTTTGGTTCGGCTGTCGCCAATATGCGGTTTATAATCACTAATCTTGTTCATCGTCCAATACACTTCCATGCAACCAAATTCCGCAGAAATCGCGCTTTATCTCGCCGAAGATATCGGTAGCGGCGATATTACCGCCAGCATTGTCTCGGCCGAGACCCAAGCCAACGCCACAGTATTGACCCGCGAACCCATGGTGCTTTGCGGTAGAGCCTGGTTCGATGAGGTATTTCGACAATTGAGTCCTCAGGTCATCGTCGATTGGCAATGCGATGAGGGCGAGGGTGTATCCGCGAATACGCGGCTATGCCGGTTGCATGGCCCTGCTCGGGCATTGCTGACTGGCGAGCGCACCGCGCTGAATCTGCTGCAAACCTTATCCGCGACGGCGACTATTGCGCGCCGCTATGCAGACGCCGTGGCCGGGACGGGCTGTAAGGTATTGGATACCCGTAAAACCCTGCCCGGCTTACGGTTGGCGCAAAAATACGCGGTTAAATGCGGTGGATGTTTTAATCATCGTATTGGTTTATTCGATGCCATCTTGATCAAGGAAAACCACATCATCGCGGCCGGTTCTATTGACAATGCAGTCAAGCTGGCTAGAGGCTATGCGAATGTACCGATCGAAGTGGAGGTGGAAGACCTTGACGAGTTTGCCCAAGCTTTTGCCGCGCAACCGGATAGGATCATGCTGGATAATTTTTCGCTGGCCGATATGCGTACAGCGGTAGCTCGAAATCAGGGAGTGCTGGAGTTGGAAGCATCGGGGAATATTACTTTGGATAATATCCGAACTGTTGCCGAGACCGGCGTGGACTTTATCTCAATAGGTGCTTTGACCAAAAACGTTGTTGCGGTCGATCTGTCGATGCGCGTTGAGATGCGCATCGATTGATCATCATGCTGATGCGCTCAGTTCACTGCGTTCAGCATCTCGTTTTCGTATAAGCGCAGTTTTTTCCAGTTCGCGAATTTGCTGTCGTCAAACGGCGCATCGTGGTCGATGGCATGCTCGTAGCAGCTGCGAAATAGGCGGGCAGTCCGAAAAGCGTGCAATTCATCGTCAGCGGTTACCGTATCCACATTACCCACTTGGAAGGTTTTATTCCGGGATTTTCCGTCTTTTACCCAAAACACTGTATAGCAAAGATAGCTTTTATCTTTGCGGTGATCGAACTTAATGGTTCTGGATACGCCGGTCACGCCGGTAGTGGTTTTGTTTTTCGGCGGTTTCAGGAAGCGGGTCTTGCTGCCTTTTAATACCACCAGCATCTGGTCGCGCCAAGTGATCGCGGCTTTCAGCGACTTGGTTTTGCTGCCCCAAAGCTTGTGAGAGAAATAACGGCTGCTCTCCTTGCCGCGCCGAACAATACGAACTTGAAAACCGAAAGTATCGGGTTCTGTAATGTGTTTTACTTTTGCCATTTGTCGTACCCTAAAAAATTCACAAAGGTCTGCATAGTGAATTTAAGCAGCGCGAAGCACGCAGACCGCCTGTTAATTGTGTAAGCCATGGATTACAAATTAGCGCGAAATCGACCGTCTTGCAAGCGGAATTTGCCGGGATTATTAGGTGAATACCAACTAAATTGGTGTAGAATAAGACTCAGCCTTCTCGCAGAGGCGCAAACATCCTCTTAACCTTTTGTTTTGTAAATAATTTTGGAGAAAATTGATGAGCGTTTTAGTAGGTAAGCAAGCCCCTGACTTTACAGTTCCTGCGGTATTAGGCGACGGTCAAATTGTTGACTCGTACAGTTTTTCGGGTGCGACTAGCGGTAAATATGCAGTACTTTTCTTTTATCCATTGGATTTTACCTTCGTTTGCCCAAGCGAATTAATTGCTCTGGATCATCGTATCGACGAATTCAAGAGCCGCGGCGTTGAAGTGGTCGGCGTGTCAATTGACTCACACTTTACCCATAACGCTTGGCGCAACACCCCCGTCAATCAAGGCGGCATTGGTCCAGTCCGTTACACCCTGGCAGCCGACATGACACACAGCATCTGCAAAGACTATGATGTTGAATCCGCTGGTGGCGTAGCTTTCCGCGGCAGTTTCTTGATCGACAAAGCAGGTGTTGTCCGTCACCAAGTCGTTAACGACTTACCTCTGGGCCGCAACTTTGACGAAATGTTGCGCATGGTTGATGCACTACAATTCCATGAAGAGCACGGCGAAGTTTGCCCTGCTGGCTGGACTAAAGGCGACGCCGGCATGAACGCCAACCCTGCCGGTGTAGCTGAATATCTGAGTAAAAATGCTGACAAACTGTAAGCATTAGCTTTAATTTGAGATAAGGCGCATTGCCTAGGCAATGCGCCTTTTTTTTGCCTAACACTTTGTCTTGCCGAACGAAGTACGCTGAAGAAACCTAGACAGAGCGTGCTCAATAAATCTACCGCCGCAATTCGCAAGCCAGACGGTCGTGCAATGGTCGACCAAATAAGAACGACTGTCTCATAGAGGATTTATCCCTCAATGAACTTTAACAGGCTATTGATGACATAGAATTTGGCTGAAAACACACGCAAATTTTTTGCTTACCGCTTATTGGCGCTTTAATTCATAAGCAATTTATCGAGTCATTTTCGGGACAATCCGGCTTTCACCCCGACTGCCGCAGTGAGCACCGGACTTTGTCGACCCACGACAAAAACGCAGAGCTAAGGCGGCACAATATCACCAGGCCTCCACCACCACCACCTTCCACCCCCTATTCTCCGCCGGCCGCAAGCTCACCCAGGCCGCAATCTGCCGCGAAGGCTCGGATTGACCGGCTGACTGGCTTTGGTAATAGCCCACTCCGGCATCTTGATCGTCGATTTCAGCAGCGAGCTGGCGCAGTTGCGGTATCTGGTTGAAGCGTTCCTCACGGAACAAATTAAGGCCAATCTCCTGCGGATCGGTATCGAAAAGCAGCAGGCCATCATCCTGCACGACCCACACTGTGCGTTTTTTACTCTGAGTATCCTCCGCCAGTAAACCACCGAGAAAATCGACCGGTTTGATACGCATGGAAATAAATCCCGGGATGGTTTTACCCTGTTTGATCGGCACTACCATAGTAACGGCGGCGAAGCCTTCCGGGGCTTGATAAATCCTGCTCAGAATCGGCACGCCCCGTTCCAAAGTCATCCTGTTGTGCTCGAGTTGCGAGGTATCGGCACCCAGCGCCTGTCGATATTTGGCCGGAGCCACCGCAACGATAGTGCCGGGCGCGCGCGTCGTGGCAAAACTTTCACCGCGCGGATAACGTTGCAGCAAGCCATCCAGTACACCACTGGATGCTGCTAAATCGGCATTGGTTCGTAGGGACGCAGCCGCTTGCTGCATACCCATGCGCATTTCGTTTAGGTTGCCCAAGATGCTGTCCGCGATTTGGTTGGCGGCCGTCAGGTTCTGGTTGGAAATACGGGTGACATCGGCCAGCGCACGCTCGACTTGCTGTTTTTCCTGCTTGACGATTTCGCCTTCGGCCACCGCCAAATTTCGAGCTTTATGCGCCTCCACCCCAAATTTGAATGCCAGCCCGGCGCCGATCAAAATCGCCAGTAATACCGCCAGACTGGCAACCAGCGCGACCTTGTTGCGGGCGATGAAACGGCGCAGCAGTTCGCCGCGCGAGTAGGCGTAGGCACTCACCAAGCGGCCGTCGCGATAGGCGCGCAATTCGTCGGCCAGCGCCGCGGCATTCGGAAAACGCAGGGATTTATCCTTGGCCAAGGCCTTATCGCATATGGCGATCAATTCCGGCGGCATGGGCAATTTCGGATCGCGTGCCGAGGGCATCGGCGCTAGCGAACTGAGTTGTTCCAAAATCTCATCGGCGCTGCCGCGCAGCGGCGGATGGCCGGCCAATAAATAATAGAGCATGCAACCCAGCGCAAATACGTCGGAGCGCGTATCTACGACGCCAAAATCGGGATTGGCTTGTTCCGGCGCCATATAAGCCGGGGTGCCTAGAATATCGCCCATCCGGGTCAAATCCGCATCGTCTGCCGTCTGGCTGGATGCGGCAGACATCAGCGGCGCCAGATCGGCTTCGTTCTCGACCTTGGCCAAGCCCCAGTCCAAAACAATTGTTTCACCGAACGGGCCCAGCACGATATTGCCGGGCTTGATATCGCGATGAATCACGCCTTTGGAGTGGGCATAAGCCACGGCTTCGCAAACGTCGATTAATCTGTCCAACAAGCTCAGGCGCCGCGACAGCGCATGCTCGGCCAACACCTCGTCATTACAGGCTTTTAACGCTTTGGCCAGCGTATCGCCACGCACCAAACGCATCACGTAGTAAGGCGCGCCGCTCTGCTTCGTGCCCAAATCGTAAACCGGTACAATGCCCGGATGTTCCAGACGGCCGGTAATGCGGGCTTCACGCAGAAAACGTGCGCTTAGCTCAATATCCTCATTCGCAGCCTGATCCAATAATTCCTTAATCGCCACTTCTCGGCCGATGCGCTCGTCAAACCCCAGCAAAACCTGACCGCCGCCGCCCACCCCCACGGCGCCGCGCAAGGAATAGTCGTCGTTGAACTTACTGTCCAGCGCGGGCTTGCCGCCCAAGTCCAACACCTGCGGATAGGGTCGCGGTTTGATCCGGGTTAGATCGTCGTCTTTTGGTTTGATGATGGTGGCGTCGTCTTCCGGGAGCATAATCTCAGACAGCTTGGCCTTGTTTGATGTCAGCGCAGCCGACTCAAGACTGCGGCGCGGGCTTGCGGTCGACATGCCCCAGGTCGCGCTCCGGGGCAATTTGGTCGCGCACCAATTGCTTTAACTCGGTAATCTCCGGAAATCTGCCTTGCTGTTTGCGGGACCAGACTAGTTCGCCGTTGGCGCGTACTTCAAAGATGCCGCCGGTATCCGGCTGCAATACCAGTTCGGTCAACTCCTGTTCGAAGGTACTCAACAATTCCTGCGCCATCCAGGCCGCCCGCAGCAGCCAGCGGCATTGGGTGCAATAGCGGATTTCCACGCGATTCATGGCTTACAACTCATCCCGCAAACGTTTATAAATGCCGCCGAAACTGCCGTTACTCATTAGCAGTACATGGCAAACGCCGCCTGCTTGGGCTTTGATGGTGGCGATGATGGTTTCCAGATTGTTACAAATCTCGATGTTGTTGGCGTATTTCAGCAGTTGGCTCAAATCCCAGCCTAGGTTATCGGGCTGATAAACGATGGCCTCATCAGCCTGACCCAAGGATTCAGCCAACGATTGAGTGTGCACGCCCAGGCGCATGGTGTTGGAGCGCGGCTCGACGATGGCCAGAATTTTTTCGCTCCCAACTTGTTTACGCAAGCCATCCAGCGTGGTCTTTATCGCGGTTGGGTGGTGAGCAAAGTCGTCGTAGACCGTGACGCCGCCTTTTTTGACGATGACTTCCATCCGCCGTTTCACGCTTTGAAATTGTTGTAACGCAGCTATCGCATCTTTTGCCAGAATGCCGATATGCCGGGCGGCGGCGGCGGCTGACAAAGCGTTATAGACGCTGTGGCGACCGGTTAATGCCCAATCGACTACGCCTTGCTCTTGACCGTCAAAACTAACGCTAAAACGACTGCCGTCAGCTTTTAACAATTGCGCCTGCCAGTCGCCGTCGTCGTCAATTGCCGTCTTCACAACCGGCGTCCAGCAGCCCATTTCAAGCACTTCGGTAACATGTTGTTCGCTAGCCGGCGCGATGATCAACCCTTCGCTAGGGATGGTGCGCACCAAATGATGAAACTGCTTTTTGATCGCGTCCAGGTTTTCGAAGATGTCGGCGTGATCGTATTCCAGGTTGTTCAATATCGCGGTTCTGGGCCGATAATGGACAAATTTGGAGCGCTTATCGAAGAAGGCGCAGTCGTATTCGTCGGCTTCGATCACGAAAAAGTCCGACTCGCCCAAACGCGCGGAGATGCCGAAATTCAGTGGAATGCCGCCGATCAGAAAACCGGGCTTGAAACCATTGTATTCCAGCACCCAAGCCAACATGCTGCTGGTAGTAGTCTTGCCGTGGGTCCCGGCTACCGCCAGCACCCATTTGTGCTGCAACACGTGTTCCGCAAGCCATTGCGGGCCGGAAATATACGGCAAACCTAGGTTCAAAACCGCTTCCACTTCCGGATTGCCGCGCGACATAGCATTACCCACCACCACTAAATCGGGTTTGCAGTTCAGGTTTTCGGCTTTATAGCCGTTCATCAGCCGGATACCTTGTTCTTCCAGTTGCGTGCTCATAGGCGGATAGACGTTCTGGTCCGAGCCACTGACGGTGTAGCCCAATTCGCGAGCGATTAAGGCCAGGCCACCCATGAAGGTACCGCAAATGCCGAGGATATGAATGTGTAATGGCTTTTGTAAGTCTGTCATTCTGATAATTTTAGCGGGGTTTGATTAGATGCAAGTCTGGAAAACAGGGACGTGACTTTGTGTCATCATTTTTTGGGTTCTTCAGGTTTTTTTTCTTCGGCGGGTTTGGGCTCGCCTTCGATTTTTTCTTCGACTTTGGCTTCCGAGCCCTTGGCACCGGCAGCTTCTAAAAGTTTTACGATGTTTTCACGGCCAAGCTTTTTGGCCTTGTCGAGAATTTTCACGCTCTGGCTATCCGCGGCATTGACGTTGGCGCCGGCTGCGATTAACACGCCAACAATGTCGGCGCTGCCGAACATTACTGCATCCGTTAGCGCGGTGGAGCCCAGCTTATCCGCCAGATTAACGTCGGCACCATAAGCCAGTAGCGCCTTGACAATCCGTAAATTGCCGTTAAAACTGGCTGCCATCAGTGCTGTGCGCTCCGTTTCCAGCTTACCGTTGACGTCCAGTCCTTGCGCCAGTAGAGCCTCGACACGATCCAGCTTGCCGGTGGCGGCGGCGGCAAATAAATCCTTATTGTCTTCGGCAAGCGCCTGCACTGACAAGGCGATTAGCCCGACACTTAGAAATCTGCGGATATTCATCGGATTGCTTGCTTGCGTTTGGGTATGAGTTGGGTTGAAATAAGGCAAATACTGATTTACATCATCTATCAATGAGCGAAAAAAACAAAGTTTTAGTTGAAGCCCAACCCTACTACATCGAGGCCCAATCGTCCCCCGAACAGAACCGCTATGTGTTCGCCTACACCATCACCATCACCAACGTTGGCTCCACGCCGGCTAAATTGCTGACCCGGCACTGGTTAATCACCGATGCCAACGGCAAGGTGCAGGAAGTAAACGGCGACGGCGTGGTGGGAGAAAACCCGCATCTCAGCCCCGGTGATTCGTTCCGCTATACCAGCGCGGCGATGATAGAAACTCCGGTCGGCGTAATGCAGGGTAAGTATCAAATGCAGTCGGACGCAGGCGAAAATTTTAACGCAGCCATTCCCAAATTCACCCTGTCGATACCTAGAACCCTGCACTAATGGCGATTTATGCAATTGGTGACATTCAGGGCTGTTACGACGAGTTCCGCCGCTTACTGGACCATATAGGCTTCGATCCCGGCCGGGATCAACTCTGGCTGGCCGGCGATCTGGTTAACCGTGGCCCAAAATCGTTGGAAACACTGCGTTTTGTGAAGGGCTTGGGCCCGGCGGCGGTTACCGTGCTAGGCAATCACGATCTGCATTTGATTGCGACCGTGGTGTCGCTAGGCAAGGCCGGTAAAAAAGACACACTAGGCGAGATTTTACGAGCCGAGGATTGTGAAGAGCTTATAGCCTGGCTACGCCATCAAAAGCTGTTCCATCACAACGACGATTTTTGCATGTTACACGCCGGCCTACCGCCGCAGTGGGATTTTGAAACCACACTACGCATGGCGCGCGAAACCGAGCAGGCTATGCAAAGCCAGGACCACGAACGTTTTTTCCGCTCCATGTACGGTAACAAACCCGTAGTGTGGCGCGACGATTTGCTGAAAACCGAAAAACTGCGCTTTGCGATCAATTGCTTCAGCCGACTGCGGTATTGCACCGTAGACGGCGTAATGGATTTTGGGCCGAAAGGCGCGCCCGGCAGCCAGCCCGAGCATTTACTACCCTGGTTTGAAGTGCCGGGCCGCAAAAGCATCGATATGCGCATCATCTTTGGCCACTGGTCCACGCTGGGCTATTTCGACGGCTATAACTGTTATTCGATAGACACCGGCTGTTTGTGGGGCGGACAATTGACTGCACTGGAACTGTCTGAACAACCCAAACGCTTCAGCATTGACTGCGCGGCCTCACACAATCCCAAGGCTTTTTCAGCGTAGTGAACTTTTGCCGGCATTCCGGCATCAATTTGCTCGCACATCAAGCACCACCTCAACTTAACTCGAGATTAGCCCATGCGAAAAAACCTGTTCCTCGCCATCATCCTGGCTTTGCCCTTAACCGCCTTCGCCTATCCAAGCGAAAACGACTACGGCCAGCCGGTAGATCACAAACTAGAACATTTGAACAAACTGCTGCAACTCAGCCCTGAGCAAAAAACCAAACTGGAAGCGATTTTTAAAGAACAGCACGAAAAATTCCGCGCCATCCACGAAGAGTCGCACAGCCGGATGAAAGAGGTGTTAAGCCCGGAACAAATGCAGAAAATGGACGACTTGCGCAAACAACATCAGGAACAGATGCGCGAACAGGCCCCTCGTAAGCCAGCCCCATAAACAAAACAGCCTCAGCGGTAACGGTTACCGCTGAGGCTGTTGATTGAGCTAGCAATTTTTTAAGAGAAATTCCGGCCGTAAAAAATCTCGGCCATTTCTTCCTGCAGCATGCCTTGGATTTCCTCCTGCTCTTCGTCGCTGAAATTACTTTCCTTCTCGAACAAGTAATTTTCCAGTTCGGTTTCTTTCAGCATCATCTTGGTGTGGAAGATGTTTTCCTGATACACGTTAACATCGATCATCTGGTAGAGCTCTTTCGTGCTTTCCGCGATGTAGTTCTGGATCGAATTGATTTTATGATCGATGTAGTGCTTTTGCCCGGACACGTCGCGGGTAAAGCCGCGCACCCGGTAGTCCATGATCACGATGTCGGACTCGAAGCTGTGAATCAGATAATTCAAGGCTTTCAGCGGTGAAATTTGCCCGCAAGTCGACACGTCGATGTCGGCCCGGAACGTACAAATGTCGGTATCCGGATGGCTTTCCGGATAGGTATGCACGGTGATGTGGCTTTTATCCAAATGCGCCAGGATGGTATCGGGCAAGGGGCCGGGGGATTCTGAGTTCATTCCGGCCGGAATCACCGCGCCTTCCGAAATCAACATCGTCACGCTGGCGCCTTGCGGATCGTAATCCTGGTGGGCGATATTCAAAATTTGCGCGCCAATGATGTTGGCCACGTCTTTTAAAATTTGGGTCAAGCGTTTGGCGTTATAGGCTTCGTCGATATATTCGATGTAGGCTTTCTCTTGCTCTTTCGGTGCATAGCAAACGTCGTAAATATTGAAACTCAACGATTTGGTCAGGTTGTTAAACCCGTGTAACTGTAATTTGCTCAACCTATCAACCCTCTATAACTTCAAAATCATGACTTATTTCCACGCCCGCTTTGCCCAACATGATGGACGCCGAGCAATATTTTTCGGCGGATAATTTCACCGCCCGTTCCACTGCCGCAACCGGTAGATTTTTACCGGTAATCTTGAAATGCAAATGAATTTTGCTGAATACGGCCGGCACGGTGTCCACGCGTTCCGCAGTCAACTCGGCAGTGCAATGCACAATCTCGTGGCGGCCTTTTTGCAAAATATCCACCACATCAAACGACGAACAGCCACCCACGCCCATTAACAGCATTTCCATGGGCCGTAGACCCAGGTTGCGACCGCCGTGATCAGGCGGTCCATCCATCACTACCGTGTGCCCGCTGCCGGACTCGCCGACGAACAATCTGCCGTCGACCCATTTAATCGTTGCCTGCATGACATATCCCAACCAGAATCAAAATTGTCGGGAATTTTACAACGAACCCGTCAAATGTCTTGATTTTTTTGTAAAACTACTGCACCTTGATAGGGTAACCAATCTAGTTCACAGAATTATTACAAATTATGAGCTTCGTTAAACAAAACAAGATTTCTCCATCCGCCCTGGACGCCTTTTTACGCTTCTGCCATGTTAGGAGCTATCCAGCCAAAATCACTATCGTGCGCCCAGGCGATGTTGGCGACAAACTATTGTTTGTGGTCGATGGCTCGGTCAGCGTCAGCGTCGAAGACGAGGAAGGCCGCGAATTAATATTGGCGTATTTGAACAAACACGATTTCGTTGGTGAGATCGGCGTGTTCAAAAACGCCGAAACTCGTAGCGTACTGGTGAAAACCCGCACAAAATGCCAGATGGCGGAAATCGGTTATGAGCGTTTCAAATTGCTGCTGAACGCCGAACTACGCGATCAAGCGGTGGAGATTTTGACCGTGCTCGGTGAACAGCTCTCGACGCGTTTGCTGATTACCAGCCGCAAATACCGCGACCTGGCCTTCATGGACGTGGAAGGCCGTATCGCCCGCACGCTGTTGGATCTGGCCAAGGAGCCGGACGCGATTACTCATCCGGACGGCATGCAGTTGCACATCACCCGCCAGGAAATCGGCCGCATCGTCGGTTGTTCCCGGGAAATGGCTGGACGCGTATTGAAAGAGCTGGAAGACAAGGGCTTAATCACCGCGCACGGTAAAACCATCGTGGTATTCGGCACTCGTTAAAGCCATTTGGCGGGGCGAATTCATTCGCCCTTTGGCATGTTACCGCCCAACTGCTTTACCAGACTTTGCCGAGTACCGTCGACATAGGTAAACACCACCGGCACCACCAGCAGACTTAGCAAAGTAGAGCTGATCAAGCCGCCGATCACCGCCACCGCCATCGGCTGACGAAAACTGGCGTCGGCGCCCCAACCCAAGGCAATCGGCAACATACCGGCAATCATTGCCACCGTGGTCATGACAATCGGCCTGGCGCGTTTATGACAGGCATCCAATAAAGCCTCGTGCCGACTTAGACCGTGTTCGCGCATCGCCAGCAAAGCATATTCCACCAACAAGATCGAGTTTTTGGTGACAATGCCCATCAACATGATCAAGCCTATCATCGACGGAATATTCAACTCGCCGCCGGTCAGCAACAAGGCGATAAACGCGCCACCCATCGACAAGGGGATCGCCGACAGGATGGTCAAGGGTTGAAAGAAATCCTTGAACAGCAGCACCAACACGCAAAACACGCACAGCAAGCCGGTCAGCATCGCCATACCGAAACTGCTAACCAGTTCTGCCATAATTTCCGCGTCGCCGGTACGAATCAATTTAACGCTGGACGGCATATTCGCCACGGCCGGCAAAGTCTTGGCGGCAGCCAGCGCCTCACCCAGGGACATGCCCCCCAATTCGGCGTTGACCGTGACATAGCGGCGCCTGTCGTACCTATCAACCTGCGCGGAGCCGCTAGCCAGCGACAACTCAGCCACGCTGGATAGCGGCACCAGCTTATCACCGGCCCTAACCCTCAGATTGGCCAGTACCTGTAAATCCTGCCGCGCGGCATCGGCTATCCTTACCCGTATCGCGAGTTGACGGTTATCCAGATTCAGCTTGGCCAGTTGGGCATCGAAATCGCCGCTGGTGGCAATGCGCACCGTTTCACCGATCAGTTCGGCCGTCACGCCTAGTTCGGCAGCGCGCTGCCAGTCCGGCCGAATCGCAATTTCCGGCCGTTCCAGACTCGCCGTGGAGCTGATGCTGCTCAAAGTACCCACCTTACGTAAATCGCGCTCCAAAGCCTGCGCACTGGCTTTTAAAGCCGCCGCATTATCGCTGGACAGTATCAAAGACATTTTCTCGCCAGGGCCACCCATACCAATGGAAAAGCGGGCGCCGGGTACATCACGCAATACCGTTCGCACCGCCTGTTCAATCTGCGATTGATGCGGCCGCTGCCCCCGCTCGCTCAAAGTTAAAGTCAGCGCCCCCTTGCGTTGTTCACCGGGTCTGGTCACCCCGCCACCGACTATTTGACTGCTGCCGACCGCGGTAAAAATGTGCTCGACACCTGCCAGCGGTTGCAGCACGGTTCTCGCCGCTTCGGCCACGCGACCGGCATCGTTTATCGAACTGCCCGGCGGCAACTCGAGTTGCACCGTGGTGTAGCCGCGATCGGCGGGCGGCACGAAGCCCGCCGGAATCAAGGGCAGCAATAAGCAAGCGCCGATAAAAAACAGCGTGGATAGCAGCATCGTGGTCTTGCGATGACATAATGTCCACCGCACGGCTTTTAAGTAAATGGGCATCAATCTACCATCGACGCTGGCCGGATGATGCCCCTCAGTGAGTAAATAAGCCGCCAGCATCGGCGTCAGCAAGCGCGCTACCAGCAAGGACGCCAGCACCGCGACCACCGCCGTCCAGCCGAATTGTCTAAAAAACAGTCCTGACACGCCGTTCATCAGCGCGGTAGGCATAAACACCACCACCAGCGTCAAGGTGGTGGCGATCACCGCCAGCGCGATTTCATCGACCGCCTCGGCGGCGGCCTGGCGGATGCTCTTGCCCATCCGCACGTGCCTGGCGATGTTTTCGATTTCCACGATCGCGTCATCCACCAAGATCCCGACCACGATAGCCAAGGCCAGCATGGTCAGCATGTTCAAGGAAAACCCCAGCCAATGCATCACCGCAAAGGTCGGCAGAATCGACAAAGGCAAGGCAGAAGCCGACACCAAAGTCGCCCGCCAATCGCGCAAGAACCACCACACCACCAGCACCGCCAACAGCGCGCCTTCGTAGAGCATCATCATCGAGCCTTCATACTGCTCTTGCGAATACGCTACCGAACCGGAAATCAAGGTGAAGCTCAAGGACGGATCAGCTTCCTGCATCCGCGCCAAGGCCTGTTCCACATCCGCAGCGATGCGGGTTTCGTCAAAACCCTTGGCCCTGTAGATGTTGAAACCGATCAGCGGTTTGCCGTCCAACGCTGCCAATTGCGTGCGTTCGGCAACAGTGTCGCGGACCGTGGCGATTTGATCCAACCGCACCTCGCGGCCGCTGGCTATCGCCACCGGCAATGCCGCCAATTCGTTGGCCTGCCGCACCGTAGCCAATGTGCGCACGGATTGCTCCGCCAAGCCTAAATTACCCCGGCCGCCGGAGGACTCCTGCTGCACCTGCTTCAAGGCTCGCGATACATCGGTCGCGGTGACCCCCAGCGACGCCAGCCGCACCGGATCGACTTCCAGTTGTATTTCACGCTGCACGCCGCCCAGGCGTTCGAAACGACCGACGCCGGCCACGCCCAACATGATTTTGCTGACGTTATCGTCCACCCGCCAGGACAAGGCTTCCTCGTCCAGCTTGGTCGAGGCAATCGCGTAGGTCAAAATCGGTGCTCCGCCCACCGTTACCGCACTGATGCTGGGTTGCAGTACGCTGGTGGGCAAATCCGAGCGCACCCGATCCACCGCATCCTTGGTTTCGATCAAGGCATCGGAAAGTTTTTTCTCCAGGATAAATTCGACATTGATTTGCACCAAACCATCGGTAATCGAGGTGCGGATATGTCTCAAACCGGACAAAGTGGCAATCGAATCCTCGACTTTGCGCGCCACTTCGGTCTCCAGCTGTGCCGGTGCCGCGCCCGGTTGATTAAGCTTAACGATGACACTGGGTAAATCCAGATCCGGCAAACTCTGTATCGACAACTGCTGTAAGCCGCGCAGCCCGGCTAATGACAGTAAGATAAACAGTAAAATCGATGGGATGGGGTTGCGGATCGACCAAGAGGCAAAACTCATCAATCAACCCTTACCGTCGGCGCGATGTGCACTAGATCGCCATCATTGAGAAAGCCGGCACCCTCTATCACCACGCGGTCTGTTTCGCTCAAACCTTGGACAATTTCAATTTCCACGCCATACCGACGGCCGGTATCGACCGCCTGTAAACTAACCGGCGAGGTATCGGCGTCGCTGTGCAGCTTCAGCACATAGCTACGTCCGTCGCGGATCACCACGCCGGCGGCCGGCACAACCAGTGCCGGACGTTGACTTAACTCGATACGGCCATTGGCATACATACCGGCCCGAGCGTGGCTGCCGGGCAGGATATCGGCGTACATGATGCCCAGCCGCGACTGCTCGTCCAAGGCCGGCGCCAGTTGCCGCACTCTGGCTTGGGCAACGCTGCCGTCCGGCAGACTGAGTTGAATCGCCTGCCCCGCCTGAATTTGCGCGATTTGCCCGGCGGTCAATTCACCGCGCCATTCCAGCCGATTTTGCCGAATTAACCGAAACAACTCTTGCCCACTGCCCGCCACCGCGCCAAGTGTCGCCATTCGCGCGCTGATCGCACCATCGTCTGGTGCCCGCACCTCGGCATAGCCCAGTTGCAATTGTTTGGCTGCCAGCTGGGCCTTGATCGCATCGACCTGCGTGCGGGAGGTTTCCGCTTCGGTTTCATAACGCAACAACTCCTGTTGACTGAGCGTCGCGGCATTTTTTAATTTTTGAACCCGCTGTTTGTTGGTTTCGGCTTGGACGGCGTTGGCCTGAGCCTGAGCCAGATTCGCTTTCAATTGCGCCAAATCGGCACGCAGCATATCGGCATCGAAGCGGGCCAGTAGTTGACCGCGTTTTACCTGGTCGCCGACATTGACATTGACTTCGATTAACCGTAATCCGGTCTGCTGGGCACCGATTACAGCCTCTTGCCAGGCGGCTATCGCCCCGGAAGCTTCTATGGTCGTCGGCCATTGCCGCCATTGCGGCACTGCCCTTGTCACAGTTAGCGCCGGCGACGCTTTCCCCAAAGCGGAAGCGTCTGGACTTTCCGGCCTTAACAACCAAACTATAAGCGCAGCACAGAATACCAGTACGGTAAAAATCCCGATAAGCAATGAGCCGCGAACCATACCACGCTGGGAACGAAGGTTATAAAAGCTAATAGAACGCGTTAGGTGTGTCATCATGACGAAAAATCTCGGCAAACATTACTCAGCTCCAAGTCTATACGACAATTTAAAACTGAACCATCGGGTTTAGAATAAGCCAAACAATGGCCTATCGCTCGAAACTCAGCCGACACGTTTGAATAAGAGAGGTTCCATGAGAAAGAAAAGTGGAGAACGTTGCCAAGCCATTCTGGATGCGGCCAAAACCATGTTTGAAAAAGTCGGTTTCGAACAAGCAACCATGGCGGAAATCGCCGCGACAGCCGGCCACTCCAAGGCCACGCTTTACAACTATTTCAGCTCCAAGGAACAGCTGTTCCTGGAATTGGCACGCCGTTCCGCTGATCGCCACAGTGAGCAATTATTTTCGCTGCTGATGCCAAACTGCGGCAGCGCGTCACTGAACACGCTGCCTGACCAGGTCAACCAGGTCCTGGCGCTATTGCAACCTTCCGACGACTTGGCGGCAACCTTGCAGCGTTTCGGTGAAGGTGTGATGAGTAATTTTCTGACCTTGAAAAGCTTGGCGGCCCGGCGCATGTTGATCGCCGCAGCCGCCAATCAGCCGGAAGCCGGCCGCCTGTTTTTCGAAAACGGCCCCGCCAAAGGTATGCAATTTACCGCGCAATTTTTCGAACAAGCAATGAATGCCGGCCAGTTGCGGCGTGCCGACCCTAATGTGGCGGCCGCGC
The DNA here is from genome assembly GCF_001644035.1 of Methylomonas methanica. GTDB lineage: Bacteria > Pseudomonadota > Gammaproteobacteria > Methylococcales > Methylomonadaceae > Methylomonas > Methylomonas methanica_A. The sequence goes on from NZ_LUUG01000082.1 coordinate 76,325, forward strand.
ATTTTCGCGGCCTGCTGGAATCGGAAGTTTACGAATCGGGCTTGTTCAACGCCCGGCGGGAATTGAAACCCAAAGAAGTTAAAGCGGCAGTCGAACGCGCCGTCAGTGTGTTTATCAGAGCCTATGCGCCGACTGCCGCCGATTTGAATCAAGATTAACTATTGCTTGAAAACTTCGCGAAACAGCTGCTGCATGGCTTCCCAGGATTGTTTATCCGCGTCGGCATCATAAGCGATAGGTAGATTGTTGGCTTTGCCCAATCTGTCGGCATCGGGATTGCTGAAACCGTGGCGCACGCCGGGATAGTTGACAAAACGATAGTCCACACCCGCTTGGGTCATTTCTTGTTCAAAAGCCGCAATGCTATCAGCGCTGACGAATTCGTCGGCCGCGCCGTTCAACACCAATATCCGCGCCTTCACTTGCCCGGCCCGCGCCGGGGTTTGCGTTGCCAGATTACCGTGAAAACTCACCACCGCCGCCAGATCGGTACCCAGGCGCGCCATATTCAATACTGTCGCGCCGCCGAAGCAATAGCCTATCGCCGCAAGCTTGCCCTTATTAACGCTGGCTTGTTTTTGTAAAAAGGCCAAAGCCGCCGTAAAACGCAGTTGCGAAACGCCGGCCCGCTCCACTACGCTATTCATGAATGCCGACGCATCGGCGGCATGCTCGCTGGATTTGCCGTCACCGTACATATCGACCGCCAGCGCGGTATAACCCAGCTCCGCCAACATCTTGGCACGCTGCCGGGCATAGTCGTTCAAGCCCCACCATTCGTGAACCACCAGCACGCCGGGCTGTTTGTCGCCCTTTGCGTCGTCCCATACCAGATAGCCCTTTAGCGTGGTATCGCCGGCGGTATAACTGACGGTTTGCTCCTGCAATGCCGCCTGCAAACCGGAACTGAACAATAATGCCAAAAAGAATAAACCGCGCATCATGAAAACCTCCCGTTCAAAAAATGGCCTTACGTTTACATCGCTAACGGGCATTGTCAATCTCTCTGACCTTAAGACGATAAAATTCCACCTTAGCGGCGTGTTTTACAGCAAACTAGACGCTGTGATTTCCTTTAAACGAACAGCAAAACAGAGACCCCATGACACGCTCCGGCGCAAAACCTATCTGGCGACAAATCCCCAAAAGTGTTTGGGCATTGGGCTTTGTCAGTATGTTGATGGATATTTCCTCGGAAATGATCCACAGCCTGCTGCCGATATTCATGCTCACCACCTTGCATGCCAGCAGTTTGAGCATAGGTTTAATCGAAGGCGCCGCGGAAGCGACCGCGCTGATCGTGAAGGTGTTTTCCGGCGTGCTCAGCGATTACCTGGGTAAGCGCAAAAGCCTGGCCTTGATCGGCTATAGCCTGGGAGCCTTGACCAAACCCTTGTTTGCCATCGCCGGCAGCAACGGCATGGTCCTGACCGCGCGCTTGCTGGACCGGGTCGGCAAGGGCATACGCGGTGCCCCACGCGACGCGCTGGTAGCCGACATCACCCCGCCGGAAATTCGCGGCGCTGCCTTTGGTCTGCGGCAATCGCTGGACACAGTCGGCTCTTTTCTGGGTCCATTGCTGGCGGTGGCACTGATGCTGCTTTGGGCTAACGATTTTCGGGCGGTATTTTGGGTGGCGGTTATTCCCGGCCTGTTATCGGTCATGATGTTACTGTTTGGCGTGCGGGAACCCAAGCATATACAGCGTTCGCAACACGGTAATCCGATCAAACGCGCCAATCTGCAACGCTTGCATGCCGGCTATTGGCGGGTAGTGATTATCGGCGCGGCGTTCACGCTGGCGCGTTTCAGCGAGGCATTTTTGGTATTGCGTGCGCAACAAAGCGCCATTCCGATTGCGCTGTTGCCCTTGGCGATGGTGGCGATGAACATCGTTTATTCGGCCACGGCCTATCCGTTCGGCCGCCTGTCCGACAGCGTATCGCATCGCAAATTGCTGGGCTGGGGACTGGTCGTACTGATCGCTGCGGACCTGGTGCTGGCCAGTAGCGCCGATTGGCGAATCGTGTTGGCCGGCGTGGGACTCTGGGGGGTACACATGGGCATGACTCAAGGCTTGCTGGCAAAAATGGTCGCGGACACGTCGCCCGCCGACCTGCGCGGCACCGCTTACGGGTTTTTCAATTTGGTGGGCGGCATCGCCATGCTGTTGGCCAGCGTCATGGCGGGTTTACTGTGGGATAGCTACGGCGCCGAATTTACGTTTTATGCCGGGGCCGGATTTTGCTTGATTGCCTTATTCATCCTCGTCACTCAGCGTAGAGGTAAAGCTGATCATTGACCGCCATTTGCATAGCCATAGACTAAAAAAAGGAAAAATTCCCGAAAAATTTTGCAACAAGCTTACAAGCATGTAAGCTTTAGCGTACAAATAATCTCGTAAATGGCCGAGCTTTTCAGCCGAATAAGTACCTAAAGCCTAGTTTGAAATATATCCTTCTCAGCCGTTTACAGCGTATCAATAAATACCAGCTTTGGCTGATTTCGGTGGTTCTGGCGACAGTGCTCACCGAATCGATTGTGGCGATGATGGATTTGTTGCTGAATGGCGAAATCAGCGTCGACTATCTACTCACCGGCTTAGTCGCTTCACTGATTGTGGCCTCGTTGATCTGCGCGATGATCATTGTCTTTTTAGACCAACTGAGCAGCTTGAACGACGATAATATCCAGTTGAGCACTATCGTCACCGCACTGCCCATTCCGCTGGCGCTATTCGACGACAAGCGCAATCTGCAAATGCTGAATCCGGAGTTTACCAAGGTCTTCGGTTACCAGATCAGGGATATTCCCAACCTATCCGAGTGGCACCAGCAAGCCTTCCCTGACCCGGTCTATCGCGAAATAATTAGCGCGGAATGGCAAAAACGCTTTGACAATTACGACCTTGAATTTCAGCCCCTGGAAATCAAAATCCGCTGCAAAAACGGTCTGACCAAACACGTAATGGCCACCGCCACACGTATAGGTGGAGCCGATCATAAAATGCAGTTGGTGTTGCTCTACGATATTTCCAAACGCATTGAAGCGATGAACGCGCTCGCCGAGTCGCGTAGCTTACTGCAATCGGTGATCGAAACCATACCCATGCGGGTATTTTGGAAAGACCTGCAATCGCGCTACCTTGGTTGCAACTCGCAGTTTGCTCGAGATGGCGGCTTAACTGGCGCCGAAGACATCCTCGGCAAAGTCGATCAGCAAATGTCCTGGCATGATCAGGCGGAGCTCTACCGCGCCGATGACCATCTGGTAATGCAATCCAATGTGCCCAAGCTGGCGTATGAAGAACCGCAAACCACTCCCGATGGCCGGGAGATTCTGCTGCGAACCTCCAAAGCGCCGCTACGGAACAGTCTGGGCGAGACCATCGGGGTATTGGGGGTATACGATGACATCACCGAACTAAAGAAGATCGAAAACGAGTTGTGGCTGACCAAAACCATGGTCGATAAAAGCAAGACCGCTTTCTTCTGTCTTGATCCTAGGGGCATGGTGACGTACGTCAATGATTACGCGTGTCAGTCCTTGGGCTATTCGCGGGACGAATTGGTGGGTATGAGCCCTTGGGAATTCGATCCGGACTTTCCGGCCAGTGCCTGGTCGAGCATTTGGGGGCGTTTGCGCGACTGCGAAATCGTCAGCCACGAAAGCCGGCATCGGCGTAAGGACGGCACGATTTTCCCAGTCGAGCTCACCTGCCACTACATCGCTCACAATGGCTTGGAACTGAGTTTTACCTTTGCGCAAAACATTAGCGAACGTAAACGCCTGGACACCGAACTGCGGATTGCCGCAAGCGCTTTCGAATCGCAGGAGGGCATGATGATTACCGATGCCGATGCCTTGATTTTAAAGGTTAATAAATCGTTTACCGAAATTACCGGCTACTCCAGCGACGAAGCCATCGGTCAAAAAATGAATTTACTCAATTCCGGCATTCACGATGCGCTGTTTTTTGCGGAGATGTGGCAATCGATCGATTGCAAGGGCGTCTGGCAAGGCGAAATCTGGAATCGGCGCAAGAACGGCAATATATTTCCGGAATGGCTCACCATCAGCGCCGTGAAAGGCGCGGATGACAAAATCACCCATTATGTCGGCACGATGATGGACATAACGGCGCGTAAAGCCATAGAGCAACACATTCATCACCTCGCCCACTATGACGCACTGACCGACCTACCCAATCGCACCTTGCTGATCGACCGCCTGCATCAGGCCATCGCTCAGGCTAGACGCGAACACAACTTGCTGGCCTTGCTCTATCTGGATCTGGATAAATTCAAGCCCGTCAACGACAGTTTCGGCCACGATGTCGGCGACCTGTTATTGAAGGAAGTCGCGAATCGCCTGGAAGCGTGCGTGAGGCGCGAAACGGATACTGTGTCACGCTTGGGCGGCGACGAGTTTGTGATTTTGCTCGGTCAATTGGACAGGCAAACAGCAGCCGGATTGGTAGCGGAAAACATCTTGGCTAGTTTGAATGTGCCGTTTTTGATTCAACAACACACGCTGGATATTTCTTCCAGCGTAGGTATTGCCGTTTATCCCGATGACGGCCTGGAGGCGAATACCCTGATGAAAAACGCCGATAATGCCATGTACCAAGCCAAATGCGCCGGTCGCGGCTGCTTCCGGTTTTTTAGTTCTTCAGCGGATAGCTAATTGCCGATTGCCGGCGCAGCCCCGGATAACCACAGACCAAGCTGCGGCTCCACTGCCAGCCCCTCCGCGTCGGCGAATTGAAACGGTACGGAAATCAGTTCCATGCCGCGATTGATCTGCACCGCAAAATGCAAATGCGGCCCGGTCGTCAACCCGGTATTGCCGGAGTAGCCGATCAACTGTCCGGTTGCCACCCGCACTCCCGGATTGACTTGGGCCTTTTCCAGAGCCAGATGCGCATAAACCGCCATGGAACCGTCCTCATGCAGAATCCTGATGCTGTTGGCCTTGCCGGCGTAAGCCTGGCTGGTGCCATTGCCGGTGTAATCGTTTTCCACTTCCAGCACGACACCCGCGCGAGCCGCGTAAATTGGCGTATCAACCGGCATCATGATATCGACCGCATAACGATTTTGTTGATCGTGATGACTGTAAGGACCGTTAAAGGCTTGGGTAATTTGAAACTGCGCGCCGGTCGGCAAGGGTGGCTTATAAAGTGTCTGACTAACATAGCCCGATAACGGCCTCCCAACCACATAGCTGTATTGCAGATTGACGCTATAAGACCCGGCACGCTCGTTGGGAATAAGCGAAAACAAGCTGCCGGACTGCCCGGATTCGACGACAAAGCGGCGCGGTAAATCCGGATTGGCGCTGACATTTTCCCGCTCACGCCAATCGACGGCCAATTCGATAGGCCCCGGATACGCATTTAGCGCAAAAAAACTCGGTTGCAAACCATCGGCGGTTTTTTCCAGCCAAACGCGTTTCGGACTGGCGGCTTTTAATTGCCTGACTTCTACCGGCTGATTCGACGCGGGGGCCTGATCGGTAAAATACCAGTTGCCCTCGGCATCCTGATATTTATAAAGCTTTTTAGCTACGCCGCTACTGGACGCCAGCAACAGCAAAATCGCTAAAATGCCGCGGGCAAACACCGGCCACCGCGATTATTTGCGGGTAGAGCTAAAGGTGTAAGACCGCACCACACCTTGCGCATCGAAGCGAATCAGCAAATCCTGAGAGTCGTTGCCGCCAAACAAAGCATATTTGTAGATCCCGTAAGTCCAGGTAGGCTTACCATCTTCCATGCCGGTGCGCCAAGGCGTGCCGAACATTTCGGTAATGTCTTGCTTACGGGTTTGGCCGACCTTAATTTCCGGTACTCTAACCGGCGAAAACTCTTGGCCAACAGTAAAGCAACCGGTCAATTGCGTAGTCGCAAGGCTGGCGACTAACAGAAGTGAACTAAAGCCAAAAGCGCGTGGTCCGCGTTTTGCAAGAAAATTCTTCATTTGTATTCCCTGATTGAAAAGTTGATTGATATAAACTAGCTGTTAGTGGCTTATCTTAGCCGGTTCCAGCCGCGATTCGAAAATTTTTTAGCCACCGATAAGATGTCATCATGCCTACCGAAAACCACAATTCAGCCCTCGATAATCTGAACTTCGACAATCGTTTTATTCGCGAGTTGCCTGGTGACCCCGAACCGGACAATTTTCGGCGCCAGGTTTATGCAGCCTGTTATTCCCGGGCAAACCCGACACCGGCGCAGCAGCCCCGGCTGGTCGCTTATTCCAGGGAGGTGGCTGAGGATTTGGGCATATCTGTGCAGACCTGCGAATCAGAAGACTTTGCCCGGGTATTCGCCGGCAGCCGGCTGGCAAAAGGCATGGACGCTTATGCGATGTGTTACGGCGGCCATCAATTCGGCCATTGGGCCGGTCAGCTCGGTGATGGCCGGGCCATTAACTTGGGCGAAGTCGTTAATCAGTGTAATCAACGCTATACCTTACAACTGAAAGGTGCCGGCGTGACACCTTACTCGCGCAGCGCCGACGGACTGGCGGTACTGCGTTCGTCAATACGTGAATTTTTGTGCAGCGAAGCCATGCATCATCTCGGCGTGCCGACCACCCGCGCACTAAGCGTAATCCTGACCGGTAAGCAAGTGGTGCGCGACATGTTTTACGACGGTAATCCGCAAATGGAACCCGGCGCGGTGGTGTGCAGGGTCGCGCAGTCGTTTACCCGCTTCGGCAGTTTTCAAATATTCACCGCACGCGATGACGTCGATTCGCTGAAAAAACTGGTGGATTACACCATCCGTACCGATTTTCCGGAACTGGGCGAACCTTCAGTTCCTGTCTACCTGGATTGGTTCAAACAAGTATGCCGCAAGACCGCCGAGATGATCGTGCACTGGCAACGCGTCGGCTTTGTGCACGGGGTGATGAACACCGACAATATGTCGATTTTGGGTTTAACCATCGATTACGGTCCTTACGGCTGGCTGGAAAATTACGATCCGGACTGGACGCCTAACACCACCGATGCTCAGGGCCGGCGCTACCGGTTCGGCAACCAGGCGAAAATCGCCTATTGGAATTTGGTACAACTCGCCAACGCCTTATATCCCTTGATTATGCGTGCCGAAAGTTTGCAGCAAGCCTTATTGGCTTACACCGAAACCTTCGACGCCGGCTGGCAGGCGATGATGGCTGCCAAACTGGGTCTAACAACGTTCGAACCCAGCGAAGACGATGGCTTGGTTAACGAACTAACGCAGCTAATGCAAGCCGCTGAAACCGATATGACCTTGTTTTATCGGCAGCTGGCCGATGTCGATGTCAGCGCGGAATCCAATTCGCCGGCGCAATTTTTAGCGCTGTTGCAGCGCACCAGCTACGAGCCATTGACCGACGAAATCATGGAGCAAGCTACCCGCTGGTTCGCAATCTACCGCCTGCGCAGCCAACGCGATGACCGACCACCGCTGGAACGCAGTGCAGCGATGAACACGGTCAATCCCAAATATGTACTACGTAACTATCTGGCGCAATTGGCAATCGACCAGGCCGAACAAGGCGATTATTCTTTAGTTGGGGAATTGCTCGAAGTACTGCGTCAGCCTTACGCCGAACAACCGGATAAACAGAGTTTTGCCGCCAAACGCCCAGACTGGGCGAAGCAACGCGCCGGCTGTTCCATGCTGTCTTGCAGCTCTTAATGGCTCCTGTCCGCAAATTTGCAACCAAGGTACTATGTCAACTTGTTGAAATTAGCTTATTATTCGGCCAATAAATTGCGTTATTTATTTGGAATAATCTCCGGAGCAGAGCATGGCCCAAGAAATCGGCATCGTTAAAATCGCAACTGGCACCGTTACCGCCATTGCCGCCGACGGCAGTAAACGAATTTTACAGGTGGGCGACCGCGTTTACCCAACCGATATCTTGACCACTGCCGATGGCAGCACGGTGATGATACAACTTGCCAACGGCTCCTTCGTTGACATGGGCGGCAATGACAGCATGCCACTGAGCGCCGCTTTGCTGGAACAGGGCGAACCCGCTCAGATCGGGCAAAACCCGCAATCACAAGGACTAAGCGCTGAGGAAATCCAAGCCGCCTTACTGGCCGGCGCCGATCCAACCGCAATAGCCGAAGCTACCGCCGCCGGCGGAGCACCAGGGGCCGGAGGCGCACCGGGGGCAGGTAACGAAGGCCATGTGCCGGTTACTGTCGAATACCTCAACCCCGTAGCACCCGTCACCAACGGTTTCGATACCACGGGTCCTGAGGTGGCATTTCCGCCTATTGTGCAGGAAGTTTTGATATTGAATCCGGACCAGGCCGCTGTTACCTCCGGCAACCTACCGCCTATCGCAGGCAATGACAGCGTTACAGGTTTAACTCCCGGCAGCAGCGTTACAATCAATGTACTAGGCAATGACAACGACCCCGACGGCACGCTAAATCCCGCCAGCGTGCAGATCGTCGGCAGCACCGGCCCCGGCCAACCTTTAGCGGTGCCGGGCCAGGGCATTTGGACTGTCAATATCACTACTGGCGGCATTACGTTTACGCCAACGCCAGATTTTACCGGCAATCCAACGCCGATTACCTACACTGTGGCGGATAATTTGGGCTTGGTGTCCAACCCCGCTCAGGTGAGCATAGATTACGTAACTACTATCACTGTCAGCGATGTCATCGTGGACGAAAGTGACACTAGCTTGCCCCCTGCCGACACCGGCACACTGCGTATTAATGGTCAAGCACCAACATCGGTTGTCTTGTCGGCCAGCGGGGCAACGTGGGACGCTGCTACGCAAACCCTGACTGCCAACGACGGCTCTTATCAAGTAGTTGTGAACAATGACAGCTACACCTTTACCTTGCTGAATGCTTTGCCCCACATAAACACGGCCGCCCCGGAGTCACCGGCTATTGGCTTTACATTTTCAGCAGCGTTAACCGATCAGAATGGTGGCGTCGCCAATACTACGTTTACCGCAAACGTTTTTGATGATGGCCCCGTCGTGATTAACAGCAACGGAAATTTACAAGATGTCGCTGGTCAAACATTGACCGGCTTGATCGATTACGATTTAGGTTTTGACGGCTTTGGACGTTCCGGAGGCGTGACCTTGATTAACAACAATGGCACATTAATGTCCCGAGCGGACGGTATTTCTTACCTGATTCTCGACAGCAACGGCGATAATTTGCAAGAGCTTTATGCTTTTGTCGATAACGGCGCCTTAACGACTACATTTGCCGACCTCAGTGCCGACCGCATGGTGTTTTCGCTGTTGCCTACAGTGGACGGTGCCGTGGATGGTGCATATAAACTGGTATTACACGACCTGCTGGATATGCCTGCTGCATCTCCAACTAACTTGGCTTTCACCAATGCCACGAAGGACCCTATCAGTGGAAAAGTTGCTGTAGGAAACTCGCTGCTTGTGGAAGGCAGCGACCTGGCGATCAATCAGAACCATATCGGCGTTAACAACGATAGCGTATTGGATCGAGGAGAAGTGATCACCTATAAGTTTGGCACAGTTAACAACTACGACATCACCACCAGGGAATTAGTAAACTCGGTACAACTCAATGAAACCGATATCGGAAGCGGTGCGGACGGCTTCAGGTGGACCGCTTATAGGGGCGGAGTCGAAGTAGCCAGCAGAACCATTAACTTTGTCGCACCTGCTGGCGGTGGTTACGCACCAGCTATCAACGTCAGCGGCGGTTACGACGAGTTGAAGATACAAGTTACTGCCGGTAAATTCGCCGTCAGCGGTCTTCAATACACCAGCTTATCCAACCCACAAAGCTTGCAATTAAACTTTGGCTTTAACGCGACGGACGGCGACGGCGATAGCAGCGGCACTGGTTCTTTTACTGTAGATACCGGCGTATTGCTGAACACCGGCATTAGCAGCGTATTGCCGGATTTACAGCATCCAGATAGCGTTGTTCATTAAACGCAAACGTAAATGTCATAAAAAAGCCGGCTTCTGCCGGCTTTTTTATTTGCAGATAGGAATTTAGGATTAACTTGTTTTACGCTGTTTGCCGTAACCCAACATGCCAATCAAACCACTCAAAAACAGCCAAGTTGCAGCAGGCAAAGGAACTGCCGAGGTTGTATAGGATATTGTGGCCTGGACAAAAGGATTGCCACCCTGAATAGCGTTCAAATCAAATGTCACATCGGGGGATAAGGCCAGCGTGATAATAATTTTATGGTCCTGCGTCCAACTAAATAACTCATCGCCGGGCAACAAGAAACTTTCCGACCACTCGACCAAATCTGGATTAGTAACAGTACTGTTAGCATTAGTGGCTCCGACATCCTGGTCGAAATAATTTCCGTCCTCGATTTTCACCGAAATAACTTCGGGAGGCTGACTGTTGATAGTATAGTCCCCGCGCGCATGGATCAAGAATGTACCGTCGATCAAATCAGCCAAGGGGGCATCGTTTATAGTGAAAGTAAAAGTCTGTCCGCTTTCGGTTTGCTGGAATTCAGTCGAGGTAAAGCTTACCAGCCCAGCGCTAGCTTCTAAGCTTGCAGTAGAAAGAAACAACGCAACTAAGGATTTAACTAGTTGATTACGCATCGGGATTCCCTTAAAAATGAGTACTGGCACAAATTTTACGTCATGTCGCCTTGCAAAGCCACCTGTACTTAAGGGCTGAAACTCAATAAATCCAATTCGATTCTACCCATGCCACAGCCTTTTGCCGGTTTCGAAAAACCAAACCGTTGCGGTTTTTGTCCACATCCAGGTTTTACCTGGATTCCAGCCAGATTAGCTGGCGGCGGATTGCTAAAAAAGTATGCTCAAACCGGTCATTTCGGGTATCCTTTTTAAGCTAATCCAACGTTTTCCAAGGGCCCGTAATGACCAACAATACCGATATTGCCGCCAAACACGATATTGATCCTGCTGAAACCCTAGAATGGATGGAGGCACTGCAAGCGGTGATAGAAAAAGAAGGCGGCGAACGCGCCAGCTTTTTGATTGAAACCCTGCTCAGTACCGCCAGACAAGCCGGCATGGACATTCCGTTCTCGGCCAACACGCCCTACATCAACACCATCCCGATAGATAGACAACCCAAATTCCCCGGCAATACCGACATCGAACGCACCATCCGCTCTTATGTACGCTGGAATGCGATGATGATGGTGTTACGCGCCAACAAATACACCAATGTCGGCGGTCATATCGCCAGTTTTGCTTCAGCCGTCACCTTATACGACGTCGGTCAAAATCATTTCTGGAACGCCCCTTCGGACAAACACGGCGGAGACCTGATTTTCTCGCAAGGCCATTCCGCCCCTGGAACTTATGCTCACGCCTTCTTACTGGGCCGTTTGAGCGAAGAGCAAATGGACAGTTTTAGACAGGAAGTCGGCGGCAACGGCTTGTCGTCTTATCCGCATCCTTGGTTGATGCCGGACTTCTGGCAATTCCCCACCGTATCGATGGGCCTAGGTCCGATCATGGCGATTTACCAAGCCCGCTTCATGCGTTATATGCAAAATCGCGGCTTTGCCAACACCGACGGCCGTAAGGTCTGGGCCTTCTTGGGCGACGGCGAAACTGACGAACCGGAAACCTTGGGCGCCATCGGCATGGCCGGCCGTGAAAAACTGGACAACCTGATTTTCGTCGTGAACTGTAACTTGCAGCGCCTGGACGGCCCGGTGCGCGGCAACGGCAAGATCATTCAAGAACTGGAAGGCAACTTCCGCGGCGCGAACTGGAACGTAATCAAAGTTATCTGGGGCCGGCGTTGGGATGCCATTTTGTCCCGCGACAAAGATGGCTTGATCGTTAAACGCATGATGGAATGCGTCGATGGTGATTATCAAACCTTCAAATCCAAGGACGGCGCTTACGTCCGCGAAAAATTCTTCAACACCCCGGAATTGCAGGAATTGGTGAAGGATTACACCGACCGTGATATTTGGGAATTGAATCGCGGCGGCCACGACCCTATTAAAGTCTTTGCGGCCTTCAATTCGGCAGTCAATCACACCGGTCAACCGACCGTTGTGCTGGCGAAAACCATCAAGGGCTATGGCATGGGCGACTCCGGACAGGCGCAAAATACCAGCCATCAGCAGAAAAAGATGAGCATGGAGTCGATCAAATACATCCGTGACCGCTATCAATTGCCGGTCAGCGATGAAGAATTAATCAATCTGCCTTACCTACGTTTCGCGGAAGACTCCGCCGAACTGACTTACCTCCGCCAGCGCCGCGTCGATCTGGGTGGTTTCCTACCGGCTCGCCGCGCCAAATCTTACCCTTTGGAAATCCCCGCTTTATCGGCGTTCAAAACGCTATTGGACGGCACCGGCGAAGGGCACGAAATTTCCACCACCATGGCTTTTGTCCGTATCCTGAATATTCTGGTCAAGGACAAACAAATCGGCAAACGCGTCGTGCCTATCGTCCCTGACGAGTCGCGCACCTTCGGTATGGAAGGCATGTTCCGCCAGTTGGGCATTTGGTCACAGGTTGGTCAGCTCTACACCCCGCAAGACGCTGAGCAATTGATGTTTTATAAGGAAGACAAGCACGGTCAAGTGTTGCAGGAAGGTATCAACGAAGCGGGCGGCCTGTGCGACTGGATCGCGGCAGGTACTGCCTATTCGACCCACGGCGTACCGATGATTCCATTCTTTATCTATTACTCGATGTTCGGTTTCCAACGGGTAGGCGACTTGATCTGGGCCGCAGCCGACCAGCGTACCCGCGGTTTCCTACTGGGCGGCACTGCCGGCAGAACCACCTTGAACGGCGAAGGCTTGCAGCATGAAGATGGCCACAGCCACTTGATGTCCGCCACCGTACCCAACTGCTATTCTTACGACCCAACCTTCGCTTGCGAATTGGCGGTGATCATTCAGGATGGCCTGCGCCGGATGTATGTTGAGCAGGAAGACATCTTTTACTACATCACCTTAATGAACGAAAACTACGACCAGCCGGCCATGCCGGAAGGTGCGGAAGCCGACATTTTGAAAGGTATGTATTTGTTCAAAAAAGGCCCGAACAGCAAAAAACCGAGAGTGCAGTTATTGGGTTCCGGCACCATTTTTATCGAAGTGATCGAAGCCGCCAAATTGCTGCACGATGATTGGGGTGTGGACGCCGATATTTGGAGCTGCCCCAGCTTTACCGAGCTAGCTCGCGACGGCCAAACCTGCGAACGTTGGAACCGCTTACATCCGACCGAAAAGCCACGTACCACGCATGTCGCGCATTGCCTGGACAACAGCAAAGGTCCAATTATTGCCGCTACCGATTACATGCGGGCGTTTGCCGAACAAATCCGGCCTTGGGTAAAAGCGTCTTACACGGTACTGGGAACCGATGGTTTTGGCCGCTCCGATACTCGCGCCAAGCTGCGGAGTTTCTTCGAAGTGGACAGATACCACGTTACCGTCGCAGCATTGCACAGCCTGGCGCAAGCTGGCGAATTCGATGCCGCCAAGGTCGAGGTAGCAATTGCTAAATACAACATCAACCCTGACGCAACCGCTCCTTGGTTGATTTAACGGAAAGCGACATATGAGTTCTGTAATTGAAATAAAGGTCCCCGACGTCGGCAATGTTCCTGAAATCGACATCGTCGAAGTGCTGATCAAGCCCGGCGACGTGGTCGCGGTGGAGCAAACCCTGGCGGTGATGGAAACCGACAAAGCGACGATGGATTTACCGTCCAGCGCGGCCGGCACCATCAAAACCGTACATATCAAACCAGGCGATAAAGTCTCCGAGGGTACACTGATCGCCACGCTTGAAGTAGGCGAAGCAGCCGCTACGGCACCTGCCGAATCGGCGCCCACTGCGACGCCTGCCCCAGTCGAACCGCCCCCCGCTCCGATTGCGGAAGCCCCAAAAGCTGAACCCGCCAAATCTGCTGCTGTTCCTGCCGCACCGGTCGCGGTTAGTAGTGAAGGTTTTAAAGCGCACGCAACACCCAGCGTCAGACTCTTTGCCCGCGAACTGGGTGTGGACCTGAGCAAGATCCAAACCGGCAGTGGTCGCAAGGGCCGTATCCTGCAAGACGATGTAAAAAACTTCGTCAAGCAAGTCATGGCCTACGGCGGTTCGAGCGGCGGCGGTGCGGGCATACCTTCCATTCCAGCCGTCGATTTCACCCAATTTGGCGAAATCGAAGAAAAACCGCTCAGCAAAATCAAACGTCTGACCGGCCAAAACCTGACTCGTGTATGGCTAAACCTGCCTCTTGTCACATATCACGACGAAGTCGCCATCGATGCGATGGAAGACTTCCGCAAGTCGGTCAACGCCGGCTTGGCAAAGGATGCTGTTAAAGTCACCGGTCTGATCTTCATCATGAAGGCGCTGGTGGCGGCTATGCAAAAATACCCGTCCTTCAACAGCTCATTGTCGCCGGACGGCGAAAAACTGATCTTCAAACATTACTTCCATATCGGTATTGCCGTGGATACCCCGAACGGCTTAGTCGTGCCGGTGATTCGCGATGTCGATAAAAAAGGTATTTTCCAATTGTCCAACGAGCTGGCCGAGAAAAGCGAATTGGCCAGAACCGGCAAATTGAAACCGGCCGACATGCAAGGCGGCTGTATGACCATCTCCAGCTTGGGCGGCATCGGCGGCACCGCGTTTACACCTATCGTCAACGCGCCTGAAGTAGCGATTTTGGGCGTAACCCGCTCCAAGATGCAGCCGGTTTGGAACGGTTCTAGCTTCGAACCAAAATTGATGTTGCCGCTGGATATTACTTACGACCATCGCGTCATAGACGGTGCCGAAGGCGCACGTTTTATGGAAGCATTGAAATCTTATCTGGGCGATATTCGCCGGCTGTTATTGTAGGAGTAGGGATATGAGCGATTCTGTCAGCCATGCTGAAGTATTAGTTTTGGGCGGCGGCCCCGGTGGTTATACCGCTGCTTTCCGCGCTGCCGATTTGGGCAAACAAGTGGTATTGATTGAGCGCTATCCGGTGTTGGGTGGGGTTTGCCTGAATGTCGGCTGTATTCCGTCCAAAGCCTTGCTTCACGCCGCGCAAGTGATACACGAAGCCGAAGCCATGGCCGAACACGGTGTCAGTTTCGGCAAGCCGAACATCGATCTGGACCAGATCCGCTCCTGGAAACAAAGTGTCAGTCAAAGCCTGAATCAAGGCCTGGGCAAATTGGCCAAGCAGCGCAAAGTAACAGTAGTCAATGGCGTGGGTAAATTTGCCACCGCCAATAGCTTGATCGTTACCGGCGAATCCGGCGTACAAACCATCACTTTCGACAACGCCATCATTGCTGCCGGCTCGCAGCCAACCAAAATCCCCAGCTTTCCGCATGACGATCCGCGGGTTTGGGATTCGACCGATGCGCTGGAGTTGAAATCGATACCGGAAAAGTTATTGATTGTCGGCGGCGGCATTATCGGTTTGGAAATGGCAACCGTTTACCATGCGCTGGGTTCGAAAATCAGTGTCGTGGAATTGATGGATCAGATTATCCCAGGCTGTGACAAAGATTTGGTTACACCGCTGCAACGCAAGATCAAAAAGCAGTATGAAAATTTGTGGCTGCAAACCAGTGTCAAGGCGATGGAAGCTACCGATGCCGGTATCAAAGTCGCGATGGAAGGCAAGGGCGCACCGGAATCCGAAGTGTTCGACGCGGTGTTGGTTGCTGTGGGCCGCCGTCCCAACGGCAAATTGATCGACGCCGACAAAGCAGGTGTCAATGTTGACGAGCGCGGCTTTATTCCTGTGGACAAACAAGGCCGCACCAACGTCACCAATATTTTCGCAATCGGCGATATCGTCGGCAACCCGATGCTCGCTCACAAAGCCACGCACGAAGGTAAAATTGCCGCTGAAGTAATTGCCGGCCATAAAGCTGGTTTCGATGCACTGACCATCCCATCTGTGGCGTATACCGATCCGGAAGTCGCGTGGATGGGCTTGACCGAAACTCAGGCGCAGCAACAAGGCGTCGAGTTCGACAAAGCCGTATTCCCATGGGCTGCTAGCGGCAGATCATTGGCATTGGGCCGCAGCGAAGGTATAACCAAAATCCTCACCGACAAAACCACGGGCCGCATTCTCGGTGCCGGCTTTACCGGACCAGGCGCCGGCGAATTAGTCGCAGAAGCGGTGCTGGCATTGGAAATGGGTGCTGACGCTACGGACATCAGCCTGAGCATTCACCCACACCCCACTTTATCGGAAACCTTTGCGTTTGCAGCGGAAATGATAGAGGGGACGATTACCGACCTGTATGTGAAGAAATAGTCGTTATTTTGCGAAGCGCAACATTCGTGAGTGGGTTAAAAGTCGGCGTGCGAATTTTTTTCGGTGAA
This sequence comes from Methylomonas methanica, assembly GCF_001644035.1. GTDB lineage: Bacteria > Pseudomonadota > Gammaproteobacteria > Methylococcales > Methylomonadaceae > Methylomonas > Methylomonas methanica_A. The sequence continues at coordinate 92,686 of NZ_LUUG01000082.1, forward strand.
AACGCCGACATCATATAGAAGGAACAGCGAATGGAAAAATTTGTCTTTGGGGCCGGCGAGGATGACAGAAAAAGATTGCTGAATTTCGTTGATACTCTGCAGCAGTTTTTAGAGAAGGTAATAGATAACGGCGAATATTTTCAGCCGAAATTTCGCGAAGATTATAAAAAAGCCTGGATGGAACTGAACCCTAACTTTTCGGCGTTGAAAGACGCTTTGCAGCGTGCCGAAACCCACACTTTGTTGGCGCAAGGCTTATTGGGAACCCAGCTCAATCTAAAACTGGCCGTTGTGAACCATTTTTTAGGCGAATTTTTGCTGTACGGGATAGAAATTATCGGCGGTCACAAGCTGCTTGAAAAACTTTTACGCGTTGTCAGCAAATTACTGGCTAACATGGCAGCCGCAGTTAGCACCGGCTTAGCCATTCAAAGCTTCATCGATTTTCTTGTGTCGATGATCAAGGACGACAGCTAATTTGAATAGCTAGCTCATCTCGCTTAGGCACTTCCTAAGCGAGAACCCAGAGCGGCTAAAACGCTGTTCAAGCAGCCTTCTTAACTTCTACTCCTCTAGCTAACAAACCGTCTCTACCTTTTTCCGCCAAAGCGAGTATTTGATAAGTCAGATCTTCGGTGATATTCAGTTGCTTTAAAGAGTCGGCCAAATGCTCCATCACTATATCGTAATGGAAGTCATCAGGACCGAGCTTGATCAAAAAACAATGGGCCGGGGTTAACAAAGTGATGGTTCTTATCTCTTGCCCACCCACGATATCCAGCAGGAACGCAAAATCATTGCCGGTAACCAAACTTGGTTTGGCGTTGGTACGGGCAAACGCTGTCGTAAAATACCCATCCAATGCGTCTAATACTTTCTCATCGGCGCTATTGAAAGTATTGAAGTAAGCTTTCAAAAAGGCTTTTAGGGCATCGGCCTGTTCAGCAGCGGGGCGGGTGAAAAAGAAGCGGTTAATCCGATAGTCGTCCAGCATTTTTGCATAAAACACATCGGCTATTTTACCGATCAGGACGTGGTCGCTGAGAGTGGCTCGCAAGGCTTGGATCTGAGGTGCTACAGTTGCATTCATAACTTTTCTCCGAACGATAGTTTTCAATATACATCCGAAGCTTTCCAGTCACCGTCTTTTTGTCAATCTTTAGGCCACATTAAAATTATACAAAACCTATACAAATAACTCTGCAAATACTACCCATCGGAGCACGCGCCAATCCAATTCGATACTATTTCTTAGGCACGTAGCCTTCCGGCAACTCAAAACCACCGGCAAATAAAAATTTCTCGCGTTCCGCTTCCAATATCTTTTTGGCGGCCGGGTCGAAACTGGACAGCCGCTGCTCGTTAATTATCATGGTTTGCATCGCTAACCAGTCCTTCCAGGCCTGTTTCGATACATGATCGAAAATGCGTTGGCCGTTGGCACCGGGAAACGGCGGCGAATCAAGACCTTCAGCCTCAACGCCCAGTTTTACGCATTTAATCATTCTCGTCATTTTGATCCTCTGTGAAATGTTGTTGCAGCAGACGCTTGACCGGCGCCGACAGACCTAAAGTAGTAATCTCGGCGGTTTTATACCAAACCGCCCGCTCGCCTTCCATCACATTGTTTATAGGGTTTTCCAATTTTGCCAGTAACGGGGTGTAATCCAGATGATAATGAGAAAAACTGTGACGCTGGCCAGGCAAGGTTTGCGAGGCATGGATTCGGTAATTGCGTTGTAGACACCAGTCTTGCAAAGCCTGCGGATCGGCAAATTCCGGCACGCTCCATAGCCCGCCCCAAATGCCGGTCGGCGGCCGCTTTTCCAGCAATATCCGGTTTTCCTTGTCTAGTAACAGCAAAAAATACAATTGTTTGACCGGTAAATCCTTGCGGGGCTTGGAACCAGGCAATTGTTTTACCAAACCCTGCTTCCTAGCCTGACAGCCCTCAGCGACCGGGCAGATGTCGCATAGCGGCTTACTACGGGTGCAGAGCGTGGCCCCCAAGTCCATCATCGCCTGCGTATAGTCTCCGGCTCTTTGCCTCGGCGTATAGCGCTGACTAATTTGCCAAAGCTGCGCCGCAACCTTGTTGTCGCCAGGCCAGCCATGCACGGCCTGAAACCGCGCCAGCACTCGCTTGACGTTGCCGTCCAGGATAGGCTGGCTTTGTCCGCAGGCGATGCTGAGAATCGCCCCCGCCGTGGAGCGGCCGATGCCGGGCAAGGCACTGAGTTCTGCCACGGTTTGTGGAAATATGCCGGCATTGTCCACAACGATTTGCGCGGTTTTGTGCAAGTTTCTGGCGCGTACATAATAGCCAAGCCCGGACCAGTGTTGCAGTACTTCGTCCAGTTCCGCGCTTGCCAGGCTTTGCACTGTTGGAAATCTGGCGACGAAGCGATTGAAATAACCAATCACGCTGACTACTTGCGTTTGCTGCAACATAATCTCCGAAACCCAAACGCGATAAGGATTGATGTCCAGTTGCCATGGCAAATCCTTGCGGCCATGCCTATCAAACCAGATAAAGAGTTTTTGTTGGAATTGTTCGGGGGACATATAGGTTGGGAGAAAGGAAAATCAATTAGGCATCGTCACTGAATAGTACCGCAAAGGATTTAGATAAGGTAAAAAGCCGTTTTTCGACTGTAGCGCCGAACCGGAAATAGCAAGAAAGTGTTTGAACATTGCTTCAGGTTGCTTACCAACAAATCAATGTGCCGCATCAATAAGCTTGACCGGCAATTTTAAAAGGCTATTTTGTCTGCGCGGGTTATCCGCTTTTTCTGTGATATTCTCTACTTATGTAATCACGCCCAGCTCAATGAGCCACTAATTGATTCAAATTCAGTCCCCCATAAACAGGAGTTGGAACGCTTATGTTTTCTTTGATTTCCTCATCGAGCAACGCATGGCAGCGGGCGGCTCAGCTATTCATCACCATTGCCAGCATCCTGATAATTGGCAAACTAATTACGCTAGTACCGGTAATGACGGAATTGGAAGTCGCGGGGGTATTTAAGGCTGCGGCCGTGGTCTGGTTTCTCGCCAGGCTGGCGGCGTTAATCTTATTTTATTTTTTTGCCAGCTACGTCATAGAGGCCATTCCCAACAGCGGCGGTGCGTTGTCATTTGCCAAAGGTATAGCGGAGCCGTTAACCGCTCTGTTGATTGTGATTACAGTGCAGGCATTGTTTTGGGAATTATTGGCGCCGTTCGTCGATAGCTTGGGTAGAACGATTTACCATAGTAGCGCGATCATCTTGATCGTAAGCGTCAGTATTTGGTTTGTGGTCAGGGCATATCGCCATGCTAGTTACTTGGTCGATACCTTTGCCAAACTGGCTGAAATGTTATCGGGGTTTCTACCCCAGCAAAAACTGGCCTGTCAGCAGTGTGGCGCAGAAATTAGCGCAAATACTCATTTTTGTAATGCATGCGGACATAAGACCCAATCATCCAATACTTGTCCCGCATGCGGGACGGCTGTTTCGGTTGATCAACAATATTGCCAGAATTGCGGATCGACGCTTGGAAAGACGGCAGTCTCGGGCAGTTGAGGAAAAGATATGTATACAGCTGCAATCGAGATGCCCATCCTATGGCTTAGGCACACTGCAAAAACCGGTGTTGAATTCATCGGTCCCAAGGCGCAGGGGTCAGCAAAATTGCCGACCACCTGTTCCAACGCCTTGTACACCTGAGCCAAAGGCAATAACCTTATCGACCAGCCTACACTAACCGCAATACTTATACCAAATTAATAGCTGCGAGCTTTTTGCGTTTACTGAAGTCACTCGGAAAGGCGTTTAGCGACTCTTTGATAAGCTTCCTTCAACTCCTCTCCAACAATTTTGGCCTTGGCGATATACTCTTCGGAAGTCTCTATCGATTCGTCGGCAATTTCAGCGGCTTTATTTTTAACCTGCAACCACTGTTTTTCCGCTTCTGCAAATTCATCCCTGGCATCCATTGAGGCCAGGTGCAGCTTCAGTTGCAATTCCTCGCGAACCGAATCCAGATTGACGAGCAAACTTTCAAATTCGTTTTTTAACGACATGACTCACCTCTTTGCTTGATTGAAATTTGTAATGGCTCTTGGACCATTGCGGACAATTAAAGTTTAGTCTGCTGAATGCTTTGGTAGAAGCTTTTAAAAGCTGTCCAGTGTATTGGAATAAAACGGGGAGGACGAAAGTGGAAACCGCGATTGATTTCCACTCTATCTAACAAAAAAGCCGTAGGTGCCTATTGGCAACTACGGCTTAATCTTTAAACGATGGTTACTTCTTCGGCTTGCGGGCCTTTAGGGCCGCGGCCCAATTTGAATTGTACATGCTGACCTTCGTCCAGCGTTCTATAGCTGTTGTTTGGGTTCAGAATGTTTTTGAAATGTACGAAAACGTCAGGGCCTTGTTTTTGTTCGATAAAGCCGAAGCCTTTGTCAGAGTTAAACCATTTCACGACGCCAGTTGTCATTGTAGACATAATAAGTCCTATTAAAAATTTTAGATAAAGCCTTAGCTAAAGTAAGGCGGGTAACGCTGGTAAATGTGGAAATTACTTAATGAAAAACAAGGACGAAGGACTACTGAAGAGACATCGAGCTGGTAAACAAAGGGTAAATCGTATTTTCTAGCTGGGTTGCATTCTAGGCTGATTCGACTGATTGTCAATTTAAATCGTAAAATCCACTATTTAGCACTTCCGAGTGTATCTTCGCTGTTCGGCAATTTGCAGGATTGACCATGCTCAGCATAAACCTCTAACACCAATGAATGCTTCATTGAAACGATTCATCAGGCGGCGATATTTGTTTGACGTTAGCGCGGCGATTTTATTTTTCGGGGCGCTAACGCAACAAGCTGAATTACGGCAAACCGCTACTGTTGCCGTTAGCGAACTAGCCGCGCAAGGCTACCGGGTACCCATCGAGGATGATCCGGTGCGGGTGTTTCCTGCGTTGACTAGCGGGACGTTTAGCGGCAGTCATGCCGGCGGCTGGCGTCCGGGCAGTATTTATCTGCGGCAACGACCGCAAGGTGGGCTGAGCGAAGCGGTATATTTGCGTCACGAGCTGTTCCACGAAGCCTGTCATCGCAGCTGTGGCGGACGCTTACCGGTTTGGGCTGAAGAAGCTGGAGCTATGTATTTCAGCGGAGAGCTGGCAGGTCTAACACCTGGAGACTGGCCCAGTTCGCTTGAGCTGCAACGCATCAAAAACCGGGTTAGACAGGATGCCGAATTAGATGGCAATGACCGGGCGGTATTGGCACGATTGGTGGTTAATACCGGCTGGCCCAGCGAACCGTGCGCCGTATCGGCAAAATTAAATGAAATGCTCGGTGTGGCGTTCGACGGTGCCGGAGATAGCTCTTTTCTGTTGATGAGCCTACTGTCCGGGCGGATATTGGCCAGCGGCGGGGATCAATCTAGTCGCTTGCCTCCTGGGTCGTTGTTGAAAATTCCGTATGCTGCGGCATTGGCTCAAGCCGATCCGGATTCGCTGGGAGCAGAGTTGTCAGCGAGCGATACCGAAAAACTATTGCAGCGTCGCGAGCAATTTCAATTCGAACGCTATCGTCTGTTATTGTCGCCGATTAAAGAGCAAAAACTTCCGGCTCAAGCTACGCCATCGGACCCGCAAACCTGGCGCTCTTATCTGGGCGAACGCAACGCCGACGGCGATTTTGCGTTACAGGCCAATTTACCCGAATTGGCACTGGCGATGCGGGCAGCCTTGCTATCCAAACCCGATTATTTTCGCGGCCTGAGTCAAAACGGCATCCTGCCCAACTCCACCTTGGCGGGGCAAAGCGAGCCAGATAAAAATTTGTTGCGTCAACTTCAAATTCTAGCAAAAACCGGCACGGTTTCGACTGCTGACGGCCGCCCCTTGGCTGGTCATTTACTGCTGGCCTGGCCAGCTGCGCATCCGGTATTTCTGGCGATATTTCGGCAACGCGGCGTCAGTGGCGCAGCAATATTAAGCAAAGCCGCGGCCTTGCTTAGAACTTGGCAACGCGAATATCCAAGCCGTTTTGCTGCGGTTAGCGTGAGCTTGTTAACTTCTACCAGCCATGGTAGCTGGGAAGCGGAAGCGGACTGTCCGCTAGTGACGGACCATTACCAGCGTTTTACAGTTTGCGGGCAATTTAGAATCGTTTCGACTGCACGCGCTAGCCGATCAGAGCGGATTGTGAAAGGCGTTCTGCGACAAACAGATGAACATGGGCCAACGGTGCTTGAAACCGATGTCGATAGCTATGTCGATGGCGTATTGGCTGCCGAGGCACAAAATTTGGTAGGCAGTGCCCGCGAAGCAATGCGGGCAGTGATCGCCTGGAACGGTGTTCACGGCAGCCATAGGCATAATGAATCAAGCTCGCTTTGCGATACCACGCATTGCATGGTCTATCTCGGCGAGTTGCCTGAGGACAAACCACGTCGTAGCAGCCATATCGATATGGCGTTAATGCAGCTTTTGGACAAGCTGGCAGCCGAATCCGGATTGAATTGGTTACCGTTTGCCAACGGCGGTGATCAGCACTGGCAACGGCAACTCTCAAGCGAGGCATTACGCCGGGTGTTTGCGGAAAATCAAATTCTGGATATTCGCCGCGAACGGCGCAAGGACGGCGAGTTGTTTATCAGATTATTTTATCCGACCAGCGAAGAGCTGCTCAGTTGCGAAATTTTTCGTAACACGCTGAAGCTGCCTTCTTGTCCTGATTCAATAACAGCTGCCGAGAGTCAGACCTGGCAATTTGTCGGCATAGGCGCCGGACACGGTCTGGGCTTATCCATCGGCAGAGCTCAGGCTTTGGCGGAGGCAGGCCGCAATGCGGAGCAGATTTTGCGAGATGCTTATGGAAAGGGGCGTTAGGATTGGCTTGTTAAGCCAGCCCTAACGCCTTATGCGCTCAATGCCGATCAAGTGATCACGTCAGGTTCGCTTCTACCGGTACGTTTTTTCACTTCGCACAACTGCTCGGCGACGGTTATCAATTCCGCCAACGCCACTTGCGCGTCTTGATCGTGCTTGCTGACATCACGCTCGTAACGCTCTAAATAAATACGCAAAGTCGCGCCGACCGTGCCGGTGCCGGACAGACGGAACACAATACGCGAGCCGTTCACAAAACCAATGCGAATACCCTGGTTGCTGCTGACACTGCCATCGACCGGATCGGTGTAACTGAATTCGTCGGCAAATTTAACTTCGTAATCACCCCAGCTTTTACCGGGCAGGCTGTTTAATTGGCTACGCAGATGTTCGACAATGCCGTTGGCGATGTCGGAATCGATCGCTTCATAATCGTGACGGCAGTAAATGTCGCGGCCGTATTTTTGCCAGTGTTCATGGACAATGTCTTCCACTGATTCGCGTTTGCGCGCGATTAAATTCAACCAGAACAACACGGCCCACAGGCCGTCTTTTTCCCTGACATGATTGGAACCGGAGCCAAAGCTCTCTTCGCCGCAAATGGTGATTTTATCGGCATCCAGCAAGTTACCGAAGAATTTCCAGCCGGTTGGGGTTTCGTAGCAAGGCAGGCTTAGTTTGTCGGCAACGCGGTCAACCGCCTGACTGGTCGGCATCGAGCGGGCCACGCCGCTAATGCCTTTGGCGTAAGCCGGAATTAGTTTGGCGTTGGCGGCCATAATCGCCAAGCTATCGCTGGGAGTAACGAAGATGTTTGCACCCATGACCATATTGCGGTCGCCGTCGCCGTCCGAGGCAGCGCCGAAAGTGGGGGCATTAGGCCCGAACATGATCTCGCACAACTCATGGGCATGAGCCATATTCGGATCGGGATGGCCGCCACCGAAATCTTCCAGCGGCACGGCGTTAAATACCGAGCCAGGTGCCGCGCCTAGCGTATCTTCCAGAATATGCTTGGCGTAAGGACCGGTGATGGCATGCATCGCATCGAAACGCAGCGTGATAAAGCCGTTATGGATGCTTTGTTTGAGCAAATCGAAATCGAATATTTTTGCCATTAATTCGGCATAATCGGCTACCGAATCGATAATCCGAATTTTCACGCCGCCTTTCTCGACTTCGCCGATAACGTCTAAATCTATGTCGCCGAAACGGGCTTTTTTGTAGCCGGTGATGTTTTTGGTATTCTCGTACAGCTTGTCGGTGAACTTTTCCGGAGCCGGGCCGCCGTTGCTGACGTTGTATTTAATCCCGAAATCTTCGTCCGGACCGCCGGGATTGTGACTAGCTGATAGAACAATACCTCCGAACGCATTGTATTTCCTGATAATATTCGATGCAGCAGGAGTAGACAACAAGCCGCCTTGGCCTATAATGAGCTCACCGAAACCGTTGGCTGCCGCCATTTTTATGATGATCTGGATGGCTTTACGGTTAAAGTAGCGGCCATCGCCGCCAATCACCAGGGTTTTGCCCTGAAAATCTTCCAGGCTGTCGAAGATGGATTGGACGAAATTCTCCAGATATTTGGGTTGTTGGAAGACTTTGACTTTTTTGCGTAAGCCCGATGTGCCGGGTTTTTGATCATCGTAGGGAGTCGTTTTGGTGATTGTTGTTGTCATATGCTACCCTTTGTAATACCTCGTTTCGAAAGGGTTAAATTACACCAAAACTTTGATTATTTACAGATTGCCATGATAAAGAAAAAATTATTAGGTGTTTTGATTGTGATGGGTTGTACCGTAACGGCACGCAGTTTCGCCGGAGAGGATGTTTGGTTGCTGGTCGATACGCAGACGCAAAGCATGGAAGTCAGGAAAGGCGACAAGACGGTTGCTGTGCTGGAAAATATCGCCATCGGCCGTAACGGCGCGGGCGAAAAGAATCATCGCGGCGATGACATTACGCCGCTCGGTAACTATCGGATCGGCTGGATCAACGAAAGAAGCGCCTTCCGTAAATTCTTTGGCTTGACCTATCCCAATGTAGACAATGCCGACAATGCCTTAAAAAAAGGCAAAATCGATCTCGACACTTACGAAGCTATTGCCAGAGCGCATTCTGCCGGACAAATTCCGCCGCAAAATACCGATCTCGGTGGGCAAATCGGTATTCATGGCTTGGGCAGCGGTAGTCTGTCCATCCACAGATCCATGAATTGGACACACGGATGTATCGCGTTGACTAACGATCAAATCGATCAGTTAAGTCAATGGGTAGAAAAAGGGACACTCGTAACCGTGAAATAATGTTGGTATAATCCAAAAAAATGTTGGACAATTACCACCGTTTTTCATTTATTATTTTTTGAAACCACAATCAAGGGGAAAACCATGATGAGAGCTATTAAATTATCAGCAGTTGTTGCAATTGCAGCTTTGGCAACCGGTTGCGCAAGCACTTCAGACCTGGAAGCTTTGGACGCAAGAGTAGGCACTTTGGAAGGCAAAGTTTCTACTGCATCTGCTGACGCTGCTTCTGCAAAAGCTGCTGCTGCTGAAGCTGCTGCTAAAGCCGCTGCTGCTGAAGCTGCTGCTAACCGTGCTGCCCAATATGCTCAAGATACAAACAGCAAATTGGACCGTATGTTCAAAAAATCACAGCACAAATAAGCTTTATTGCTGTTGTTGATTTTAAAAAGCCCGTGAGCCGCAAGGCCACGGGCTTTTTTAATGTCTTCAGCGCGGTGCGACCTGAGTTTGTACAACAGGTGGCGTTTGCGCAGGACGTTCGTAAATAGCGACAGGAATACCGCTAGCCTTTTCAACCGCGGCTTTCAGCACTGAGCCTTTGATGACAGGCATTTGCCCGCCATTGGCCTGCTCAATCAACGTCAACGCGGAATGTAAGCGTTGCTCGTAGGTTGCCGGCGTCTCTTCCATTTCTGGATACACTTCCATGTACAAAGTATCGTGATACCAGCCGACCTTAATAGGCTGATTAACAATGTTAACCTGCGTACCGACCTTAACCATCGGAAAAAACTGTTCAATATCGGCAGGGTACATCCGAATACAACCGTGACTGACCCGCATACCCACACCATTTACTTTGTTGGTGCTGTGAATCAAATAACCCGGTATACCTAGTCGAAAGGCATACAAACCTAGCGGATTATCCGGCCCTGGCGGATAATATGGCTCCAGCACGTCACCGTCAGCCAAATGCTCGGCGATGATGGATGGTGGCGGACTCCAGGATGGATTGGGCGTTTTCGCGGCAATCTGAGTTTTACCCAACGGTGTTTTCCAATTGTCTTCCCGGCCTATGCCTATTGCATAAGTCACCACTTTGGTGGCGTCTGGAAAATAATAAATACGCATTTCCGGCAAATTCACCACAATGCCCTGTCGCGGCGCATTCGGCAGCAAAAAACTGCTAGGGATTCGCACCTGAGTGCCTTCGCGAGGCAACCAGCGGTCCACATAAGGGTTAGCCAATACTATATGATCTTGCCCAAGCCGAAAGTTTACTGCGATGTCGATCAGGGTGTCTTCATGTTTGGCCGCGACATATTTGACCTCATGCGGCGGATTGCCTATCAGGCTGTCGCCCGGCCTATCCGGCGGCGGTAGTGTCAGCGCCGACGCGGCAGCACTGGCTGTCAGCAGCAGACTGGATAACAAACGGGTTTTCATTAGGCGTTACCTTCAGCAGTAAATAATTCAAGCAGACGCGGCAAAAACAGAGCAAGTTCCGCAGTCATAATGGAAAAATCGGCATCGAACTGTTCGACTTCGTCGAATGCTTCGATATCGGCAGCTTGCTCCTGAATAAGATCAAGAAACTTTAGCCGTTTGACTGCCAAGTTCTCGTCCAACACAAACGAAATACGTTCGGCCCAGCTCATAGCCAGCTTAATCACTTGTTTGCCGCTATCCAGATGATTCTTGATTTCCGGCAAGGCCAAGTCGTGGCGTTTGCAACGAATAATCGAGCCTTCTTCTTCCGGCGAACGCAACTCGCATTCGTCTTCGATCAAAATATCTTTCGGCGAGGTGTTGTCAATCAGCCACTGCGTCATCACACTAGCCGGCTTCGCGGTGGCGGTGAGCGGCACTATCGGCAGAGAACCCAGGCACTTGCGCAACTGGCTGAGCATGTCTTCAGCCTTTTTAGCCGATGCCGCATCCACGACCAACCAGCCGCCCTGACTGTCGATATATGCATAGGTTTTGCGGGAAAACGAAAACGCACGCGGCAATAGCTCAAAGATCAACTCATCCTTGATCCGACTACGCTCTTTCGCAGGTAATTTGCGGGCCTCGCGCTCCTCGATTTCGTTGATTCGCTCTTGCAGCATTTCGTTGATTACCGATGCCGGTACAACTTTTTCTTCCTTTTTGCCGCATAGCATCATGAAACCGTTATTGGCATGCACCAGCGCGTCCGAAGCCCTGCCTAGCGGCGCAGTCCAGCCGAAACTGAACTCGTCGTGACTGCCGCAGGAACGGAACGGCTGTTGTTGCAGCTTTTGCTCCAGGAAAGCGGCATCCAAGGTAAACGGCTCGGTGAAACGGTAGACGGCAAGATTTTTAAACCACATGAAATAACTCTTTTTTAAAAACCGGCCATTATCGCAAATTTGCGCAGACCATATAAGCTGGCCCGCTTAAAGCCTAGCCAAAAAATACAGTTTGGCAGCAAATTTGTCTGGCATGTAACCGAGTTATACACATTAAGCCGTTTACAGCAAGACCATAAAAACGCTTGACAAAATAACTTGTTGAAATACAACGAATCATTTATAACGCATTGATTATTATGCATTAATACTAGTGAGTTAATGTTGTACAATTTGACCGCAACCCAGGGCTGCCGGGGAATAGCAAAGGCTTTCGACAATTAATACACAGAGTTATCCACAGCTTCTGTGAATAACTGAATTTACCCTTTCGCAATAGTCGCTTAGCGATAAATCCCGAGAAATAACTTTTAATTTATCACAGCAAGCAATGTCTTATTGCATGGCAAGGTTTGTTAGAATGCCGCATGGCAAAGTCCCCAGCGACTTCCCTCACTCACAACAAAGCGGTCACATCATGCTGTCAACCTGGGAAAACCTGATACTCGGCGCCCTGGCGCTGCTGCTTTTGTTCTGGATGCAGCCCGGCATCAAAGCCGCACTGGCGCGTAGCAAACAAACACCGTCCGACTGGCCCAGCGTTATCGTGCCGTTATTGATGGTGGTGATGTTCGTGCTTTTCTTAATAGCAATGGTTTGACATGAACGACGAAGATTACCAAGAAGAATACGAAGAAGATTATTACGACGAACCCGAGGATGAGGACGACGACGAGAACGAAGATGAGGAAGCCGATCATTATGCGGTACGCCCCAACAAGACCCGCATCAAAAAAGAAATAGCCGAAGTTTTTGCGATGGCGGAGGAAATTTGCGCGCTATCCCCTGCGCATATCGCCGAATTCGAATTGCCCGAGAGCATAGAACAAGCCATGCGCGATGCCGGCAAGATGGGGCATAACTCCGCCAGAAAGCGCTTGTTGAAATACATCACTGCACAACTCAGAAAGCTGGATACCGCCGCGATTCATGAAAAATTGGCGCGGATGAAAAATCGCAGCGCCCATGCAGTCAGAGAACATCACCAGGCCGAGCGCTGGCGCGATCTGCTGCTGGCGGCCAATGGTAATCAGCAATTGACCCTGTTTATCCAAGAATTTCCTGCCGCGGATAGTCAGCACCTACGCCAGTTGCAGCGCAACGCGCAGAAAGAGGCCAAGGAAGCCAAACCGCCGAAGTCGGCGCGCTTGTTATACAAGTATCTGAAAGAACTGATTGCCGATGCATCCGGCCTGCCGCCCGATGAAGAGGATGAGCGCGATAATGATGACGCAGAGGATTAGCTTACCAGCAGCACGAGATCAATTCCCCAAAACCCGCATCTGACCCAATATCCAGCTTTGGCGTTTATGTAAATAAGCGCTGGGCTGATCGGCTTTTAGCAAAATCGGATTCGGCAACGTAGCGGCCAACAGCGCCGCCTGACTGGCAGATAGTTGCTGGGCGGAAATGCCGAAATAGCGGCGACTGGCCGCTTCTATGCCAAATAAATGATCGCCGAATTCGGCAATATTCAAATACATTTCCAGAATGCGCTGTTTGTCCCAAACAGCCTCTATTAACAACGTAAACCAAATCTCCAAGGCCTTGCGGCCGAAGTTTTTGGCTGGGCTCAAAAACAAATTCTTCGCCACTTGCTGACTAATCGTACTGGCCCCACGCAGTTTGCCGCCGCGCAAATATTGGTTAAAAGCTTTGGCGATAGCATCGACATCGAAGCCGTTATGCTGATAGAACAATTGATCTTCGGATGCGATCACCGCAGCAAAGGCGTGCGGCGAAATGTGCCGGCGACTGACCCAGCGTTGATCAATACCTTTATAGCGCCGGCCTTCGGCCAGATCGTCAACATGCTGATGCAGCATGAATGCCGACGTCGGCGCGGGCAGGTACCGCAATACGCCTACCAGTACCAGCGAACTGAGCACAAAAAACAGCAACGCATAAACCAGTCCACGCTTGCAACGTTGCAGCAAAGAAAGAGCCGTTTTGGGTTGGCGCCAGAATTGGCGATAACGGGCCGGATGGCGGAAATGCTTCACGGGCGATTCGAGCGTTGTGACTGGGACGTTTATTATCCACGATTGAACGCGGAATTGATCAACTGCGGTTTTTGTGGGAAATGGCGTAAAGTGAACCGTTAACTGCGGCAAATAACATAGAAATTAAAATGGCAGCCATCAACCTTATCGAAAACCCGTTGAACCATAAGGCCTACAGAGCTTGGCATGGATATTGTTATATAAAGACCGGTGTCAGGGATGTTTAAGTTCTCTCCCCCGTGAACATGGAAAACAAGACGCCAGGGATACCTGGATAAAAGCGCGGAAAAACGCTTTTATCCAGGCAGGGACGATTCGACGCCCGCTACGCCACCTGCCTATTCCAATGATCAGTAAAAATCCAAATCAACTGGCGGTGAGCCGCAGAGCTGAAGTATCGATATGCCCGTCCTCCATTCCTTATAAAGCTCTCGCATGAAGGTATTCAAAAGGGGCTAATGGCACTACGCTATCGGCAGCGCCATCAACCAATATTGAATTAATACTCCAATTTCAAAGATCCCATTGCGGAAATAGGCGCGCCGACATTGGCTGTAGGCAACCAAGACGTTGAGCCGGTGTAGTATTCCTTATCCAGCAGATTATAGACATTGACTTGCGCCGTCAGACGCGTTTTGCCGATGGGTTGTACATAAGCCAGCATCGCATCCAGACGAGTGTACCCAGGCAATTGATAGGTGTTGGTATTGTCGCCTTCGCGCTTACCGACAACCACCCCGCCCAAACCGGCCTTAAATTGCTCGGTGAATTGGTAGGTGCCCCAAAGACTGGCTTGATGCTCAGGCACATTCAACAAACGATTGCCCTGCAAACCACTGTAATCCCTGTTATATCTGGCGTCGGTATAGGCATAGGTCGTCACCAGACTGAATGCGTCGGTTATCTGACCTTTAATATCCACTTCAATGCCCTGGCTGCGCGCTTCGCCGATCGTTTTTTGATCGGTGGGATCCGGCGTACTCAAGTCGAAGGTCATCAGATTATTTTTGGTTAAATGATAATACGCCACGGTCGACGATAGCCGTTTATCGAAAAACTCGGTTTTAAATCCGATTTCGTACTGCTCGGCCGCTTGCGGTGCAAAATTGCCGCCGGTAGCGGAACGGCCATTGTTGGTGCCGAACGATTCGACGTAGTTGCCGTACAAGGACAACCAATCCCAAGGCTGGTAAACGATACCTACGCGCGGACTGAATTTATCCTCGTGCTGCATGCTGAATCCAGCCTTGGTTTCATCCCAGGATGTACCGCCGTAGCCGCCGTAACCGGCCATGTCGTAACGCCCGCCGCCCATGATGTGCAGTTTATCCCACAAGGTAATTTGGTCTTGAAAATACACACCATACCAATCGTCGCGCGAGCGCCAAAACCAATTGGCGGGCTCGGCGCGCAGGGCCGCTAAATCGAAATTGCCGTATTGGGGATTATTGATATCGAATGTCGGGATGGTACCGTAACTAAAGTTGTTGTCCGGCGCATCCTGGTTAAAAAAGAACCAATCCCCTCCTACTAAAACATCATGCTTAACGCCGAAGGTCTGAAACTTTCCGGTTAGATCGAGACTGGTAGAGTAAGAGCGGCGGTTGCTGGTACCGAGAATGCCAAATCTATCCAGAGTATGTCCATCCGCGTTTATTTTGCTGTTGGGCGCAACGCCGCCGAATACGATGTCGGTCTCGTCCCACTGAAATTTATGCCTTAGCCCCCAGTCATCATTAAATTTGAAGCTCCAATCCGCATAAATCAGCGTAGTGTCCTGGCTGGGCTTGATGGCCGGATCGCCGGTAAATAAGGATCTGCGGTTTGTGACAGGCCTATTGCCCAATACCGGCACGCCATAATCTTCCGTGTAATTTTCATGCCGTTTCTCTATTTCGACATTAGCCTCGAAACGGTCGTTGGGCCGCCAAGTCAATTTCGGCGCAATAAATACCCGTTCATGATCAACAAAATCTCTGAACGAATTGCCTTCGTCGTAAGCGGCATTAAACCGATACAGCAGGGTTTTATCCTTATCCAGCGGCCCGGTTGCATCGACCGTAGTACGAAATTCGCTGAAAGAGCCGAATTGTTGCTGCAAGGAATAGTAAGGCACATCCAGCGCCTTTTTGGTCACGTAATTGACCATACCGCCGGGTTGCAAGCGCCCATAGAGCACGGATGCCGGACCTTTCAATACCTCGAGCTGTTCGATATTCGCTGGATCGAACTTTCCCATCGAGCGTCGGAAACCATTGCGATACATTTGGTCGTCGGAAGCAAAGCCCCGAATGATGAAGCTTTCGTACATATCCGCCGTACCGTAAGCCCGCTGCACGCCGCTGACGTTTTGCGTCAAGGCGTCCTCGATGCGAATCGCTTGCTGATCGTTCATAATCGATTTGGGGACGACCTGGATGGATACCGGGGTGTCCATAATCGCAATATCGGTTTTGGTAGCCGTTGATGCGTTCGGCACCGCATAGATTTGGCTGAAAGGATCGTTAGGGTCATATAGCTTTTTGCCAACCACATTCACCGCCGGCAGTGCCGTCGGATCCTGCTTGTAATTCAAAGCCGGTCTTTCGATCAAAATATTGCCGTTTTCTGCGACGCGGTAACTCAAACCGCTGTCACCCAACAGGCGTTGCAACGCGGCTTCCGGGGTGTAATTGCCACTGAGGCCCTTGCTTTGCAAGCCCTCCGTAATTGCCGCGTCGTAGACCAGTTGCAAGCCGCCGGATTCCGCCAAGCGATTTAGCGCGGTAGATAAAGAGCCTGCGGGGATACTGAAAGCTCGATTGGCGCTATCTGCAACCGCAGCCCCGGATAACGCCAACACAGCCCCTAAAACCAGTGCCGAAGCCTGTCCAAACAGCTCGCCGCTAAGTGTTATTTTCAACGTCATGAATTTCCCTCGATGTTGTTAAATTGTGACTATCGTTGTTTTGACGCGCGACAGACATAAAACAGGAGGTGAGAGGTGAAAATTCTTTCAGACCATTAAGATGCGCCCACCAGGAGACGCACGGGGGAACACCAGGCCCCGGCAATTTTGCGGCTATTCGAAGCATCCAGCTGACGCAACTTGCAAAATGAGCACGACAACCATGCAGACAATAAATAGGTGATATGCCACAGCAAATACGGCATATCGCCTGACTTATTACCCGTAAGCTTTACCGCCAAACTCGGCGAAGAGCAAACCAATCGGTACTTAACCCGTGGATACCCTGGCTCTCACGCACTTGCGGCGTTTACGATTGTTGTTTGGCATAAATCTGGCTTGGCATTTTGATTAAAAAATCACCACATCGGGCAAATCCCACAACATGAACTTGGACATAAGCGCGCTTTATCGCCAGCATTGCAAGGAGCTGTTGCATCACCTGCTGCGCATAGTCAAATGCCAGGAAACTGCTGAAGATCTGGTGCAAGAAAGTTATCTGATTTTGGCCCGCACCGCCAATGCCACGGCAATCGAAAACCCGCGCAGTTTTTTATATCGCACCGCTAGTAATCTGGCTCTTGATCATCTGCGCCACAATAAAATCGTCGAACGCCATCAGGAAGCCGCTCTACTCGCGGAAGAACCGCAACAGTCCGGCGCGGAAAGCGAAATTGCCAGCCAGCAATGCCGGACCTTGTTGTACCAAACCATCGCCGAACTGCCGCCGCGTTGCCGAGATGCGTTTATCCTGCATAAAATTCGCGGCCTAAGTTACCGGGAAGTGGCCGGCGTGCTGGATATTTCCGAAAGCGCGGTGGAAAAACACATTGTCAAAGGCTTGGTGCATTGTCGAAAGCAGCGGGCGCAACTGGCAATCGCGTTTCTGCCAACCCCGAGCTGCCGGCAAACGGATTACTTCAAAGCAGCCAGCTAAAGGCTGACAAGCCTTACGCCGCGCAAGTTTACAAATCAATTCCTCTCAAGTTAAAAAGATGATTTATTTCCTTCTACCCATGGTCGCCAAATGCAAACTATCAAGGACTTTTTCACCATAGTCGGCGGACTGCTGTTGCTTTTTCTAAACGCACACACCGCATTTGCCAAACCGCCGCATACGCTGCCGATGAGCGAACTGCAAATCCCGGCCAATGGTGTCAGCCAGCAGCACCATCTGGCGCAGACCGCCGCGGGCGAGTTAATCCTCAGCTGGGTGCAAACCGATGGCGGGAGCAGCACCGCTAAATTTGCCGTTCTGGAACAACAGGGCTGGAGCATGCCGTTAACGGTGGCCAAGGTCGAGGGTAAATTGGCCGACCCGCCGGTAGTGCTTGGGCTAAGCGACGGCAGCCTGGCCGCGGCCTGGATGCCGTATGTGAAGGACTCCCCGGACCGCTACGCGGCGGACATCTACCTGGCCAGATCGATAGACGGCGGTTTAAGCTGGAGCACACCGCTAAAACCTTACGGCGATGATGCGCGTATCTACGACGCGCAAATGTCTTTGGCCGCGCTACCCGATGCACGGCTGGCGCTGGTCTGGACCGACATGCGCAACGCCGGCCACGATCCGGCGGCCGATAAGAAAACCAACCGCTATCAATTGATGGCGAGCGTAATCGATAAAAACTGGCGCGCCGGCCCCGAGCTGGTGCTGGATGACGATGTCTGCTCCTGCTGCCGCAGCTATACCGACGCGCAGGGCGAGCAATTGGCCACGGTCTACCGTGATCATGCCGTCGGCGAAATTCGCGACATCAGCGCGGTGCGCTGGCAACCCGGCGGCAATCCGCAAATCACTAATGTGCATGCGGACGGTTGGGTGATAGGCGGCTGCCCCAGTAACGGACCATCCATCGATCTAACGCCAACCGCTGGCGTGGCGGCCTGGTTCACGGCCGCCGATGGTAAAGGCCGGGTGAAGGTGGCATTTTCCAGCGACAAGGGCGCACAGTTTAACCAACCTATCGAGCTGGATGCGGACGCCAGCGGCTATGCCAATGCCTTGCTACTGGACGACGGCTCGGCCTTGGTGAGTTGGCGCGGCCGCAATGGACCCGAAGATGAGTTACGAGTTGCGAAAGTGACAACTGACGGCAGAGTCAGCCGGGAAACCACACTGTATCGCGGTAGCTTCCCGAAATGGCCCAGCAAATACCTTGCGATGGCCCGCGTCGGCAAGCAAGCTTTTGTCGCCTGGACCGATCCGGTGCAGAAAAAAGTCCGCCTGGTTTCCTTGACCATCGACTGACGCGCGATTGCCGTAGACGGGGCATCGCGGCTACGGTGGTCAGCGGTCGCGACGGGCGGCGGATCACAAGAATATCCGGCCTGACCTGACTATTACCGAACTGAGGGGGTCAAATGCCTGCTGTAGCCATTGGCGTTTTCAATGCCCATTAAATTCCCGGGATTTCTACACCTGCTTTTTTTGCAACGCACTAATGAAATTGGTAATTGTCTTAGCTGCTTAGGTGTGATTAGCGATTAAAGTCGGACTTAATGGGGAACGATCGCTGGCTCTCGTCAGAATTCCAATGAAAATTTGCCGTACACGCCACGAGAAATAGCGCTAGGTACCACGAATCCAGATTCATCTGTAAATTCCAAGCGCCTATCATCCAGCAAGTTTTGCCCGACTAAGGAAATTTCCAATGATGGAAAGGGTTTCCATGCCAAGCGGGTATCGAAAGTGACCAAAGAATCAATCCGTTGTAGACTCAGAGACCTGGAAGCACGATCTAAACCCAAGGTGCTGGAAGAGCTGGCGTAACGCAGCCAAAAATCAATTGTTACATGATCAAATGGGTCAACAACGGCACGGAGCGAAAGTTTATGCTCAGGGCTCATAGCCGTTGCGCTCTGGATGGCACTGTTTACCGAGGTACTGAGGAAACTGTAATTCATATCCCAGCGCCACCAATCCGTCATTTGCCAAGTGGTTGCTGTTTCAAAACCGTAAGTACTTGCCTTGCCCAGGTTTATGAAATCAACAGGTTGAACCAGATGCAGCCCACCAGAATTAGACAGGTACGGATTGCCCAATGAAACGCTGCGCATATTGGCGTAGTCGTTATAAAAAGCCGTGATATCCAGCGATAGGTGATTAGATAGTGTGTAACGGTAGCCAAGTTCGTAAGACAATTCTACTTCGGCTTTATAGTTTGGGTTGCCGTTATTGATAATCGCGACTGGTAACGACTGCCCGCCGAGTAGGGGGATGGGCGGACTCAGCGTAACATCTTGCAGCGCATGTATGTTATGTTCAATCCGGGATGGCGTCCTGACCGCCCTGGAAAAGGACGCCCAAAATCGTTGCTGAAACGAAGGCGCCCACATCAGCTTGGCGGTTGGCTGCCCCTCAAATCCGGAATAATCGTTATGTTCGAACTTTGAGCCGATGGTGAGCCACAGAGCGTCATCGATCAGCGTGGTTTCATCCTGCAAAAAAGTGGTGACCAATTGTGTGTTTCGCCGGTTTGGCTCCACCTGAATTACTTGACTGCTTGCAAAATCATCCAGATTGGCGCGATAGCCTAACCCCCAAATTGTCGTATGGTCCGGGTGTAGCCTAAAACTATTTTGAAAGTCCACATTAAACGTGTCCAACTGTTGTTTGGAAATCAGATATTCGTCTCGTTCACTGTGATCGTAATAAAACTGCAAGCTGTATTCTGCCGTGGTGGAAAAAGTGTGGGTATAACGAGAATTAAGATTCCAACCTGAGAGATTGTTCGGGCTATTTTGAATAGATTCCCTAAAAGGCGCACTCAATGTGGGCGTAGTTAGCGTCTGTTCGACGCCACTACGGTATAAATCGCCCTGTAGGGTCAGTTCATCCTGGCGGGAGAAGCGGGTGTCGAGCCGAAAACCTCCCTGTTGTTTATCCCAACCGTCGCGGGTGCTGTTGTCGTTGTAGGCAGGTTTAAAATTATCGCGGTAAAACCCTTTGACGTATGCTCGAGCGTAAGTGTCTTGATTTAACTGCTGACCGTATCGTAGTGCACCAAAACCATTCTCTTGGCTGCCGCCACCCGCTACTAAGAGCCCGCCCTGAGTTTTGCTGGCATCTTTGCTGATAATGTTGATAACACCATTCACAGCATTTGCGCCCCACAATGTTGCCGCTGGCCCGCGAATCACCTCTATCCGATCAACGTCTTCCAGCATCACATCCTGAGCATCCCAATACACGCCGGAAAAGCCGGGATTGTAGACGCTGCGCCCGTCGACTAAGACCAGCAATTTGTTGGCAAACACACCATTAAAACCGCGGATGCTCACCCCCCATTTACTCGCATTCGCTCTGGCGACGTCCACTCCTGGCGCGAGACGCAGCACTTCCGGCACGCTAGTGGCTCCAGAACGCTTAATGTCGTCGTTACTGATGACATAGACGGCAGTCGGCACATTTGCCACCGTTTCTGCTTTTTTGGATGCCGATGTTACCCGCGTTTTTTTTGCGTTAGAAATGACATGGGCATTGAGCAAGTCGGCCATGTCCATATCGATTGCATCTTCGTGCATTTCGTCCGGCAAAACGGTTCCGGTCCAGATCAACAACAAGATACCCAACGATAAAACAGCTCGACTTGGCAACAATTTCATAATGTTGCGGTGCAATTTTCAATGACCGTTTCCGGCTTATCCATGCTGGTATTTCCAGTGGGTATAATATAAGAATGAGTGAACACGTATGGTGATTGCCCTTGGAAGCTTCGTCATCATCCAGACAGTCTGGCGCACGGAACCTGACTTAGCGTTGGAATCAGAAGCCACGTGTCACCGCTATGCACATCTGCGGATTGGCTTAAGCGTAGTCGATAGTTGGCAGTTATTGAAGATCAGGCCATACAAACCCGAACCGGACTATGCGGTTTTAGACGTACTGCATATCATCGGCTTGCGGAGTATATTTGCGTAGGCAGGACGAATCCGTTATCCAGCGGCGTCGTGACGGCAAAGTCTATCAACGAACCGCAGTGTCTCTCGGCAGCTTTGCAAAATGGCCCAGTAAGTAGCGCGCATCGGTAAACAAGCGTTTGTGGCTTGAACCAATCCGCTACAGAAAACATTAGACATCGACTAGGACCCGCCATTTGGTCGAGACTGCGTGATATGCCGTATTGCCCGGCGTTAACAGGGCATATCGCGCAGTTTGATTCAGCGCTGAACCCGTTGCCTCCTGCAACAAGCCTCGGGCGCCCAAGGCCTACAGCCACCAGCTGGTTGCTTGGCTTGCTTATTGCTGAAAGCCATATCTACCTGCCTCAGTCGCCATAGTCTTCAATGTCTAAAACTTCGCCGGGATTTCTGCACACACTGTTTCTGCAACACGCGCATGAAATGGGTGCTTTTGTACGCGGCCGCTGGCCGCGAGAACCCGATGTAAACGATATTGTGCAGGAAGCTTTTCTGCGCCTATCGCAATATCCGGAGCCGCAAACCATTCAAAATCCCAGGGCGTTTTTATTTCAGACCGCCGCCAATCTAACGGTTGACCGCCATCGCCGCCGCGAAACTCGCGAACGTTTCGATGAGCCTGACGCGGACATCGAGCATGTTGCCGACCAGCGCCTGTCGCCGGAGCATTATTGGCAAACCCATCAACAACTGGAGAAATTTGCCGCTTGGCTGGACGAATTGCCGGAATTGCGCCGTCATGCGTTTGTTCTTTACCGGATCGAAGGTTGTTCGCATGCCGAAATTGCTAAGCGCTTGGGTATTTCGGTACGTTGCTCCGAGCGTTACGTGATGCTGGCTATGCAACACATCAGTACCAAACTCACTGCCGAACCGGACCAGGATTGGTGGTAATTACCCTCTGTCCCGTCTATTACAAAGTCCGGTAAACTGTCCTTTTGATAAACACATTTAAGTCACTCAGCGTGTCCGACATTGAATCCATCAGCCCATCCGCGCGCGACCAAGCAATTGCCTGGCTGCTACGCCTACGCGATGCCCCCGCAGACGCGCAAAGCCGGCGTGCATTCGCGGCGTGGCTGGCGGTCGATCCCGCTCATCAAACGGCGTATCGGCAGGTGCAGGCACAATGGGACTGGATGGAACCATTAAAGCAACAAAACTTTCAAGCGCGCGACGCGGCATTGCTTTACCGCCCACCTCCTCATGCCTCCTCCAGACGGAAATGGCTGATTTACGGCGCAGCCGCAACCGTGTTATTGGGCGTTGGTTTTGCGATATTCTCGCCGCAAGGCTGGTACGGCCTGCCGCACAGCTACAACACGGCTAAGGGTCAAAGACAAGTGGTGGCCTTATCCGACGGTAGCGAGCTGGAATTGAATACCGATACGGAAGTGCGGGTGCATTTCAATCATGGTCAACGCCAGGTTGAGTTGATACGCGGCGAAGCGTTCTTTAAAGTCATTCACGATAACGAAAGGCCGTTTAGTGTGCAGGCCGGCAATCTCAGGGTGCGCGATATCGGCACAGCTTTTGATGTGTATAAACAAGCGGATCGGGTCAGTGTCGCAGTGCAAGAAGGCGTGGTGGAAATGGCCGGTCAGGGCGAAAGCCGCGAGCTAAAAGCCGGACAGCAATTGGCGTATGGCGACGATGAACGTTTCGTGCCGGCCACTACAAACGATATTGCGACAGCGACGGCCTGGCGCCAAGGGAAGTTGATTTTTAACGGTCGGCGGCTGGCCGAAGTGTTGGCGGAAATCGGCCGTTATCACGAAGTACAAATCCGCCTGCCCGATCCGAAACTGGCCGAGCTACGCGTCAACGGCAGCTTCCGCACCGAGCAACTGGACGGGATGTTGAACGCCGTGGCTACGCTGTTGCCGATCAGCGTCAAACGCATCGGCGAGCGGGAAATCGTCTTGGAAGCGGCGGGCAAGCGCTAATGTAGGTGCGGATTTATTCGCACGCTCCAATTCGCATCTACTCCGTTACGGAAGGCTGACGCTAACGGCGTCAGGCAAAAAATATTCAAAGGCTGGCGGCTTTTTTAAACCTCCGCGTCTATGCCCATGAACCCTACAACAATGGAGACATGGAGTATGACACTGACCATCAAACCCCTCGCCGTAGCCATCGCGCTGATCTCGGCGCCAGCCTACGCCGAGGACGGCAAACGCCACTTCGATATCCCGGCCCAGTCCTTGGCGACCGCCCTGCAACAGCTATCCGCACAATCGGGCACTGCGATGTTGTATGCGGAACAATCCGCCGCCGGCAAAACCAGCCCGGCCCTGCAAGGCGAGTACACGCTAGAGGACGCGATCCGCAGACTACTGATCGGCAGCGGTTTGATTCACAGCATCAATGCCGACGGCACGGTGACATTGAAACCTGGCGATGGTAGCAGCGCTACTACATTGGGGGCGGTGACAGTGGTGGGTAAAGCTTTATATGAGACTGATCCATATAGCTCCGATTACCAACGATTGAGCTCCTCAACTGCGACAAAAACCGACACTCCGATAATGCAAACTCCCATGTCGATCAAAGTGGTGCCGCAGCAAGTTTTGAAGGATCAGCAAGTCATTTCAATCGACCAGGCGTTGCGCAATGTCAGTGGTGTGATTGGTGGCTCTGACGCAAATCGTGAGTTTTTTGTGCGCGGTTTCAGCACCTACAATTACTACCGCGATGGTTTTCCGTTCATTAGCAACTGGTTTCATACTGAGGACTTAGCCAACATTGATCGCGTCGAAGTCTTGAAAGGTCCCGGCTCCATCCTTTATGGCCGAGCTGAACCGGGTGGCATCATTAACTTTGTCACCAAGCAGCCGTTAGACACTCCTTATTACAGCGTACGCCAGCAATTCGGCTCGTACAGCCATTATCGGACTGACATTGACGCCACTGGACCTTTAACCGAGAACAAGGATTTGGCGTATCGCGTCAATTTTGCTTACCAAGCCAATGACTCGATCACCGAATTTTCAGGTGGCGAGCGCGTTTTCGCTGCTCCGATGCTGCGCTGGCGCATTTCGGACAAAACCACCTCCACGGTGAAGCTGGAATATAGTGACATTAAAACTAATGCAACCAATCCGCTATTACTGAACCCGGATGGCTCCCAACAAGGTTTTACAACCCGCCGGCAAAACCTCAATGATCCTTGGGGCTACACGGAAGACGAATACTTGATGTTTTCGATGAATACCGAACATGACTTTAACGACAACTGGAGGTTGCGCCATCGTTTCAATGCCAGCTTCATGCAGGAGACCATTCGCAATATTACCGCCAGCGGCGCGGTGGACCCACTAACCGGTGACGTCGGACGGTTTTTCTTCCAGCAAAATGCCGATGGTCGAGACTATATGAATAATTTCTATAACTCCTTGGAGTTGACCGGCAAATTTCAAACTGGCGCGGTCAAACATACCTTGGTCATCGGTGGTGATTACCAGAGAACCGATGCCAGAGCAACCATGGGGCCGGTTTTCGGCCTTGGCGGCAGCAATATTTACAACCCCGCGCATTTAGCGGAAATCCCGGCGATTCCATCGTATAACACCTTCAGATACGAACAGCCGTGGTTCGGGGTTTACGCGCAAGATCAGGCTGAGTTGCCTTATCACATTCATATACTGGGCGGCCTGCGCTACGACTATGCAGAAACCAGCGGCGATACCCATTACGCGGTTTTTGGCGGTAGCAAAAGCAAGGATCTGCTGGTCAACGAAGATAAAGTTTCTCCGCGTGCTGGTGTGCTGTGGCATCCACTGCGTGAGCTTTCGTTGTACGGTAGCTATACCGAAAACTTCGGCGCAGCCAATTCCTATAAAGACAACGGAATCGCGTTGCCACCGCAAACCGCAGATCAATGGGAAACCGGGATAAAGACGGAATTGTTTGATGGTCACTTTACCGGCTCCCTGACCTATTACGATCTGAAAAAGCAAAATTTACCTATGCAGCCGTGTCAGGGCTGTCCCTCACAAGCAATTGGCGAAGCCGAAACTCGCGGTCTGGAGTTAGATATTAGCGGCGAAGTCTGGCCGGGCTTGAAATTGATCGGCGCGTACTCCTATATGCCCTTCGCGCAAACCATCAAAGACAGCGTCGGTAGTGACAAAATTGGTAAGCGTCTGCATAACGTGCCTGAGAACAGCGGTAACTTGTGGCTAACTTATGACTTTCAACAGTCCGAACTGCAAGGTCTTAAAGTCGGAGCAGGGATTCAGGCAGTTGGTCGTCGGTATATTGGCTACAGTGAAGCCATAAAAACCCCAGGTTACGCCACGTTAAATCTTATGGTCAGCCAAATGTGGAAAGTGGGGCAAACCCATGTTACTGCGCAATTGAACGCCGATAATCTGCTAGACAAGACATACCTCGGCGGAGTGTACGCTTATGGTATGGGCTTGTATGGCATGCCTCGGACATTTGTTGGTTCGATTAAAGTAGAGTTTTAATCGCAAAATCCTAGTCTACTTCACTGATTAATCTAACAATGCCGCGAAGCGGAGCTAGGAGGCGGTAGATGGCGGGGTTTTCCCGTCGTTTATCGCCGGAGAGGCTAGCTAGGCTCTCTAGTCTAAGTCGATATCGTATTCACTGGGGTTCAACAGATAAAATCAGTACTTTTTGCAATTCTTTCGGATACTCAAAATCCAAGTGATTCGCCTGTAAGATTTCTAGAGCCTAAACCTGCTCTACCCTAAACCCATTCATATCCCGGTTATCGACCCGGTCGTAAATATCTTCCACCGACAGAGTCAAGCCTATTGATTCGAAGGTCACTTGGTCGCCGAGAAAATAGTATTCCGACAGCCAGTGCTTGCTGCGGCGCAGAACCTGTACCGAGATGATGTCCTGCTCGATCAACACTTACTCCTGCACGGACGGCAGATTGATATTTAGCGTAACAATTTGGTAGTGGCGTCAGATTTTCGACTGAAGCGCGACAGCACTTCCGCGAAAATCACCGGCGAGGTGGAAAAAATTTCGTCGCGGGCCATTTTACTGTAATCCACCGACACATCAGGATGAACAAAGTCCTTACCCATCCGCTCCTGGATGTCGGTCGTGAAAGTCGCGCAAGGCGTGCCTTTCAGATGATTTCTAAATTCGCCCATCGATATAGTCGCGTTTCACGTCAGCGCATGGTTCCGTTGCCGATATTCCTCCTCGCACAGATAAAAACCCTCGTGCTCTAGTTGTAACGCCATCTCTCAATCTCGTCGATTACTTTTCTACCTTCGCGATGTTGTTGGGGCCCGGCTTGGGAATACAAGGGGAGTTCTCGGCTAACGGTACCGGGATGGCTAGCTGCTTACTTGGGTTTTTATTATGCCGCGCTCAGCAATATTCTGAAATCGAGAATGCGGCCAGGGCTGTGTGATTTGGCGTGTCTACAAGCGATTTTGCGTGATTTGCCGCACCGGGTTTCGCGAAAATCCTCGCCCTCCAAACATAAGTCGCACCTTTACGGGCAGTTCAAGCAATTGTTTTCAAAAGATGTAATCGCATTCAAAACCTATCTATCAATTTGAGTTCGACCGGATGGAATGCTTTTTGCGCGGTATTGCGTTCGTTCAACACCACCAAACCGGGATTGGTCCGGCAAGGGTTCATGCCTTGCTAGACCTTTAACTCTTTCGTCATCGAGACTTGTTAGTGCCTAAATCCAAACCATCGCTGTTTGATCGGCTGTTTCAACGGCATAGCCATGAGCTCCGGGCCTTTGCCGGCCTGCGCGGCGGCAATGAGTTTGCCGAGGATTTGGTGCAGGAAGCGTATTTGCGCTTGATGCAACATCCCGAACCGGAGTCGATCGACAATGCCAGAGCCTTTCTGTACCGCACGATTGCCAATCTCAGTGTCGATCAACACCGCCGCCAGAGTGTTCGGGACCGTTTTCATGTGGAAACCGGCGACGACCAGACGCTGCATGACATAACGGCAGCCGAGCCGCTGCCCGAGGATCGCTTGGCCTCGGAACAGGAACTGCAATCCTTGAACCGCATTTTATTGGAACTGCCGGAGACTACCCGCAACGCCTTCGTGCTGTTCCGGCTGGAAGGGCTGTCGCACAAGGAAATCGGCCATCGGCTGGGGATTTCCGAACGCAATTCCGTCAGGCTGGTCGGCATTGCCGCGCAGCATGTGCTGTTGCGCTTCGACTCTGCGCATGACTAAGTTCATGGCTTGTGGTTTTTTTCATCGTTTCTTATGCCGGATTTTAAATGTCGGGTGGCTTAAAGGATAGAATGCCTGTGCTTAGCGCAACCCATCGCCCCCTTTTTAACATGCCCAAGACCGAAGCCTCGTC
The DNA here is from genome assembly GCF_001644035.1 of Methylomonas methanica. Lineage (GTDB taxonomy): Bacteria > Pseudomonadota > Gammaproteobacteria > Methylococcales > Methylomonadaceae > Methylomonas > Methylomonas methanica_A. The sequence goes on from NZ_LUUG01000082.1 coordinate 120,466, forward strand.
CGATCTGCAACAGCAAGCCATAGAGTGGATTCTGCGGCTGGATTCGGCTGCCTGCACGTCAGCGGAGCGCCAGGCCTTCCAGGAATGGCTAGCGCAAGGCGAGGACCGGCAACGCATTTACCGGCAATTGGCCGATAAATGGCGCAAATTGGATCGTTTCAAGGGCGGGGATTTTCCGGTGCGCCAACAAGCCTTAAGTTACCGCCCCCCGCGCAAGCGTCTGCGCCGTTTTACCGAACTGGCGCTGGCCGCTTGTTTGTTGCTGGGTTTGGGCGTGGGCACTTTCTCGGAACAGGGCTGGTACGGTCATCGCAGCCGTTACGTGACCGAACGCGGCGACCGCCAGACTGTACAACTGGCCGATGGCTCGCGCCTGGACCTGAGTGGCGATACCGAGTTGAATTTGCGGATCAACCGTTGGCGGCGCTCGGTGGAGCTGGTCAAGGGCGAGGCATTTTTTAGTGTGACTCATAATCCGCAACAACCCTTCGAGGTCAAGGCCGGTAACGGCACTATTGTCGACATCGGCACGCAATTCGACGTAAAGGTGCAAAACCGGCAGGTAGCCGTTGCGGTGGTGGAAGGCGCCGTTAAAGTAGAAACCAAGGGCAGTCGAGACATCAACGCCAATCAAGTACTCAGCTACGATTCACAAGGCAATTTTTTGGAAAACCCGGACAAACCGGCCAACCTCACTGCCTGGCTGCGCGGTCAACTGGTGTTCGAAAACCGCCGGTTGGGCGAAGTGTTAAGCGAACTGGAACGCTTTCACGACACGCGTTTGACCTTGGCCGACCCAAGCCTGGCCAAGCTGAAGGTCAGCGGTACCTTCCATATCGGTAATCTCGACGGCGCGTTGAATATTATCGCGATGACTTTGCCGGTCAATATTCAGCGGCCAGCGCCGGGGCAGGCGCTATTGGTCAGACGCTGACCTCCGATAGCCCCCCGCTCGTCTTCCCGAATAAATTTTGGCGTCTTTTTCGGCTTGGTGCGTTTCATTCTGAAAACCCACGCAAAAGGAGAAGATGGATGAAGTTTTTAACACAACCGCTATTGTTCGGCGCCTTGTTGGCCTCAGCCTGCGAAGTGCGGGCAACCGAAACCACCTACAGCTTTGACATCCCGGCCCAGGAATTGGCGGCGGCGCTGCCGAAACTGGCAGCGCAATCCGGCATACAAATTTTTTACGCTCACGATAGCGTGGCCGGCCACAGCGGACCGGCGTTACGAGGCACGATGACGCTAAACGAGGCGCTGAGTAAACTGCTGTCGGCCAGCGGCCTGAGCTTTGCGATTGCCGGCGACGGTTCGGTATCGATCAAGGCGGCGGGCAAGGACGCGACGATGTTGCAACCGGTGAACGTCATCGGTCAGACGGTTTACGACGCCACCGATCCCTACAATACCGATTACAACCGCCCCAACGCCACGACCGCCACCAAGACCGATACCCCGATCATGGAAACGCCGATTTCCATACAAGTTGTTCCCAAAGCCGTGCTGGCGGACAAACAGGCGATGACCTTACCGGATGCGGTCAACGGCCATGTCAGCGGCGTATTGGGGCGCACGGGTGGAGGATTCTTGTATGACAACTTTATCATTCGTGGCTTGGCCGGCTCCGGCTTTGGCGATGCCTACCGCAACGGTTTGTTCAATCGTCAGGATATTTACGACATCGCCAACATCGAGCAGATTGAAGTGCTAAAAGGCCCGGCGGCGGTATTGTATGGTCGCATCGAGCCCGGCGGCTTGGTTAACTATGTCACCAAGAAACCGCGCGATACACCCTATTATTCTCTGCAACAGCAGTTTGGCTCTTACGACCAATACCGTACCTTGATTGATGCAACCGGCCCGATTAATGACGACAAGACGCTACTGTATCGGCTTAATGGTTCCTACACGGACAATCAATCGTTCCGGGAATTTGTCGGCAATGAGCGGTTTTTCGTGGCGCCGGTGGTTACTTGGCGACCGAACGAAAAATTCGAGACCAATCTCGAACTGGAATATAAACATGATCGCTTGAACGCTGATTACGGCATTCCCGCCGTTAACGGACGCCCGGCCCCAATCCCGATCACCCGCACGCTGAAGGACGGCCCGCAGCGGCAATTGATGGAAAGTACGCTAGTCGGTTACGACTGGACCTACCGTTTCAACGACGATTGGAAAATCACCCAACGCTATTTGTTTAAAGATTGGTCGCTGAGCGGTCCGACGCTCTACAATTATTTAGGCTTACAGGACGACCAGCGCAGCCTGAATCGTATCGCCACCACCGGCGTGCAAGATGTGATGACCCATTCCGGCAACATCGATTTGAACGGTAAGTTCGAATTCCTGGGCAGCAAACACAATCTATTGATCGGGGTAGACGGCTTTTACGCCACAACAGAATCACATGATGCAGATGGTCCAGCACCTGCCATCGATATTTATAACCCTATTTACGGACAAGTCGATTTTGCGGCGTTGACGAACGAAAATGCGTTTTTCTATCGCAAAGAATCTTGGGTGGGCGCCTATATTCAAGACCAGATCACCTTGTTCGATAAGCTGCATATCTTGCTGGGCGGCCGCTACGACAATGTGACGACAGGCGAGAAATTCACCCCAGAGTCCTTGGCTGCGGCGAAAGCGGGACGCGTTGAGAAAGAAGACGATGCGTTTAGTCCCCGAGCCGGCGTGCTTTACCAAGCACAAGATTGGTTGTCGGTCTACGGTAGTTACACCGAGTCCTTTAGTGCCAACAACGGCGTGAGCGCCAGCGGCGCAAGCTTCGACCCGCAGGAGGGCCAGCAACACGAAGTCGGCATCAAAACGCAATCGCAAGACAAGCGGTTTTCTTCGACCTTGGCATTTTTCCATTTGACCAAAAGCAATCTGCTCACCGACGACCCGAACCAAGCCGACCCTCAATTCCAGATTCTAGCCGGAAAAATCAGAAGCAAAGGCATAGAACTGGATCTGGCCGGGCAAGTCACCGATCAATTCCATCTGCTGGCGACCTATGCGTATACCCAGGTCAATTACATCGAGGAATTCAGTGGTTTGCGAGGCAATCGCCTGGAGAATGTGCCCAGGCATCAAGGTAGTTTGTGGGGTACTTGGCAATTTAATGAAGCGTTTAAGGCCGGTTTGGGGGTGGTGGCTATTGGCAGCCGTCCAGGGGACTCAAACAATACCTTCACCCTGCCCGGTTATGCGCGATTGGATGCGATGGCGGCCTATACGCATCGCATAGGGCAGCACAAACTGACCGCCCAGTTAAACATCAATAATCTGTTAGACAAGGAATATTACGCGAATACGGACGGCGGCAGCCTTGGCGCCATCCCCGGCTATCCGATCAATGTACTGGGTTCGTTGAAATACGAGTTCTAAAACGCGAGTCTCTTAGGATTGGGTTACGCGCTATCGCGCTAACCCGCCTTCATCATTCCCTCGCCGACGATGGACTCAAAAGTCACCGCATCGCCCAAAAAAACATCATAGCCCGCCGTTTTCCTGCAATCCACGGATACTCGGGATAAATATAATCCTTGCCCATCCGCACTTTGGCCTCGACCATCAGGGCGTACTTTTTTTGGGCAATGTGGCACTGACATTCAAAAAACCAAGCGCATGGGCAACATCTCCGACGCCCTGAAGCCCTGTCGCCGGTAAAAGTGCTGAGCATGCAGGTTATCGGCGTCGGTCAACAAGCTAAGCCGGCGACAACCATTTTGCCGGGCAAACTCCACCGCGTGCTCCAGCAACAGGCTACCCACGCCTTGCCCGCGGACATCACTTAACACGATCATGTCTTCCAGCCAGGCCACCCGCTCGCCCAGCGCGGTGGAGACTGTGTAGAGCAGATTAACCATACCCACAATTTGGCTGTCATGGCGCGCTACAAAAATATGACCGATGTTCGGGTCGGTAATGATGCGCGTCAATCCCCGACTCTGCGCCTCATAATCCGGCCGAAACTCTGCTTCTTGACTGAATAGTTCGCTCAACAGATGGCAAAGCGCCGGGATGTCGGCAGGGCTAGCCAGGCTTATTTCCACTTCTATCTCCCGTATCCGACCAAGGGTTTAAAGTGCACTGTTCAGCACATTGGTAAAGAGTTGTTTCCGCATAGCTCAAACCACTTGGCAACTTAATCCTTAACTGCTTCAACCTGAATGAGTACCTTTACCTCGTCGCCCACCGCCGGCACATATTTGTCGATGCCAAACTCCGAACGTTTTATCGTGCCAACCGCATCGGCGCCGCAGGTGTACTTTAATCTGATGACATTCATCCCGCAGTAAAAGCGTTCGACATTCAAGTGTACGGGCTTGCTGATCCCATGCAAGGTCAAAATGCCATCAGCACCGACCAGTTTCTCACCTTGAAAACTGAGTTTGTCGGATTTGAAGGTCATCGCCGGATACTGCGTGCTATCGAAAAAGTCTTTGCCACGTAAATGCTCTTCCAACTCCGCCAAACCGGTACTGATAGACGCAGTGTTGACGCTGATGTCTATGCTGCCTTTACCCGCCGCGGCATCCAATGTCACTTTACCGCTGGTTTCGTTAAAACGGCCGCGTTGCGTGGAAAAACCCAAATGGCTGATTTCAAAGCTGGGGAAGGTGTGATGGCTATCGATGGTATAACTATCGGCGGCCAGCACGCTAAAACTTAAGAGACAGGCGGCGGTTGCGGTACTCAGTTTTCTAATCATGATCATCTCCTTTGCGGGTTAAAAAGCGAGCGGCACTGCATTATTGCAGAGACTTTGTGATAATAGATCAGCTTTAACTCTATCACTCTGGCCATTTGCCGCTCTCATGCAACGAATCTATTACTATTACGCGGCCTTGATCGGCTTTTTCGGCCTGTTTTTGTTAATGATGGCTTGGCATACGCTATTGTCGCCATCGAACAAATTGCCAACCGCATTGCTATTGTTAATCTCGGCCGGACCGTTATTACTGCCGTTTAAAGGCTTATTGAACCGCAACCTGAAAAGCTGCACCTGGATGAGTTATTTGAGCCTGCCGTATTTTGCGCATGGCGCCGCCGAAGCCTATGTCAATCAAATAGAACGGCCTTATGCGCTGCTGGAAGTATTGTTCAGTCTACTGCTGTGCTTCGGCGCTGGCCTGTATGTCTACAAAGCGGAAAAAGCCTGAGCATAATCGGCATGCAAGTTCCCTTACAATTCGAGTTTCAGAACGATCAGACCTTTGCCAGTTTTTTTCCAGGCAATAACGCCGAAATCGTCACTCAGTTGCAGGCCTTAGCCACAAACGGCCAGGAGCAACAGATTTTTATCTGGGGCGATGCCGGTAGCGGTAAGAGCCATTTATTGCAGGCCTGTTGTCAGCAAGCCAAGCTGGTGGGTAAAGATCCGTTTTATCTGGCATTTGACGCCGACAACTTGCCGGCGCCGACCTTGTTGGAAGGTCTGGAAGACCTAGAGCTGGTCTGTTTCGACAATATTCAAACGCTTGCCGACCACAGCGACTGGGAACACGCGCTGTTCGCTTTTTATAATACCCATCGGCAGAACAATCATAAATTGCTGCTGACCGCCGATTGTCCACCGAAGTTTTTAAGTTTTGCCTTGCCCGACCTGAAAACCCGGATGGCGTGGGGGCTGACCTTAAAAATTCAGCCCTTGCGCGATGATCAGTTAATCGAGGCACTGACTTATAAAGCCCATTTTCTGGGCTTCGACATTCCGCCGGCGGTAGGGCGGTTTTTGTTGAATCATTACGTTCACGATTTAGCGGCGCTATGGCTGCTCCTAGACAAAATCGACCGCGCCACCCTGGCCGCGCAACGCAAATTAACCATTCCGTTTTTAAAGCAGATTCTGGCTGACGAAACATGAACAACAAGGTATTGATCGTGGGTGCCGGCGCCATCGGCGGGTTTTATGGCGGATTGTTAGCCAAGGCCGGCGCCGATGTATCGGTAGTGTGCCGCTCCGATTATGATGCAGTCAAACACTACGGCTACCGCATCGACAGTTGCGCCTTGGGCAATTGGCAATTCATGCCAAACCAGGTTTTACGCCACGCATCTGAGTATCAAGGTCAACCGGATTACTTGATTCTATGTACCAAGGTCACCGCAGACATCGATCGAGTTGCGCTGATTCGTGATGCTGTAGCGCCGCACACGGCGATTGTGCTGATTCAGAATGGCGTCGAAATCGAACAAGAGCTGCAACAGGCGTTTCCGAACAACCTGTTAATCAGCGGCTTGGCGTTTATCTGCTGCAACCGACTTGCTCCCGGCGAGATTAGCCACCTGGCTTACGGCAAGTTGATCCTGGGTAATCTGTCTGATGGCCATGAACCTAAAGCGCTGTATTTGCGCGACTTGTTCCTGAGAGCCGGCATCGAATGCGAGATCAGTGATGACATAATTGCCAGCCGCTGGCAAAAGTGCGTCTGGAATGCGCCGTTCAATCCGCTATCGGTACTGTCTGGTGGACTGGCAACTCAGGCGATATTGCAGAATCAGGAAAATTTTGTTCGCCGGGTTATGCAGGAAGTCTTTAGTATTGCCGAGGCTTGCGGCCATCCGCTACCGGCCAATATTGTCGAAAATCATATTGCCCTGACCCGTGATATGCCACCCTACAAAACCAGCATGCTGCTGGATTTCGAACGTGGACACACAATGGAAACCGAGGCCATTCTCGGCAACGCGGTGCGCGCCGCCCAGCGGCAAGGTGTAGACTGTCCCTGCCTGCAATCGCTTTACGTACTGATGCAACTCCGGGAGTTGCAAATCCGTTCCAATAGCCTACTTAACTAATTCACACAATTGACATTCTGCTTTTTGTTATTTTTCGGTTAGAATGTGAAGATTTTCATTGACCTTGTCTTTGAAGAAGCCGTGTGAATTTCGCCTCAGACCCTTGCAAAGCGAAGACCGGCCGCATATTTCGCTAGACTAGCAGCTATGTGATCCACAACCAACCGTGGCAATGGTGCTGGGGTTTAAAAGTTTTTATGTCCATTTTTAGAGTATAACCATGACTGATCTATCGCTTTACAGAAACATCGGCATCTTCGCTCACGTCGATGCCGGTAAAACCACTACCACCGAGCGGATTTTGAAGCTGACCGGAAAAATCCACAAAATCGGCGAAGTGCACGATGGCGCGGCGACTACAGACTTCATGGTGCAGGAGCAAGAACGCGGCATCACCATTCAATCGGCCGCAACCACCTGTTTTTGGCCGGGCAGCACCAACCAATTTCAACCGCATCGTTTCAATATCATCGACACCCCTGGGCACGTTGACTTTACTATCGAAGTTTATCGTTCCTTGAAAGTGCTGGACGGCGGCGTAGGTGTATTCTGCGGTTCCGGCGGTGTAGAGCCACAATCCGAAACCAACTGGCGTTATGCGAACGACTCCAAAGTCTCTCGCGTCATCTACGTCAACAAACTGGACAGAATGGGTGCCGACTTCTACCGCGTCGTTAAACAGGTCGAACAAGTATTGGGCGCGAAACCGGTTGTAATGACTCTGCCTATCGGCGAAGAAGAAAATTTTGTCGGCGTGGTCGATTTGCTGACTCGCAAAGCCTGGGTGTGGGATAACTCCGGCGACCCATTGAAATACGAAATTAAAGACGTCCCTGCGGATATGGCAGAGCAAGTCGAAGAATGGCGCGCGAAATTGATCGACCAAGTGGCTGATCAAGACGACGACATCATGGAAAAATATCTGGAAGGTGAAGAGCCTACCGTCGAAGAAATCAAACATTGCATCCGCAAAGGCACCATCGCAATGGATTTCTTCCCGACTTTCTGCGGCTCGTCTTTCAAAAATAAAGGTGTGCAATTGGTACTGGACGGCGTTATCGAGTATTTGCCGAACCCAACCGAAGTCAACCCGCAACCCGAGACCGACCTGGAAGGCGTACCTACTGGCGAACACGCGATTGTCGATGCCGACCGCCCATTGCGCGCACTGGTTTTCAAAATCATGGACGACCGTTTCGGCGCCTTGAACTTTGTCCGCATTTACTCAGGCCGCATCAAAAAAGGCGACACCCTGTTAAACACCTTTACCGGTAAAACCGAGCGTATCGGCCGGATGGTGGAAATGCACGCCGACGACCGCAACGAGATCGAAACCGCGCAAGCCGGCGACATCGTAGCCTTGATTGGTCTGAAAAACGTACAAACCGGTCATACCTTGTGCGACCCGGACCAACCAGCTACTCTGGAACCGATGGTATTCCCAGATCCCGTTATCTCGATTGCGATTTCGCCTAAAGACAAAGGCAGCAACGAGAAAATGGGTATCGCGATCGGCAAGATGGTTCAAGAAGATCCGTCATTCCGCGTCGAAACCGACCAAGAATCCGGCGAAACCATCATCAAAGGGATGGGCGAGTTGCATCTGGACATCAAAGTCGACATTTTGCGCCGTACCCATGGTGTAGATGTCAACGTGGGTAAACCACAGGTGGCTTACCGCGAAACCATTACCCAACGCATCGAAGACAGCTACACCCACAAAAAGCAATCGGGTGGTTCCGGTCAATACGCGAAAATCGATTATGTGATCGAGCCAGGCGAGCCAGGCAGCGGTTTTGTTTTTGAATCACAGGTTACCGGCGGTAACGTACCTCGCGAATACTGGCCAGCTGTTGAAAAAGGCTTTAAAGCCAGTATCGACAAAGGTGTGTTGGCAGGCTTCCCATGCTTGGACTTCAAAGTAATCCTGACCGACGGTGGCTTCCACGCGGTTGACTCGTCATCTATCGCATTCGAAATCGCTGCTCGCGCCGCGTATCGTCAATCGATCCCGAAAGGTAATCCGCAATTGCTGGAACCGATCATGAAAGTTGACGTATTCACACCGGATGCACACGTCGGTGACGTGATCGGTGACTTGAACCGTCGCCGTGGCATGATCAAATCCCAAGATGCAGGCATTACCGGTGTACGTATCAAAGCCGACGTACCATTGAGCGACATGTTTGGTTACATCGGCGATTTGCGCACCATGACGTCAGGTCGCGGCCAGTTCTCCATGGAGTTCTCGCACTACACGGCTTGCCCTCGCAACGTCGCGGAAGAAGTGATCAAAGAAGTTAAAGAACGTAACAAAGACAAATAAGCATCATATGGGCCGACCTTGTTCGGCCCTTACTCTGCTTAATATTGCCGATCAGTCACCTGCCGCGTTAAGCGGCAGGTGCATTTTTAACCATACAGTTTCCGCCATGTACGGAAACTTGTTCATTTACCTAACCTTGGAAGAACAATATGGCTTTTGTAATCACCGAAAACTGCATCAAATGCAAATTTACCGACTGTGTTGACGTATGCCCCGTCGATTGCTTTCATGAAGGTCCCAATTTTCTGGTCATAGACCCTGACGAATGTATCGATTGCACACTGTGTGAACCCGAATGCCCAGCCAACGCCATCCACGCGGAAGACGAGCTACCCGAAGGTCAAGAGCACTTCGCGGCACTGAACGCGGAACTGGCCAAACAGTGGCCTATCATTACGGAAGTGAAAGACTCTCTGCCGGACGCCGACGAATGGAACGGCAAACCCGGTAAACTTGCGTTATTGGAAAAGTAAGAACTGTCATTATCTAATGCAATACCGAACCCATACCCTTCCTAACCGAAAGGGTATGGGTTCAACCCATCGTTAAAGCACCCGCTTAGAACTAGATTTCACCCTTTTCGACCACCGGCATGATCCAGTAATGGATACCGGATCCGGCAAATTCGGACTTCAATTTTTCAAGCAAGGCGGAAATAGCCATTTTCTCGGCATAAATCTGAAAGCGCGCGGTTTGCTGATCGGCATCGTCGGCTTCGGTAAGAAATTTGGTGATTTTGTGCTCGCCTGTATCGCTATTAAGCAGCTCTTCCTCAAAACTGATCAGGCACTCCATCATCGGCCCTTCCATGACGGGCGGTACGATAAATGAAATGGAGAATTGTTGATGATGGACAGTTCTGAAAAAATCGTCTTCGCTGTTAAAACGATCAGACGCATTTTTGATCACTTGCAGATATTTACCGCGCCTGCGGTCGCCCTTGCGCTTTTCGATAATATCGGCAGACACCGGGGTCTGATTTTGGCGCGGATCGTTGTACCAACTACGATGGTAATAAGGCCTAACCACCACCATTCTGCCGTTAAAGCGCCGATTTTTTAAACCTTTAATAACTCTTTGCACGGATAGTTCGGAATCCAGCGTTACCACCCCGTGGTATTCGATAGTGCCTATGCGGGTATCCTGTAAGGCCAGAATCTCCACATCGACTATACGGCCGGATTTTCTGAACAAGCCACTTTTCAAAGCAGGGGCCACAAATTCGGAAATTTCAGTATGCCTGGTATTAGCAGGAATTCGTCGCAAAAAAATGTTCATAGGGCTATGTGTGGCAAGAAAAATAGCTCATTCAAAAATGTTTAACCGCTGTTTGCCTGAACTGTAGCATCCCCAGTACATTTCTGCATGCTTTATGCTTAGATGATGCCTTGTTCGATAGCCGGTACCAGCCAATAATGAAGTCCGGAACCGGCAAAATCCGCCTTTAGCTTAGTCAATAATGCGGAAATGTTTTGTCTTTCGACATACATTTGAAAACGAATTTTGCGTTGATGCCCTGCGACCTGCTCTGCTAGCGACAAACCCTGCTGATTGTGATCGTGAACATTGGCCGGAAAACTGGTGAAGCCCTGTCGCCATTCCAATGACAACAGGCAATCCACAATGACTTCTTCCAGGCTGGGCGGCACGCTCATGGTCAGTAAAAATGCTTCATGACTCATTTGCAATGCTCCGGATGGCGGCCGAATAGTTGATAAAGTATCGGCAACAAGATTAGGGTTAACAAAGTCGAAGATAGCAAACCACCGGTGACCACGATAGCCAGCGGCCGCTGAATTTCCGAGCCTGGTCCCGACGCAAACAGCAGTGGAATCAAACCGAACGCGGCGATGCTAGCCGTCATCAGTACCGGCCGCAACCGCCGCCCGGAGCCGATAATCACCACCCGCGACAATTCCATACCGGTCGCGCACAGTTGATTAAAATAGCTGACCATCACCACCCCGTTTAATACCGCGATGCCGAGCAGGGCAATGAATCCCACCGAAGCCGGCACCGACAGATATTCACCGGACAACCACAGCGCGAACACGCCGCCTATCATTGCCAACGGAATATTGGACAGCACCAACACCGCCTGCCGCACCGAGCCGAACGTGGAAAACAGCAACAAAAATATCAAGCCTAACGATAATGGAATCACCAGAGAAAGACGCGCGGAAGCGCGTTGCTGATTTTCAAACTGCCCGCCAAATTCAACGTGAAAACCACTGGGTAATTTGACGCGTTCAGCAACCGCCTTCCGCGCCTCCTCAACAAACCCGACCAAATCGCGACCTTCTACATTGCTGCGAATCACCACGAAACGCTGGCCTTTTTCCCGGTCTATCGAGACGACACCTTCCACCGCTTGAATCTTGGCCACGGCGGTAATCGGCACATGGTCACCGTTCGGCAAGCTGATTTGTAAATTATCGAAGTTGGCGGTGTTGCTATCCCCGCGCAGCAGCAAAGGCGTGCGCTTGTTGCCTTCCTGCACAATACCCAGTTGCACGCCTTCAATCTGCGCACGCAACATATCTTCGATGCTATTACTGTCTAGCCCGAAACGGCCGGCAGCTTCTCGATCAATACTAAGCTGGAGAAACTGCATGCCCTCATTTTTACGAGTAAACACGTCGCTGGCGCCGGGGATGGTCTTCAGCACCGTTTCAATTTGCTCCGCTTTATGATTCAAAGTATCCAGATCGGCGCCGAACAATTTGATCGCCACATCACCGCGAGTGCCGGTCAACATCTCCGAAACCCGCATTTCGATAGGCTGTGTAAAACCGAATGCAATCCCCGGCGTATGATCCATAATTTTCCGGATTTGCTCGATCAGCTCTTCCTTGGTTTCCATCCGCCATTCCGCTTTGGGCTTCAAGATCAGAAAAGTGTCGGTATCGTTCAAGCTCATTGGGTCCAAACCCAGCTCGTCGGTGCCGACCCTGGAAACTACGGTCTGTACTTCCGGAATATGCTCGAGAATGTTTTTCTGCACCCGGCCGTCCAAGGCCACCGAATCCAGCAAGGTAATTGACGGCAGTTTTTCCAGCTGCACAATGATGTCGCCTTCGTCCATCGTCGGCATGAATGTACTGCCGATTTGGGTGAATACCAATACGCTTGCCACCAACATGGCGCCGGCGCCGATAAAGACTTTTTTGCTGTTAGCCAAACACCAGGCCAGAACGGGCTGATACCACTGCAACAGTTTGCGCGGCAACCAGGGCTCCTCATGCGACACCTGTTTCAGCAACAACGAAGCCAGCACCGGAATCACGGTTAATGACAAAATCAGCGAACCGCTTAACGCAAATACGATAGTCATCGCCACCGGCCCGAACAGCTTGCCTTCCAGCCCCTGCAAGGTCAACAGCGGCAAGAACACGATGATGATGATCAATATGCCCGAAGTAACCGGCACCGCCACTTCGCGGGTGGCGCGATAAATCAGGTGCAATCGCGGTAACCTTTCGGCCTTTTGATGATCGGCCAGTTGAGTAATCACGTTTTCCACGACCACCACCGCGCCGTCCACCAACATCCCGATAGCTATGGCCAAACCACCTAGGCTCATCAGATTCGCCGACATGCCAAACGCGTGCATCAGGATGAAGGTCACCAACGCCGCCAATGGCAAGGCCAATGCCACGGTCAACGCGGCGCGCAAATCGCCTAAAAACAGAATCAGCAACACCACTACCAAAACGATGGCTTCCAACAAGGCTTTGGATACGGTGTTTACCGCCTTACCCACCAGTACGCCACGGTTATAAAACACATTGATATGCACACCTTCCGGCAAGCTCGGTTGCAATTCCGCCAACTTGCTTTCCAGTTGTTCAATGGTCTTCCGGGCATTGGCACCGCGTAAACTAAGCACGACCGCCGTCACGGCTTCGCCGTTGCCGTCCTTACTAACCGCACCATATCGGGTCAACGCACCGATTTTTACCTCGGCAATATCTTCCACTCGAGTCGGCAAGCCCTCGTGTTGCGCCACCACAATGGCCTTCACATCCTGCTCGTTCTTGATACGGCCTTCGGCGCGCACAATCAGCGCTTCTTCGCCCTCGGTCAGACGTCCGGCGCCGTCGTTGCGATTATTATTTTGCAAAGCCGCTTTTAATTGCTGGGTATCGATATTTCGAGACGCCATGCGAATATTGTCAGGCACCACTTCAAAGCTGCGCACCAGCCCGCCCAGCGCATTCACATCCGCCACTCCGCTTACGGTACGCAGAGCGGGGCGGATGGTCCAATCCAGTAATTCTCGCCGTTGCATCAGAGTTAAATCGCCACCCTCAATAGCGAACATGAACATCTCTCCAAGCGGCGTGGTCATCGGCGCGATGCCGCCTTGCACACCTTCCGGTAAGTTACCCCACAAGGCGTTCAGCCGCTCCGCGACTTGTTGTCTGGCCCAGTAAATGTCGGTGCCTTCTTCAAAGTCCAGCGTAATATCGGTAATGGCATATTTAGCCAGCGAGCGCAGCATGGTTTGATGCGGAATGCCCAGCAATTCAACTTCAATCGGCGCGGTAATTCTTGCTTCCACTTCTTCCGGCGTCATGCCGTTGGCTTTCACGATAATCTTGACCTGCGTCGGTGACACCTCCGGAAATGCGTCGATAGGAATATGTTTAACCGCATAATAGCCGCCGCCCATAAGCAGCAGCACACCCAGTAAAATCAACAGCCGTTGGGTCAACGCAAAGCGAATTAACCCGGCCATTATTTGCCGCCTCCCAGACCTAACCAATTGGCTTTCAAGGCCACCGCGCCTTTTGTGGCAATTTGCTCGCTGCCGGACAACGGCCCGCTGATCAGGGAATTGGCATCCTGCTTACCGGTAACCGTCACTTCGGCCACTGCAAAACCGTCTTGATTACGCACGAACACATAGGCGTGACCTTCGTTTTGCGCAATTGCTGTATTGGGCACGATAAATCCGGTTTGTACGCTGTTTTGCATGATCTGCACATTGACGTTTTGTCCCACGCGCAAACCCTCGGCTGCACCATCGATTACCGCTCTAGCCAACACCGTTTGATTGTCGCTATTGACGCTTTGACCCAACAAGCTAATTTTGGCCGTGATCTCGCTGCCTTCCAGACGCACCGAATCGCCGAGCCGAATACCGCTCAAGCGCTCTTGTGGAATATTGATTTCCAGCCACAGCTCGGACAAATCGGCAATCCGATACAGCGGCGCCTGTATATCCAGGCGCGCGCCTAGACTGGTCAGACGCTCCAGCACCACACCGTCGATGGGCGCGCGGATACACAAACGATTGTCCAGCTTATGATTTTGCCCCAAGCTTTTAATCTCGGCGGCCGACATTCCTGCCAACGCCAGCAGTTGCCTGGCTTCGTCAGCCTTGGCCGATTTGCTGCTGTGCAGCATTTGCGTTTCCTGCCAGCGCCGTTCGGCAATTACGCCTTCTTGTAATAATTTTTGATCGCGGCTGCGTTCCTGGCCTGATAAATTCAGTTCGCTAGCGGCGGTTAAAAATGCTTGTTGTAATCCAACAAGTTCCGGGCTGTTCAACTGCGCCAACAGTTGGCCCTTGTGTACCCTGTCGCCAATATTGACCGGCAATTGGGTGACCAATCCGGGCTGACTGCTGCTGACCAATACCTCCCGATCCGCAGGCACCACCACTTTACCGGGTGCGTAAAACAACGGAATTTGTCGACTGGCAGTTAGCTGCGCAACTTTTATATCTAAGTTGTCGATTTGCTGCTGGGTAATCTTAATCTGGGAATCTTGAGCAAACGCGCTTAACGCCTGCGCCAATAACAAGCCGAAGATTAGCCTCCTCATGGTTGCACGCCTACCGCTTGATTGTAGAACGCGATATTGCGCTGCAATTTAACCTCTTGCAGTTTGGCGTTGCGTATCGCTTCCAGGCTGCGGGCCTGGATTTTCAATAAGTCCAATAAATTGATTTCGCCCGCCGAAAAGCTGATTTCAGTCATTTTCAGATGGGTTTCGGCGATTTGTTTCAGTTCGTTGGCGATCACCAGCTCCGCCCGCGTCACTTCCAGCGAGTGCTCGGCTTCGTGCAGATTTTTCTCCAATTGCCGGTAAAGATGCTCGCGTTGAGCCTTAGCATTGTTCAGTTCCAGATTCACCTTCGCGATTTCCGGCGCGTTATAGGCCTCGCCGCCGAATAGCATCACCACGCCGACGCCGACACTCTCGATGTCTTGCCCGCTGCGGCCATCCCGCTGGCTTTTCGCGCCTACACTGAGCTTCGGTTGATTGATCGGATCGGTGGTTTTGGTCCATTCGATTTCCGCTTGTTTGCGGTCGATGATGGCATTTATAGCTTCCAGCATCGGATGATGACCGTTCACTTCGGCAATATCGCTTTGTTTTTCCTGATAATTACCAGGCACCCGCGATAAAGTAGTCAAGCTGGCATAAGCTTTACGGCTATGCATTACCTCCGCCTCGGCTTGGGTTACCAGTGCGCGATTTTGTAGATATTCACCCTTGGCCAGCAACAAATCCGCGCGCGGCAAATCGCCCAGTTCGACCCGGCGCTCGACTTTTTTCATCAATTGCTCGGCAATCGACAAGGCATTTTGCGCCTGTTGCAAACCGATGTTGGCGATTTCCATATTCCATAAAGCGTCCCTGATCAAGCGTGTGACTTCCAACTTAACCGCTGCCGATTGCTTTTGCGCGGAAACGTCAGCCCGTTCCGCAACGGCCCGACCGGCATCGCGCTGTCCCCATTTCCAGGTAGTGATTTCGACTTGAGCGGATGCCTCGCGCGAACCCAGGTCGTCGGCAATTCTGTCATCCATGTAATTCAAGCCAACAGCCGTGGAGCCAGCCACCCAAGCATCGCTGCGTTCGGCCAAGGCGTTGGCTTCCTGGACCAAGGCTTCGCCAACTAAGCGATCCGGGTATTTTTCCAAGGTTATTTCTATTAATTGCGACAAGCTCAGCGAATGATCGGTCTCTATCGGATCCATATGCTCGACGATCAAATTTTCCGAAAACTTTTCGCCGTGGGTCGCCGCTAAGCTCTCTCCGACAGCGTTTATTTCGGCAAGGCAAGGCGCCGTAACCAGCAGTAAAACAGGTAAACCGCGTTTTAAGTAACGGTATCCATTCATGGAGCACTCCAAAGCAATAATTGAATAAGGCTGTGCAGCCAAAGGCCTGAGGGGCTTTAGCTAAAATTGTGGGACTAGGGGGCTGCTACGTATTAACTAAGCCCGCTGCGACAGCGGAGCCTACCCCTTTCAGAGCGGCGGCGCGCGGGATGGATTGTGACTGAGTAAGGGGTCGGGCGCGAACAGCGGAATATGCGGAGAAAAATTAACGGTATCGATTTGGCGCATAATTGCCAAATCGGGAACTAAGCTAACCATCAGATAGAAAACCGGCGTCAACCTGTCCAGCCATTGCTGCTGTTTGATAGCGGCGCCTAGATTGACAATACTATTTTGAATTTGCAGATCGTGATCGACAGCCATAAATGCGGGGTCGTCATCATGATCGATATGCAGCGCCTCGAATTCGTGCAAATGCAGACCTCCCTGCATGGCATCTCTACCCACGTGGGCATGCACCAAGGGTGCCGCCACTTGCAAAAGCAGCAAAAACATAACTAGAAATTGACGCAAATATGCAACCATTTATGTTTTCAGAATGTCTGTGAGGTGTCGTTAATCAGTAAACGGCGGTTGTATAGGGCAATGCGAAAGGCTATTCTACTTGAATTACACGATTTTACCCCGATTATCGGCATACATTTATTCACTTTAGGCAAACATTCCTATGAACAGAAAGATCGGTACCTTGGCAACATTATTCATTGCGCTGGCCTTACTGCTAGGCAGTGTCCAGGAAGCTCAGGCGAAACGCATGGGCGGCGGTAAGTCTTTCGGTAGCAAGCCGAGCTATAGCACGCCTTTTCAACGCTCCACCTCGCCCGGCGGAGCCAGCAGCCAGCCGACTCGTTCGGCTAGCCAGCAACAAGCCGCCGCACAAAATCAAACAGCCAGACAAAACTGGGCTGGTCGCGGTGGACTGATGGGCATGCTGGGTGGCTTGGCGTTGGGCGGTCTATTGGGCTCCTTGTTCTTCGGCGGCGCATTCGAAAACATCAATCTGATGGACATGCTGCTATTTGCCGGCGTCGCCTATCTGCTGTATCGCTTGTTTGCGGCCAGATCACGTCAGCAACCCGCCGCGCCGACCGGTTACGGACCAACTCACTCACAACCAGCGGAATCGCAAACTTATTATCGCGAGAACCAGCAGCCGGCAGGCGGCGGCTCCGGTTTCGATACCGACGTGCTGTTCAAAAAAGGCAGAACGGCAGGATCAAATAGCAGCGACTATCAACAGCCCGCTGGCTTCGACGCGAACAACCTACCGGCTGGATTCGATCAGCGCGCCTTTTTAAGCGGTGCCGAAAGCGCGTACCGTCACTTGCAAGCAGCTTGGGATAGTCGCGACTTGGCGGAAATCCGCGGCCTGACGACAGACAAGGTATTTGTGGAAATTCAAGAACAATTGCAAGCATCCAGTGCCAGCAACAAAACCGACGTGCTGAAACTCAACGCCGAATTAATTGACGTACGCGAAGCCGGCACAGAACTGGAAGCGGTGGTCATGTTCGACGCGCTGATCTGCGAAGACGGCGGTAAGGCCGAACCCATCAAGGAAGTATGGCATTTCGTCAAACCCATAAACAGCAAACAAACCCGGTGGTTCCTGGACGGCATTCAGCAATTAGGGGAATAAGCCGGCATGGCGGTGGACAGCAGTAAAGTAAGACAACGCTACGATAGGCTGGCGCCTTATTTCGATGGCTTGGAAGGCTTTCTGGAAGGTTTGCTGTTTCGCCGTTTACGTAAAAAGCTCTGGTCGCAGGTTAGCGGCGCCCACGTTTTGGAAGTAGGGGTGGGAACGGGGAAAAATTTCCCGTTCTACCCTGATGACGCCCGGATCACCGGTGTCGACTTCAGCCCGAAAATGCTGGAAATGGCCCGCCGTAAACAACAACGCAAACAGATTGCTGTCGATCTGGCTTTGATGGATGTGCAGGCTCTGGATTATGCCGATAACAGTTTCGATACGGTCATAGCCAGTTTTGTGTTCTGTTCGGTACCGAAACCCAGAAAAGGCCTGAAGGAGCTCTATCGCGTTTGCAAACCCGGTGGTCAAGTGCTGTTGTTGGAACACGTATTAAGCTCAAACAAAGTGGTGGCTATGCTGATGAATTTGTTCAATCCGCTGGTTGTGAACATCTTGGGCGCCAATATCAATCGACAAACTCTAAAAAGCGTGCAGGCCTGCCCGTTCCAAAAAATATTTGTCGACCCCGCCAGTAGCGACATGATCAAGCTGATTCGCGCCATCAAGTAAATCTCCGTCACAAACCCACTAAATAGGGCGGTTTTTACTATTTTATCGCCGCCGTCTACAATGAACGCGTGCTTAATCGGGCGTAAATGACGGTAACTATGGCAAATAAGTTAAAATTGACGAGCAAAATTCAGCGCTTAGCGCTTTTCTGTATTGCCCTGCGGACCGCCGCCCCAGTCGGGGCGGACGATAACCTATCCCATCTAAAAGCCTTATCTCTGCAGGAGTTGAGTGCGACGACCGTTTCCATCGCCGCGAAAAACCAACAACCTATCAGCGAAACCCCATCGGCAGTATTTGTTATCAGTCATGAAGAAATCAGACGTTCCGGGATGCAGTCGATTCCGGAACTGCTGCGCAAAGTGCCTGGCCTGGAAGTCGCTCGGGTGGATGCCAATCAATGGGCGGTTAGTAGTCGCGGCTTTAACGGTATCAATGCCAACAAGCTGTTGGTGATGATGGATGGACGTACCGTTTACGATCCGCTGAACTCCGGCGTTTACTGGAACGAGCAGGACTACCCGCTGGAAGACATAGACCGTATCGAGGTGATTCGCGGCCCTGGCGCCACGCTGTGGGGCTCCAACGCCGTCAACGGTGTCATCAATATCGTCACTCGTTCCGCTCAGGAATCGCAAGGCGTATTGCTGTCAGGCGGCACCAGCAGGGAAGAACCCGGATTCGGCACCTTTCGTTATGGCGGCCGGCTCAATCCGGATTTTAATTACCGAGTCTACGGTAAATACAATCATCGCGAGGATTTTCATTTCGGCAACGGCGAAAAAGCCAACGACAGCCTGGACATGGGCCGCGCCGGTTTTCGCAGCGACTGGACCCCGGACGCCCGCAAAAACCTGATCGTACAAGGCGACTATTTCAATGGCGACATGCAGCAATCGCTAAATAGCCTCGACCCGGTATCGCCAATTAGTGCCGACAATACCAAAAAACATGGCGGTAACCTGCTGTTACGCTGGCAGCAAACCCTGGAAAACGATAGCCGCTTACAAATCCGCAGTTATGTCGATCATGCCGTTCGCAACAATAGCCGATTGGACTATAGACGCAGCACCTTCGATCTGGATCTACAGCATGATTTCAGTTGGCGAGCTCACAACGTCACTTGGGGCGCCGGTTATCGATTCAATAGCGATCAACTGTCACAAAAACAGGCCTTGCTGCGTTTCGACCCGTCCCAACGCGATGTACATTTGTTCAACGTCTTTGCCCAAGACGAATGGCGATTTCTTGCTGACGAACTGCGCTTGATATACGGCAGTAAAGTTGAACACAACGATTTCACCGGTTTTGAAATCCAGCCTTCCGCCCGGTTATTGTGGCTGCCCAATCGGCAGCACAGCCTGTGGGGTGCAGTGTCTCGAGCGGTGAGGGTACCGGCACGGGTCGATCACGATGTGAATGTTTTGTTCAATGTAGGGCCCGGCACCACAGCCAACGTGATGGGAGACGATAATTTCGACTCGGAAAGCGCGATTAGTTACGAGCTGGGTTACCGATTTTTCCCCAGCGACGCGTTTAACCTGGATACCACGCTGTTTTATAGCGATTACGGCCGGCTCAGCACCACCGAACCGCAAACGCCGCTTGTAAACGGGGATAACATCACTATCCCGTTTCTGATCGCCAACAAGGCAAACGGTGAAGCCTATGGTTGGGAAACAGCACTGAATTGGCGGGTTTCTGAACGCTGGCGATTACAAGGTAGTTACAGCCTGTTTGCGATTGCCTTGCACCAACGCGACGGCAGCCTGGATAGTGCCGCAACAGTCGCTGAAGGCAATAGCGCCCGCAACCGTTTCAATCTCAGCTCCTACTTCAATCTGCCGTATCAATTGGAATTCGATGCGCATTGGTATTACACCGACCACTTGATCAATCAAGTACCGGCCTATCATCGTCTGGATTTGCGTTTGGGCTGGCAGCCGAATCTGCATTTCGAACTGGCTGTCGGTGCACAGAATTTGCTGGACAACCGACACCTGGAGTTCAGCCCCTATATAGACAACGCCGTGATCAGTAGCGAATTCGAACGCAATTACTATCTTAAAGCCACGGTGCGCTACTAGATGCGGTATCCGAGCCTGCACACGGTCTTGGCAAACACACGTGCAGTTGTGCGGCGGTGTCTATTGCTACTATTGTTGGGCTGTTTACCGCCGCTGCAATCGGGCAGAGCAGACGAGCCGCGCTTTAACGAGACGGAACTTAAAGCAGCCTACCTGTATAACTTTGCTTACTTCATTACCTGGCCGACGACCAATAAGGCGTTTCTGTTTTGCAGTTACGCCAATTCGCCGGTCACCGGCGTACTGGCAAAGCTGATCGAAGGTGAGCGGGTAAACGATTTACCGATTCGGCTGATTATCGACCCAATACCCGATCAATTACACGAGTGCCAAGTGATTTATATCCCGGCGCAACAAGAAAGAATTCTCGCGGCGACCCTGGAATTTGTCAGACCTTTTCCGGTGTTGACGGTCAGCGACATCGCCGATTTCGAGCATCGTGGCGGCATGATCCGCCTGGCTAACGACGGCCTTCGTGTTCAACCGGTTATACAACTAAAAAATGTGACGCGAACCGGGCTGGCGATTAGCTCCAAACTGTTGCGCAGTTCGCGGCTGATTGAATAGCTGCCGGTAAACGGCAATTCTCTGAACAATTATGGTCATCGCTCAACGTTTGACTGAATTTCGCCACCGTAAAAAGTGGCTTGTTGCCTGATTTATATCGATGCGGACGAATGCCGGCGCATGATTTTGGAACTGATGGGCGGCGCACCCAAGTGTCTAGCCAAGCAAATCAGGGTAGAGGATTGACCGTTACCCTGAATCAAGCTGGCACTATTAACTAGCGAACCGAATTAACGGTACGTTCCAGTTCTTCCCGGCTGAGATGGCGCACATCCTTGCCTTTCACCATGTATATCACCTGCTCGCAGACATTGCAGGAGTGATCGCCAATCCGCTCCAGGGCGCGGGCAGCCCACAACATATCCAGGGCCCTGGTGATGTTACGCGGATTTTCCATCATTTGCGTGATCAACTGCCGGGTGATGCTGGTGTATTCCCGGTCTACCTTGGCGTCCTGCTCGGTGATGGCAATTACTTCCTCGACATCGTTTCTGGCGTAGGCGTCCAAGGCGCCGTTCAGCATGTCCTTGACCAAGTTCAGCAGATGTTCGATTTCGTAATACTTGTCCTGATAATAATCGGCACCTTCCAGACGCATGGTCATTTTGGCGATACGCGCAGCTTCGTCGCCGATGCGTTCCAGGTCGGTGATGATTTTGATGGTGGCAATCAACATGCGTAAATCAAAAGCCGCCGGCTGGCGCTTGGCCATGATTTCGGTGCATTCGTGGTCGATGTCTTTTTCCATCTCGTTGACATATTGATCCTGCTGCACCACTTTCTCGGCATTTTCCATGTCGTTACCCATGAAAGCCTTGGTCGCCAGATCAACTTGCTGCTCCACCAGACCGCCCATGGTCAGCACTTTGTTGCGAATGTCTTCCATCTCCTCGTTGAATTGACGGGAAATGTGCTGTTTAATTTTGCTGTTATCCATTGTCTACCTCCTAGCCGTACCTGCCGGTAATGTAATCTTCTGTTTGTTTTTTCGCCGGATTGGTAAACAACTCGCTGGTTTCACCAAATTCGATTAATTCGCCCATGTACATAAATGCGGTGAAATCGGATACCCGCGCCGCCTGCTGCATATTGTGGGTGACGATCACTATCGTATATTTTTCTTTCAATTCGTTAATTAATTCTTCGATTTTCAAGGTCGAGATTGGATCCAGTGCCGAGGCCGGCTCGTCCAGCAAGATTACTTCCGGCTCGATGGCAATCGCCCGGGCAATCACCAACCTTTGCTGCTGACCGCCGGACATACCTAAGGCATTGTCGTTCAAACGGTCTTTCATCTCATCCCATAACGCGGCGCCACGCAAGGATTTTTCGACCACTTCGTCGAGAATGCGCCGGTCATTGATGCCCTGAATCCTTAGGCCATAGGCGACGTTTTCGTAAATGGTTTTCGGAAACGGATTGGGTTTTTGAAACACCATCCCCACTCGCCGGCGCAGAGCCGCAACGTTGACCGATTTATCGTAAATATCATCGCCATCCAGCAGAATCTTG
The DNA here is from genome assembly GCF_001644035.1 of Methylomonas methanica. Taxonomy (GTDB): domain Bacteria; phylum Pseudomonadota; class Gammaproteobacteria; order Methylococcales; family Methylomonadaceae; genus Methylomonas; species Methylomonas methanica_A. The sequence continues at coordinate 143,170 of NZ_LUUG01000082.1, forward strand.
CCTTTGATGGTGACGCCGTCGACCAGATCGTTCATCCGGTTGATACAGCGTAACAGCGTCGATTTACCGCAGCCGCTGGGGCCGATATAGGCGGTCACCTTCTTGTGCGGCATCTCCATATTCACGCTGTGCAAGGCCTGCTTCTGGCCGTAGAACAAATCCAGATTTTCGACTTTGATGCAGGTTTCCAACTGCTCAACGCTTTTTCTGTCTTCCCTTTTCAACGCGCTAATGTCAATGGCGTGGGTATTCTTTTGGGCTGTTGTCATGGTATAGGGTCCAGTCTTCCGGATGGATATGCGAATTTAATTTTCCAGGGCGCGGTATTTTTCCCGCAAATTGTTACGTATCGAGATAGCGAACATATTCAGACCGATAATCACCATCACCAGTAGCAGGGACGTGGCGTAGACCAGGGGTCTGGCTGCTTCGACATTAGGGCTCTGAAAGCCGACGTCGTAAATATGAAACCCTAAATGCATAAACTTTCTATCCAAATGCAAATAAGGGAAATTGCCGTCCAAAGGCAAGGTCGGCGCCAGTTTCACTACGCCGACCAGCATCAACGGCGCTACTTCGCCAGCCGCACGTGCCACCGCTAAAATCAAGCCGGTCATGATCGCCGGACTAGCCATCGGCAATACCGTGCGCCACAGGGTTTCGGCTTTGGTTGCGCCCAGCGCCAAGCTACCTTCCCGAATCGATTTGGGAATCCGCGACAAACCCTCCTCGGTAGCCACGATTACCACCGGCAAAGTCATCAGAGCCAGCGTCAACGAGGCCCACAACAATCCGGGCGTACCGAAAACCGGCGCCGGCGCCGCTTCCGGGAAAAACAAGCGGTCGATATTGCCGCCGATGATATACACGAAAAAGCCCAAACCAAACACACCGTAAACGATGGACGGCACGCCGGCCAGATTGTTAACGGCAATTCGGATCACGCGGGTGATAAAACCCTGCTTGGCATATTCGCGCAGATAAACCGCCGCGATTACCCCGAACGGCGTGACGACGACCGCCATCAGCATTACCATCAACACGGTACCGAAAATCGCCGGAAAGATACCGCCTTCGGTATTGGCTTCACGCGGTTCGTCGCTGACAAACGTGGCGAAGTTACCGACATATTCGATACATTTGTCCAACACGCTCATCGTATTGGGGCGCGTCATTTTTACCACCCGATTCAAGGGCAGGCTAATTTCTTTTTGCCCGGCTTCCGCAACCACCAGGCTATAGCGTTTGCTTTCCTTGCTCAGCTTGCTGATTTGTTGCTGGATGACTTGGTATTGCTTTTCGTAAGTCTGTTTTTGCGCGGTAAACTCCTGCTTGGCCGCATCGTTCCAGGCGTTTTTCAGTTCCAGCCCACGCTGCTTCAACCGCAGACGCTCCAATTCATAGTTGATCGCACCGACTTCGTGATCCTGCAAACTATCGATTTCGTCGTGCTGCTCCAGCACTGTCGCCAATTTCTGTTGCGCAATCTGCCAGGCTTGCTCGCCTTGGGCGATTACCGCGCCGTCTTCCTTAACCGCCAGCAATCGGCCATAGAAATTACCCCACTCGCGGCGTTCGACCATGATCAAATCGTCAGGTGTGGATTGGGCATGGATATATTGCTGTTGGATCCAGCGAAAATCGCTACCGAGAATATCGCGATTACCGGTTTTTACCAGATGCTGCACCAAGTATTCGCCGTTATCCAATAGCTCATGCCCCGCGGCCCTGGCTTGCGCGGCGGGCAATAGCGACGTGGCCACCGCTTCGCCGATAATGGCGCTCTCCGGGCCATCGCGATCTTGGTAGCGATATTCGATGATGTCGGCCGGCCAGAAATGCCCTAAGCCCCGCACTGCAATCAACAGCAGCAAGCCTACCACCAATATCAGATTCAAACTGACCGCGCCGGCGGTCATCCATATCCAGGGTGAACCGCTCTTAAACCATGCTTTCATCATAATGAGCTGTATTTTTGTCTTAGATTCTGCCGAATAACTTCAGCCAGCGTGTTGACTACAAAAGTGAACATGAACAGCACCAAGGCCGCCAGGAACAACACCCGGTAGTGGGTGCTGTTCACTTCCGATTCCGGCATTTCCACCGCGATATTAGCCGACAGTGTGCGCAGACCCTGGAAAATACTCAAATCCATTACCGCGGTATTGCCGGTGGCCATCAACACGATCATCGTCTCGCCAACTGCACGGCCGAAACCGATCATGATCGCCGAGAAAATGCCGGGGCTGGCAGTCAGCAACACCACCTTAGTCATGGTTTGCCAGGGCGTGGCGCCCAGCGCCAGCGAGCCGGTGGTTAAATGCTTGGGCACGCTGAAAATCGCGTCTTCGGCAATGGAGAAAATCATCGGAATTACCGCAAAACCCATGGCTAAACCGACTACCAGCGTGTTGCGCTGATCGTAACCAATGCCGAATTCCTCGCGCATCCAGGTCCGTAAATCGCCGTTAAAGCACAAGGCTTCGATGGACGGGCTTAGCTGAAAAGACAGCCAGGCGCCGAATATCACCACCGGGATAAGCACCACCGCATCCCAGCCGTCGGGAATTTTGTGGCGAGCTTGTTCCGGTAAGAATTGCCAAAAATAGGCAAAAACCATCACGGACAGCGGCACGATCATCAATAACGCAAAAATCCCGGTGAGATTGGCTTCCACGAAAGGCGCCAGCCACAAACCGGCCAAAAAGCCCAAAATCACGGTCGGCAATGCGCCCATGATTTCCACCCCCGGCTTCACATACTGACGCACGCTCGGCGCCATGAAATAACCGGTATAAATCGCGCCGAACAAGGCCAGCGGCACGCCCATCAACATCGCGTAGAACGAGGCTTTTAAGGTACCGAACACCAGCGGCGTCAAACTCATTTTCGGTTCGAAATCGTTGCTGGCCGCCGAGGATTGCCAGATGTAATCGGGTTTTGGATAACTTTCGTACCAGACCTTGTTCCATAACGAACTCCACGATACTTCCGGATGTTCGTTTTCAATAGTCCAATGATTGATTTTGCCATCTTCAGACTGCAACAGCATGGCATTGGCCCGCGGCGACAAGGTCACAGATACGGGTTTCCCGCCGGCGATTTTTTCCTTGATCAATTCCCGTTCGGCGGTGGAACTGTAGATCCCGATCTCACCGTTGGCGTCGGCTGCCAGCATACCTTTGCGGCGCTGTTCCGGATTGATGGTAATAATCGGTGCGTCGGACACCTTAAACGCACGCAGTTTTTCAATGCTGAAATGGTTTTGCTGATCGCGGACCATGGACCATTGCGCCATCACTCCGCTGGTATCGCCGATCAACAGCGAAATGTCGCCGTTCAAAAACTCCATACTGCTGATTTGCACACCTTGGTTCAGCACATTCAGTTTATGTTTGATCTCGGGCTTGCTCTTATCGAGAATGTCGACCACGGTTAAATCCCCGGCACGGCTGGCCAGATACAGATTGCGCAGTTCTTTATCCAGCAAGATGAAATCCACTTCATCCGCAGCCATCTCGATCACCGAATCGGTGGCTTCCCAAGTGGCTTCGTCGTCGAACAGCGATTCTTTTTTACTCAGACTGCTCAATACCATGCGGTTATCGGCAGTTTTTGCCAGCAAAGTGCTGTTTTTATCGCCTAACTTCACCGCCAGTTTGGTTAGCGCCTGACCTTGCTTATCCACCACCAGCGGTTCGGTGCCTAGCGGATATTGGATAGCGGGGGTAATTACCCGCTTGCCATTGGGATATGACAGTTTGTAATCGTGTTTAACCACCACGGCACGACCATCCGACAAACCAAAGGCGATGACACCTTTATCGACGCCGCCATGGGCGTAACTGGTGATTTGCACTTGCTCAGGGACAGGTAATGCTTCGGTGCGAATCAGCTGACCGGTGGCGACGCTAAAAAATATCGCTTTGCCGGTGTCGGTAAAACGCACCGCCACTTCGTTCTGCTCTTCCATGGACAGAAATACGGTATTGCCCAGCGCCTGCTCGGGCACGTCGTAACGAGCGACCGCTTCCGCGTGGGATGGCAGCAATATCGGAAACACCACATACAACAGGTAAAAAAAGATCAACACCACGGCGAGGATAATACTCAAGCCGCCGGCTACCACGCCGCGAGCGACCATCTTGTCTTTGAGCAGCCGCCAGCGCTGGTAACGGTCGCTGGTCGCTGTCTGAAACAGCGTGGCTTTCGTTTGAGTAGAATGGGCTTCAGTCATAACAAGGTATCGTTGGTTAACAAAGCGGCGCCGGACAATCGCAACGCATTCAGAGACAAAAAAGCCGATAAAACTTAGGAATTATCGGCTTGATATTATACAAGATCATCCGCCATTACTTGGCGAGAGGAGGTAATGACATTGTGTCCATTAGCCAATCCCTTGCTGCGTCCATGCAGAATTGTCCCTTTATCAGACATCCTTGGCTGATGTAATTACTGAATCAGCGTCAAGGCTTTTTCGACTGCCTTGGCTGGCAGTGGAATGTAGCCGTCCTTGATCACGACTTGTTGGCCGGTTTTAGACAACACCATTTTGATGAACTCTTTTTCCATGGGGGCCAGAGGCTCGTTAGGTTTTTTGTTGACGTAAACGTACAAGAAACGAGACAGCGGGTAGGCACCTGATGTAGCGTTCTCAGGAGAAGCTTCAACAAATGGCTGGCCGTCTTTCAGGGCCAAAGGTACGGCTTTTACACCAGAGGTGGAATAACCGATACCGGAATAACCAATACCGTTTGCAGATGTAGTAACCGATTGCACCACGGATGCGGAACCAGGTTGCTCGTTGACGTTGCTTTTGAAATCGCCCTTGCACAGCGCTTCGTCTTTGAAGAAACCGTAAGTACCGGACACCGAGTTACGGCCATACAGCTGAATAGGTTTGCTTGCCCAACCGCCAGTCAGGCCGGCTTGGCCCCAAGTGGTAATATCGGTAGCAAAACCGCATTTACGGGTTGAGGACAAAATCGCATCCACTTGCGGAATGCTTAAGCCTTTAACCGGGTTGTCCTTGTTGACGAAAACTGCCAGCGCGTCAATAGCAACCGGGATCGCGGTCGGTTTGTAACCGTATTTGCTTTCAAAATCGTCGATTTCATTGTCTTTCATTTTCCGGCTCATCGGCCCCAGATTAGAGGTGCCTTCGGTCAAAGCCGGCGGCGCGGTCGAAGAACCGGCTGCTTGAATCTGAATGTTGACGTTGGGATAAATCTTGCCGAACTCTTCGGCCCACAAAGTCATCAAGTTAGCTAAAGTATCCGAGCCAACGCTGGAGATGTTGCCGGACACGCCGCTGGCTGCCGCATATTCAGGCAAAGCCGGATCCAATGTCGCGGGAGCCGCCACTGCTTCACCGCCGACCAAAGCAGCCGATGCAAAACCAAATCCTAAAACCAGCGATTTCAGCTTGAATGTATTTTTCATATATTTTCTCGAAATGTTTAAAACTTAAGATTCATATTGCCAACCTAGCGTGACAATAGTATGAAGCAAATGTGACAGTTTTATGACAAAAACACCCAATTCTGGCCGGCCGCCAAAATCTAGCGCCCGCTAGAATCAATCCGGATGTTTTCCAGCTTTAAAAAACTGTAGGTAAAATCAACGGTTTGATCGTTTTTAACATCGTCCCTGGCAACTTCCCGCCATTGACCGATATCGATATCCGGGAAAAAGGTGTCGCCCACGAAAGTTTTGTGGATTTCGGTCAGGTACAAATAATCGGCATACGACAGCATTGCTTCATACAAGGTGGCGCCGCCAATCACGAATAATTCCGGGCTATCGGCATAGTTTTGCAATACGCTATCGATGCCGGTAAACACCCGGCAACCAGGCTGTTGATAAATCGGGTCGCGGCTGATAATGATGTTCTCCCGTCCCGGCAAAGGCCGACCGATAGCCTCAAACGTTTTACGGCCCATCAAGATCGGCGCACCCATGGTGATTTGTTTGAAGCGTTTCAAGTCGGCCGAGAGATGCCAGGGCATTTGGCCGTTCAGGCCAATAGCCCGGTTGCTGGCCATCGCCACGATCAGTGATATTTTCATGCGGAGTGTTTAAGATGGGCTTTGTAAGCAAAACATCATACTAGAAACCATCGTTTATGAAGAAAAACATCCTGCTGGTATTTACCGGCGGCACCATAGGTTCGCAGCTTAGCGGCAACACCATCAATACCGACGGCAATGCCGGTTTTAAGTTATTACAACGCTTTACCGAACAAGACCCCAAGCCGAATTCGGTAAGCTTCAAAACCTTACAGCCCTTGCAGATTCTCAGCGAAAACCTGCATCCCAGCCACTGGCCGCAAATCATCGCAGCGATTGAAGGCGAGGATTTGCACCAATTCGACGGCATCATCGTCGCCCACGGCACCGACAGCCTGGCCTTCAGCGCTGCTGCGCTCAGCCTGTATTTCAATGCTTTGTCGATTCCGCTGCTGCTGGTTTCCAGCGATCTGCCGCTGGATAACCCGCAAGCCAACGGCGTGGCGAACTTTCTCTGTGCGGTAGAATTTATACGCCAACTCTATCTGGCCGGCGTGTTTGTGCCGTATCGAAATCCGGGGCAAGTCATGCAGATTCATCTCGGCGCCCGCCTGTCGTCCTGCCTGCCCTTAAGTAGCGATTTCATCAGCATCCAGTCACAGGCCTGGATGCGCTTCGAGAACGGACGGTTCCAATCCCTGCAAAATCCGGCGCTAAGCGAGCCCTCATCAATTGCGCTTAAACCCGATTTTTCCAAACGAATTTTGTTGATCAGACCTTATCCCGGCCTGGATTACTCTGCTTACAATCTCGACACCGTCGACGCGGTGCTACACGACCTTTACCATTCCGGGACGGCCTGTGCCTCCGGTGCGCTAGGAAAGCAATACAGCCTGGTCGAGTTCATCAAACGCTGCGCCAGGCGGGGCATCAAAATTTATCTAGCGCCGGCGCTGTATTCGGAAAGCGCCTATGCCTCCACTCGGGAACTGTTGGATTGTGGTGCGGAAATGATCTGGAATACTTCGCTGGAAGCGGCTTACGCTAAATTATTATTGGCTTACGGCAATTTCGACACGCCGCAGGCAATCTCCGCATTTTTAGTACGGAACTTGGCTCACGAACAACTGTAATACGGCTAGATTTTTACAAAAGGTCGATGCTCTGCAATCGCAGAATCCAAGCAAGTCTGACAACCAGGGTGTTAGCGTGGAGCGGATTGCCGAAAGGCAATCCGCTTAAGGTTTGAATGCTATGGCTTGGCAGGTGTGGGGGGTTGCGGTTTTTTAACCAAAACTTTGGCATCCGGCCCCATCGACACAGAATAGTCGGTGGAAGAAATCACGTTCTGGCTGGCGATGTCTACAACCCTTAGCGAAACGTAGACGTTATTGTAGCCTGGCGCAAACGAACCAATAACGACGGCTTTAGCGCCGACATTATTTAAAGCTTCCTTGGTTTTATCAGGAAGTTGCAGGATGCCCGAATCGTTTTTAGCAAAAATTTCGGTAGGCAGCTCCATACCCATCACCCGGTAACCTGAGCGGTGAAAGGCCGAGGAGATTTGATCGGAGACAATTCGGCCAAACGCCAAAGTTTGTTCTAGTTCGCCGACATTAACCAGCGAATTGATAACCACCAAGCTGCCCTTGGGTAAGGGTTCGCGTAAATCGAGAATCAGTTGGTCTACCGCCTCGTAGCTTACCTCGATCAAATCGTCGTCTTTGGTGTCGCTAGCGCGAAACACCCGGCTGCAACCGCTCAACATGATCAGCGCCAACAGCATCAGCACCATCGTCTTTTTGTTAACCATAAGGCCTCTCCTCTCGTAATTATTTAAGTTATCAGAGCTTAAAACAGCAAGCGAGTCAATCTAATTTACTACCGTACCGCACACAGCATTGCGCTGGGGAATTGCTTGAGCGACACCAGACAAAACCCTGGACTTGTTGAACGCTTATTGACCGCTTTCGGTAACAATCACACCTATGCCGTTTTTCTGCAGCAATTCCTTAATCGTGGAAACGCTGGCGGGATTATCGTAGGGACCGACTTTAACGCGATGCCAGATGACATTGCCGACTTTAGCTTTCTCAACCCTGGACTCTATGCCAAGAGATGCCAGCTTAGCTTTGTGGCGCTCGGCTTCCGGGGCTTCCCGAAACGAGCCGGCCTGCATAATGTATTTAGCAACCTTGGTTTTGCCGACCAGTTGCTCACGCACCCGAGTCTTAATTTCGTAATCGGGCACCACCACTTCCGCCTGTGGCAGTATGGTATAAAAATCGTAACGCGGCTCTTCCGGTTCTGCAGGTTGTGACGGCTCTGCCGGTTTTTCTGGCTCAGCGGCCGCTTGAGTTTGCGGTTTGACCGGTAATTCCTGTTTTAATTTTTCCACTACTTGCGGGGTTTCCGCTTCCGGCTTGCCTGCCACCAGCTCCGGCACCATTTTGCGGATCATGTTCAAAAACACCCCAAAAGCTACAATCAGCGCGATGACCAGCAACCAACGCCAAAGTGCTACCGAAGACTTTTTCGGCTTTCTGCGACTGTTGGTGTAACTGGGGCTTTGAACGCGGTGCTTATAGTCTCTGGCCATTACATCGCTTCGGGTGCATTGATTTTCAATAGGGATAGGGCGTTGACCAATACCTGCTTCACGGCGCAAATCAAATTGATGCGGGCATTACAAAGTTTGTCGTCGTCTACCAGGAACTGGTGTGCGTTGTAGTAACTGTGGAACTGATTGGCCAGTTCACGCAAATAATGAATCAATTGATGTGGTTCGTAATTCACAGCAGCACGTTCCAAAGCTTCCGGGTACTTGGAAAGTGTAGTCAGTAACGCGGTTTCCTGCTCTTCGGTCAACAGACTCAGATGTTCCATACCCAAATGCGAATTGCGTTGCCGGCCTTTTTCGTCGAGCTGGCGCAACACGCTACACACCCTGGCATGAGCATACTGCACATAATAAACTGGGTTTTCGTTACTTCTGGAGGTGGCCAGCTTCAAATCGAAATCCATGTGTTGCTCGGATTTACGCATCACATAAAAGAAGCGGCAAGCATCTCTACCGACTTCGTTACGCAGCTGTCTTAAAGTGACAAACTCGCCGGAGCGGGTGGACATCTGTACTTTTTCATCGCCGCGATACAGGATCGCAAATTGCACCAACAATACTTTCAACTTGGATTCGTCGGCGCCCAAGGCTTGCATCGCTGCTTTTACGCGTGGGATATAGCCGTGGTGATCAGCACCCCAAATATTGACGATCTGATCGAAGCCGCGATCCAGCTTGTGCATATGGTAGGCGATATCGGACGCAAAATAGGTGGTCTGGCCGTTGTCGCGCACCACGACTCGATCTTTTTCGTCGCCCAAGCGGCTGGAGGCAAACCAGGTGGCACCTTCCTGCTGGTAAAGATAGCCGGCGGCATCCAGACGTTGCAGGGCTTGCTCCACGGAATGATCGTCCATCAGCGAGCGCTCGGAAAACCACTGTTGATAACTGACGCCAAATTCGGCCAAGTCGTCTTTGATGTCGTCCAGAATCTCGTCCAGACCGGCTTGAAATACTTCCTTATAGGCCTCGCCGAGCAAGGTTTTCGCTCGGTCGATCAACGCGTCGATATGTTTTTCCTTGTCGCCGCCCTGCGGTTCATCGGCTGGTAAATCCGCCATCACTTGCGCGGCGGCCCGGCGGTATGTATCGCCCGCTTTTTTATGCAGATTCGCGGAAATTTCTCGGACATATTCGCCGCGATAACCGTTGCAGGGGAAAGGCAGAACCTCGTCGCAGGCTTCCAGATAACGCAACCAGACGCTGGTAGCGAGAATGTCCATCTGCCGGCCGGCATCGTTGACGTAGTATTCGCGCTCGACTTGAAAGCCGGCGGCGGCCAATAGATCGGCTACAGCCGAACCATAAGCAGCACCACGGCCGTGGCCGACATGTAAAGGCCCGGTAGGATTGGCGGAAACGAATTCGACTTGCACCCGCTTGCCTACACCGATCTGACTTAAACCGAACTCAGCTCCGGCATCGAGTACCTGTTTGACAATCTGAAACTGGCTGTCGGGATTGATGAAGAAATTGATAAATCCCGGGCCGGCGATATCAACCTTGCTGATCAGCGCATCGCTGGGCAAAGCCGCGACGATTTTTTCGGCCAATTGTCTAGGATTAAGTTTGGCCGGCTTAGCCAGCAACATTGCCAGATTGGTGGCGAAATCGCCGTGTTGCGCATCGCGGGTGCGCTCTAAATTGATTTGCGCAATAAAATCGTTTTCGAGAATACCTTGAGTTTTAAGGGCTGTAACGGCTTGTTGTAAAAGGGCTTCCAGCTTTTGTTTCATCGCGTTGAAAAATGGGGATTTATCGGAAAATAGCCGCCATTATCCATTAAAAACAAATTATTGGCTAGGACGCTCGCCGAACAGCGCCGTGCCTATCCGCACCAGCGTCGAGCCTTCGGCGACCGCCGCCTGCAAATCGCCGCTCATCCCGAACGAAAAGGTATCAAGATCGTTACGCTCAAGTTGCCGCACCGCTTGATAAAGTCGCCGATAGGGCAGGCATTGCGCCTGATAATCCTGTTGAGGCTCCGGAATCGCCATCACGCCGCGCAAACGCAAATTCGGCAATTTGCTAACTTGCTCGATCAGCGCCGGCAAATCAGCCAACTGAATGCCGGACTTGCTGGCTTCGTCGCTGATGTTGACTTGCAAACAAACATTCAGAGGCGGCAAATAGTCGGGACGTTGCTCGCTGAGGCGCTCGGCAATTTTCAAGCGATCAACACTGTGTACCCAGGCAAATTGCTGAGCGATAGGCTTGGTCTTATTGGACTGAATCGGTCCGATGAAATGCCAGCTGATATTGAACGCCGCCAATTCTTGCTGTTTTTTTAGCGCTTCCTGCAAATAGTTTTCGCCGAAATGGCGCTGACCGAAACGGTAGGCTGCGGCAATATCGGCAGCAGGCTTGGTCTTACTGACGGCCAATAGCTGCACACTGCCCAGCGGGCGTTGTGAATCAATTTCGGCCTGACGGAGTTGCTTGCGTACCTTGGCGAAACGCTGGGCGATACTATTCACGATCCTCAGCCGCCGATTCTTTTTTGACAAATAAGCGCGAAAACAGCAATCCGGATTCAAACAACAACCACATCGGCACTGCCAACAGGGTTTGCGAAAGGGCGTCGGGCGGCGTCAAAAACATAGCGATGACGAACACCCCGACGATGACATACGGCCTTTTTTCGGACAGCGTTTCCGGCGTAATGATCCCGGTCCAGACCAATACAATAGTGAAAATCGGAATTTCGAACGACAAACCGAAGGCAAAAAACATCGCCAACACAAAATCCAGATAAGTGGCTATATCGGTCATCACCGCCACGCCGGCAGGCGCCGCCGAAGTGAGATAGCCGAACACCAGCGGAAATACCAGAAAATAGGCGAAGGCTGCGCCACTGTAAAACAACAAGGTGCTAGCCAATAGCAACGGGGCCACCATCAGCTTTTCATGACGGTATAAGCCAGGCGCCACAAAGCCCCAGAACTGGTAAAGAATGAAGGGAATGGAAACAAACACCGCGACTACGAATGCGAGTTTGAACGGGGTGAAAAACGGCGATGCGACATCGATGGCTATCATCGTGCTGTTTTTCGGCATGTGCTGCAACAGCGGCTCTGCCAGATAGGCGTAAATCTCGTTCGCGTAGCTTGCGGTACCGACAAACACCAGTAACACACATAGCACCACCTTTAACAGGCGGTCGCGCAGTTCGACTAAATGGCTAAAAAAAGACTGCTCGTTATCCTGCGGTGCTTGGCTTGTCATCGTCCTGATTGATCTCGGTCGCTGCCTGGGCATTGAAGTTAATATCGTCAAGGGCCGACTGAGTATCCTGCACCACTTTCTGCAATTCGCCGGCTATGGACTGTTGCTGGATTAACTGGCGCATTTCCTCAGCATGCAATTCCTGTTTAATTTCCGCCTTCGCGGTGGCCAGTACAGTACGGGCTTTTCCTACCCAAAATCCAGCTAAGCGGGCCGCTTTCGGCAATTTTTCCGGGCCAAGCACTAATAGCGCCACCAACCCAACCATCAACAACTCTGAAAAGCCGACATCAAACATAGCGCAGACTAAGCCCGATCTTTTTCTTTATTAGTGACTTCGCCTTCCAAAGGCTCCTCTTCCTTGCGAGCAATCGTTTTATCTTCGCTGCCTTCCTTAACAGCTGAGCGAAATCCCCTGATCGCCTCGCCGAGATCGGAGCCGATATTTTTCAGGCGCTTGGTGCCAAACACCAGGATCACGATAACTAACACTACTAATAGATGAGGAATGCTTAAGCCCATTTTTTACTCCTTAATTTAACCATCAGGAAACATCGCGCTGCGCTTTTTCCTGTAAACCGGACAATCCAAAGCGCCTTTGCAACTCATTGATCACATGTTCCGGTCCGAGTTCCTGATGCGCCAACATAACCATGCAGTGAAACCATAGATCGGCGGTTTCATACACTATTTTATCCTTGTCGCCGTCTTTGGCGGCAATCACCGTTTCAGTGGCCTCCTCGCCGATTTTTTTCAGAATATGATCCAAGCCCTTGGCGTATAAACTGGCCACGTAGGACTGATCGGCGGTTTGCAGCTTACGCTGCTCAAGAACCAGGGCCAATTGCTGTAAAACTTCGCTCATTAGTTTTGTGTGGATTGGGAACTGCAAAATCATAGCACGTTGCCGAAACAGCCCAAAAAAATCTATCGGCAAAAAAAAGCCTCCCTATGCTTGCGCAGAGGAAGGCAAAAAAACCAGCGGAGTGCTTAGAAGGAGGTTCCGCTCGTTATTACAACACCAGGAGGTAGTTACAAATTCTTGGATCAGCTATTCAGCTGCGCCTTGGTCGACATATTGCTAAACATGGACGTGGCAGCGAACAACACAGTGGAGATTACGAACAAACCTGAAATAAAGTTCCAAATACCGGCAATAAAGAGGGCGCCGATTAAGATGTCTTTTTTAAATTCGTTCATTGTGCTCAAATTCTCTGTTTTTAAATCTTGTGCTTGACAAGACTTCATGCGTTTGCTTTTCAGTTGCAGCGCACTATACAGGATAGAAAAAAGTTTACAATTAGGCTTTTACTAAATAAATTGTATACAATTTCGAAACAATAAAAATGTCAACGCTTTTTGGTGAATTTTTTACTTTCCAGGAGATACCATGGATAAACTAACCAGCATGAATGTCTTTGTCCGCGTCGCCAAAGCCGGTAGCTTTGCCGGAGCCGCCAAAGATCTCGATATTTCCAGGGCAATGGCTACCAAACACATCATGCAATTGGAAAGCGAACTGAACACACGCTTGTTCAATCGCACAACCCGAAGCTTAAGCCTAACCGAGGCTGGCGAAGCCTACCTGGAACGCTGTCAGCAAGTTCTACTAGACGTGGCGGAGATGGAATCGGCGATCACGCATTTGCAAACAGAGCCGCGTGGCACCCTGAAAATTCTGGCGCCGCCAGTCATCGGCGCCAGCCATATTTCGCCGGGCTTGACCGAATACTTAAAAAACTACCCGGATCTTTCAGTAGAGATGGTGCTGAAAGGCGGACAAGTCGATTTAATCGATGAAGGTGTCGACTTGGCTATTTACTTAGGCCAGTTGAACGATACCAGCTTGGTGGCCCGAAAATTGGCCAGCTCATCACTGGTTGTGTGCGCCTCCCCGGAATATCTCAAGGCGCATGGCACTCCGCAAGACCCGGAAGACTTGGAAGATCACAGCTGCCTGATCAATTGGGCGATCCCGCCGCGTAACAAATGGCGCTTCAAGGGCATACTAGGGGAACGCACCGTCACCGTCACGGGCAGGATGCAGGCCAATATGGCCGATCCGATCCGCAACGCCGCGGTGAACGGCTTGGGCCTGATCATGTTGCCGCGTTACATCGTCGGCCGTGACATCGAGCAAGGCCGGCTGCAAGTGGTCATGGAGCAGTACGGTATCTCGCCGCTGGAAATTTATGCCGTGTACCCACACCGCAAATATTTGTCGGCCAAAGTCCGGTCGTTTTTGGAGTTTATTCAAGCTTGGCTACCGCATCGAATCGGCATGAATCCATGAGCGATCTGCAAGACAAGTGGGATGCTGTGTATCGAAACACTTCCGCTCCTGCATCGCCTGCCGAGGTGCTAAGCCTGCACCAATACCTGCTACCCAAGCACGGCAACGCGCTGGATTTGGCCTGCGGCCTGGGCGGCAATGCGATGTTGCTAGCCGAATCAAGACTGACTGTCGATGCCTGGGATATATCCTCGGTCGCTTTACAACTATTGCAACAACAGGCTGCCGAAAAAGGCCTATCAATCGCCACTCGGCAATGCAATATCAGCGCCGAAACACTAACAAAGCAGACTTACGATGTGATTGTCATCTGTCGTTTTCTTGACCGAACCCTGTGTAATGCGATAATGGCAGCCTTGAAACCGGGCGGCCTGCTGTTTTATCAAACATTTACCCGCAACAAACTTGACCAACAAGGCCCCAGCAATCCCGAGTATTTACTGGCAAACAACGAATTATTGCGGCTATTCAGTCCCTTAAGCGTGATTTTTTACCAGGAATACGCAAAACTCGGCGATTTGCGATTCGGCAATAGAAACGAAGCCTGTTTTATCGGGCAAAAATGAAGCGGTAAATTAATGATAGAAAATCTCGACCCCAAACAATCCTGGGCTGTATTACAAACTAATCCGGCAGCGGTACTGATCGATGTCAGAACAGCCATCGAGCACAGCTTTGTCGGCCACCCGCCGCAAGCGATTCATGTGGCCTGGAAAGAATTTCCCGGCATGCAATTGAACACGGGTTTCGTAGACCAAGTGCAGCAGCATGCCCAGGATAAAGCCGCGCCGATTCTGCTGCTGTGCCGCAGCGGACAACGTTCTGTAGACGCTGCCAAAGCCCTGGAAGCGGCGGGCTACGAGCATCTGATCAACATTCTGGAAGGCTTCGAAGGCCCCCTGGATGAAAACAAGCACCGCGGCAATACTGGCGGCTGGCGTTTTCACGGCTTGCCTTGGCAACAAAGTTAATCCCTCAGCCAATCGGTCCGCGCCAGCGCGGAAACCAAAACTAAATCCCGCTGGGCGGCTTGTCCGTTCGGCCTATCTGTTCCTTAAAAATCATCTAGTAAATTATTGTGATAGAAAAACTCAGAAACATCGCGATCATCGCCCACGTCGACCACGGCAAAACCACGTTAGTTGACCAACTTTTACAGCAATCCGGCACCTTCGACGCGCACACCAAAGTCGACGAACGGGTGATGGACTCCAACGCGCTGGAAAAAGAACGCGGCATTACCATCTTGGCGAAAAACACTGCGATTGACTGGAACGGCTATCACATCAACATCGTCGACACCCCTGGCCACGCCGACTTCGGCGGCGAGGTCGAACGGGTTCTATCGATGGTGGATTCGGTTTTATTGTTAGTAGACGCCGTCGACGGCCCAATGCCGCAAACCCGTTTCGTCACCAAAAAAGCGTTTGCCTTGGGTTTAAAACCCATCGTCGTGATTAACAAAGTGGATCGCCCCGGCGCCCGTCCGGATTGGGTGGTTGATCAAACCTTTGATTTGTTCGATAACCTAGGCGCAACCGATGAGCAATTGGATTTTCCTATTGTGTATGCGTCGGCATTAAATGGTTTTGCCGGTTTGGAAGCCGATGTATCGGGCGGCGATATGACACCGCTGTTTCAAACCATCGTTGATAAAGTAGCGCCGCCGCCGGTTGAGGTCGATGCACCTTTCCAAATGCAGGTCATCAGCCTGGATTACAACTCTTATGTCGGTGTTATCGGCATCGGTCGTATTCAGCATGGCAAAGTGACGCGCAATATGCCGTTAACCATCGTGGACAACGAAGGAAAAAATCGTAGCGGTCGGATGCTGAAATTGTATGGTTTCCATGGCTTGGAACGCGTCGAAGTGGAAAGCGCGCAAGCGGGCGACATCATTGCTTTCTGTGGCATTGAAAATCTGAAAATCTCGGAAACCTTATGCGACCCGAATAACGTAGTGGCACTACCGCCGCTATCGGTCGATGAGCCGACCGTGAGCATGACCTTCCAGGTCAATAACTCACCCTTTGCCGGCAGAGAGGGTAAATTCATTACCACCCGCCAAATTTACGATCGTTTACAAAAAGAGTTGCAGCACAACGTCGCCCTACGTGTTGAAACCACTGATGATCCGGACAAATTTAAAGTGTCCGGACGTGGCGAATTGCATTTATCGGTGTTGATCGAAAACATGCGCCGCGAAGGCTTCGAGTTGGGCGTATCGCGCCCGCAAGTTATCATCAGAGAAATTGATGGCGTCAAATCGGAACCGTTTGAAAACGTCACGATTGAAGTAGAAGAACAACACCAAGGCACCATCATGGAAAAATTGGGCGAGCGTAAAGGCGACCTGAAAGACATGGTGCCCGATGGTAAAGGTCGCATTCGCTTGGAATATGTGGTGCCTTCGCGCGGCTTATTGGGCTTCCAGACCGAGTTCCTGACCGCAACCTCCGGATCAGGCTTGTTTTATCACGTCTTCGACCATTATGGCCCCGTGAAAGAAGGCGCGGTTGGTAGTCGCGTGCGTGGCGTGTTGATTTCCATGGCTAAAGGTAAAGCGGTCGATTATTCGCTGTATCCGCTGCAAGCTCGTGGTGAGTTACTGGTGGTTAATGGTGATGAAATCTACGAAGGGCAATTAGTCGGCATCCATTCACGCAGCAGCGATTTAGTGGTTAACCCAACCAAACCAAAACCTTTAACCAACATTCGTGCTGCGGGTACCGACGACAGCTTGACCTGTGCCAAAATTCAAAAAATGACCTTGGAACAAGCTTTGGAGTTTATCAGCGATGATGAACTGGTCGAAGTGACACCGAAATCAATTCGTCTACGTAAAATCTTATTGACTGAAAACGAACGCAAACGCGCGCCGAAATAGTCAAACTAAAAAAACCGTTCTCGTCATTGCCGAGAACGGTTTCTTCAAGCCAAGCAGCTAAATACGGTTCTACTGCAATACAAACTTAACGCCTATCACCAGCAGCAAGGTTGCCAACACCGGACGTAAAAAATATTCCGGAATCTTGGCGCTCAAATGACTGCCGATCCAGATCCCCGGCACCGACCCCAGCAACAAGCTGATCAACAAATCCAGATCGAAATTTCCCAGACTCAAATGCCCCAAACCGGCCACTGCGGTCAAAGGAATCGCATGCGCCAAGTCGGTACCGACAATTTTCAACGTGGTCATTCGCGGATATAGAAATAACAAAGCCACAGTCCCTAAAGCCCCAGCACCCACCGAGGATAATGTGACTAACACTCCCAGCACCGCACCGGTAAACACCGTAGCAACTTTTTCCCAGCGCGGCGAAAAACGGCCGCTGTTTTCCTGATTACTATGCTCGTCGTCGATTGCCGCAGTCTTGGCCGCTTTACGCAACAGAATACTGCGTACCAGCAAGGCCAAAGCCGTCAGTAACAACGCCACGCCCAAAGTAAAGGTAATTGCGCCGGTCACTTCCTTGCCAACGGCCATCAGATTTTTCAATACATACAAGGTTATACCGGCGAAAGGCAAACTACCCAGCGCCAACCAACCGACGATTTTCCAGTCCACCGAACCGTGCTTACCGTGATGAACAAACACCCCGGCGGTTTTCGTAATCGACGCATAGAGTAAATCGGTGCCTACCGCGACTGCGGGTTTAAAGCCAAACAAAAAAACCAGAAGCGGCGTCATCAACGAACCGCCGCCAACACCGGTAACGCCCACCAGCATACCCACGACAAATCCGGAAGCCGTATACATTAAATTCATAGACAATCACCTCAAACTTCATAATATTCGATAAGTGAACTCATTATGCCAGCGCAGTCGCCCACCTTATTAATGATTAAATTGCATATGTATATTTAATTTTCAGATATTTGTACGCGTAAACGCGACAACACACGCTGCACAAGTAAATCAGCCTATTGATCGATGGATAAGTGGTCTGATTGCCTATCTTTCAGCATTGCTAGATATGCCAGACACAAAAAAGCCGCGATTTACGTGGCCTGCGACGGGTTGCTGGACTGTCCGGAACAGCCAGAACATCATTCAATGTTCTGGATCTGACCCCATATAAGATAAATAAGTAATTGTTTTATATGCATTATTTTAAATTATTTTCCTTTCTGGTGCCCGTATTGGTGCCCGCTTTTTGCGGGCTTAAATGGGATTTACCGCGACTTGCATCTGTGCCAGCGCTATCGGTTCATTTTAATTAGACGACAAATTCGAACAACCTTTATCAATTGAGTAAATAAAGTATACATTTTTTTACACTTCCAACCATGCCCGCAAACCCGCATTCCACCATGTAAATTAAAGTCAATTTGACATTTTATTTACACATGTTAATCTGACTCTAAGAGATTAATTTACACAAGGGTGGCGGTCATGAAAGGTCAAAACGTCGGATACATCAGAGTTAGTTCAACATCGCAAAACACCGAACGCCAGTTGGCAGACGTGGCGCTTGATCGAGTCTTTACCGACAAGGCCAGCGGCAAAGATGCCAACCGCCCGGAGTTGTCCAACTGCCTGGAGCATTTGAGAGAAGGCGACGTGTTACACGTCCATTCTATCGACCGCCTGGCGCGGAACCTGAAAGACCTGCAAACCATCATCGAGAACCTAACCAAAAATGGCGTCACGGTTAAATTCTACAAAGAGCATTTGACCTTCGAAGCGGCCAATACATCGCCCATGCAAACCCTTATGCTGCAAATGCTTGGCGCGTTCGCCGAGTTCGAACGGACTTTGATTAAGGAACGCCAAAGGGAAGGCATTGAGGCAGCCAAGGCCCAAGGCAAAAAACTAGGCGCACCGGCCAAATTGACAGCGGCACAAACCGCCGAAATCAAAGCGCGGGTTGAACAGGGCGACGATAAAAGCAAACTGGCTAAAGAATACGGTATCAGCCGGCCAACGCTTTACAAGCTGATTGCAGCCTGAATTTTTGACCGATCAGGACACAAAAAAGCCGGCAAGCCTATCGGGCAGCCGGCTTTTTTATTGTCAGTAGCGCACCCGTTTCTTATTCGAATCGCCCATTTTGCCAAGCTTCCAGCATCTTTTTAGCGTCGCTTGCTTCCATCTGAATCGCTTGGGCGGCGGCGGGTAAGCTTTCCGGCGACAATCCACCATCGTCCAAACGGCTTGCCACCTCGACAACATCGGCAAGGCCGGCAATGCGGTTCAATACATCCCGCAGACTTTCGTAAAAGTCGCTATTGATACGGTGGGAAAAATCGATAGCGTTGTTAGTGTCGTTGGCTTCTTGGTTGCTCATGACTGTTTGCTCCGGTTCTCTTGGAATTCTCGTTTGACATAGCAACTCAGCAGGTCTGTAGCGTCTTCCAACTCCAGTCGTATGGCTTGACCGATCATGCGTAACAATTCGCCATGAAGACACGCACCGTCATCTACTTCCGCTGCAATTTCGAGTAAATCCGCAATAGCACCGGCGCGTTTGATCGACGGTCCAACGGTATCCTCAATGCCGCCAAGGGGTCCACCAGTTGAAAGCGTGTAAGGGATGCGATGAGAAAGTTCGGGTTGAATTTCGTTCGGGTTGGTTTGCGTGTTCATGGTGGTTTCTCCATTGCTTAGAGTAAAACCGCCGCCCAGCTTCCTACAGCATGGGCGACGGGCTTGGATGGGGTAGGAATACCGCGCAATGGTAGGCGGCCAGCCCGAAAGCTGCCCAAACAAACCCGCCATAATGACAGGCACGACAACAAGCCGCGCCGAATAACAGGCATAAAAAAGCCACTGGCTAAAGTGGCGATTTATCGCCATTGCAAAACGGGTTCCTACGCCCGGCCAGTCTGCGGACTGACGACTACATTCTGATCCGGATTCGTCGGCGGTGTCAATGCTTTATCCTTCCCCCGTGCCCGTAATCGTGCCGCCATGCGGGTGGCCGCGGCTAAATCAGGCAAGAACTAAGGCTTTCTCTCCCCCTAGCCCCGAGTCCATACGCCATAGGGGCGGCGGCGGTCTTTGGCGGGGTGTTTGGTAGTGGTGTGAGTAAGTCCAAGGTCATGGCCTGCTTTATCCACAGTGGCTTTTTCTATTTGTAAAATTCGCCCAGCGAAAATTTAGCTAGGGCGACGCAAAGGACGGGGCAACCCCTAGACTTTTGACCCGCCCCTGGGGGGCATGACTGCGGATAAATTGGGCGGCTTCCACCCGACCATGTAGCCAACGACAGTGGGTACTAAAAATATTTCTCTCTATACCCTATGCAAAAAATCTGGGGAATCTGGGTAGATACCCCTCAAGACCATGTGCCGCGAGGCTTTCAGGCTCCCCACGCCATTTAATAAAACGGGGATCTCCCCACGTAGAACAAGCAAAATCCGGGTAAACAAGCCGCTAATAGACCCATTTAGATTGGTGCATTATTTTGATCGCGGTTAATTCCATCCCCGGATAATTTGTGGAACTCCACGCTCAGTAAAAAGCACCTGGGGAGCTTGAAAGCCTTATGTATCAAGGCTTACAGGCTTATCTCCCCAGATTCCCCAGATTTTTTATACATACCCTTATATTTTGTTCAGCAGCGGCAGCGGCTAAATAATCAGCCGACTTCGCACCCGCTACCCTATGGCGAACCAATAATGGGGAGCGGGGAACATATGAAAGGGCGGCTTACTTATACGGGTACATCCTCAACCCAATAATCCGACGACAGAATAATGCAGCCGCAATCCGGCACTTCGCCCACTAGAATCGGGTGCGGATGACCGGCAGCGGTGAGATTGACCACGCCATCCGCGATGAATGAAGGTTTGTTTTCCGGGTGTTCTTGCTGTGGCGCCGTTGTGTTGGGTTTTTTGCTAGTCATTAGGTTGGCCACAGCTGAGAACGCCATGGAAAACGCTATCTGCATAACGAAAGTCGATATAACCATGGCTGCGGTTGCACTAACACCCAGCGCCATCAACGGCGCAATAATTAATGCCGGAACCTCGCCGCCAGCCGTAGGCACGATAAATAAAATCTCATCCGCCCACGGGTCAAGGGCGGTGTCTTTGGATACGCACCGGCACATATCATGGTTTTCCGGATCCACCAGCACCGCAGCGTAATGCCCGGCGTCGCACTCGGCCAGGAAGCCATCGCGTTGCACAGCTATCGCCCGCAAGGCCTCGGCTACGGTTTTAACGTCCAAGGTCCATTCAGCTTTGTATTTCTCCAAATCTCCAGTGAGTCTTACTGTCTTCATGTGAATTCTCCTTCACGGTTAATGCCGAAATCATCGGCGAATATCAATTTTAAAATTTGGCTAAACCTTCATCGTTTGCGGGAAGGGGCTTAACCGGATTCAACAAGGCCAGCATCCAGAACCAGCACCCGCACAGACCGGCCCGCAACTATGCGCTTAACCGTTGTACGCGGCTTGCCGTTTTTGCCATCCTGCTCAACCTTCAACAACAAGCCCCGCTCAGCCATTCGGCGCCATAGAGAGCCGGCAGAAATCAGAAAACTATCACCTTGATGGCGGGCAAATTCTTGGATGATCTTGAAGGCGGTGTTGGGCTCTAGCCATACCTCGGCGGGCTGTCCGTCTCTAGGCTCGGCATACCAGCCGCAACAATCGCCCATCGGTTTATACATATCCTCGCCGTTCAAATCTTTACCGGAGCTGCGCCAGCCCCAACTGAATGGCCGGGTGATGGGTGGCCCTTGCTTGATAACGGTGGCAATGTGACCATTGCCAGAGCTGAACGCAGCCCGCAACAGTTGCAAAAATTTCTCTACTTCGTCTTGTTCTGAAAGGTACCCGCCTTGTTCACTGAATGCCTGCTTTAAGCAGCTCTCAAGCTCGGCCAACACGATGTTGGCCTGTTCGCTGGTTAGCGTTTCGGCGTCCTCCAGGAACTCGAGAAAGGTTTCAGCGCCGGCCAGCAGGTTGCTATAAATCTCCGGTGCGCGCGGGTGACTGCTGGCGAAGCCGTCGCGAATGGCGGCATTGCGAAGCTGTTCAACCGCCTTGGGAAATTCCGCCTTTAACCGATCCATGCGCGCCGATAACCACTGTGTATAAGCAGACATAAGGCCGGCAAACCGTCCGGCCTGTGCGGCATGCTGTAGTTTGCTGAGCGTGGCGTTATCAACGTCGGCGCGGCCTAATTCCAGCACCAGCAGACGGCCCAGCAACGACACACCCCGTGGCAAATCTTCGGCGGTGACCAGTAGCATGGAGCGATTGAACGGCGCGGCTTGTGCCTGCATATTGGCGGTGCGGCGGCCACGTCCGGCCCCGTTGCCCGTGCCGCGAATAATCCTCTCAGCCATAGCGTGCTGTTTCTCAGCCTCGACACGGTTAACGCTCGGCTTAAAGTCGTCAATCGTGTACACGCCATCTTTGGCCTGGTGGGCTTTGGCTTCCGCGTCGTTGGCGGAATCCGACCAGTTTGCCGGAAAGCTGCGGGCGGTGAAGTCGCCATAAAAAGCCTGGGCAATAGCGGCCAAGGCTGACTTACGGGAACCGGTCAGACCATGCAACCAGATAGCAAAGTCGGTTTGCTGGCACTCGCCCAGCGGCGCCCTCGCCACCGCTGCCAACAAGGCCGCGCCGATATGCGGTCTACTTGGCGCCACGTCTAACAACAGCAAGGCATCGGCCACCGCCTGTTTCAAGTCATCGCCCGCCAACGGTGCCGGCAGCGCATAGCGGCCCATATTGCCCGGCCCTAGATCCACTTGAACGCCATCGATCAGACCTTCTTCAGTGATAGCCCCCGAGCCGGTCAAGTAGTGCCACGAGCCATCGATCTTTTTCCACCCCGTAAAACGGTAGACCACGCGGCGCGGTATATCACCCGACAAGCGGCTGTATTGATGGACAGCCGCGCGTAGGTTGTCGCGCTTAGCCGTGCCGGGATAAACAAACACCCGAGAACCCCAAGCCTCGTTAGGCCAGCAAGCTTGCGAGGAATAGAACGACTTAGCAGGCACATCAACCGCCGGCAGCGGCAAACCATCAGCCCGGCGCCCTTCGATCCGCAGGAATGATGCGTCATTCAGCCCGTCTTCCGCCGTGACTTCTTCCTTGATCGAGCACACAAAATCGCACAGCGGAAACTCCACAAGGCCAGAACCATCCGGCCCAGCCTTAACAGCGCGGACCTGGTGAATCGAGCCGGATTTAATCAAATAATCTCCGAAACGCAGAGGTTCATTCGATCCGCCACTACTGCCGCCGCCACCGTTACCGGGGGGATTTTGTGTGCTGGCTTTTTTGGCGGGTGGCGGTTTCTTAGCGCCCTTAACAACTTCCAGAATCGGCGGGGTTTTGGGCTTATCCGACATAGCCGCCACCGTTCAAAAAAATCTGATAATCATTGAAATCGCTATCCGGTCTCGGCGGCACAATCACCGAACCGCCCACCGCTGCGGCGGCCTCGGTGGCTTTGGTCAACCCTGGATTTTGGGCTGTTTCTGAATCGTTATCTGCGGCAAACACAATCTTGGCATCCGGCAATTTCTCTCGCACGATACGACCGACCGCCAACAGATTGTTGGCCGTGAACGCCATATAGGTCTTGATGCGGGTTTTCTCATACAACGTGGCAGCGGTGGCGAAGCCTTCGCAAATCAGCACAACGTCAGTTTTCGCCCCGATCCACCAGAACAGGCCAGCCAGGCCGCCGCCTGGCAAAAAGTCTTTATTTCGTGTGAACATCGGATGTTTATCGGGAAAAATCGCTTGCAGACTGCGGAGTGCGCCGGTGCGGTCGAATAACGGTATCAGCAAGCTATTCTCGATAGATACCGTTTGCTTAGTGCCGGCGGCATCGGTAACGGTGCGCTTCCAGGTGCCGACGCGGGCGGCATGTGGCTTGATTTGCTTTACCAACAAGTAGGGATGATTTGCTGGTGCTGGCTCGGCTGCCTGCCAGGTGGCCAAGGCCCGCTTGGCGGCTCGATCCATTCTCGCGGCCTCCTCGGCTTGCCGGCGCTTACGTTCACGCTCGATCCGCAGGCGCTCGGCATCCGACAGGGCAGCGGTTTGGCCTTCAGCATTCAAGAAAAACGAACCTTTAGCGCCTGTTTTCCAGTTTTGCACTATCCCGCCTTTACCATCGGCAAATATCTTTACACGACCAGCGCCATTGCCGCGCCTGCCGTCCTCCGCGTCAACCACTTGGAATGTGTCACGCTTGAAAAACTTAGGTGCCAACAAACCCAGCTCAGCCAGCGCGGCTCGGGCGGCGTCTTCGATGTTTTGCCAGCTCATTACAAGCCGCCTTTGCCGCTGGTTCTGCTATCAGTAGAGCCATTCAAAGACAGTAGATGCTTGTCGCCTTGGCCGGCGTAATTGTAAGCGGCACAGGTTGGACACAGGCCTCGCGTTTCCAATTTATCCGCCGGTGTTGGCTCCTGGCAGATTACACAAACAGAACCTTGTTTCTGAGTACGCGCCGCGTGAAGTCGGGAAACCAACGCTTTGATATTGTCGTCGGATTCGCCGGCAATGCGGGCATCGATAATGGCTTGCACTTCGTTGGCTGGCCAGGCGACACGCTCGCCGCCGATTTGCACCGGTTTCGGAAACAGGCCTAGTTTTATTTTGCGGTAGATGGTTGATCGTTTTTCACCGATAGCCTGTTCAACGACAGGGCGGCGAAGCATGGGGTTTAGGGTGGGTAAAATATTGGTTTTAGCCATTAACTATCCTCGTAAGGCTAGAGACCGCTGCGGATTGCTGCGGATTGGCTGGGAACTTTATGTATTTTGCAGTGGGTTGAATTCCGAAAAACTAACTGGTTTTATCGTTCGATTTTCGGTATTTGTTTACCAAGCCTGTTATTGAATCAGGGTGTTTTTTAGCTTGGGTTAGCCAATAATCAACACGATCTTTTTCTATTCCCCCTAACGCCAGAACGGCTCGCATACACTCGGCGGTAAAGCTGGTTTCGCTAGTTGTGAAAGGAATGCCGTAGTCAAAAAAAAGCCCTTCCAGCGCACGCGCTATCATTGACTCAATTGGCTCATCTTTTCTGTTTGGCATTTCATCGGCTGATGATTGAATAGATTTTGCGATTATTTGAAGGTCAAAAATAAATCCAGCTTCGTTTTCATAAAGCTCCCGGCCTGTCTGGTAGTTGTTGGGGAAAGGGTTTTCAGCGCCATGAGTTTTAGATAGGTCATCCATAGCTTTGGAAAATACATATCGTTTAACTCCAGAATCAAGTTCGAGATAAGCATCTATAGACCTTTGTAAGGCAGTTCCCAAAGACCTTACAGTCTCGCGCCGTTTTTGCTGTTTGGGGGGGTAAAGTTCTAGCATGCCTGGTATTCCGTCGGCAAATGCCTCTAAAGTTCCAACAAACGCCTCTACGAAATCATTTATGTCGTCTTTAGTGAGACCTGGGTTTTTTATCTGTGGTTTCGTTTTGTTTATTGCTTCAAGTGCCAGCCGCTCTAAGCGTGCCTTGGTGTCTTTGGCGAACTCTAATCTTGCTCTGGGAAACGTGTCTTGCATAACACCTCGTCAAAGTGTTGATTCATCCAAAAGGGTTAACCGGAAGCGGGGGACGAATCCCGCTTGTTGCCTGGCCGGGCTATCCGGTTAAATTCTTTTATACCGCCGCTTTTCTCAGTGGCGTTACGTTCCAGTTTTTGCCTTTGTCGCAAGCCTCCAAAAAATTCGCCAGCTTTTGCAATGCCGCCTTGCGTTCGTCAAAGTAATCATGGCGGTTGTAGATACCCTCCACGCCTTTGATTTTATGGTTAAGGCAACGCTCGGCAATATGAGAATCGACGCCAAGTGCGGCCAGGTGGGTACGGGCAGTGCGTCTAAAGTCATGGATCGTGAAAGGTTCGACGCCGGGCATGTTGGCTTTCACTTTGGACAGCGCCACATTCAAAGTATTTTCGTGAATGTACGGTAAACGCTGCTCCTGATATTTACGGGCCGGGAACAGATATTCACCATCGGACAGCCGGATAATATCCCGCAGCAACTCAACTGCCTGCTTGGGTAATGGGATGATGATTTCGGCTCTGGTTTTCGTGTCGCTGGTGGTTAGTCGCCAAGTGGCGTTATCCAGGTCGAATTGCTCAACCTTGGCCGTCACCAGCTCGCCTTTTCTTACGCACAGCATCAACAACAGCTTAAATGCGTATTCATTCAAGGATGAAAAGCCCTTGGTTTTGCGCATGGCCTCAAACAGCGTTACCAGTTCATCACGGGACAGCGCCCGATCCCTGGCTTCTTCCTTGCCGCCGGCGTCGGACAAATCAAACGCTGATGCCGGGTTGAACTGGATGATGTGGCGCTTAATAGCAAAATCGAACATGCGTTTAGTCCAGCGCAACACGTCGTTAGCTATGGTAGGTGCGCCTCGCTCGACGATGGCTTCCAACATTCTGGAAATGTCCATCGGCTTTACATTCTCGACCGGTATCTTGCCGATATTTGGCTTAATGTCTTTTTCGATCCTTGATCTAACGATGTTTGGGTGCTTCCAGCGGCCTAAAATGGTTTTGGTGAAGTATTCATCCGCCAACTGACCAACAGTGTAGGCATTTTTAGCGGCCTCGATCTTTTCCAGGGCTTCGGCTTTGCGCTCCTGCTTTTCGGCGGCCACGTCATAACCTAGCGCCACCCTAGCGCGAAACTCTTTAGCCTGTCTGCGGGCTTCGGCAAGGGATAGATCACTGTAACTGCCCAGCAACATAACTTTTCGCTGTCCGGCGAACCGATACCTGAAGCGCCAAATCGGCGTTGAAAACTCCTTTCTATAACTCAAAAACAAGCCGCCACCGTCGCCCCGTTGTTCAAAACGCTCATCATTTCTTATCCAAGCTTTGATCTGAATATCAGTTAATTCGCTCATTTTGGCCTCCAGTAGTTGGGCACCAACAAAATTCTTGTTTTCTGGCACTTGGTGCCCGGCTTGGTGCCCACATATTATGCGCTGCTATGGGATTATTTGGGAAGGTTAAGGCATAAAAAAGCCCAGAATTACTGGGCTTCGTTTAATTCGCGGGATTGACCGGGACAGCCTGAAACATCATTCAATGTTCTGGATCTGCTCACGCATCTGTTCGATCAATACTTTCAGATCGATGGAAATTTGCGTCATTTCCCGGTCGGCGGATTTGGAGCCTAGGGTATTGGCTTCGCGGTTCATTTCCTGCATTAAAAAGTCCAGACGACGTCCGGTGGGTTCCGGTTGTTTCAAGGTGCGTAACACTTCAGCGACGTGGGTTTCCAAGCGATCCAGTTCTTCGGCCACATCAAGTTTTTGCGCCAACAACACCAACTCCTGTTCCAAACGATCAAAATTAGGTTCGGCGACCATCTCCAGCACCCGGCTGGTTAGCTTGCTCCGCAGGTTGTGCAACACATCCGGCATGCGTTTGTGGGCCGCTTCGACCAGCAAATTGATCTTATGACAGCGGTCTTCTAATAATTGCGCCAGTTGCGCGCCTTCACGGGCGCGGGTTTCCAGCATTTTATCCAGCGTTAAGTCCAGCAACTGGACGATTTTTTCGCGTAGCGCCTCCTTGTCGGTTTCGGTTTCTTGCTGCACCCCCGGAAACGCCAGCACCTCTAATGCGGAAAACGGCTGCGGATTGCTCATCAACGCTTCGATACCCGAGGTAGCCGTCAACAATTTTTCGACTATTTCCTGATTGATATTGAAACTGTTATCGCTGGCTTGTTTTTTGTAACTCAAGGCGCATTCAATTTTGCCTCGCTTCAATTTGTCGGCAATCAGGCGTCGGGCGTCGGCTTCGACAAAGCGCAGTCGCTCGGGCAACTTGACGCTAAGATCGCTGTAACGATGGTTGACCGAACGTAACTCGCAAAGGATGGTCAGATTGTCGGCGCTTATTTCGCCGTCCGCGAAAGCGGTCATGCTTCTTATCATTTTTCACCTATAATCGTTACGCTTAACCCGCCCAGCTTTGCACATGGCCGAATACTACGATCCAGAAACTTATCCCAAGGAATGGAATTACCTTCAATCGGGAACCATTATAGATCAGTACATGATCGAGCGGGAATTGGCGCACGGCGGCTTTAGTTCTGTATATCTGGCCAGACAGCTGGCCGATCAGGTTCAGGTGGCGATTAAGGAATATCTACCCCGCAAGTTGGCGCACCGTACCTGGAATAATCTGGTGGTCCCCAACAACGAGGAGGCCAAGGTTTTGTTCATGCGCGGCCGCTCTTTATTTTTTGAAGAAGCCAAAGTGTTGGCGATGCTGAAGCACCATAACATCGTCGATGTCATCAATTTCTTCCAAGCAAACGACACCGTTTACATGGTGATGACTTACGACTACGGCATCACCCTGGACAAAATCCTGCACAAACGCAGCCTGCCGATTAACGAAGCCTTCTTGCTGACCGTATTCAAGCTGTTGCTGACCGGCGTTGAAGCGGTGCATCAAAAAGGCTTGGTGCATCTGGACATCAAGCCTGCCAATATTCTGATCCGCAGCGAAAACGACCCCTTGCTGCTGGATTTCGGCGCCATCCGCAAAATCACCCTGGACCCACAACGCAATCGCGCCAAAGTGCTGACCAACGGTTATTCGCCGATAGAGCAATACGACAATAACGGCAATCTCGGGCCGTGGTCGGACATTTATGCGGTGGGCGCCAGCATGCGTGCCTGCCTGGATTATAAAATCCCTCAGCCCTCGCCGGACCGCATCAAACAGGACGATTTAGCCCCAGCTGTGAAGGCGCATAAACGGCATTTTCCGGAATATTTATTAAAAGCCATCGACTGGGCCATGGCGGTTTTTCCGGAGAATAGACCGCAAAGTGTCGCGGAGTTGCAGCAAGCCCTAAACACCGGCAATAGTTAAAAATCCGCCAGGTAAAGCCAGTATAATGCCGGCAATTTATATACCAAAGAGATGAATATGAGACCAAGCGGACGCAACCCCGATCAATTACGAGAAATACGCTTTACCTGTAATTACACCAAACACGCCGAAGGATCGGTGTTAGTCGAGTTTGGCGATACCCGGGTTTTATGCACCG
This sequence comes from Methylomonas methanica, assembly GCF_001644035.1. GTDB lineage: Bacteria > Pseudomonadota > Gammaproteobacteria > Methylococcales > Methylomonadaceae > Methylomonas > Methylomonas methanica_A. Next base: position 172,339 of record NZ_LUUG01000082.1, read on the forward strand.
CCAGCGTCGATAACAGCGTCCCGCGCTTTTTAAAAGGTAAAGGTGAAGGCTGGATTACCGCGGAATACGGCATGCTGCCGCGTTCTACTCATAGCCGGATGGACCGTGAAGCTGGCCGGGGCAAACAAGGCGGCCGCACTTTGGAAATTCAACGCTTGATTGGTCGCTCTTTGCGTGCTGCCATCGATTTGAAAGCCTTGGGCGAAAACACCATCACCATCGATTGTGACGTGATTCAAGCTGACGGCGGCACCCGCACAGCGTCTATCACCGGCGGCTTTGTGGCTCTGTCGATTGCCATCGAACATTTGTTAAAAACTCACAAAATCAAAAAAAACCCGCTGCATGGCCAAGTCGCTTCGGTATCGGTGGGGATTTATAACGGTGTGCCGGTGCTGGATCTGGACTATGCCGAAGATCATCAAGCCGAAACCGACATGAACGTGGTTATGAATGAAGCCGGTCACTTCATCGAAGTGCAAGGCACCGCCGAAGGCCATGCGTTTAGAAAAGACGAATTGAACGCCATGCTGGAACTGGCCGAGTTCGGTATCAATCAGCTGCTGGAGAAACAACAGGCCGCGTTGAGAGACGCCAAAAAGCCTGCCCCGCTCAGAGTCGTACTGTAAGCTGGAATGAGTTCGATAGTTTTAGCCAGCGGCAATCCCGGCAAAATCCGCGAGATTCAAGCCATCCTGCAAAACGATAATATCCTGCCGCAATCGCAATTTAACGTGGTCGAGCCGGAAGAAACCGGCGCGACTTTTATCGAAAACGCCATCATTAAGGCCCGCAACGCTGCGGCGCATTGCAACTTGCCGGCCATTGCCGACGACTCCGGCTTGGCGGTGGATGCGTTGGGCGGCGCACCCGGCGTAATTTCCGCCCGTTATGCCGGCGTCGGCGCTTCGGATCAAGCCAATCTGGACAAGTTGCTGGCTGACATGCGCGAGGTGCCGGATGCGCAACGCTCGGCGCGCTTTATTTGCGTGATGGTCTATCTGCGTCATGCTTTGGACCCCACCCCCATCGTCGCCCAAGGTGTCTGGGAAGGCCGGATTCTGCGGGAAGCAGTCGGTGAAAATGGCTTTGGCTACGATCCGGTGTTTTGGGTGGAACAATATCAATGCTCTTCCGCGCAACTGGCGCCGGAGATAAAAAACGCCCTCAGTCACAGAGGTCAGGCCCTGCGGGCGCTTAGCCAGCAACTCGCCGGCTTGTGAACAGACTGCAAGGAATCGCCGGACATTTTGCCGGCGGGCATGACGTTGGCAACATCAGCCCGCTCGGCAACGGCTTAATCAACGACACTTTCCTGGTGAATTCCGGCGACGCCCAATTTGTGCTGCAAGGCATCAATAGCCGGGTGTTTCCGCAGCCGGAACGAGTCATCGCCAACCTGCAACAGCTAAACCGCCATATCGCGCAGCAAGACCCGGCGAACGTGCAGCTACGGATTCCGGCGCTACTGCCAGCCAACGATGGAGAGGCGTTTTACCGTGATGACGACGGCCAAACTTGGCGGGCTTTAGAGCTGATCAGTCCGGCCGAGAGCCGCGAGCAACTTGGCAATCAGGCGGAAGCCAGCCAAGTCGGCTTTGCGCTGGCGCATTTTCACCGCCTCTGCGGCACACTAGCGCCGGAATCGCTGCATGACACGCTACCCGGCTTCCACATCGCCCCCGCTTATTATCAAAATTATTTGGCTATTCTGGACCGACCGCTGCCGGTGGCTATAGATGCCGAGTTTCGGCAATGCCAGCTGTTTATCGAGCGCTTTCAAGACCGAATCGCAGTGCTGGAACAAGCCAAACAGCGGGGTGAATTGCGGGAGCGCGTGATACACGGCGATCCGAAATTGAACAACTTTTTATTCGAGCCGGGCAGCGACCGGATCGTCAGTCTGATCGATCTGGATACCGTCAAACCGGGCTTGGTGCATTACGACATCGGCGACTGCCTGCGCTCCTGTTGTCATATTCGGCCCAGCAACCAATTCGACATCGCCCGCTGCAAAACCATTTTGACCAGCTATTTGGCCGAGGCCGGGCAGTTTTTCGAACCGGCCGATTACAACTATCTGTATGCGGCCATCCTGGTGATTCCGTTCGAGCTCGGGCTGCGCTTTTTTAGCGATTATCTGCAAGGTGACCGCTACTTCAAGGTCAATCAGCCGCGAGAGAATCTACAACGCGCTATCGAGCAATTTGCCTTATGCGAGAGCATCGCGCGGCAAGAAACCGAATTGATGCACGTCATCGCCCACATCGCTTAGAACCTCAGCAATATTATTTAAGAAGACTTAAATGAAATACGTATCGGCTGATGCAGGAAAAGCCTCCGCCGCCTCGGCGCTGGGTAACTCCAGCCAAAATTGACTACCGACGCCCGGCTCGCTGTTAAAGCCGATGCTGCCGTGCATGGCTTCCAGCAAATATCGGCAAAGCACCAGACCGATACCGGTGCCTTCGATATGAGTAGTTTCCGCACCCAAACGCTGGAACGGTTGAAACAGCTCGGATTGCAAATTTTCGGGGATACCCAAGCCCGTGTCCTCGACGCATATCCGCACTTTGCCGTCCGTTTTTTGGCATAAAATCGTCACTCGGCCGTTTTCACGATTGTACTTAATGGCATTGGACACCAAGTTTTGGATGATTTGTCGCAGCCGGGATGCGTCGGCCCTTACCGAGAGCTGGGCGCCATCCACAATCAGCAACTCGATATGCCGCTGCGCGGCCAACCCTTTAAAATATGTCATGACATCGTCCAGGACAACTTGTAAGCGCACAGGCTCGATAAGCAACTCCAAGTTACCCGACTCGATACGCGCCAAATCCAGCACATCGTCCACCAGCGTCAATAATTGCCGACCGGCCTTCAAGATATAGGCCACCGGCTCTTTCTGTAGCGCCAGCAAAGGTTCGGGTTCGCCAATATTTAGCCGCTCCGCAAAGCCGATGATCACATTCAACGGGGTACGCAATTCGTGACTCATACTGGTCAGAAACATCGATTTCGCCGAATTGGCGCTTTCGGCTGCCATTTTGGCTTCCAGTAATGCGTTCTCCATCCGCTTGCGTTCGCTGATGTCATGCAATACACAGTGGCATTGCACGAACTGGCCATCGACGTCCAACTGAATGCCCCATTCCAACAAGGCGATGAGCGTGCCGCCGTCGTGATGCCGCAGGTGTAACTCCTGCCCCGTGGGTAATGATCCCATCTGTTGTAAATCGATAAAATGATCGATAAAGTCGATAGGATAATTCGGGTCGCTGAGTTCGTTAAAATGCCTATCCAATAAATCCTCGTAGCGGTAGCCGAGCATTTGGCAGAGCTTATCGTTGGCATCCAGAATATAACCGCTAATATCCAAAGCCAAATAAGCGACCGGCGAATTTTCCACCAATTGCCGGAAGCGACTTTCGCTGGCCTGTAGCGTTTGTTCGGCTTCCTTACGTTCGGTAACATCGAAGAAAGTGGCTAAAAACCCGTCGTCAAGGGTGATGCCGGAGACGACCATCGTGCGAATTTTGCCGCGCTTGTCAGTTATCCGATATTCCAAGCCCTGAATGTCGCTGCCATTTTCCTGGGCATCGCGTAAGGCATCCTCCCAAATAGCCATAGCATGTTGCCGATACAGCGGTTCCGGAAAAGCCAATGGCCACCAATCGTCGAGGGTAACCACTTCTGCATTGGTGTAACCAAAAGTTTGGATGAAACGGCTATTGAGCTCGACGATACGCCCATGCCGATTCACCACACCCAACGGCATGGGTAGCCGTTCGAACAAACGCTGGAACAAAACCTTGTTTTCTTCCAGCTCGGCTTCGTTGGCTTTTTGCCGGGAAATGTCGGTAAAAAAACCGTGCCAGAGGGTAGCGCCGTTGTCAACGCGTTCCGGCGTGGCGTGGCAGCTTATCCACCGGCTACCGTGTTCGGGATGCAGCACGCGAAACTCAGCCCTGAACGCCTCGCATTGGCGCGCCGATTTGGCAATCAGATGTTTGATGGTCGGCAAATCGTCGCTATGCGTAATGGCAAATAACGGCTCGGCATCGTCCACCACCTGATCCGGCGCCACCCCCAGCAAATCGAGGAGTTTACTGCTGGCATAAGGCAAACAAGAACTACCATCGGCGCGCAGCAAATATTGGTAAATCACTCCAGGTACATTGGCGGTAATCTTTTGCAGATAATCGGCGTTAGCGCGGGCCTGTTCTTCGTTGTTTCGCAATCTCTCAAGCATTCGCCAGCTCAAAAAAGCAATGATGCTATTGAAGGCGAAAAGATTCCAAATAACGTTCAGCCAGGGCAACGGATGATAGGCATACACTTGGTAATCGACATCGAATTTGACCCAATGTTGAGTAGCCGCAAAACCGAGCAAAGCCATACTCAGAATATTGATAACCATCAGCCAGCCGGCAAGCGGAAAATCGAATAGAAACACGCACAATAAAGTGTACAGCGGTGCGAATAGTTTACTGCCGGCAATCAGACCGAATTGCAACAGTCCACCGTAGGTAACCACCCAGAATATAACCATCAAGGAAATTGCCCGGGCGATGTAGGAAATCCGTTTGCGGCCTAACCATAGCAACCAAAGCGCTATCAAAATCAAGATCTGGACGGTCATGACCGGTTGCCAGCCCATGAACATCGCTCGCGATAAGGATATTCCCAAACTTGGAATACCTAATGTTGCAGCAACCAACAGGATTGCATTCAGCAAATGGTTACGTAAGCCGACTATATCCTCATACTTGGTTTTCATAAACGGTATTCTATTACCCGGCTATCCTCCTCACGAGAAGCGATAAAATCTTGTTTGCCAATGAGTTCGCGCATATTCACCACCTCAATCATCTTCGTCATTTTAAGAAGTTTAGCAGTTACTAAAACCCAGCGACGCCAAAGCCAAGCAACAACTCGACGCTCAGGCAATCGAAGATTCGGCGACTGAAAAAGGATCTCCGCTGCTTTGCGAAGAGGAACGACAAGGGCTGGCAACGGGAAAAGATTAATCTGGGCTATCACCTTCCGGCAAAACCCTGGCTGTTGCGTTAAGAAATTATTGTTGCTATTGGACTTATCGTGAGGTCACCGGCCGGCTAAATTCCGCCTACCAATCGGTGCGAACCAGCAAGGGATTGAAATGCGATGAAAAGTGTTCCGCCAAGGAAATTGTGATACGCGCTCAGGCTTCGCCTACCGAATAGTGTACTGTCTCATTCCTCCCCGGCTTACTCCGTGTTCCAGAACAAGCCGAAGATGACCGTCAGGCAACGCTCGCTGCCTGGCCCGACAAAGAGACTTAATGTCCGGAAGAGGATGTCGGACAGGAAACGCTAAAGCCCTGAATTTCTACCGCGACATTACGATCCGTCGCAGCCTGCAAGAAATCGGCTATGGTTTCCATAATATCCAGATCGATAAATTGCGCTTTGGTACCGTCGATCAATAAGTCGCTGTCATCGGGTACTTGATCCAGATACTTACGCAGCAAAGCCTTGTTCAAAAACGAAACGTCCTTATGCAAACGCAACAGGTAATGCGGACCGTGCTGGGTCAAAGTGATTGCTGCATGGAAATTGGCTTTCAATACAAAGAAGAAACCGCAAGCCATCCCAATGGCAATACCCAGCAACAAGTCAGTGAATAAAATCGCCACAACGGTAATCGCAAACGGCGCGAACTGATTCCAGCCCTTCCGATAAAACTCCACGAACAATGCCGGCTTGGCTAGTTTGTAGCCCGTTTGCAGCAGAATCGCCGCCAAACAGGCCAGCGGAATCATATTCAAGTATTTCGCGAAAAACAGCACGCTGACCAACAGCAAGACACCGTGGAAAAACGACGCGATTCTGGTTTGGCCGCCGGCATTGATATTGGCGGAACTACGCACGATCACTGCGGTAATCGGTAGGCCGCCCATCAATCCGCTGACCATATTGCCCAGGCCCTGAGCCTTTAGTTCCCGATTGGTCGGCGCAACGCGTTTGTGCGGGTCCAATTTATCGACCGCCTCTATACTCAGCAGCGTTTCCAGACTGGCGATAATCGCAATGGTCACCGCCACGCTGTAAATTTTCGGATTGCTGAAATAACTGAAATCCGGCAGACGCAATTGATTGATAAAGTTGGCGGTACTCCCCAACTCGGGAAGCGATACCAAGTGCTTTTCGCCAATGATCATATCGGGCGCAAAATGCAGTGCCAGGGCGTTGAAACTGACACCCCAAATAACGGCCAGCAACGGACCGGGAATCAGCTTTAAAAGTTTGAATTGCTTGATAAATCCGGAGTCCCAGACGATCAAGATCAATAGTGCCACGGCGCTGACAATGGTAACGCCGGGGGTAAATGCTTCCAAGGCCTCCGACAATTCAAAGAAGCTCGATTCGGCGCTCTCTTGCATATAACTTTCATCGCCTTCGAAACTAGTATCGTAACCAGTGGCGTGCGGCGTTTGCTTGATAATCAAAATCAAGCCAATCGCTGCCAGCATGCCTTTAATCACCGAAGCCGGAAAAAATGCGCCAATCACGCCGGCTTTCAAAAAGCCCAGCACTATTTGCAAGCCGCCGGCCAGCACTACACTCAGCAAAAAACCGCCGAAGCCACCCAAGGTTTCGATGGCTTCAAAGACAATAACCGTCAATCCGGCCGCCGGTCCCGAAACGCTTAATTGCGAGCCGCTGGCCCAGGAAACCAGAATACCGCCAACCAAGCCGGCAATAATCCCTGAAAACAACGGCGCGCCGGACGCTAACGCAACCCCTAGGCATAACGGTAAAGCCACCAGAAAGACCACGATGCCGGCCGGTAAGTCCTGGTGCAGATGTTTCATGTAAGAATTCAATTGAGATGTCATTGGTTTACCCAGTCGTTACGAAAATCCGGATGCTAGTCGGCATAGCGGTAAATCGGATTGATTTGCGTGTTGTGGTCGAGTTTGATCAATTCGCTAATCAAGCCGTCGTTCAGACCGTATACCCAGCCATGAAGGGTGGGTTTGTGCCCATGTTTCCAGGCGGACTGAATGATCGAGGTATGAGCTAGGCGATAAACTTGCTCGACGATATTCAGCTCGATCAGACGATCAGTTTTTTTCTCCGGAGGAATAGACTCAAGCTCTTCCTGATGAAAACGGTATACATCTTTAATGTGCAGCAACCATTTATTGGTGATAACCAGATCGGACTTTTGCGGCTGCAAGGCCGCTTTCACACCGCCGCAGCCGTAATGGCCGCAAACGATAACGTGCTTAACTTTTAAGACCGAGATGGCATATTGCACGACGCTCAGGCAATTGAAATCGGTGGTAATAACCTGATTGGCAATATTGCGATGTACAAAAATTTCGCCGGGTTTGGCGTTGACAACTGTCTCCGCCGGCACTCGGCTATCCGAGCAGCCTATCCATAAAAAATCGGGCTTTTGCTCTTTGGCCAGCTGGATAAAAAACTCCGGGTCTTTTCTACTGATCTCTTCCGACCAGGCTTTGTTCTCGAGCAGTAATTTCGTAGGTGTAATCATAATGGGTGTCCTTATTTTTTATAACTATGCGTTCTAGGGCGTGTCCGGAATTGATTGTTCAAAAAAGTATGTCTTTACCGGCAATACTATATCGAATCGAAACTATATAGCAATTGCTTTGCGATCTAAATCTAGGCTAAAGCGAAAGTTATATCGACCCATCGCTCGGTACACCTAAAATTGCGGTTTTCTGCGTGTGTTTCGATTCCGTTGTCACCTGAGGAACCGCCATGCTTAATCGCTGCCACCAGGACTGCAAACTGGTTTCTTGCCAGGACAACAGCCATTGCGGATAAAGGCCTATCATCAATACCAGCAGCACCGGCACGACCAGCAGCGCCAACTCGCGGGGACGCAGATCCTGGGCTTTGGCTACGCTGTCGTGCACAACCGGACCGAAGAATGCTCGTCTGACAAAACCCAACAGATACGCCGCACCCAATACCGCGCCGAATAATGCCACCATCGCCAGTGCCGGATAAGCCTGCAAAGCGCCGAGAATCATCAGTAATTCCGCCGGGAAGCCATTGGTGCCGGGTACGCCGATGCTGGACAGCACAAATACAAAAAATAATACGGTCAGGCGCGGCATGGGTTTGGCCAAGCCGCCGAGATGAACCAGGTCGGTACTACCCAAGCGTTGCTGGATCATACCGGCGAGCAGCATCAAGCTACCGGCGACGATGCCGAAATTCAGCAACTGCATCACCGCGCCTTGCAAACCTTGCAGATTAAAAGCGGCGATGCCGACAATGACCAGACCGACATGGCTGATGCTGGAATAGGCCAGCAAGCGGCGCAGATTGGTTTGCTGCAACGCAATCAAAGCCCCGTAAATCAGTGTCACCGCACCCAGTATCGCCAACAGCCAGCGATGCTCCAAGGCCGCTTGCGGCGCCAGCGGTATCGCAAAACGGATAATCCCGTAAACACCCAGCTTCAAACCAACCAGCAAGGCGCTTAGAAACGCCGGCGCCTCAATGGCCGTAGTCGGCAGCCAGGTGTGAAACGGTAGCAACGGCGCTTTTACGGCAAACCCCAAAAAGAGTAACAGAAAGATCAGGCCCTGCGCTGAGTCGGGTATCGGCGTATTGAGTAAAACCGGCAAACTGAAAGCCAAATCCTGCGGAATTGCTCCCCCGGTATAGTGCGCGTGATTAATCGCCAGCAAAATGATCCCGAACAATATGGGCACACCGCCGAATAACATATACAAGGTATATTTCATCGCCGCGTACCGCCGTTCGGCACCGATGCCCCATAAGCCGATCAAAAAGAAAATCGGCGGCAAGGTCAGCTCCCAAAACAGGAAAAACAAGGCCAAATCCAACGCGGTGAACACGCCGATAGTCACGCTTTCCAGGGCCAGCATCAGCGCCAACTGAAAGCGGTTTAAATGCCGCACGCTATTCCAGCTTGCCAGCAGAGCCATCAGGGTCAGCAGGGCTGTCATCGGTAAAAACAATATCGAAATACCGTCTACGCCGAGTTGATAATGGATATTAAGTCCGGGTATCCAGGGATAGTCTTCCAGTAACTGAAAATCGTCGCGCGCGGTATCGAAAACCCAAGCCGCGGCAACGGTAAACAGCAATTCCACGGCGGCAACCAGCAATGCCCCGCGCTTAGCTAATTCGCTATCCTGGATAAACGCCAGCGACAACGCCCCCAATAACGGCCAGGCCAGACACAAGGACAGCAATGGCAAACTATCAGTCATGGTGCGGGCCGTTCATGTGGTGGCTATGGTGTTCCGGATAATGTTCGCCGATTTCCTTGGCTTCCTGATCGATATACTTCAGCCAGGGCGTGGTGTAAAAACCGGTGCCTATCAGCAGGCCGCAGATGGTCACGGCGATAATGCGCTCCTTAACCACCGGATGGTGAATGCTGCCGTAAGGCTCGACGAAGCGCTTGGGGTGGGCGATGAATAGTCTCTGAAACGCCCAAAGCAGAAAAGCCGCGCCCAGCACGTTGCCCAGCAAAATCGCGATTGCAATATACCAGCCGTGTTCCTCGATGGTACCTTCGATCAGCAAATGCGCCGCGTCGAAACCCGGTGTGCCGGGCATGACCATGGTGCTGAGCGCGGAAATCAAAAACAGTAAGGCGATAGTCGAATTGGTTTCGAACAAACCGCCCAAGCGCGGCAGGAAGGCGGTGCGGGTGCGCTCGTAAATCAAACCGATACTGAACAGCATGCCGGCCGTCGCCAGACCATACGCTATCGACAGCAGAATGCTGCCTTCCAGGGCAAAATCGTTGAAGGAGAACACACCTATCGCCAACATGCCGGTATGACTAATCACCGCAAACGCCAGCAATCGCCGCATATTGATTTGCATCAACGCCAGCAGGGCACCGTAAAAAATGCCGATCAAGCCCAAATCGACGACAAAATGCACCCATTGCTCGGCGGCGCCCGGCACCAACGGCAAGATGAAACGAATCAAGGCGTAAATGCCCAGCTTCAAGCCGGTCAAAAAAATCGCCGCGCTGGCGGCGGTGCCGTGTTCGGCCAGCAAGGGCAGCCAGGCATGAAACGGAAACAAGGGCATGCGTACCGCAAAGCCGAAAAACAGCAGGATAAATATCAGGGTTTCGTTAGGAATTGCCAGATTGTGGTGCTTCAAGGTCAGCCAATCGAAACTCAGATCCATGCCGTTTTGCGCCAGTCCAAAGCTCAACAACACAAAACCGGCCAGGCTCATCGCCAGACCGGACAGCCAGTATTGCAATACCGATTTCACCACCTGGTTACGCTGCTTACCGGTACCGGCAAATACCGTCAATAACACCACCGGCACCAGCTCCAGCAAACACCAGAACCAGAATTGCAGGGTGTTTAGCGCGGCAAACGCGCCGATTAAAATGCCTTGATAGGCCAACAGGCAGGCAATGAACAAACGGTCTTGGCGATGCCGGGTGATCATGGTGTAGACCAAGGCCAGCAAGCCTAAAATCGCCGTTAAGGGAATAAACAGAATATTGGTACCGTCCACCCCGACCCGATAATTCATCCCAAACAGCTGGAAATGTTCGGCAAGGTGGATGCCGGGCGTTTCCGCATCGAATATCAGCAATAAATAAATGCTGAGCACCACGTTCAGCAGCGCGCCGCCGAAGGCCAACCGCACACTGTAAATGGGCTTAGCGAACACCACCGCCAACATGGCCAACAGCGGCACCAGGGTCAACACCGTCAATAGCGGCACCGCCGCCACTACGTGCCAGAAAACAATAGGGGTATTCATCGGTATCCCAGCGCTACCATCAAGGTGATCAACACAAACAACGCCAGATAGCGCGGCTGTAACAATAATTGCTCGAAACGGTTGGCAGCCTGGCCCAGACGCCGGCCGAATCGAATCGAATCGCGGCCGATGCCGCGCAGAATAAAGTGATATTCAAACCAATTAAGTAGGGCTGCCGTCCACTGCGCCAGTTTGCCGGCCAGACCGCTGCCTTGCGCGAAACTGTCTTCCTGGCTGTCGAGGTTGGCGCCCATTTTTTGTTCTTCCCATTGCGCTAAGGACGACACTGCCCTGATCGCCGGTGCCGGCGCGCCCAAGGCCTTATCGACTATGTGTTCGTCGATATACCTTACATCCTTGGCCAAGCGCAGAACCGGTTTCACCAACAGCCAATCCATGGCCGGCTCCAGCCAGCCGCGCTGCAAGGAAGCAATAAATGCCCAACGGCAATTCGCCAGCGCCGGTGCCACTGGTTGGATCGGTTGACCGTGGGTATTGTGCAGAATAGACGGGGCGGTTAGTAGCAAATAGCAACGCACCACGGCATGCGCGCACAGATGCCAAGCCGCCAAAGTCCAAAAGCCCAAGCCGCATTCAGCAAACATCAAACCCAGTTGCGCGGAGGTGGCAAAGATTTGCGAGCTTTTAATATCGGTCTGGCTCAAGCCTACCCAATAGCTATAAATCGCCGTCAACGCGCCGATCACAGTCAACAAAGACATCGCCAGCGGTGCCTGCATAAACAGGGGCTCTAACTGGATAATCAAAAACACGCCGGCATGGATCATGGCCCCGCCGTAGAAAATGGCGCTGGACGGCGTCGGCCCTTCCATCGCCCGCGCCAGCCAGGGCGTGAACGGAATTTGCGCGGACTTGGCAAATGCCGCTACGGCAAAACTCAAGGCCAGCAAAGTGGCGTCGCCAGGCTCCAGATCCGCCGCGCTAAGGTTAATAGTCTGCCAGTCGGCATTTTCCAGCCAGGCCAAAGCCAAGCAAATGGCCAGAATAAAACCGCCGTCGCCGATGCGATTGGTCACAAACACCCGCGTGGCATTATGCGCGGCAATGGGGCGGTCGTAGGCATAGGCAATCAGCCAGTAAGAACAAACCCCGGCGATCTCCCAGGCAATAAAGGTAAACACCGCATTGCCGGATAACACCAACAGCAGCATCGCCGCCGCAAATAGATTCAGGATGAAAAAGAAGCGGTGGAAACCGGCCTCGCGGTGCAGGTAATTCACCGAGAAACGTATCGCCACCAGCAGCAGCAAGGAAAACAAACTCGCCAAAACCAGATTGAAGCCTCCGGTGGCTAGTGTGTAGTCTACGGTCAGCGTGCCGCTGCGCAGCCAGGCACCGTAAGACACAGAGTCGGGAAGCAGGCCGGATAAATCGGCTATCAATAAACCTAAGGCCGTCAGCACTGACAGGCCGATGGCGGTCAAGGCCAGCCGGGCGGTGGTTTTCTCGCCGGCCTCGCCGTCGATAATCCTGCAAAAATGCAGGCCACCTATCAGCAGCGCGGCCAATAACGGAAACAAGGGAATCAAAGTTGCGTAGGCTGCCATAATCACGCAACTCCCATTAATTCAGGCTGCTTAATCAGCATCGGCGCCACCGGCTGGGTTTCGTCGCGGTAACAATCCGGGGAGTTGTCCCTTAGCGGCAGCTCGATGTCGCCGGGCTGCCAACGCACAAAGCCGACGCCGCGCTGAAATACAAATATCTCGCCGCTGTCAGGATCTTTGGCGCTGAGATGCACCCAGCCGCCGCCTATCAGTTCTCGCAGGCTTTCCTGCCGGCCATAAATTTGCTCCAGCACCGCGGTTTTGGCCTCGACGATGATTTGTAAGCGCATTGCTTCGTGAATCTCCACCATCTGCAAAGGCAAACCTGTGCGCAAGTCGCTACCCGCGCCTTCCATTACCCCAAACAAGCCGGTCACGTTGTGCGGAATTTTAGTGCCGCAACCGAGCCGATCGTTATTCACTGTGGAAAAATAATATTCCAGGTTAATCCCGGCACCGACCGGACCGGCAGTAAGCAGAATATTTTCCAAAATGGTGCCATCGGCGTCTTGGGTCGGATCGTAGGAAATCAGGAACAAGCGCCGATCGAAAAACACGCCCTGAGTCGCGGAGCGCCGACCGATAAAGGCAGCGGCATTGGTAGCATGGCCGAATTCGGGTCGTACTTGGCTCAAATCGACGGCGCGATTTTCCACATGCAATAAGGCCGCCTGCGCTGTGCGCGGATAACCGGACGAAGCAAAGCGGCGACACCGTTCGGCAGCAGCGCTGCGGTCAGCCTCGGCTAAGGCATTCTGAACCTGCTGTAAAGACGACTGCATGTGCTCCGGCACTTGATCCAGATCGTACCAGCTGATCAAATCGCTGCAGGTATCGTGCTGCGCACCGATAAACCAGGTGTCTTCGGGAATTTCGATGCCGGCGGCTCTTAACAGATCGCGCACTTCCCGGCGATTCGCCATCGCCGCAAACACCCGCGCATTCGGACCTCCGCGGCGTCCACCGCATGCGCCGCAATCATGAGCGGCTTCGTGAGGATTATTCTGGCTGGTGGAGCCGTGCCCTAGAATCGCCACGACTCGGGCAAAGCCGTAAGTCAAACCGGTGGTTCTCAGGAACTGCGCCACCCGATCGGCCTGCTCCTGGTCTGTGAAGCCTAGCGTCAGTCCGGCAGACGCGGCGTGTTCATTATCTGTCGCAGTAAAATGTAAATGTGTCGGCACCGCCGGCACCATTAGGGCTTGCCAGCCATGCTCCAATCGGCGCTGCCAACTCGGCAACAAGCTTTTGGCCAGCAAACGCCATAATTTCACTGGCGCTAAAATATAAGTCAGCGGATATGCTCTCAGCAGACTGACGCGCATGCCTTGGTAGAGCAAATAAGACAATTGGTTAGCCAACCTCAGGCCGCGCTTATGTCCGATCAACTGCTGTTCATGGCCGGGAATCGCGACTTCATCGACTTGATGCACCGGCGTGACAACCACTGGGCATAAAGGCGTGACGTGGTGATCATCCAGCGCTTTGTAATTCATCGCCACACCAAAAAATCCAGCGGCACCGAGGGTCTCGATGTGGGGGTTGAGTTCTTCCAAATGCCGGCGAAAGCTCTCCTCGCGCTCATCCATACAGAAAAAAACTTGCGCCGCGGGCCGGCTGTCACGTTTGGCCCAGCGTCCTCGGCCATGGTTGGCGTGCAGCGCTTGCAGCAGCGCTTGTTGATAATGACGTTCGTAGGCGGTCAGCCAAATCGTGTTGCGCTCGTGATCGCTTAAGGCATCGATAGTGTCCAAACAGGCCAATAGCTGCGCTTTGGGTAAATTCTGCATATCGCTGGCTCTGAAATCCAGCAGTTGGCAGACGCGATACAGCCGCCACCCCTGGTTATAAACACTTAGGGCCGAGGCAGCCAACGGGCTCAGTTGCCAAGTCCAAACTCGCTCCGCTAAGGTCTGCCAGGCCTGCTTGTCTCGCGGCACGTTGTCTAATAAAGCTTGCGCGGCTAGGGCCAGATACTCCGGCAAATGGCCCTGAAACAAGGCCTGCCTGACCGAAAACTCCGCCAGGTTTTTCGAAAAATAGCCGCGCAGTTTGTCCAGTTGCGCCTCGCAATGCCACTGTTGCCAACATACTTGCTGCGCGTAAAGCCGATCCAGGGTTAAGCGTATCGCCAGATAATCGGCCAATAAGGGCTTGGTTTCGTCATCCGCTTGATAATTCGGATGAGTTTCTCGCCAGTTGATCAAACCCGACCAACCCGGCAGTTCCAAGGCCAGTCTTTGCAAATACCCGGCCCAGTGTGGTTCGGGGATAGCCAGAGCCGCCAGCTGTTGGGCAATGGCGTCGATAGCGTCAGCGGGCAATGCCGATGTAACCCCTTGCCAATCATTCAGTTCCTGAAACACCGGCTGCGCATCGTAGATCAAACTCTCGCGCCAGGCTTCGTACAAACCCAGCTCTTCCCGCTTGGGTAAACGCCAGGCCGCGAGCCCTTCGTCCAGCAAGGACGCGCACAAACGAATCAATTGCGGGCGTACCGTGTCGAGAAGATCCTTGCCGGTCAAAGCCAGCAACAAGCCGCGTAAAGTCAAGCTATCGCCCACGTCCGAAAACAGCTTGTTTAGGTTTTCCAGTTCGTTGCGGCGCATTTGCTGTTCAGCCCCGGCATCCGTCGAATCCGGCAGCCATTGCTGGATTTGCTCAGCGGACAGATCGAGTAAGTCTTCCGGATGCAAATCAAGCATCTGCAATCCCAATTTGCCCAGTAAGCCATGCCACAAAGCTCGAGTGGTTTCGCCCGTGGCGGAGGGTTTATCCAACACACCCAGTTCTCGCACCTGCCAGTCAAATTGTGCCGGCGTCAGGGCCTGCAAATCGTTTAACAGGCTCAGTCGGTAAAGCATATGGCGAGTGATGGTCTTACCATTGACGCTGCAAACCGCGGCTTCCAACGCCGCCCCATACTGCTGCGCCAAAGCAGCATCAATATCGCCGTCATCGATCCGGCCCTGCGCGTAAAATTCTCGGAACTGTGCGGCAGACAAATAACAACGGATACCGGTTAACTGGGTAAATTCCGCCAGCGCTTGCTCGAACGGCAAATGCTGAAAGCCATGCAAGGTATTGTGATGCACGAAATCGTTAATCGGCCCCTGTCCCGGCAGGACATGATCCAGGTGGTGGATTGCGTCTATGATGATTTGCCGGGGGGATAGAGCGTTTGTAGCGGATGCCATAATACTTTCAGCCTTTGAACGGTGTCGCTAGCGCGACGGCTGTTTTAATGTCGGTTCTGGGACCGACAGCCGAGATACTTTCTTTTGCATCGCCAAAAGAAAGTATCCAAAGAAAAGGCGACCCGAATGCCGCTTGACTCCTGCGCGCCAAAGCTTTTGCCGAGGGTTTTCGGAAGGGGCTTCCCAGCCCCTCCGAAAACGAGCGGCATCCCTGCCGCTCCCCTAACGGGCTGTTCTCGGCAAAAGCTTCGGTGCTCGGCGCGGCATACGGGAACGAAGCCCTTCCAGCGGCAAGGGTTGTATTCACGGCAACCTCCTCTCCCCCATCACCAGTAACATCTTCCCCACCGTCGCCGTAGACAACTCAATCAAAGGCGCCGGCAATAAACCAAACAACACAATCCCGCCCACCAACACTCCGGATGCCATCAATTCCAGCGATTTCAAATCGGCGATGTCACGCATCTGCGGTTTGACCGGCCCGGTGAACAGCAAACCGATGGTGCGCATCGCATAAGCCGCGCTGATCAAAATGCTTAAACTAAAAAACACCATCAGACCGCCCCATTGCTGAAAGCCGCCGATCAAAGTGTGCAGTTCGGCGATAAAACCCACGGAACCGGGTAGGCCCATGGCTGCCAGCAAGGTCAAGGTGGTCAAAGTGGCGAAGCGCGGCATAACCTGCACCAGCGAACTGTAATCCTGGATATTGCGGGTATGGGTGCGCTCGTAGAGCAGGCCCACCAACAGGAACAAAGCGCCGGCGATCAGCCCGTGCGCAGTCATTTGTAGTATCGCGCCGGTAAAGCCGGTTTCATTCAGCGAGGCGATACCCAGCAACACCACGCCCATATGACTCAAGGACGAGTAAGCCACCATGGCTTTCAGATCGCGCTGCCGCCAGGCCAGCAAGCCGCCGTAGATCATGCCGAACAGGGCCAGAAACACCAACAATGGTTGAATCAATTTGGCGGCGACCGGCAGCATCACCACGCAGCGCAACAAGCCGTAGGCACCCATTTTCAAAAGAATGCCGGATAGCAGGATACTAATGGGACTGGGCGCTTCGACGTGAGCCAGCGGCAGCCAGCCATGCAAGGGAAAGATCGGCATTTTCACACCGAACCCAATCAGAAACCCCAGCAGCACCAGCACTTGTTCGACCTCCGGCATGTTTTGCGCGGCTTGGCCCATCGAGGCCATCAAGGAACCCTGGTTTTCCAAATCGTATTGACTAATCGCCAGCAGACTCAGCAACATGAACACCGAGCCGCCCATCGTGTACAACACAAAATTCAAACTGGCGGCATGCCGGCGTTTGCCGCCCCAACGGTCGATCAGGAAAAACAGCGGGATCAAGGTTACTTCCCAGAAGATGTAAAACAGCGCCCAGTCTTGCGCCATGAAGACGCCGAGCATGCCGAATTCCAACAACAAAACGGAGATGTGATAGCCCTTAATGCTATCGGACAAGGAGAATGAAGCCAGCAGAGAAATACAAGTCAAAAGAGTAGCCAGTACCAGCATCGGCATCGAAAGGCCGTCCACACCCAGTGCGTATGCACTACCCAGCTTGGGGTTGAGGGGATAGAACTCGCTAAATTGCAGTGCGGTGTCGTTGGCATCGAACTGGACCAATAGCAAACAGGCCAGCAACAAAGCCGCCAAACTGAATAGATTAGCTACAATTCTGATCAATCGACTGTTCCGGCCGGAGACCAGTACCAGCAATATTGCCCCCAGCGCCGGGGTCCATAACAGCGCGCTTAGCATCACCATCGTTGTCGTCAAAGTCCAATACAGCAAACATTCTAACGACATTTGGTTGAAAAAAGCCAATCCGACAAAAAATCGGTTGAAATAAACCACGCCGTATCCAACGGCTCATAACTTAGGCGACGGAACCGATTTCGCAAACCCACGGGCTTCGTGTACCCTACGCCAACCAAAAAGCAACGGGATTTAGGGGGAATCCTTACCATGCGCAACAATGTCACACTATTCAATAGCAGTAATCACCGCTACGTTTTATTAAACGAAAGCGAGCCGGGCGAAGAAGACGGCATCCCCTCCAACCAATATCTGATAGTGCATAACGGTAAGGGCACATTAATGGATCCGGGCGGCTTCGGCGTGATGCCGCAAGTGCTCAACGAAATGCTGCAATACCTGAATCCCGACGACATCGAAGCCATTGCGCTCTCTCATCAGGATCCGGATATCGTCGGCGGCCTGAGCAGCTGGATGAAACTGACGCCGGCACGCATATACGCCTCCCGCATTTGGCTGCGTTTCCTGCCGCATTACGGCATTTCCGGCATGCGCCGTTTTGTCGGCGTGGCCGATCAGGGCGAAACGGTAAGCTTACACTCCGGCCTGCAATTGCAATTTGTCCCGGCGCATTTCCTGCACTCGCCCGGCCAGATCAATGTTTACGACCCGATTTCGAAAATTCTGTTTTCCGGCGACGTCGGCGCGTCAATGGTGCCGAACAATAATTGCGATATTTTCGTTGACGATTTCCAAAAACACTTGCCGTTTGCCGAGGGCTTTCATAAACGCTACATGGCCTCCAACCGCGCCTTGCGCTATTGGGTGCAGCAGGTGCGCAAACTGGACGTGGAGCTCATTGCACCGCAACATGGCCCGATCTATCGCGGCCAAGCCAAGACCGACTTTCTAAACTGGTTGTACGATTTACAGTGCGGCAGCGATTTGTTGGATCTCGAATAAATGGACTATCCGCACAAAAAACCTTCGCAGCTCAAATCGCTGCATATTCATAGCATCCGCACCCTGACCGAATTACTGGAAGCGCAAAACCGTACGCAAACCTTCGAGCACGGCATCATCGATCTGGCGATACGCGAGGTCGGCAAGTTGGCGGCGCGCCTGCCGGTGCTGGCCGACAACGAAGCTGCGAAAGCAGAGGTAGCCGGGCACGCCCAGCGCTGCAAGACCATTGCCGCCAGCCTGACGCTGCTTAACCAGCAGCAGGACAAAGACGCGCAGCGAAACTGCCGGATGATTTCCTCGCTGATCACCGAAACCCACGAGCTGTTGCAGAGGATGGAGCTGACGCTGATCGACAAAAGCCTGTTCGAACGGCAATCCGCGGTATTGGAGAACATCATCCT
Source organism: Methylomonas methanica (assembly GCF_001644035.1). Classification (GTDB taxonomy): domain Bacteria; phylum Pseudomonadota; class Gammaproteobacteria; order Methylococcales; family Methylomonadaceae; genus Methylomonas; species Methylomonas methanica_A. The sequence goes on from NZ_LUUG01000082.1 coordinate 191,040, forward strand.
CTCCCACGAAAAAGTCACGCAGTGGAAAGAGTTCATCCAAGATATCTTGCTGGAATTTCACGGCTTTTTCCCGTTTAACTTTTTCTCTATCGCTTTCACCAACGAATCCGGGATCAGCATTTATTTGTATTACCTGGGCCAATACAGCGAAGAAACCAAGAATTTCGTTCGTAAACGCCTGGCAGACAATCTGCTGGCCGAACTGAAAATTCCAGCCGACACCCTGATTGAGCTGGAAGAGTTTTTCATCACCGGCATTAAACAGCAACGCGACTTCGAGGAAATCGAAACGATCACAGTCGGCGTACCGGACGAAAAAATTGGCGTCGGCGGTATCCTCGGCGTCAGTTACGCCTCCGGGCTACGCTTGACGGCTCAAGAACAAAGCATCATCCGCTCGTTGCTGGCGGTAATGGTGATGGTGGTCGGCTCCAGCAAGACCTTGTCGCGCACGCTACAGGAACTGGCGTATTACGCCGAACACGATCCGCTTACCGGTCTGCACAATCGCCGCTATTTTAATGAAATCCTCGAATACGAATTCGGTCGCGCCGCCCGCCATAACGATCAATTCGCGCTGTTATCCATGGATTTGGACAACTTTAAAGGTGTCAACGACGGCTTCGGACACATGATCGGCGATCAGGTGCTGGTGCACCTGGGGCAACTGTTGAAAAAACAGCTTCGTAAGGGCGATGTATTAGTACGTTTGGGCGGAGATGAATTTGCCGCCTTGCTGCCCGGTACCGACGGCCACAGTGCGCTGATCATTGCCGAATCGTTAAGGCAGGCAGTGCATGATTTCGAATACCAGGTCGATGGACCTTATCAGGAACATATCAGCCTGACAATGTCGGTCGGCGTGGCTACCTTTCCGAGAGACGCGCCGGTCATTGCCGATTTGCTGGCGGGTGTGGACTTGGCCTTGTATCAAGCCAAAGCCGCCGGCAAAAATTTCGTTTGCCCCTTACACAGCCTGGAAACCGGAATTGCCCAAAACAAAAAGTTACTGGGCCTGTCGGAAGTGTTGAAAAAGGCCTTAAAGGAGGAGCGCATCGTACCGTATTTCCAGCCAATCATGGCGTGCGCTAGCGGCGAATTGCACGCTTACGAAGCGCTGGCGCGGCTGACTACCGAAGACGGCGAGATTATCCCGGCCGGGGTGTTTATCGATGCCGCCGACAAATACGGTATCAGCTTGAATCTGGATCATGTGATGCTGCGCAAGGTCACCGCGTTCATGGCCGAGCAGCGTGCCGCCACCGGCCAAATGCCCACCGTATTCGTTAATCTGACGCCGCAGGAAATTCAGCGCCGCGACATTTTGCAATATGCCGAAGACCTCTGCCGGCAATACCACATCCCGCCGAAAAAACTGGTATTCGAAGTCACCGAGCGCGAAGCCATCGGCGATTTATCCAATATGCGCAAATTTTTAAGCAATTTGCGGGAGAAGGGCTTTGCCTTTGCGCTGGACGATTTCGGCAGCGGTTACAATTCCTTCCATTATCTGCGCGACCTACATTTCGAATACGTCAAGATCGACGGCGCGTTTATTGCCAACATAGTCGAATCCGAGGTCGATAGCGTGCTGATCGAAAATCTGAATCGGCTCTGTCAGCAATTGGGCATGAAGACCCTGGCGGAATTTGTCGAATCGGAAGAAATCCTGACCCGCCTAAGGGCGATGGGCGTCGATTATGTCCAGGGCTTTCATTTGGGCTTGCCTAGAGCGCGTTTCCTGTAAACACCATGCAAATACACATGATCGCCGTTGGCAACAAAATGCCGGACTGGGTACAGCAAGGTTATAATGAATACACCAAGCGGCTGCCGCGTGAATGCGAATTGCTGTTAAAGGAAATCGCCCCGGACAAGCGCCGTAGCGGCGACATTGCCCGGATAACCAAGGACGAAGGAGAACGCATGATAGCGGCATTGCCCAGCCGGGCGCACGTGGTGACGCTGGACATTCCCGGCAAGCCCTGGACCACGCCGAATCTGGCGCAAGCGCTGCAACGTTGGCTAGGCAACGGTCAGCCGGTCGCGTTGATGATAGGCGGGCCGGAAGGCTTATCCCAGCAAGTACGCGACCTGGCCCAGGAATCCTGGAGTTTATCGCCGCTGACTTTTCCGCATCCCTTGGTTCGAGTGATTGTCGCTGAACAAATCTACCGGGCTTGGAGTCTGCTGAATAACCACCCTTATCATCGTTAAGCGCATGCACCCACAACTAATCCTGGCATCCGCCTCGCCGCGCCGCAGCGAATTGCTCAAGCAAATCGGCATCCGTCACAGTATCATGGCGGTCGATATCGACGAAACACCGTGGCCGGGCGAAGCACCCGCCGCTTACGTCGAGCGGGTAGCTGCGGAAAAATCCGCGCTCTGTCTGGCATCGACCGCTACCGATTTACCGGTACTGGCCGCAGATACCAGCGTGATTTGCGACGGCCGCATCCTGGGTAAACCCGACGATTTGCAGCATGCGATTGAAATGCTCAGTCATTTGTCGGGACGCAAGCATCAAGTGTATAGCGCGGTATCCTTACGTGGTGAGCAACACTGGCAGGCGCTTAGCGTCAGCGAAGTGCGCTTCCGGCCCTTGAGCCATCAGGAAATCGTCGCTTATTGGCAAACCGGGGAACCTCACGACAAGGCTGGAGCCTATGCAATTCAAGGCTTGGCCAGCGTGTTTATCGAATCGATCACCGGCAGCTTTTCCGGCGTGATGGGCTTACCGCTATTCGAAACCGCGCAATTATTAAGCCTAGCAGGCATAGACATCATCCCATGAGCGAAGAAATATTAATCAACGTCACGCCGCCGGAAACGAGAGTAGCGGTGATCGAAAACGGCGTACTGCAAGAACTGATTATCGAGCGGGTGCGGCAAAAAGGCTTGGTCGGCAACATTTACAAAGGCGAGGTGTGCCGGGTGTTGCCGGGCATGCAGGCGGCCTTTGTCGATATTGGTTTGGAAAAAGCGGCGTTTTTACATTTATCCGATTTCAGCAGCAAGGAGCTGGCCGAAAAAGCCTCGGAAAATATCGAGCACTATCTAAAGGAAGGCCAAAAACTGGTGGTACAAGTCACCAAAGATCCGCTCGGCAACAAGGGCGCGCGACTGACCACCGACATTTCCATTCCCTCCCGCTATCAGGTTTATATGCCTTATGCCGGCAACTCCGGCGTGTCGCAACGCATCGAATGCGAATCCGAGCGCACCCGCTTGCGGGCCTGCATCGAAGCTTATCAGCAAAAACACCAAGTACCGGGCGGCTTCATTGCCCGCACCGCAGCTGAGTGCGTGGAAGACGTGATTCTGTATTCCGACATGACTTTTCTGCACAAACTCTGGGAATCCATCCTGGAAAAAAGCAGTAAAACCAAGGTCAAAACCTTGATCCATGAAGACCTGCCGCTCAGCATCCGTACCTTACGGGATTTGTACAAAGACGGCATTGAAAAAATCCGCGTCGATTCCAAAGAAACATTCCTGAAACTGGTTGAATTTGCCGAAACCTTCGTCCCGGAAATCGTCTCGGTGATCGAGCATTACTCCGGCGAGCGGCCAGTGTTCGACATTTACAACGTCGAGGACGAGATCAGCAAGGCGCTGGACCGCAAGGTCAAACTCAAATCCGGCGGCCATCTGGTGTTCGACCAGACCGAATCGATGACCACGGTGGACGTCAACACCGGCGGTTACGTCGGCGGCCGCAATCTGGAAGAAACCATCTTCAAGACCAATCTGGAAGCGGCGCAGACCATTTCCCGCCAGCTGCGGCTGCGGAATCTGGGCGGCATCATCATTATCGATTTCATCGATATGCAAAGCGAGGATCACAAAAAACAAGTGCTGACCGCCTTGCAGCGCAACTTGGATAAAGACCACGCCAAAACCAAAATTACCGAAGTATCCGCGCTGGGCCTGGTGGAAATGACCCGCAAACGCACGCGGGAAAGTCTGGAACACATCCTCTGCGAACCTTGCTCGACCTGCGGCGGACGTGGCGTCCTGAAAACCCCGGAATCGATTTGTCTGGAAGTTTTTCGGGAAATTATTCGGGTGGTCAGGCAATACAATGTCCAACAAATCTTGGTATTGGCGTCCGAGCAAGTCGTGGAAATGCTGCTCGACGAAGAAGCCGATATGTTGGCGGAGCTGGAAATGTTCTTGAAAGTCGGCATCAAAATCCGCGCCGAAGCCGAATACAATCAGGAGCACTACGACGTGGTGTTGTTATAGGCGGCTATTTTGGTTATTCACCACGTCACCCGGGCCACCCGACACCTGCTGTTCTGGTCGCTGATCGCGATAGCCCTCGTCTTGAGCGCGGTACGGGTTTTTTTGATCGATATTGCCGATTACCGCATAGCACTGGAACAAAAAGTCCGCGAGACCACCGGCATTCCGCTGCATATCGGCAAACTGGGCGCGAATATGCGCGGCTTCAGCCCGGAATTATTACTGCGGGAAATCGCTATCGAAGGCACCGAAGCCGGAGCGAAGCCGGCTATCCGCCTGCAAGAAGTGCGGATCGGCATCGATTTACTGGAATGGTTATTAACCCAGGACCCCATGGCCGCCAGTTGGGTGACTCTGGTGGGCGCCAAACTGGACATTCTGCGTAACGAGGACGGCAGCCTCAGCATCAAAGGCCTGCAAAGCAGCGACGAGCAACCGCTATGGCTGTTACAGGGCGGCAAATACGAGATTCTGCAAAGCCAGGTGACGTGGCAGGATCTGAAGCGGCATCGCCCGCCGGTGACGGTCGAACACTTCGATTTGCTGATCAAAAACCACTATCTGGATCAAAGCCACGAGATCCATCTGCTCAGCAGCTTGCCGGAGCAATATGGCGATAGCTTGCGCATTTCCGCACGGCTTAACGGCAACATCTTTCAGGCCAACGCGATTAACGGCCAAATTTACGTGGAAGGCAGCAATCTGCAAGGGCCGGCTTGGCTGATCGAGGATTTACCGCTGGGCTTGCATTTGGAATCCGGCTCCGGCGATATGCGGATCTGGAGCCAATGGCGCGACTCCATGCCTTACCAAGTCAGCGGTTATCTGCAAGGCCAACAGATTAAACTCGCCAGACAGCAAGGTAAAACCCTGCAATTGGACACCTTCGAAGGCAATCTGGGTTGGACCGAGCACGATGGCCGGCAACGTTGGAGCGCTTACGACGTCAATGTCTTCGCAAATCATCAGCGCTGGCGGGATGGTGAGGTCTATCTACAGCAGGACGCGCAAGGCAATCTGAGCGGCGTGATCAAGCAATTGAATTTGCAAGCCTTGATGCATGTGATACCGCCGTTTCTGCCAGCCGAGCAAGCTGATTTGGGTAAATGGCTGCAACTCAATCCGCGCGGCAATTTGCGAGACCTGTCGTTTTACGCTGACGGCAACAGGCAACGCTATGCGCTTAATGGACATTTCAGCCAGCTTGGTAACGATGCCCAAGGCGACCTGCCGCAAATACAGGAACTGAGCGGCTCTATTATTGCCGGCGACCAGGGCGGGCAATTGATATTCGATAGCGCAAACGCCAAGTTCAACGCGCCGCAAATGTTTAGGAGTAGCCTGGACGTCCCGCGCTTACAAGGCCGAGTCGACTGGCGGCAAACCGACACCGACTGGCAAATCTCCAGCGAAAATCTGCAACTGGACAGCGTGGCCTTCCAGACACAAACCAAGCTGCAACTCAGCATCCCAAAGAATAACGACAGTGCGGTTATCGATATGCGCACCCGCTTCGGCAATTTCAAAGACATCAGTAAAGTGCCGCAATACCTGCCGGCCAAAATCATGGGTAAGGATGCGGTCGCCTGGCTGGACGATGCCTTTATCGGCGGGCATATCGACAAGGGCGAAATGCTGTTGAACGGCAAATTGGCGGACTTTCCGTTCAGCAACGGTCCCGGCCGGTTTGAAGTGGTATTTGCGATAGACGACGGCGAAATCCAGTTCAACGCCTTATGGCCGCATTTGCGCGCGGTGCATGCCGACGTACAATTCCTCGGCGCGGATCTGAAAGTGGCCATCAATGGTGGCCACAGCGAAAACGTCGATATCAATCAAGCCGTTGTTTCGATTCCGGATCTGGCCAATAGCGATTATGTTTACGTGCTGGGCCAGGTGCAAAGCAAGCTACCGCACAGTTTGCAGTATCTGCAAAAAACCCCGTTACGCGCCAAAATCGATCCGCTAGCCAAAGTGTTGGCCCCGGATGGCAATACCCAGGTCGATCTTGATCTGAAAATCGCTTACTACGAAACGCTGCCGACTACCGTCAAAGTTGACGCCCATTTGGATAAGGCCCGAGTGCTGGTCAAGCCGGTCGATCTTGCCGTTAACGACATCAGCGGCGTACTGCGCTTTACTGAAGACAGGGTCAGCAGCACCCGCCTGGAAGGCAGTACCCTGGGTTATCCGATACACGCAGTGCTACAAAGCGATACCAGTGCCACGCAAATCCTGATAGACGGCACGACCGACATCAAGCGCCTGGAAAAGCAATTCAGCTTCCTGAAAAACCAGGTTGCCGACGGTAGCTTCAACTATCAAACCGTATTGACGCTGCCTTACGACGCAGGCCTGCCGTCTACCCTGAGCATAAACAGCAATTTGCAGGGCGTAACGATCAACACGCAAGACGCACTGGCCAAATCGGCCGATCAAGAACAGGCGTTGAATCTGCAATTTACCCTCGAAAACAGCAGCGCATATTTGCCATTAAAAGTTGCTTACGGCAAAGAGCTGAACGCTGCATTGTTGATCGACGGCAAACAAGATCAGCTGCATTCCGGGCATATCGTCTTCGGTCAGGAACAGGCCGAGTTTTTCGAACCGGCGGGTTTGAAATTGCAAATTCGGCAGCCGCAGTTCAAATTATCCGATGCGCTCGCCGCATTCTCCGATACCGAAACTCAGCAACGCTTGCCGGCGTTAAAAGAAGTTATTCTGGATACCGAGCAATTGATTTGGCAGGGCCAGAACATCGGCGCGCTGAAATGCCGGCTCCAGCATCTGAATCAGGCTTGGCAAGCCACGTTGGACAGCCCGATGGCACGCGGCAAGTTGACCTTGCCCGATCAACGCGGCGGCGCCAATATTATCAAGCTACAAATGGATTACCTGAATTTATCGGCGATGGACGGCCTGAATTTCGACGCCGCGGAAGAAGTGGTCACCGACTTGCCCTTAATCGACATCGACAGCAAACAGCTGCTATGGCGCGGCGTGGATTTGGGCAGCTTAAAACTGAATACCGAGCGGCTGATCAACGGCATTCACTTCAAACATGTGCAACTGGCCAGCGTTGCCGGCACCATCGATTTCAGCGCGGACTGGATCAAACTGGTCGGCGGCAGCTCCACACAATTGACCGGCAAGCTGAACATGAACGGTTTCGGCTTATTCTTGTCGCAGCTGGGTTTTACCGACGATTTAAGAGGCACGCATGCCGAAATCAATTTCAACGGCGGTTGGCGCGGCGCCCCGCAACAGTTCGCAACAGCCAACCTGACCGGGCAAATGCAGCTCAAATTCAGCGACGGCCGCATTTCCAGCATCGAGCCGGGCTTCGGCCGCTTGCTGGGCTTGATCGCCATGGAACAATGGGCCAAACGCTTGAGTCTGGACTTTACCGACGTCTACCGACAGGGCCTAGCCTTTGATCAGATTACCGGCGACTTCAAAATCAGCAACGGCTTGGCCTATACCGACAATTTATTGATCGACGCAGTATCGGCGAAACTCAGCATAGCCGGCACCGCAGACCTCGTGAAAAAGACCATGGATCACCGCGTTGCGGTCGTGCCCAAGAGTTCCGGGGCTGTACCGATTGCTGGTACAATCGTTGGCGGTATCGCTGCCGTCATTACCCAAGTGGTGACGGACGATTACAAAGAAGGTTATTTTTTCGGCTCGCAATACAAACTTGCCGGGCCTTGGGGCAATGTCGAAGTGACGCCGCTACACGATCAAGACGGCTTGGTGCAAAAAGCCTGGCGCGGCTTAACCGGCGGCTGGCTGGAGTCACTGAGCAAATGAGCGGCTCTGCCGAGCGAACTTCCCCCAGCAGTTAAAACTATCGAAAACAATTAAAATCAGGGACACCTCATGACCATATGTGCCGCCATCCAGATGGCCTCCGGACCGCAAGTCAGCGCCAATTTGCTAGAAGCCGAGAAGCAGATCGCCGAAGCCGTGAAAGCCGGCGCGAAACTGGTGGCGTTACCGGAAAATTTCGCCATCATGGGCATGAACGAATACGACAAAGTTAAAGTCAGCGAACAGGATGGCACCGGCCCCATCCAGGATTTTCTGGCCGCCACCGCGAAAAAATACGGCGTCTGGGTGATAGGCGGCACGATGCCGATGCAGGCCACCGCCCCCAACAAAGTCCGCGCGGCCTGTTTGATTTACAACGAGCAAGGCGACCGGGTCGCCCGCTACGACAAGGTGCATTTATTCGACGTCAGCGTGCCGGATACCGCCGAGGAATACCGCGAATCCGACTCGGTGGAAGCCGGCGACGCGTCTTGCGTGATCGATACCCCATTCGGCCGTCTCGGCGTAGCGGTTTGCTACGATTTGCGTTTCCCGGAATTTTTCCGGCCGATGACCCGGCAAGGCCTGGATATATTGGTCATTCCTTCCGCATTTACCGCCAAAACCGGCGCCGCGCACTGGGAAGTGTTATTGCGAGCCCGCGCGATCGAAAACCTCTGCTACGTCATTGCACCCAATCAAGGCGGCTTTCATATGAACGGCCGGCAAACCTACGGCCACAGCATGGTGATCGATCCTTGGGGCGTGGTGCTGGATTGTTATAAAACCGGCCCTGGCTTCGTCAGCGCCGAAATCGATAAAAGCCGCCTGGAAAAAACCCGCCTGTCTTTCCCGGTGCTGGAACATAGACGCTTTTTTTGCGAGTGAGCCTTATGCTGTTGAGAACGCTGACTTACGGCCTGCCTTGCCTGTTGCTGACGGCTTGCGCGGATGCACCGGACAAATACCGCGACACCCATCACCTGGAACTGCCGCCGGTTTTGCCGATAGAACACACCAATCCGCAGCCTGCGGTAGCCGTCGACGATTTGAAACCCAAATCGGCTCTGGCCGATTTGATGGCGTTTACCGACGACGGCGGCAAGCCCGTGCTTACCTTGAAAACCCGCCCCGACCGGGCTTGGGAAATGGTCGCCACTGCACTGAAAATCAGCAATATCGAAGTACTGGATAAAAGCCAGGAAGATCAACGCTTTCAGGTGCGTTATGACCCCGACACCAGCGGCAAGGATGTCGGCTTGTTACGCTCTTTATTCAATAATAATTACGACGAAGCCGAGTACACAATCAAGCTGAAAGAAGAGCGCCGCGGCTTAACCGTCAACGCCAGCCTGACAAAATCGGACGACTTGGAGTTTGGAGAAGATGGCTCGGCAGAGCTGATACGACTGCTGCACAAAGCCATAGACGAAAAAATCATCAACCGCGAGCCTGACAAGAAAGCCGACGATTAAGCGGGAAGGACCAAATTAAGCCTCGTCCCGTTGCCAATGCCCGGACTTACCGCCGCTTTTTTCCAGCAAGCGCACCCCTTGAATCGTCATGCCGCGATCAACCGCCTTGCACATGTCATAAATAGTCAGCAAGGCAATCTGGGTCGCGGTGAGGGCTTCCATTTCCACGCCGGTTTGGCCGGTGGTCTTCACGGTCGTTTGACAATAGACACGACTCAAGTCGGTTTGGGCTTGCAGGCTAAGCTCGACATGACTGATCGGCAAAGGGTGGCATAAGGGAATCAACTCGGCGGTTTTTTTACTGGCCATGATACCGGCTATGCGGGCAATTCCCAGCACGTCGCCCTTCTTGTGGCTGCCGGCCGCAATCAGCGCCAAGGTTTCCGGCTGCATCTCGATGTACCCCTCGCAAACCGCCTGACGTTGGGTGATGGCCTTATCCCCGACATCCACCATATGGGCTTCTCCGGCGGCATTAAAATGAGTGAGCGGCGAATTGGACATGGCATACTAGGCAAGTAGAATCAGCCAAGCATTGTATTACCGGGTGAATAAAGATGTCGATTAAAGTGCTTTACTTTGCAAGCTTGAAGGACCGCGTTGGCCGTAGCGGCGACGAACTAAATATAGAGGCCCCGCTGTCGGTACTCGAGGTTTGGCAACGGGTCAATCCAAACATGAACATACCCGATACGCTGTTGGCGGCGGTCAATATGGAGTATGTCGGGCTGGAGGCCGAAGTTAACGACGGCGACGACGTAGCGTTTTTCCCACCGGTCACCGGAGGTTGAAATTATGACCATCAAACTCTGCGCCGAGATTTTCGACCCCTGGCAGGAGCTGGCCGATTTTCAAGCCCAAGCTGCCGACATGGCAGGCAAATACGGGGCCACCGGCATCTTTGTCGGCACCATGCGCGACTTTAATCAAGGCGACGAGGTGCGCGGCATGTACCTGGAACATTATCCGGGTATGACCGAAAAGCAATTGCAGCGCATTGTCGAACAAGCGCAAGGCCGTTGGCAGTTGTTAGACGTGTTGCTGATCCATCGCATCGGTCAGATATCGCCCAACGATACGCTAGTGCTGGTGGCGGTGTGGTCCGCGCATCGCGGCGACGCTTTCGACGCCAGCCGCTTCATTATGGAAAACTTGAAAAGTCAGGCGCCGTTTTGGAAACGGGAAACCTTGGAATCCGGGCAAATCCGCTGGGTGGAAAAAAACAGTAACGGCTATCTAAAGAAACCGTGATGCTGTTAAGACTGGCGCAAATTACCGGTGGAATTTGTGTCCGCAGCATAATTTACCGTCGGCATTTCACCCAATGAATGGGCTTGCAGCTGCTGTTGCAGTTCGGCAATTTGCTGATTGGCTTGAGTAACCTGCTGTTTCAATTCACTTATGGTTTCATGCAGATATTCGAAGTGAACTTGAAAATAGCGGGCCGACGGGAAGCAGGCATCCAAGGCTTCCGGCGACATTTTGTCCAATTTGGTTCGAGATCGTCTTGTTTTCATATTACACCTAATCATCATTCTCGGCTAAAACATACCCATCCGGCATGATTGCTATGATGCTGTTAATAGTAAGACGTTCCAGAACGCAAATCCCCCACTTAAAATACTAAATATTTTCGCAAGCGCTCCAAGCGTCAAGCAAACTTGCCCGGCAACCAGCCACGCTCGACACATTCCCGAAAATTCCATTGCGGCATATTCTCAGTTTTATAGCTCCAGAAAAACCAGCCCAAATACTTTTCGAACACGGTCAACTGGGCGGCCGCGTAGCCGCGACAAACGATATCGAATTGAAAGTCGTCCATCTGCTTCTGGACGTGATCGAAAGGCCCGTCGGCCCAAAGCGTCGCCAGTTTTGCATCCAAACCCAAGCTCCATTCGCCGACGTAGGTCGGCAAACCCAGGCCGCCGATGATCTCATCGGCTTCGGTCTTCCAGTCGCAAACAACTTTTTGCAGATGCCGATAAATATCCCTGTCGATATCGTCCTGCACAAAACATTGATACCGGTGTATATCGAAGATCACATTGCCATGCTCGGGCGACTGTAAAAAGCCCGCGTATTCGCGAAATGACCGGAAGCCATCATGAAATACTACCGCCACCCGTTCGGCCGGACAATGGCGGCGTATACGCCAATACGCGGCGCTGGTGTAACGTTTCAACAATTCCGTATCCACATCCCAGCGCGGCTCGTTTAAGACCTCAATCCCATGCAAGGCCCGGCGCTCGCCGTAGCGCCGCGCCAATCGCTCCAGAGTTTCCAGGGAATAGTCGATATAGGTGTCTTGGGTATGCCACTCGCAGACATCCTGGATGCCGCCATTATCGAAACCGTTCTGACAGCCGGGCGCGGCATGCAGGTCGACAACTACCTTTAAACCAAACTCTTCGGCCCAATCGAACGCACGATCAAGCACCTCAACGCCGCCATCGACAAAGGGGTGCCGCACCGTGCCGAAACTATGATGATAAGGGTAATCGGCCGCGAACAGCCAGTAGCCAACCGGGATGCGCACCGCGTTGATCCCGACTTGCGCCAACCAGGCAAAGTCGGCGCGGGTGATGAATGTTTGCCAATGCTGCTGCAAACGCGTTTCGGCGTCGCGGCCCAATTCGACGCACCAACTGGTTTCGTCCCTGGCATTCAGCCCGGCAAACAAACTGGGAGTCATCCATTTTTCTAAAACCAACCAACCGCCCAAATTGACCCCGCGCAGCTTGTTAGCAGACATCATGACAACTCCCGACAACGACGCCCTAGAGCACGTTACCCGTTAACAGAGGGTAATCCGCCGTTTGTACAAGGCCTGTATATTGGGCTGTTTGGTGATGGTCAGCACAGCTGAATCTGAGAGCCTTTTATGAATCAGATTAACCATATCCACTTCACCTTCAGGGTCGAGCGAATCGAAGGCTTCCTGCATCAATATCCATTTAGGTTTGTGCAACAACAGTCTAACTAGGCCCAAGCGTTGTTTCTGTTCGCGCTCGAGATTCTTTTCCCAATCGGCGACCTGATCGAGCTGCTCTTTCAACTCTTTAACCCCAGCCAGCTCGAGAGTATTTTCCAAGACCTGCTGATCGAAAACGGATGCGTCGGAAGGGTAGCAAATTGACGCGCGCAGAGTGCCGGTCGGTAGATACGGACGCGGCGGCATAAAGAACATGGTTTCATCGTCCGGCAATTCTACAGAACCCTCGCCCCATGGCCAGAGCCCGGCAATCGCCTTGAACAGCTTATTACCGGAAAACGCATTACCGGCAATCAACACCCGCTCTCCGGCCCTGATTTCTTCGTTGAGGGTGGACACGCAAACGATTCGGTCCAAACGCGAAATGCATAAATCGCGAAACGCCAATACGGATTTGTCACTTTTAACCAACCGAATCCGATAGGGATCGGGTTTGGCGATTTCCCGCTCCAATTGTTCTAAAGCCTTGCTCAATCCTAATACCCGCTCAACTGAAGCGCGCCATTCCGCAACCTTGCCCATGTTGTCCACCGGCCATGATAAAGCCGCGACCATTTGTTGGAAAGCCTGCGCGGATTGCATCAACGCACCCAGACTGATAGTACCCAGGATGAAGCGCGGTGCGGACACCAGAATAGGGAATGCCATAGACAATATGGAATAACCAGAGCTGAACATGGTGATACGCTGCCAGGCATGGGTTTGCTGATTCCAGGCATCGACAATATTTCCGAATAAGCGGTGAAAATGCGGATTCTCATGGCGCTCGCCGTGGATCAAGGCAATGGCTTGCGCATTCTCGCGGGCTTTGACCAACGCGAAGCGGAAATTGGCTTCGACGGTCTGTCTATTATCGGTAGCCATGGTGAGCGGCTTACCGATCCACCAACCCAGCGTGGATGCGCTAGCGGCGTAAATCAGCGCCAACCACACCAAATGCCCTTGGATGGGAATTTCGACCAAACCCAGATTTACCGTTACTGTCCCCGACAAGGTCCAGAGTATCTCGGTAAAACTGGTCAGCAACAGTACGCAGTAGAAGAAAGTGTGCAACAGATCTATTGCATATTCAGTGGAAATACGAACATCTTCAGCGATCCGACCATCGGGATTATCATGCTGGCCCGGCAAGTGCGTCACCAGATAATGCCGGCCGTCACGCATCCATTGACCGATCAATTTGTCGGTTAGCCAGCCCCGCCAGCTCAATTGCAAACGACGTTTGACGACCAAATGGGTGGCCGTAATCGCCATATTCGCGATAAAAATCAAGACGATCAATCCAACTTGGGTAAACAGCCTCGACATCGAGCGCTGTTCCAGGGCATCGAATAAATCCGCGCTCCACTCGGTAATAATCACCGAGACCGCAATTTGCGCCACTGTCAACGCGACCAAAAACGCCGATAAGGTGCGGATGGTAGTCTTATTTTCGGAGCACCAGAAAGGGCCCGCCAATCGGACGAATTGCATAAAAAATTTGCTGGTTGTTCGCAAGGCCGTACTCCTCGTTTAAGGTCGTCGCGCAATATAACAAAATTAATCGCATCGATAACCATCAAATGTGTTGCTGCGCGGCTACCTGCGCCTCAGACTGAGGATAGGCTTTTGTGTTTTATGGATAAAACTGGGGAAGTAAAACAGGATTGGAGATTGTTTGGCTAACTTGCGACGAGCGATGCGTATCGCTCGTCGGCCGGAGTTTGGTACTTATCGTTTCATAGACTCGAAGAACGCGGCGTTGGTTTTAAAGTCTTTGAGTTTGCCTAACAAAAACTCGGATGCGGCCAATTCGTCCATCGGTTGCAGGATTTTGCGCAAAATCCAGGTTTTTTGCAGTTCGTCAGGATCAACCAGATATTCTTCGCGGCGGGTGCCGGAGCGATTGATATTAATGGCCGGATAGATCCGTTTTTCAGCGATTTTCCGCTCCAGATGCAGTTCCATGTTACCGGTACCTTTGAACTCTTCGAAGATCACCTCGTCCATCCGTGAGCCGGTTTCCACCAGTGCGGTGGCGATGATGGTCAAACTGCCGCCTTCTTCGATATTCCGCGCCGCACCGAAAAAGCGTTTGGGTTTTTCCAGCGCATTGGCGTCAACACCGCCGGACAACAATTTGCCGGAAGACGGCACTACCATGTTGTACGCGCGGGCCAGACGGGTAATCGAGTCTAACAGGATAACCACGTCGTGCTTGTGCTCCACCATTCTGCGGGCTTTTTCGATCACCATATCGGCTACTTGCACGTGGCGGGTGGCCGGTTCGTCGAAGGTACTGGAAACCACTTCGCCGCGCACGCAACGCTCCATCTCGGTCACCTCTTCCGGACGCTCGTCGATCAGCAACACGATCAGATAACATTCGGGATTATTCTCTGCAATTGCGTGGGCGATGCTTTGCATGATCATGGTTTTACCGGCTTTCGGCGGCGAAACGATCAGGCCGCGCTGGCCCTTACCTATAGGGGCAATCAAATCGATGATGCGGGCGGTTAAATCTTCGCTGGTACCGTTGCCTTGTTCCAAACGAAAACGTTTGTTGGCAAACAGCGGCGTCAGGTTGGAAAAGGAAATCTTGTTTTTGGATTGCTCGGGGGATTCGAAGTTGATGCTTTCCACCTTCAACATCGCGAAATAACGTTCGCCTTCCTTGGGTGGGCGGATTTTGCCGCTGACTGTGTCGCCGGTGCGTAATCCAAAGCGTCTGATCTGACTGGGCGATACATAAATGTCGTCCGGTCCCGCCAAATAAGAACAACCGGGGGTTCTTAAAAAACCGAATCCGTCCGCCAGTATCTCCAAAACCCCATCGCCAAAAATATCTTCACCGCTCTTCGCCTGTTTCTTCAAAATCGCAAAAATCAATTCCTGCTTTCGGGCTCTGTCGATATTTTCCAGGCCCAAAGACTCGGCAATTGCAATGATTTCAGTGACTTGTTTAAGTTTTAACTCGGTAAGATTCATGTTGATTAAGGGAAATGAAAGAAATGCAAAACAGCAGAGTGCTGTTTACAGCGGAAGGTAGTTGTTGGATTAATTAAGGACGTTCAGATGCGAAGAAGCAAGCGGAGAAAATTCTAGCGCAATAACCGGACTTATCAAAAACATTTTTAATAAATCCGGTGATTCGGCTTGATTTAGATGTTGCTATCGATAAACGCAGCCAATTGGGATTTGGTTAAGGCGCCAACTTTAGTCGCTTCCACTTCGCCGCCCTTGAAAAGCATCAAAGTCGGAATGCCACGCACACCGTAGTGCTGAGGCGTTTTGGGGTTTTCGTCGATATTCAGCTTGGCAACAGTGAGTTTGCCTTGATACTCGGATGCAATTTCATCCAAAACCGGGGCAATCATTTTGCACGGACCACACCATTCTGCCCAATAATCGACCAATACCGGCGTACCGGCTTTCAACACAGTTTCATTAAAATCAGCGTCTGATACATGAAGGACTAGGTCGCTCACGCCATTCTCCATTAGTTTACAAAGTCAAGACTATAGTTTCGCGGCGCTTTAATTGTCAATCGATTTCAACCGCGCGGCTTTTTAGTTTATTCTATCGGGCTATGAAGAAAACACATTTAACGGAAACGCGTTTTAGCAATTTGGAGCTGTCCGACTCCATCATTAAAGGTCTGAAAGAAGCAGGATTCATCAACTGCACGCCCATTCAGGATAAGTCCTTGCCCTTGTCATTGCGGGGCAAAGACATTGCCGGCCAAGCCCAAACCGGCACCGGCAAAACCGCCACGTTCCTACTAGCGACCTTTCAGCATCTGATCAACGACGAAAGCGAAAAAATCAAAAACCCGCGCGCGCTGATTCTGGCACCAACTCGAGAGCTGGCGATTCAGATTCATAAAGATGCACTGGCCTTGAGCAAGTATCTGAACCTGAAGTTTGCCTTGATCTACGGCGGCACGGACTACCAAAAGCAGCTGGATAAAATCAAAGGCAATGTCGACATCATTATCGGCACACCGGGCCGGATTATCGATTTTTACCGGCAGGGCGCCTTCACGCTGGATAACATTCAAGTCACCGTGATGGACGAAGCCGACCGCATGTTCGATCTGGGCTTTATCAAGGACATCCGCTTCTTGCTGCGCCGCATGCCGCCGGCGGAAAAGCGCCTGAATATGCTGTTCTCGGCCACACTGTCTTATAAAGTGACCGAACTAGCTTACGAGCACATGAACAACCCGGTGCTGATTCGCATCGAATCCGAGGAAGTGACATCCAAAGCCATCAACCAGGTGGCTTACTGTCCGGCCAACGAACAAAAAATCCCGCTATTGCTGGGCTTGCTAAAACAGCATCAACCGCAGCGCAGCATTGTCTTCGTCAATACCAAACGTTGCGCCGAACAGCTGGACGATTATCTGCAAGCCAACGGCCACAAAACCGCGATGCTCAGCGGCGACGTGCCGCAGGAAAAGCGCCAGCGTCTGCTCAACGACTTCCAGGAAAATCGGGTGACGCTGTTGATTGCTACCGACGTCGCGGCGCGCGGCCTGCATATTCCCGATGTCTCGCATGTGTTCAATTACGACTTGCCGCAGGACGTTGAAGATTACGTGCACCGGATTGGCCGTACCGCGCGATTCGGTGCCAGCGGCGAGGCTATCAGTTTTATTTGCGAAGAATACGCGTATTCGATGCCGGACATCGAGGATTACATCGGCGAGAAAGTGCCGGTGCAAACCATTACGCCGGAATTGATGGTAGAAGACGTGATCAAACCCGAACGCCGCGAACCGCGCGAACGGGTCATGATGCAGCGCGACAAACGCCCGCCGCGTTCAGAGCACAAACCCAGGGAGCACCGGCCACCGCGCCCCGCAACTGCTACAAACCAGGCATCAACGCCCGAAAATCCTCCACCGCCGCAAACTCAGCAACCTGCTTAACCGGGCGTCGACTATCCGGCTTGCTGATCGACACCAGATGAGCAATGCCGAAAGTCCGGGCGGACGTCAGCACCGCAACACTATCGTCTACCAGCAGCGTTCTGTCCTTTTCAAACAGATGTTTGTCTTGCAGGATTTGCCAAAAACCTTGCTGCTCCTTGGCAAAACCAAAATCGTGCGACGAAACGATTTCGTCGAAAAACCCATGCAGACAGGTTTTTTCCATTTTCAGATTCAAGCTGTCGCGGTGCGCGTTCGTCACCAGCAATAAACGCTTGCCACTGGCTCGCACCGCATCCAAAAACTCGGTGACATGTGGATGCACGGCAATCAAGCCTGCCAACTCCTGCTTCAGCCCGGCGATATTCAAGGCTAATTCCTGAGTCCAATAATCCAGGCAATACCATTCCAGTTTGCCTTCCATCGCCTTGAAACGCGGCGCCAACTGCTGTTTGGCGTCCTCAAGCGATAGGCTGTGCAGTTCGGCAAAGCGCAAGGGTACAAACTCCTGCCAAAAATGATTATCGAAATTCAAATCCAGCAAAGTGCCGTCCATATCCAACAGTACGGTATCGATTTGTTTCCAGTCGAGCATTTCAATTTATCCTTATCATTCAATAGCTCTTGTCGTTCCCGAACACAGCCTAAATTAGTTTTTTATTCTAACCGGAAAATCGCCAAGTTCAGCTAGGCTTGATGTCTATAAGAAAAAGGATTAAAAGCTTTTATATCTGTTTTGTTCCGGCTTCAGCCGTCGAAAGGAGTTAAATTCATGAGTACAATGAAAGTGCGAACCCGTTTAGGATTGGGATTCAGTGGTGTCCTACTGTTATTGGCCATGATTGCCGGCATCAGCATCAACGGTATGAACGACCTGCTGTCCAACATCGACAATATGGTCAACGATAAATTTCCGAAAACGGTCTGGGCCAATAATGTCATCGACAATATCAATATTATCGCGCGCTCGATGCGCAACACCCTGATTGTCAAAGACCAAGCCACCATCGACAAGGAACTTAGCCGTATCCAAGACGCGCGTCGAGCTATTAAGGAAAACCTGGATAAACTCGACGAGAGCATTACCAGCGCGGAAGGTAAATCCGTACTCAAAAAAGTGCTGGATGCCCGTACACCTTACATTGCTGCCCAGGATCAGTTCATCAAACTCGCCGGCGCAGGCAAGCAGGCGGAAGCTGCGGATTTCCTGCTGTCCCAAGTTAGAAAATTGCAAACTAGTTATATCGATGCGGTCAATTTACTAATCGAGTTTCAAACCAAGCTAATGAAACAATCCGGAGTAGAAGCCAAGGAAACGGTTAACCAAAGCGTGAACTTGATTACCGCACTGGCGCTAATTTCCGTGGTGATTGGAGGCGTTGCCGGCTATCTGATCACTAAAAGCTTAATGACGCAGCTTGGCGGAGAACCCAGCTATGCCGCCGAAGCGGTCAATACCATGGCCGCCGGCGACCTTTCCGTGGCGATAGAACTGCGGGAAGGCGACAGCAGCAGTTTGCTGTACGATTTAAAAAGCATGCGCGACCAGCTCAGTAACGTCGTTCAGCAAGTTCTCGGCAACGCCGACGTATTAAGCTCGGCGTCCAAGGAAGTCAGCGCTACCGCGCAATCGATCAGTCAGGCCACCACCGAGCAAGCGGCCAGTGTCGAAGAAACCACCAGCTCCATCGAACAACTCAGCGCTTCGGTGCAACAAAATACCGAAAACGCTCACGTTACCGAACAGATGGCCGGCAAATCCGCCAGCGAGGCCAAACAAGGCGGGGAAGCGGTGATCGAAACCGTCAATGCTATGAAACACATCGCCAAAAAAATCGGGCTGATCGAAGACATCGCCTACAAAACCAATTTGCTGTCTTTAAACGCGGCAATCGAAGCCGCTTCCGCCGGCGAACACGGTAAAGGCTTTGCCGTAGTGGCGGCGGAAGTCCGTAAACTGGCGGAAAGCAGCCGCACCACGGCGGCGGAAATCAACGAACTGGCGTCCAACAGCGTATCGATTGCGGAAAAAGCCGGCGTATTGATCGGCCATGTGTTGCCGGATATCGTTAAAACCGCAGACCTGGTGCAAGAGATCAATGCAGCGTCAGCAGAACAAGCCAGCGGTATCAAACAAATCAGCGAGGCCATGCGTCAGCTGGACAGAGTAACCCAACAAAACGCGGCCGCCTCGGAAGAAATGGCGGCAACCGCCGAAGAATTGAACGGGCAAGCCGAACAACTGCAAAACGTGGTTGGATTTTTCAAGTTAGCCAACAGTTAGAATTGCTTTCGCGCCGATCTTGGCATTGAAAGCAAATCCACTTCAGCAACCAATCAGCAACCAAGTTGTAGAACCTGAGCCGATGCCCAACAGACCGAAAATCCTGAAACAAACCGTCATCGCCCAAACCCGGCAATTCTGCATCGAAGCCCTGGACCTGGAATTTAGTAACGGCGAGCGCCGCCAATACGAGCGCCTGGCCCGCAGCGCCTCGCATGGCGCGGTGCTGATTGTGCCGATGCTGGACCCCGACACCGTGCTGCTGGTTCGGGAATACGCCGCCGGCATCCATCGTTACGAACTGGGCTTACCCAAAGGCAAGCTGGATGCCGGCGAGGACATGCTGGACGCCGCCAATCGGGAATTGAAAGAAGAAATCGGTTACGGCGCCGCCAAATTACGCCATTTGCACCGCGTATCCCTGGCGCCGGCCTATTTGGAACACACGATAGATATTATTCTCGCCGAAGAACTGTATCCGGAAAAACTGGTCGGCGACGAACCGGAAGAGCTGCAAGTGGTGCCTTGGCCGCTGAATAGTATCGATACCTTGTTAGCCAGCGGCGAATGCAGTGAAGCCCGCTCGATTGCCGCGTTATATATGGCCTTGGCGCATCTGAACGGCCGCGACTGAGTCTGTCTCAGCTTCTAACCTTAGATCTTGAACAAGGGCTCCAAACCATCGCCGTTTTTCCCATCGCTGCTGACCGCTGTTGGTTTAGCGGAAAACGCCTGCCACAGATTTTGCCCCTGCCAATCCCGATTCTGCCCGGAATATAACAAGCGATTCAATGCCAAAATCTCTTCGCGGAGCGCCTCGGCACAATAGGCTGCAATTGCGCCCAAACTCTCCGCGCCGAACTCGGCCTTACCCCATTGCAGCAAGGCCTGCTTGGCGGCCTGCGGGTTATTTTCCCAACAAGCGCGTTTCAGCGTCTTTTCCATGGCGGTTTCCGGCACCTGCTCAACGCGCTTGCCCGTTGACACTTTGGCGGACGGGCGGCGATACCAGACGACGATAGTCAGCAACCAGCACAGTGCCAAAGTCGCCGATACAGCTTGCCAAAAGCGGGTGTCGCTGCTGCTGGTAACAGTAATCGGCGATGTGGGCACTTGGCTGGTTGCCGGCTCTTGCGGCACGGTCGCCGCAGCGGGGGGCGCGGACGCGTGCACATCTTCAGCGCTGGCCAAAGCTTTTAGCTTGACGCTGGGCAGGTGGGCGGTTTCCATTTTCTGCGTTTTGGTGTTGAACCAGGCAATATCCAGCGCCGGCAAGGTGTATTCGCCGGGCTTGGAGGGAATGAAGGCGATTTTTTCCTCGCGTAGTGCGGTTAAGCCGTCGCTTTCCTTATCTTCCTTCAGCACCGGTTGGTCGGGATAGGTTTTGATGCCGTCGATAGCGGTTTTATCGAGCAGTTCCGGCAACTGGCCAACCGTAGCACCTTTTGCGCTCAGCGTGAGGGTGCGCGTCAAAGGCTCGCCGACTTTGGTCTGCAAGCCCGCATCGGACCAGGTTTCGCTGAGCGTTACAGATTCAGCACTCAACCAGTTCGGGCCTTTAAAGCTGGCCGGCACCGCTTGCACGTTTAAGGTGATGGCTTTGGAGGCCACCCGGCGGGTTTCTGTATCGGGCCGGTTGAAAAAACCGTTAAAACGCGGCTGGCGTTGATTGCTCATGTATTCGGCGTTCAAGATCAACGGCGCAATGGTAAACACGCCGCTTTGCTGCGGAAAAATCGCATATTTGCGTTCGGTCACCCAATAATCCACGCCCTTGATCTGGGTGGCGTAAGTACTGTCCTCGCCCAGCTTTTCGACCAGCGCATCCTTGATCTCCGGCTCGCTAAGACTGGCCTGAGTAATCTGTACCTTGCGGAACAACTTCAGCGTGTACAGCACCTGCGACTGCACGTATGGTTGCTCAGGCGTGGCAGCCACTTCCAGAAATATGTCGTCGTTGCCTTGCGGAGCGGCGGTATTTTCATTCACGACCAGTTTCAAGGGCTTACTGCTATCGGCACCGAAGGCAATCGGCGGAATGAACAACTCTCCGGCTTGTTTGGCCATTGCCCGGACTATCCATTGTTCGCTGCGGCTGCTTTTGCCGTTCACCCACGAGGAGTTGCTGCTGCGCTGCTGACTGAGAATTTCGAAATTCTCCTGCAAGGGCGCGAAATCGGGGTTGCCATCCGGATCTTCACTGGCCGTGAAGGTAATCTGAAACGATTCGTTAAGGCCGACCGGATTGCGATCAACCGCCACTTGAATCTCCGCCGCCTGTATCGCGGTGCTCAACAGCATTAACAGGCCATACAACAGCCACGCGCAATAATGTCTATGCATACAATTGCTCATTTACTTCATCGAGAAAGGTTTATGTATATCGCGGCGATCGTCGAACCAACCGTATAACACCGGCAATACCACCAGCGTCAGCAGCGTGGAACTGATCAAGCCGCCTATCACCACGATAGCCAGGGGCTTTTGCACTTCGGAACCGGGACCGATAGCAAATAAGAACGGCACCAGACCCAGCAAGGCCACCGTGGCGGTCATCATCACCGGCCGGAAGCGCTGTTCGCAGCCACGCCGAATCGCATATTCCAGGCTCAGGCCGCTTTCCCGCTGGGAACGGATATACGATACCAACACCACGCCATTCAGCACCGCTATGCCCCACAAGGCGATGAATCCCACCGAAGCCGGTACCGACAGGTATTCGCCGCTGAGAAACAGCGTGATGATGCCGCCAATGGACGCAAACGGCAGTACCAGAATAATCAACGCGGCGAAGCGTAGCGATTTAAACAACATAAACAGCAAAAAGAAAATCGCCGCAATAGTAACCGGGATGATCATCTGCAAATGCCCCAAAGCCCGTTCCATATTCTGGAATTGGCCGCCCCATTGCAAATAATAGCCTTCCGGCAATTGCACCTTGTCTGCCACGGCTTTTTGCAATTCGGCCACGAAACCGCCCAAATCCCGGTCGCGAACATTAATACCCACCACGATGCGGCGTTTACCCATTTCCCTGCTGATCAAGGCCGGACCGTCGTTTAAGGTGATGTTGCTGACATCGCCCAGCGGCACGCGCGCGCCGTTCGCGGACGTCAGCATCAACGCATCGATGGCGCCGATATTGTTCCGAAATTGCTCGGGCAAACGCACCGCCGCCGAAAAGCGCCGTTCGCCCTGATAAATCTCGGTCGCTACCTTGCCGGCTATCGCGGTTTCTATGACATCGTGAATGTCCGCTGCATTCAAACCGTGGCGGGCGATGGCTTGCCTATCGACGGTGATATTCAAATATTGCTGACCGGTCAGGCGCTCGACCCGAATATCGCGGGCACCGTTTACGCTGTTGGCAACGCCGGCAATATCGTCCGCCAGCCGTTTCAGTTCAGCCAAATCGTCACCGAAGACTTTCACCGCTACGTCGGAGCGCACACCGGTTACCATTTCGTCCACCCGGTCGGAAATCGGCTGGGCCATCACCACCTGCATGCCGGGCAGGTTTTCGGTGAGTTTCGCGCTCATCGCATCGGCGATGTCGTCTTGATTCCAGCCTTTCGGCCATTCTTCCCGCGGCTTCAACGTAACGATGGGGGTCGATTCGTTTTGCGCTTGCGGATCGGCCGGACTTTCGCCGCGACCCACGCCGCTGACCACGGTTTTCACGCCGGGAATTTCCATCACCATTTTCATCGCCTGCATTTCCACATTGATACTTTCCTCAAGCGAAATGTTCGGCATCCGGTTGATGCCCGGCACGATAGAACCTTCCTTCATTTCCGGAATGAACGACGTGCCCAGCAAAGGCAACAAGGCTAGTGTCGCTGCGAACACGCCGACCGCGCCACCCACCACCTTCAGCCGATTGGCCATCGCCCAATCCAGCATACGTAGATAAATCCGTTTAATGAAGGCAATCAGCTTAGTGTCGTGTTCGCCGTCGTGTCCCTCCAGTAAAAAGGCGCACAATACCGGCGACAAAGTCAGCGACAGCACCAGCGAAACCAATAAGGCAATCGCGATGGTATACGCCAGCGGTGCGAACATCTTGCCTTCCATGCCTTGCAGAGTCATCAGCGGTAAAAACACCAGCACGATAATGCCGACGCCAAACAACACCGGCGTCGCCACTTCCTGGGCGGCAGTCATCACTACTTTCACCCGGCTGGTGGCGCGGCCCTTGCGTTCGCCGAGCAGTCGAAACGCGTTTTCCACTACCACCACCGAGCCGTCCACCATTAAACCAATCGCAATCGCCAAGCCGCCCAGTGACATCAAATTGGCGGAAAGACCGAGCTGATTCATTGCGATAAACGTCACCAAGGGCGTCACGATCAAGGTACTGACCACGATCAAGCTGGAGCGCACATCGCCCAGAAACAGAAACAAGACGATCACCACCAATACGATGCCTTCCAGCAGAACCTTGGTCACGGTATGCAAGGCCGCATCGACCAGGTCGCTACGGTCGTAATAGGAGATAATTTTCAGGCCATGCGGCAGCATGCCTTTCGCGTTGATTTCCGCCACTCGTGCCTTGATGCGGCCCACCACTTCCTTGGCATTACCGCCGCGCAGCATCATCACAATACCCCCGACCGCCTCGGTATAGCCGTTCTTCAGCACTGCACCCGCCCGAACTTCATGGCCGATTTTGACTTCGGCAACATCGTGCATATGCACCGGCACGGCGTTTTCTTCCTTCAAGACGATATTGCCGATGTCTTTGACGTCGTTAATCAAGCCAACGCCGCGAATCAGATACTGCTCGGCATAATGCGGCAGCACGCCGCCGCCGCTGTTGGCGTTATTTCTGGCCAGGGCTTCGAATACCTCATTCAAGGAAATCCGATAATGATGCAAGCGGTTGGGATTGACCAACACCTGGTATTGCTTGACATAGCCGCCCTGGGAATTGATTTCCGCAACGCCGGGAATCCCGCGCAGCAGCGGCCGCACTACCCAATCCTGCGCTTCGCGGCGTTGCTGCAATTCTTCCTGGGTCAAGGCCCGCTGGCCGTCGTCGTCGCGTTCCAAGGTGTATTGATAGACCTCACCCAAGCCGGTGGAGACCGGCCCCAATACCGGATTGACGCCTTCCGGCATCTGCTGTTTCACCTCGATCAGCCGTTCCATCACCAATTGCCGGGCAAAATACACTTCGGTGCTGTCGGTGAAAATCAAGGTAATCAAGGACAGGCCGTTTTTGTTCATGGAGCGCATTTCTTCCAGGCCGGGCAGGCCGGCCATCGCTATTTCCAAGGGCACGGTGACCAGACGTTCGACTTCGTCCGGCGAGCGGCCGGTGGCTTCGGTGGCGATTTGTACCTGGATATTGGTGACATCCGGGAAGGCATCCACCGACAACTGCTGTACGGCACGCACACCAAAGAGCGTGACCGCCACCGCCAGCACTGCCACCAGAACGCGCTGATGCAGAGCGGCGGCTATAAGGCTATTAATCATGCTCTACTCCAAGGTGCTGCGCAGGCGTTCGTTATTCAAATGAAACGCGCCGCCCACGACAATTTTTTCACCGGCTTTCAAACCTTCCAGCAACGGCCGTTTCTGGGCTTCTTCGCGACCCAGCCGCACCGGACGCAATTCAAAACGTGCTGACCCGGTGTCGACAAACACAAAATCCCTATCATTTTCCCTAACCACTGCCTGACTGGGCACGATCAAGGTCTGCGAACCGGGCTTGCTGATTTTCAAGGTGGCCAGCATTTGCGGCTTGAACAGGCGATGCGGATTGGCCAAGGCCATCCGCACCGTCACCGTGCGGGTGTCTGAATCGACCATATCGGCAACATAAATCAGCTTGCCGCTAACTTCCTGCCCCGGCAGCGCCGGCACCTCGGCGAAAGCTTGATCGCCTTGCCGCGCCCAATGCGCTTGTTGCTCGGGAATTTCCGCCACCAGCCACAGCTGCGACAAGTCCGCAACGGTATACAAGCTGTCCGCCGGCTGCACCACCTGGCCGATGGCGACGTTGCGCTCGATCACTACCCCATCGATGCTGGCTGTGACCGGCGAGAAAGAATGAATGCTGCGTTGTTTGTCCAGGCGCTTTAAATCGGCTTCGCTCATGCCCATCACCCGCAACTGATCGCTGGCGGCGCGTAAATCCACATCCGCTTCGGTCAACACGCTCTGCCGCTCCTGAAACTCGGCCTCCGCGATCACGCCGCTTTCCAGCAAGCGCTCGGCGCGCTTGACGGTAATCCGGCGTAAATTGACTTGCGACGCGGCTTTTAAATAGTCCGACTGCGCTTTACCCAGCTCGGTGCTGTTCAATAGCGCCAGGCGTTCGCCCTTTTTCACGGCTTGGCCGAGCATGGCATCGATTTCGGTAATCCGCCCGGTAACCGAGGCGCCTATCCGCGCGACCCTATGCTGATCCAATTCCACCCTGGCCGAAAGATTCAGCGATTCGCCGACTTCGCCGGGTTTAACCTCGGCGATGCTCAGCAGCTTTAATAAGGCGGGGGAGGCTTCCAGGACCGGTTTCAAATCGGCGCCAAGGGCGGGTAAGGCAAAACTCAGCAAAAACAGCGCTGCCATAAACGGCGAATAGCGAAATGGAGTCTGGAGCGTGGGTGTCATGGTCTTTCCTTTAAGCAAAATAATCTTTTTCAAACAATTAACTAATAACGGACTATGCCCGATGCAAGCCACGTTAGCGGATAGTTTGGTTGGCGCCTATTGCGCTTTAGGCCCACAAACGCAGCTTAACGAACCGCTAAATTGCAGCCTCGGGCGGCTTTTGACTGACCAACACCTTGTCGATGCGGGTGCCGTCGATATCGACGATCTCGAAACGCCATTGCCGAAACTCAAAGTTATCCGTTACTTGGGGAATTTTTTCCAGGTAAAACAGAATGAAGCCGCCGACGGTGTGATAGGCATTGTCGGTCTCGCCGGGTAAATTGCCGTCCATACCAATCACCGATTTCAAGCGCTGAATCGATAAGCCGCCATCCACCAACCACGAACCATCGCTACGTTGCACCACATCGACGTCCAGATTGGTGCGACTGGGTAGATGGCCGACGATGGCTTTCAGCACGTCGCTAAGCGTCACCAAACCCTCGATGTCGCCATATTCGTCGACGACCAACGCCAGATCGGCCCGCTTTTCCTGAAAGAACGCCAGCAACTGGCTCAGGGTCATCGCTTCCGGCACGTACAGCGGCATATGCAGTAGCGGCACTATATCCAAGGCTGCGCCGGCC
This sequence comes from Methylomonas methanica, assembly GCF_001644035.1. Classification (GTDB taxonomy): domain Bacteria; phylum Pseudomonadota; class Gammaproteobacteria; order Methylococcales; family Methylomonadaceae; genus Methylomonas; species Methylomonas methanica_A. The sequence goes on from NZ_LUUG01000082.1 coordinate 218,017, forward strand.
ATCGCCAGCTTCAGCAGATCGCTTCTTTGCAATATTCCTACCACATTTTCCAGACCGTCCCGGCAAATGACCGCCCGGGCATACGGACAGTCGGCGATTTTCTCGCGTATCTCCGCTTCGGCGTCGCTCAAATCGATGGCATATATTTGCTGTCTCGGCGTCATGGCCGCGCCGAGCATTTGTTCGTCCAGTTGCAAAACGTTGCCGACCAAATGGCTTTCGCTGGCGTGAAACACCCCGGTTTCCGCGCCGATTTCCATCAGCAGTTTGATTTCCTCGTTGGTAACACTGGTCTGCGGCGGCCGATGCGCGCCGAATATCCGCAGGATCAGCGTACTGGACGACGACAGCAGCCAGACGACCGGACTGGCAACCAGCGACAGCGTATGCATAGGCCGGGCGATAAACACCGCAATCCGCTCCGGATGCAGCAAGGCCAGACGCTTGGGCACCAGTTCGCCGATCACTACCGAACAATAAGTAATCAGAAATACCGTTGCGATCAGTGCAATGCTCTGCGCATAGGGCGCCAGCAGGGGAATGTTCAGCAGTTGACTATGCAAGGGCTCGGTCAAAGCCTCCTCACCCAACGCGCCACTGAGAATACCGACAGACGTGATGCCGACCTGCACGGTGGACAAAAACCGCGACGGGTCTTTGTGCAACTTCAATGCGGTACGCGCACCCGCGCGTTTTTCGCCGACCAGTTTCTGCAAGCGCGCCAGACCGGAAGAAACCAAAGACATTTCCGACATCGCAAACACGCCGTTGATCAGGATCAAAATCAGTATTAGGCCAATATCCATTATTTCATCGCATCGAAAGTTAAAAGAGTGCCGCGTTTGCACGGGGCCAAAGCCGCACTTAGGATTTCGGTTTGTGCATCATGCCTGCGGATTTACCATGCCGGACCGGACTGGTTAGCTCGGTTGCGCTGTCCGTATTGATATTTGAATTTACGCTTCAACAAGCCGGTCGGCTCATCCGGTATGCGCTTCAATAATTGCTCGTTGGCGCGCTCAGTTTCATTTTTTTCCGTGGCTTGCGCGGCTTTTTCCGCGTCGGAGGGTTCTTGCTTGGGCGGCGGCTCTGACTGTTTGGCCTCGGCTTCGGACTGTTGTTGGTCTTCCTTCGCCTGGTTCTGCTCGGCATCCTGCTTGGTTTCAGATTGCTGTTTGTCCTGCGGCTTTTGCTCCTGCTGCGAATCTTTGTCGGCTTGATCGGATTCGCTATCCTGCTGCTGTTTCTGCTGTTGATCGGACGAATCCTGTTTGTCCTGCTTTTGATCGTTCTGCTGGTTATGGTCCTGCTGCTTTTGTTGTTCCTGTTCTTTCAGCTTCTTCTCGACCAGTTCCTTATTGTATTTCGCATCCTGATGGTTAGGATCGAGTTGCAGCGCCTGTTGATAGGCTTGCACGGCTTCCTGCAACTGGCCGGCCTGGGCCAAGGCATTGCCGCGATTGTAATGGCCTTCCGCGCTTTGAGTGTTTTTCAAGGTCTCGGCAGCTTCTTGGAATTGACCGGCCTTGTATTGAGCGGCAGCGCGCCAGTCCGGATTGGCAAACTGCTCGGCAGCTTGTTGATATTGCTGCTGCTCGAAAGCCTGCTTGGCGCGTTGATCGGGCGTTTGCCACAGGCTTTGCCAATCCAGCGCGTAGCTATTTTTGGGCAACGGCAATAAACACAGCAGTGCCAATAACAAGCCCTTTCTAAATTGCAAAGCCGCCCAGGGTATGACCAACAGCAACAGCCAAGGGCCTTTTTCATCCCATTGCTGCAACAACAAATTGCTATCCAGATTTTTGCTGTCGGTATCGGCGCTATTGAACAAACGCCCCAGATTTTCGACATCCGCGTCGTTTGCGGTTACAGGCTGATAAATGCCGCGACCATGCTGGGCCAATGTGCTCAACGCGGCTTCGTCCAGCTTGGCAACCACGATGGCACCGTTACTATCCTTTAAGAACCCGGCACCCTGTAACTGGATAGGCGCGCCTTCCGGCGTCCCCACCGCCAACACCGAGAGCCGGTAATCGCCCAGCCAATGTTCTGCCTGCTCGGCCACATCGGCATCGACGCCGTCGGTGACCAGCAGGATATGTCCCTTGACTAGGCCGGCCTGGCGCAACAAAGCCACCGCGGCATTCAGCGCCACGCCGGTATTACTGCCGGGACTGGGCATGATGTCGGTGGTCAGCGCGGTCAATTGGCTGTCGATGGTAGCGGTATCATTGGTCAACGGTGTGACGGTAAAGGCATCGCCGCCGTAGACCAGTAGCGCGGTTTGGCCGTCCTTGCGTTGCTTCAATAAATCGGCGATTTTGTAGCGAGCCTTGCCGATGCGGCTGGGTTTAATATCGGCGGCATCCATGGATTTGGACAAATCCAAGGCAATCACCAGCGCGGCATCGTTTCTAAAAGCCGGGCCGGGCAAGCGCTGCCAGGTCGGACCGGCCAGCGCGATGATGGTCAGCAACACGGCAAAACCGGCACCCAATAAATTGCCGCGCGCTTGTTGCAATGGCTTGTCTTGCAAAATAAAGGGTAGCAACTCGGCATCGCACACCTCGCTCCAATTACCCCGTCCTTGCCGATGCCGCACCAGCAAGATCAAAAACAGTGCGGCCGGCAATACAGCCAGCAACCACCAGGGCCGCAAGAAATGAAAATCGGCAAAATTCACGACCACCTCAATCGAGCCAAAGTTAACCAGCCCGTTAATAACAAGGCCAGGCCCAGCGGCCAATAAAACAGCTCGCTGCGCGGCCGGAAGTATTGTTTGTCCTTTTCAACCGGTTCCAGTTGATCCAGCATACGGTAGATTTTTTCCAGCTCTTCGGTGTTGCGGGCGCGGAAATAATGGCCGCCGGTAGCATTGGCAATCGCGGTCAGGGTTTTTTCATCGAGATCGGCAGACGGGTTGACCCGGCGGGTGCCGAACAGGCTGCGCACCAACACTTCGTCGGCGCCTATGCCTATCGTATAAATTTTCAGGTGATGGTCGGCGGCCAGTTCGGCGGCTTTTAACGGCATCAATTCGCCGGCGGTGTTAGCGCCATCGGTCAACAAAATCAACACCCGGCTGGCATCTTGCTGCTGTTGCAGACGTTTGACAGCCAAACCAATAGCGTCGCCGATCGAGGTTTTCGGGTCGTCCTCGGTAATGCCGATAAAAGCCTCGTGCAACAAGGTTTGCACAGTCTTGCGGTCAAAGGTTAACGGCACATGCAAGTAAGCTTGTGTGCCGAACAGGATCAAACCCAGGCGGTCGCCGACCCGGCGTTGAATAAACTCGCCGGCCACTTGTTTGATGGCGGTTAACCGATCTACGCGCTGCTTGCCGAGGATAAAATCTTCTTCCTGCATACTGCCGGACACGTCCACCGCCAGCATCAAATCGCGGCCGCTGACAGCTTGCTCGATGGGTTCGCCCAGCCATTGCGGGCGAGCGGCCGCTATCAGCAAACACAACCAGGCCAGAGCCGCCAGCCATAAAGGCCAGCGCCGCTCGCTGCTGACCACCCGGCTGGCGCTGGGACCGAAATCGTCCAGAAACGGGACTTTCAATGCCGCTTGTTGAGCGACGGCACGCGCCGGTAACAGCCAACGCAATAATAGCGGTAGCGGCAACAACCATAACAACCAGGGCCAGTGCAATTCGATCATGGTTTTTTCGCCTGCTGTTTCAACCAGCGTTCGCACAGCTCGAACAGCGCCTCCAGCTCAGCATCGGCCGGCGGCGTTTGCCGGTAATGACCGTCGGCCAGACAGCGGCCGGGACCTTGACTAAAAGGCGCATCCGGCAGGAATTGGTCCAGATAGCTTAACCAAGCCTCGCCACGCAAGCTGGCAACATCGCTGCGCGGCGCGGTACTGATGGCTACACGCCGCAACAAGGCAGACAAAGCCGCCAAGGTCTGCCTGGCATCGGCGCCGCTATCCCGGCGAATGGCGGACAACAATTTGGCGGCAGTTTTGGCCGCTGTCTGGCGGCGGATGCGCTTATAAAAATAACGGCACAAAAAAATCAGTAACGGCAGCAACACCGCCAACAACCACCAGCCCGGCGCCGGCGGCCAAAAAGCCACCGAATCGGGCAAATGTATATCTTTTAAAGGCAATGGTTCCATGTTGAATATCTACATCTCGTCCAAATTGGGGAGTGGGGTATACAAAATCAGCAGATCGTCGATTTGCTGCTGAATAGCCCGCAGCTCCTTAAAACCGGCCTGCGCGGCGTCGCGCTGGCCGGCCTCGCAGCGTCTGAGCAAACTCTCGGCCAGCACGTGCAATTGCCGTTGTAATTGTTCGATATGCTCCAACCAATCCTGGGCATACTGTCTGTCGTGTTGTATTTGCTTTAACCAGCGTCCCAGATGGGTACGGCGTTGCTCCATAATCGGCCAGCTTTTTAAAGTGTCGCGCGGTTCTGCGAACAGACCGGTGTGCACCCGCTGCAACCACTGCCGGGTGTCGAAGCGGCGAATCGCAATTTCGATCTGTTCCGCCGACAGCTCGGCATTCGCATAAATCTGCCAGTCGCTGAACGGCCGGTAAGCAATCACCCAGTCGGCAATCGCCGCAGCGGGCATGGGACGGGCAATCGCGTAACCTTGCAGCAGATGGCAACCCAACAACAACAGCACGATACCTTGCTCCTGACTTTCCACGCCTTCCGCCACGACTTCCCGGTTAAAAGCCTGACTGAGCGCAATGACGCTCTCGATGATGGCGTAGTCGTCGGGATCGTCGAGCATGTCGCGGACAAAGGTCTGATCGATTTTCACGGTATCCACCGACAAATGCCGCAAATGCGTCAATGACGAATAGCCGGTACCGAAATCGTCCAAGGCCACACTGATGCCCAGTTGTTCCCGGCAGCTTTTGATAATCCGATTCACCGCCGACAAATCATCCAATGCGGTGCTTTCCAGAATTTCCAATTGCAGATAGCGGGCATCCATTTCCGGATGAAGGCGCAAGGTCTCTTCGATATAAGCGCCAATGCCGGACCACAGCAAATGATAGGAGGAGATATTGACGCTAACCTCCAAATGCAAGCCGCGTGCATGCCAGCCCGCCAACTGCTCGCAGGCTTGAGCGATTACCCAATTGCCGATGCGGATTTCCAGATCGGTGGAGGCAATCACCGGCAGAAACTCCAACGGCGGCACCATACCGCGCTGCGGATGCTGCCAACGGATCAAGGCTTCCACGCCTTTAACCTGGCCGGTTTTAATGTCGACCTTGGGCTGGTAATACATGCACAATTCGTTGTTTAAAAACGCCGCTTCGATGTCGCGCAATTGTTGGTGCCGATGCATGACTTGTTGGTCGTGGCTGGCATCGAACAACTGACAACGGTTTTTGCCGGCCAATTTGGCCTGGTACATGGCATAGTCGGCATGCCGCAATAAGGCGTCGGCGCCGGCATCATCCAGAGGATACACGGTAAAACCGCTACTGGCGCCAACCGAAATCGGCTGATCGTCGATGACATACGGCAGGGCAATCGCCCGATGAATCCGCATGATGGCTTGTTCGCATTGCGCAATCGAGTCTACATTGCCCAACAACAGCGCAAATTCGTCGCCGCCGTGCCGGGACACGCTGTCTTCCGCGCGAATCGCGTTTTTGATTCTTTCCGCCACTTCAACCAGCACCCGGTCGCCAATATCGTGGCCGAATTGGTCGTTGACCGGCTTGAACCCGTCCAGGTCCAGAAAACAAATCGCCAACAAGGTGTTTTCCCGCTTGCTGTGGGCGATGGCCTGATTCAAGCGATCGGCGAATAAAATCCGATTCGGCAGGCGGGTGAGCGGATCGTAATGGGCAAATAATTCCAACAGCTGTTGCTGCTGCTTGGCCTGCGTGACATCGGAAAATAGCCCGACATAGTGAGTGATCTTACCGTCGGCATCGCACAAGGCCGAGACCGTCAGCCATTCCGCATACAATTCGCCGTTTTTTTTGCGATTCCATAATTCGCCTTGCCAGTGCTGCGCTTCATGTAAGGCTTGCCACATATCCCGGTAAAAATCCGCACCGTATTTGCCGGACTGCAACATGCTGGGGTTTTGGCCGATGACTTCCGCGCGGCTGTAGCCGGTAATCTCGCAAAAGGTTGGATTCACGTCAATGATAATCCCGACGGCGTCGGTAATCAGAATGCCTTCGTGCGCCTCGCTGAACACCCGCGCGGCCAGTTTCAGGTGCTCTTCGGCTTGCTTGCGTTCGGTAATATCGCGGGTTAAACCCAATAGGGCGGTGATCTTGCCTTCGGCATCACGCATTGGCACCGCATGGGTATCGAACCAGCGCTGCCGACCTTTCAGACCGACGATTTCGAATTCCAGGGTTCCGGATGCACCAGCAAAGACTCGCCGGGCCAGCTTTAAAAATGCCTCACGATACTTGGGCAACACCAAATCCACCAGGCGTCCTTTTTGAGCTTGTTCCAGCGTATCGGCCTCTATCATATCCAGACCAGCGCGATTCATATGCAACAAGCTGCCATCGTGAGCCAGCAATTTCACGCACTCCGGTTCCGATTCGACGACGGTGCGCAATTTCAATTCCGATTCCCTGGCGATATTTGCCGAGATTTCCAACTCAGCAATGGCATTGGCTAACGCCCGAGTACGTTCTTCCACCAAGGCTTGCACGGAGGCGGTTCTACCGCTGATGATAAGAAGTAAAATGCTCAACAGGCTGGTAAAACAAAGACCTCCGATCAGGGTAATCAGGGGCAGTGATGAACCCTGTTCGCCGATAAATTGGCTATCGGGAGAAATGGTGATTTGCCAGGTGCGATCGACAAATGTAAAACTGCGCTGCCATTTTCGTAATTCATAATTCAACGACACCGGGTTGCGTACCGGTTTTGCAAACAAGCCGGTTTGCCCTGCGGGTGCGCCTAGATCATCGATGGCGATGCCCAGGTCATCGATGTTCAGGCCCCTGGTGACAATCTCCACCATTCTGGCAGGCAAAATGATGGCAGATACAAATCCGGCAATATCCAATGCGTCACCATCAGCGCCCTGCCGGTTAACCGGAATCGAAACCAAAATGCCGGGATCCGTATCGCTACGTTGCATGAGTGTCAGCTTTTGCGAGGCAGTGGGTTTACCGCTGGCACGCGCCAAGTTTTTTGCTTGGCGGCTAAGCGGGTTTGACAGGGAGTCGAAGCCGAAGGCTTTTTCGTTGCCGGCCATCGGCTCCACAAACATGATAGGAAAATATTCGGGCCTGGCTGTTGCCTTAACCACTTGGCCGGCGCTATCGCGTTCGGTAACCTGGAAATTAGGAAATCCTTCGGCACGAATAGCCTGCTCAAAGGCCGGCAAATCGGCTTGAGCGATACGAGGCAGCCATTCCAGGGCCTGAATTTCCGGGTGGCGTTGCAGGATGCCCTGCGAAAACACGCTAAATTCGGCTCTATCCACATCGCTGGATGCCAAAAATACGTCTCTTAAAGCCAAAGCGCTGTCGATCACATCAACCGCATATTCCACCAGCAGACGGTCTATTTCGCCGGCTCGACTATCGAAAGCCTGCTGAATGCGGGCACGTTCGGCTTGGAATACTTGCAGGAACACCAGTATCAATGCCAACAGCGTACCCAGTAGGGGTAGCGCCACACTCAGCCGCCGTGCCTGCCAAAGCGCACGGGGCCGTCCGAAATAACAAAATAACAGCGGCGTAATAATCATTACGCCCAAGCTATCGCCAATCCACCAGTTGCGCCAGGACAACCATAGCTGCGACGAGGTCATCAGCTCCAATAAATACAGCACTCCAATACCGACACTGGGCGCTATCAAACAGGCAACCGGACCCACCAGCCCAAAAAACTTGAGGATAGTGCCCGGGCTGTCCAGCTTGGGCAAACCCGGCTGTACATGGTTTTTGACAAGGGCGATGGCAACCAAGGCTTGCAAGGTGCTGCCGGTACCAATGACCAAAGAGGAAACCACTGTCTCGGTCGTCAATTGGCCGGAAAAATCGATATTGACCAGAAAATTACTCAGCGTGGCGCCTAACCATATGCCCGGCCATAGATACCGCCCACCCAGGAACAGTGCCGCCAGCGCAATTCCCGCCGGCGGCCATAGCGGACTGGCATAGCCGGGCGGAATCATCATTTTGACGCCCACCCAGCCGCCGGCAAACATCAGCAGGCTCAGTGCACCGATATTTAGTAGCAATACCATAGGTCTGACAGGCGTGATTTTTTGCGCCTCCGGCTCCGGTGACGACAAATCTACAGAATTGGGTGAATTGGGGGTTTGCATGGATTGATCGGGAACCGGTTAGGCAGCCGGACGCGCGCGGGTGCCGTTCAACGCATCCAAAGGTGCTTGCTGGGTGGTGCAGGGTATCAAGGTCAGACGCAGTTTATTGCCGAGCTTTTGCAAGTACTCCCGCCTGTCCTGGAAGCGCTGCCGATAGGCTTGCAGCCGCTGTTTATCGCCGCTGTCGATCAATACCTCGCGCCAGCCGTCGGTAAAACGGTAACGGCCTTGAGTCGGTAAACTGCTTTCCAGCGGATCGGCGATATGCACCAATACCACTTCGCAATGCCGGGCCAGGTTGGCCAGATGATTTTCGGCCGCGCTATTCATGCCGCGAAAATCGCTGAGAATATACACCCGGCTGCCGGGTCGGGCATGATGCAGCAGCCTGGCCAAAGGTTGCGCCAGATTGACCACGGCCGCGCCGTTGTAGTCCGGATTAACCAGGGCGTTCAAAAACCGTAACAAAGCCGGCTTACCGGTTTGCGGTTTTAGTTCCTGGCAACCGGCGTCGCTAAAAATCTGCCCGCCGATCCGGTCGCCTTGCTTCAGCGCCGCCCAAGCCAACAAACCGGCCAAACGGGCGGCCTGCACGGATTTGAACACACCGCGCGTGGCAAACGCCATGGTGGCCCGGTAATCCACCGCGATGAACATCGGCCTTTCCCGTTCTTCCTTGAAAATCTTGCTGTGCGGTTTGTCGGTGCGGGCCGTGACGCGCCAATCGATACGCCGCACATCATCGCCCGGTTGATAGAGCCGCGTTTCGTCGAAAGCCATGCCGCGCCCCTTCAGATGCGACAGATAATTACCGCTTTGCGCCGCGCGGATGTTGGCATGGCCCAGACTGAGCATGCCGGCCGGTTTGGCCAGGTCTACCAAGGCTTTAAGAGTGACCGTAACCCTGGGATTATCGGCCGCTGGCGACGTATTCATCAGGGTACGGCAATTCTGGCTATCAGTTCTTTGATCACATAATCGCTGGTAATGCCTTCGGCTTCCGCCTCGTAAGACAGAATCAGGCGGTGGCGCAACACATCGTAAGCCATATCCTGAATATCGCCCGGATCGACGAAATCACGCTGTTGCAACCAGGCCTTGGCCCGCGCACAGCGGTCCAGCGCGATGCTGGCGCGCGGACTGGCGCCGTATTGAATCCAGCCGGCCAAATCCTGACCGTAAACGCCGGGATTTCGGGTAGCCAGCACGATTTGCAGCAGATATTGCTCCAAGCTTTCGGCCAGATATAAATCCAGCACCTCACCGCGCGCCGCGAACAAAGCTTGCTGACTCACTTTAGGCTGCGCGTTGCCCTGATTTTGCAAAGCGCCCTTAGCCTCTGCGCGGGCCAGATGCAGGATGGCCTGCTCGTGTTCGGCATTGGGATAATCAATTTTCACATGCAGCAAAAATCTATCCAGTTGCGCTTCCGGCAAGGGGTAAGTGCCTTCCTGTTCGATAGGGTTTTGCGTAGCCATCACCATGAACAAGGGCGGCAATGGATACGTGGCTTTGCCGACCGTGATCTGTCGTTCCGCCATCGCTTCCAGCAAAGCGGCCTGGACTTTGGCCGGCGCCCGGTTGATTTCGTCGGCCAAAATTAGGTTATGAAACAGCGGACCTTTCTGAAACTCGAAACTACCCTGCTGCGGCCGGTAAATTTCGGTGCCGGTCAAGTCGGCCGGCAACAGATCCGGGGTAAATTGCACCCGGTGAAAATCGGCTTCTATGCCTTGGCTAAGGACGTTAATGGCGCGAGTTTTCGCCAGACCCGGGGCACCTTCCACCAACAAATGCCCATCGGCCAGCAGCGCGATCAGCATCCTCTCGACCAGCACTTCCTGGCCGATGATCTGGGTATTGATGTGGGTTTTCAGATTCTGTAAGGCGGCTTGGCTGGGGCTGAGACTTGTCGCAGTCATGTGTATAAAAAATCCTTATGTTTAACAAAAATGTGACCGAGTTGAGTCCTGAAAGTTGCGCCGCGCTTAATTTTTGCGCTGCAAATCTTTCCACTCGCGATGCGCAACCATGATATCCACCACTTTTTGCGGATCGTCGGTGACGGTGATCAGAGCCAAATCTTCCTCGGAAATGGTGCCGTATTCCATCATTTTGGCTTTCATCCAATCCATCAGGCCGCTCCAGAAGTCGGTGCCGAACAACACCAGCGGGATAGGATAGATCTTGTGGGTTTGCATCAAGGTCAAGGCTTCGAAGAACTCGTCCAGCGTGCCGAAACCGCCCGGCATGCAGACGTAGCCGATCGAGTAGCGTACAAACATCACCTTGCGCACGAAAAAATAGCGAAAATTCAGCGAAATATTTTGGTAGGGGTTGGGCTTTTGCTCCATCGGCAATTCGATGTTCAAACCGATAGACGGTTGATCGTGCAGGATGGCACCTTTGTTGGCCGCTTCCATCACACCGGGGCCGCCGCCGCTGATCACTGCAAAACCTTCCTTGCTGAGCATTTCCGCCAGTTCCACGGTTTTTTGATAATAAAAATGCTCGGGGGGTAAACGGGCGGAACCGAAAATCGAAATCGCGTCGCACAAACCGGACAGCTCGTCGAAGCCTTCGGTAAATTCGCTGATGATGCGAAAAATCCGCCAGGATTGATCGCCTTTCAAGTCGTCGATGATGCTGGACGACATCGAGCCGTCGGCACGGCGGTTTTTGATGCAACTCATGATTTATTCCTTATCGAGCACACGGTGCTCCTTGCATAGGGATGAAACGGCGAAGCCAAACTGACTCACGACAACTCCGCCAAACGATAAACCGTTTTTCCGGCCAATAGCGTGTGCGTCACGCGCCCGGTCAAAGTTTGCTGCCAATACGGCGTATTGCAACCGGCGCTGTGCCAGTTATCGCGGTTAACCTGCCAGCTGGCTTGCGGATCAAAAATACAGACATCGGCCGCATAACCCGGCGTTAATGCACCGGTTGCCAGACCCAAAATTTGTGCCGGCTTGCAGGTCAGGCTGGCTATGGCTTGCGACAAGCCGATGCGATGTTGCTGGGTCAAGGCCAGCGTCAACGGCAACAGGGTTTCCAGTGCCGCCACGCCCGCTTCGGTTTCCGGAAATGCGCCGAGTTTGGCATCCAGATCGTGCGGTTGGTGATCCGAACAAATCGCGTCTATGGTGCCGTTAACCAGCGCTTCGCGTAAATATTGGCGGTCTATAGCACTGCGCAGCGGCGGCAGCACGTGGTAATTGCTGTCGAATGGGGTAATGTTGTCTTCGGTTAAATGCAACTGGTGAATCGCCACGTCGGCCGTGACATTCAAGCCGTATTTCTTGGCCTGCTGCAATTTGATCACCGATTGTTTGCAACTGATTTGACTGATATGCACGCGGCAACCGGTCAACTCCGCCAACTCCAGACATTGGGCCAGCGCGATGGACTCGGCGGCTTCCGGGATACCCGGCAAACCATAACGGCTGGCCACCGCGCCTTCATGAGCGCAGCCCTTACCGGACAAAGCCGCTTCATTGGCGCGGAACATCAGTAACAAATCGTGACTGCTGGAATATTCCATCGCCCGCCGCAATATCAACAGATTGCCGAGCGGCTCGCTGGCATTGCTGACGGCGATACAACCGGCCTGCTTCAACGCGAACATCGCGCTCAGTTCACTGCCGGCCAGGCGCTGTGTCAACGCACCGATGCTGTGGATTTGCGGGTAGTCGGCCTTTTCGGCTTTGTCCTTGATGAATTCGACCACCGCCGGGCTATCGATACAGGGCTTGGTATCGGGGGGCAAACACAAGGAGGTGACGCCGGCGCTCAGCGCTGCACGAGTTTCGCTGAGAATATTGCCTTTTTGAGTCTGACCGGGTTCGCGCAAGCGCACGCTGAGATCGACGAAACCGGGGCAAACGATTTGACCGCTGGCATCGATAATCTGCTCGGCCGTGAAATCGGCGGCTTGCTCCAGCACCGAGACAATATTGCCGTCGGCGATGCAGACAATACCGTTGGCGTCGATATTGTTGGCCGGATCGATGATATGGCCGTTTTTAATCAGTATTTTGGTCATGCCGCACCTCCCTGACTATGCATGGCCATCGACATAATTGCCATCCTGACCGCGACTCCATTGCTGACTTGTTGCAGGATCACCGATTGCGGGCCGTCGGCGACGCTGGACGCAATTTCCACCCCCCGGTTGATTGGGCCTGGATGCATCACAATCGCATCGGCTTTGGCGCGCTTCAACTTGGCTTCGGTCAAGCCGAAGCAGCGGAAAAATTCACTTTCGCTGGGCAGAAAGGCCGAGTTCATGCGTTCTTTTTGCAAACGCAACATGATGACCACATCCACATCGTTCAGGCCTTCGTCCATGTCGTGCATGGGTATCACGCCCATGGTTTTGACTTGCGCCGGCAGCAAGGTCTTTGGCGCAATCACCCGCACTTCGGCGACGCCCAGGGTGTTTAAGGCCAGAATCTGCGAGCGCGCCACCCGCGAATGCAAAATGTCGCCAACGATGGCGACTTTCAGGCCCTCGAATTGCTTCTTATGTTGCCGGATCGTGAACATATCCAGCATCGCCTGGGTGGGATGGGCATGCTGACCGTCGCCGGCATTGATCACGCTGATGTGCGGCGCGGTGTGTTGGGCGATGAAATGCGCGGCGCCACTGAGGGCATGGCGAACCACAAACATATCCACATGCATCGCTTCCAGGTTATGGATGGTATCCAGCAAACTCTCGCCCTTGGAGGTCGCGGAGGTGGCGATATTCATGCTTAGAACGTCCGCCGACAGTCGGGTGGCCGCCAGTTCGAAGGTGGTGCGGGTGCGGGTGCTGTTTTCGAAAAACAGGTTGACGATGGTCTTGCCGCGCAGCAAGGGCACCTTTTTGACCTGATGTTCGGACATACCGGCAAACGATTCGGCGGTATCCAGAATCTCGGTCAGCAGCTCTTTATCCAGGCCTTCAATAGTCAGAAAGTGCTTGAGCTTACCCTGTTCGGTAAGCTGAATATGTCGGGTCATGCCGCCACCACTTGTGGGGATTGAATCTCAATGCCCAATGGATCGGGGCCGGTCAGTTTGATACGTTGATCGCCGGCCAGGTCGATACGGATGCCATGACAATCCGGTTGTAGCGGAATCTGCCGGCCGTTGCGTTCGATCAATACCGCCAGCACCACTTGGTTGGGGCGGCCGTAATCGAAAATTTCGTTCAAGGCAGCGCGGATGGTGCGGCCGGTGTAAAACACATCGTCGATCAAGATGATGTCGCGGCCTTCCAGATGCGGTGGCAATTGACTGGTCTTGACCTTGGGATGCATGCCGATCTGCGAAAAATCGTCACGATAAAAAGTAATGTCCAGCATGCCCAAGGGTTCACTCATACCCAAGCGCTGATGCATATGTCGCGCGATCCATGCTCCGCCGCTATGGATGCCGATCAGCAAGGGGTTATTCAGTTTACGCTCGCTAATTTGCCGGCGAATCGCGGCTTCCAGAGTGTCGAGCAGGATATCGATGTTGAGAGTGGCGATTGGCATGACGGCTACAGAGGGAATCTTGTTATTGTTATAAAGTTAGGAAAAAAAGGCGAAAGCAACAGGATAAACAGGCTGTGTGACTGTAAAACCGTTTTCGTCTTTTTACTTATCAAACCAGCTTTGCAGAATTATCTGGGCGGCCAGCTGATCTTGCACTGCCCACAGTTTAGCAGCACTGACTTTCAGGTCGTCGAACAGCATCTGCTTGGCGGCAAACGTGGTTAGCGTTTCATCGATTTGATGCACGGGCAAATTGTAACGACCATTGAGCTGGCGGCAGAACTTTTGCATGCGCGGGGTAATCACGTTATCCGAGCCGTCTTGTTGCCGGGAAATGCCGACCACCAAGCCTAAGGGCCGCCATTCGGCAATCAGCTGACCGATTTTATGCCAGTCCGGAACCTGATTAAGCGACGGTATGGTTTGCAGCGGACTGGCAATACCGGTGCCGGCATGTCCCACCGCAACGCCGATTTTTTTATTGCCGAAATCAAACCCTAAATACGCGTCGCTGCTGAATTTTGCCGCCAGCGGATCAATCTTAACCATGGCCTGCTGGCGTGGTCAGGCGGTTAATATCGATACCTAATTGTCCGGCCGCCGCATTCCAGCGTTGACTGATCGGGGTTTCGTAGAGTATCGCTTCACCGCAAGGCGTATTCAGCCAGGCATTTTCGACCATTTCCTTCTCCAGTTGACCGCTACCCCAACCGGCATAGCCCAGCGCGATCAAATAATGGCTGGGGCCTTTGCCTTCGGCGATCGCTTCGAGAATGTCGCGGGAACTGGTCAGGGTGATATTCTCGGCGGTGCTGATGCTGGAATCCCAGCGCTGTTCGCAGGCATCGTGAATGACGAAGCCGCGTTCCTGCTGTACCGGACCGCCAGCAAACACCGGGGTTTCCAGCACATTTTCCAGCTCGGTCTTAATCCCCATTTGCTCGAAAATATCGCGTAACTTCATGCCGGTCGGTCGGTTGATGACTATGCCGAGCGCGCCTTCTTCATTGTGCTGGCACAGGTAAGTCACCGTGTGAAAAAAATGCGGGTCGGCCAGGCCGGGCATCGCAATCAAAAACTGGTTATTTAAATAAGTAACGTCTGTCATTGGAGTGCTGTATGGGCTAGCGGGCAGTCATGCCGGTTTCGTCTGAGAATTTCCAGACCCTGGTAATCACCAAAACGTTCACTTCTCTTAACAAATCATCGGGTAAAGCGGCAAAGGGCGCGCTCATTTTCACAATACGTTTCGCGGCGTCATCCAGTGCGGAATTGCCGGAAGACCGGACAATTCGCATGCTGTAAATACTGCCGTCGGCATTGATCCCAACATCCATGGTCAAGGATTGCGAAACGCCTTTTTTGCGCGCGGCCTCAGGATAATTCAGATTACCGGTGCGCTCAACCTTGTCCTCCCAATCCTTGACATATTGCGCCGCCAGATACTTATGCGTGCTAATCGAGTTGACGAATTTAATTTTAGTATCTTGCGCGCTTTGCTGGGTGTTTCTGATGCGTTCACCGAGTTGGGTGATTTGTTGCTGAAGCGCTTCAGGCGATAATTTGGGGGCGGATTCCTGAACTTCAACTGCTTCCGGTAATTCCACCGGTTGCTCGGGTTCGGTCACCACCTTAACCGGAGCTTTAGCTTGGGTAAGCAGTTTCTCGGCGACCGGCTTGACTTGCGGAACTACAGGATGCGGAATGACTTTCTTTACCGGCGGGCTGAGCGTTTGTTCCTGAGTCGCAATTTTTTGCTGCGGCGGCTCCGGTTTCCGCGTTTCCTCGCCGGCGCCGATTTGATGTTCGGCTGCCAGGTGTTTGGCATCCTTGGGCGCTTTTTTCACCGGCGCATGAGCGACGGTGATTTCAATCGAGCGGTTGATCTTGGGCGGTTGCGGTGCGGTGAAATTAACCCCCAACAACACGATTACGTGCAGCACCGCCGCCACAAACAAAGCCGTCAGTAGCGAATCGCCTTGCGACAGCGGCGTGGGAGTCAATTCCGGCGCGTGCATATCAGGCCTGGCATTTGGCGGCGATGTGATCCATTAATTGCGCGCTAATATTGATGCCGAACTGCTTATCCAATTCCTGCACGCAGGTCGGGCTGGTGACATTCACTTCAGTCAGATAGTCGCCGATGACATCCAAGCCGACAAATATCAGGCCTTTTTCGCGTAAGGTCGGCCCGACCTGTTCGGCAATCCAGCGGTCGCGCGCACTCAAAGGCCGGCCTTCGCCACGGCCTCCGGCAGCCAGATTGCCACGACTCTCGCCGCTGGCCGGAATCCGCGCCAGACAATAGGGGACCGGTTCGCCATTGACCACCAAGATGCGCTTGTCGCCGTCTTTCACCGCCGGTAGATATTTTTGCGCCATGATATAACTGCTGCCGTGCTGGGTCATGGTTTCCAGAATCACACTCAGATTAGGGTCATTTTCCCGCACATAAAAGATGGACGCACCGCCCATCCCGTCCAAGGGCTTCAGGATGATTTCCTTATGCTCTAGCAGAAAATCGCGAATTTTTTGCGGGTCTCTGGCCACCAGGGTGTCGGTGCAGCATTGCGGAAACCAGGCGGTGAACATTTTTTCGTTGGCGTCGCGTAGCGATTGCGGCTTGTTGACCACATAAACGCCTTGGCGCTCAGCCTGTTCCAGCATGTAGGTGGCGTAAATATATTCCTGGTTGAAGGGGGGATCCTTGCGCATGATGATCGCGTCCAACTCGGACAGCGCGATCTGCTGTTCGCCGAGAAACCGATGCCATTGTTTTTCGTCGCGTTCTACTTCCAGCACGCGGGAACGGGCATAAGCGTCGCCGTTGCGCATGTACAAGTCGGACAACTCCATGTAATGCAGCTCCCAACCGCGCGACTGGGCTTCCAGCAGCATCGCGAAACTGGTGTCTTTTTTGATATTGATTTGGCCGATGGGGTCCATGACCATGCCGAGTTTAATAGCCATTAAAGTCCTGTGTTATCCGAAGCAAGTGGAAATAAAAACGATTTTATCAAATTTATTTTGCAGGCTGTTGTTTACCAACAAAAGTTTTTTTGATATAAAGCGCGGCTATTTTGAATTAAAAGCTCGCATTGAGGTAGTCATGTCCAGAGTATGCCAAGTAACAGGTAAACGCCCAGTAAGCGGGCACAACGTTTCACACGCGATGAACAGAACCAAAAGACGTTTTACACCTAATCTGCACCACCACAGATTCTGGGTTGAGAGCGAAAACCGTTGGGTTCGTTTGAGAGTATCTTCCAAAGGTATGCGTATCATCGACAAAAACGGCATTGATGCTGTTTTGGCCGATATGCGTAAACGCGGCGAACAATTTTAAGGAGACTGAACATGCGCGACAAAATCAAATTGGTATCTAGCGAAGGCACCGGCCATTTCTATACAACCACCAAAAACAAAAAAACCATGCCTGAAAAAATGGAGATCAAAAAATTTGATCCCGTCGTTCGTAAGCATGTGATGTACAAAGAAGCCAAAATCAAATAATCAGCGTTTTATTGATCCGCTTTTAGGCGTTGGCGGGCTAGCCAAGGTTTTGTCCGACTAGCCACCGCCACCGGCTTTCTTGATCGCTTCCAGTTCGGCTTTTAACGATTCCGTAAACTTGGCAAGCGCCAAATATTTCATCTCCAAAGCCTTTTTCTCAGCTTCCAAAATATTGTATTTGGTTTTAAGTTGTTGCAGAAAACGCCGTAAACGTTCCATATCGTCTTGTATTGAGGATTGCTCGGTGAACGAGTGATTCGTCTCGCTCTCCCCGCCAGTCCCTCTAAAATTACTAGTCTCAATACCGTCGTCGATCGGAAATGACGAGGGCGCTTTCAGCTCATCCGGGTTAATGCTGTCGATACCGCCGCTTAAAATCAGCGCATTGAATTTATGTCGCATCAAGATGAAAGCCGCCGTTTCGCTAATCTTACCGTTCTGGCAAACCACTACGATGGGATGCTGCCGGTTCAAGGTTTTTAGCTGCATGCGCAAGGAAAAAAACGGCAGATTGATGCTGAACGGCAGATGCTTGGGCTTGTATTCGTCGGGCTCGCGCACATCAATCAGATCGGCACCCTTGGCCACTAAATCCTGGGCATCTTTGTAGCTGATGTATTTAAGCGTCGGCTGCTTGATCAAGGTCAGAAACTGTTCCTTACCCAAACGCAACAGGCAGACATCGGTCAACGCGCTGACTGAAACATTACGGGGCTCACCTGAAATCAGCGCATCCTCGCCAAAAGTATCCTGATCGCTGAGTTGCGCCAGCTTAATCTCTTTGGCGTTGGGTGCCGGCCTCCTGCTGACCAGGCACTGGCCTCTTTTGATAATGTAGTAAAAATCGCCCGGCTCACCTTGATTGACAATTACAGTGCCGGCATCCACGCGCACTTCCTGCATGCCCATCAAAATTTTTTGCAAATTAGCCGGAGGCAACGCCCGAAATACCGGCGACTTCAACAAAGTCGTCATCCAGTCGTCATTGTCCTCCACCTCTTCAACTACCATAAAACTCTCTGCTTCTTCATACGGGACATCTTGAACCGATTTCATCATATCAGCATTCAATCGCAAAAAACGAATTCGGGAACTCGCAACCGCATGCACTTTTCTGGGGATTTGATGCGCTAGGGCGAAGCGCGCCGAAGGGCTATCCGACTTGATCGTTTCGATCTTTAACAGATCGGTCTGCAAGGTCACGCTACCGTCGATCAAGTAAACCAGATCGTTACGTTCGTCACCGCATTTGAACAAAAATTGCCCTTCTTCCGCATCCTCTATCTTGATTTGTGCGCACAGCGCCTCAAATTTACTGAAGGGCAAGGTGGATAGCGGAATTAATTGCCGAATGACACGGCCTTCAGCGGAATGGATGTCGACAGCCACGTACTCGTCGCGAATAAAAAGTGAAGGGAAACCAACAAGAAAACTTAATCTATGATAGTCGATTATTAAGTAAACTCTCAGTGAAACATTTTGCCACCCAGCGTGTCCATGCTGGCAACTTAACTGCCTGGAATGCAAAAACCATGACGAACATGAACAAACTATTCCTGATTATATTGTTTGGCCTGAGCAGTTGGCGGGCCGGCGCAGTGCTACCCGGACAAGTCGAAGGGTTGCCATTGCCCTCTCTGGCGCCAATGCTTGAGCAAAGCATGCCCGCCGTCGTTAACATTTCCACCTCGACCAACGTGCGGGTGCAGGAAAATCCGTTGATGATCGATCCGGCGCTTCGGCGTTTTTTCAATATCCCCAAAAACCAGCGGCAACAGCAAAAAAACAGCCTGGGTTCCGGCGTGATTATCGATAAGGATCAAGGCTATGTGTTGACCAATAATCATGTGATCGACAAAGCCGACAAGATTACCGTGACGCTCAGCGACGGCCGCCAGCTTAACGCCAAACTGCTGGGCACCGATCCGGAAGCCGATGTGGCGGTAATTCAAATTCCGGCCGACAATTTGACCGCCCTGAAAATCGCCGACTCCAGCCAATTGAAGGTCGGTGACTTCGTGGTCGCCATCGGTAACCCGTTCGGCTTGGGCCAAACTGTCACCTCCGGTATTGTCAGTGCACTGGGTCGTTCCAATTTGGGTATTGAAGGGTATGAAGACTTTATTCAGACCGATGCCTCGATCAACCCCGGCAACTCCGGCGGTGCCTTGGTGAATTTACGCGGCGAATTTGTCGGCATGAACACCGCGATTCTGGCGCCTACCGGCGGCAACGTCGGCATCGGCTTCGCGATTCCCTCGAATATGGCGACTCGGCTGATGGAATCGTTGGTTCAGCATGGCGAAGTGCGCCGCGGTTTGTTGGGCGTGACCACGCAGGATTTGACGCCGGATTTGGTGAAAGCCTTTGCCTTGAAAAGCCAGCACGGCGCGGTCGTTAGCCGGGTAGAAGCCGGATCGCCTGCCGAAAAGGCCGGCCTGGAACCGGGCGATATTATTCTGGCCATCAATGGTCAGGACGTGAAAGGCGGTAGCGCGCAAATTCGTAATGCGGTGGGTTTGCTGCAAATCGGCGACACCGCCAACCTGGAAGTCATGCGCGGCGAGGAACGCAAATCGCTGCAAGCCACCATCGGCAAGCCGAAACGGCCGGAGCTGGACGGTAATAAACTGCATCCGACTTTAAGCGGTGCCGTGCTCGGCGTTACACCCAAAGATCAGGTGGAAGGCGTGATGATAGAAAAAGTCGAGCAAAACTCCAAAGCCTGGAAAACCGGCTTACGGCCGGGCGACGTCATCGTCACCGCCAACCGCTACCGGGTCAGAAATCTGGATGAGATCAAGCAAGTGGTCAACCCGAATGCGCCCTTGCTGGTCAATCTGCAACGCGGCGGCGAAGCGTTCTTCGTGGTGCTGCAATAAGCCTAATTCAACATGGTTTTCAGCGCGGCCAGACTAGCCTTGCCGCGCTGTTTAATTTCTTCCGGCGGCAATTGCTTTTTGTTGGCCCATTCCAAATCTTCTTCCGGCAACTCGTTTAAAAACCGGCTGGGTTCGCACTCGGTCATGTCGCCGAAGCGCTTGCGGTGTGTGCAATAACTAAAGGTTAACGTCTGTTGGGCGCGGGTGATACCGACATAAGCTAGCCGCCGTTCTTCTTCGATATTATCGGTCTCGATACTGTTTTGATGCGGCAACAGATTTTCCTCCATGCCGATCAAAAACACATGCGGAAATTCCAGGCCCTTGGCGGCATGTAGCGTCATCAAGCTCACCTGATCGCCGGCCTCATCTTCCTGATTGCGATCCAATATATCCAGCAACATCACCTTGGCGATTACATCCGCCAATGATTGTTCGCTGCCTTGCTCCTTGGTAGCAAGGCGTTGCAGCCACTCGATCAACTCGTAAACGTTTTTCAGTTTGCGTTCCGCCGAGGCCGGGGTTTTGCTGTTTTCCTGTAACCAGGCTGAATAGTTGATTTCGTCGATCATCTTATTAATGACGACAAAAGTATCCTCGCGCTCGGTCTTGACGGCTGTCTCTTGCAGCCAATCGCAAAATTTACTCAATCGTTGCATCGACTTTTCCGGTAGCCGCTGCTGTAAGCCAAATTCGGAACAGGCCGCAAACAAACTGATATGCCGTTCGTTGGCGTAGGCACCGAGTTTTTCCAGCGTGGTCGGGCCGATCTCCCGGCGCGGGGTGTTGATCACCCGCAAGAAGGCCGCATCATCGTCGCGATTAACCAGCAGACGCAAATAAGCCAATACGTCCTTAATCTCCGCATAGGAAAAAAACGAGGCGCTGCCGCTAATGAAATAGGGCACGTTGTTCTCGCGCAATTCTTTCTCGAACAGCCGCGACTGATGGTTGCCGCGATACAAAATTGCGTAATCGCCGTAACTGCCGCCGGTCTTGAAGCGGTGATGCACGATTTCGGCGGTGACTTGCTTGGCCTCGGCAATATCGTTCTTATGGCTCAGCACCCGCAGCGGGTCGCCATAGCCCAGTTCGCTCCAGAGCTTTTTCTCGAAGGCATGCGGATTGTTGGCAATCAACTGGTTGGCCACCTTCAAAATCCGCCCGGCGGAACGGTAATTTTGTTCCAGCTTGATGACCTGCAAGCGGCTGTAATCTTTTTGCAACTGGCCGAGATTTTCAGGCTGCGCGCCGCGCCAAGCGTAAATCGACTGATCGTCATCGCCCACCACGGTAAAACGACCTAGATTCCCGGCCAATAGTTTGACCAATTGATACTGGGTGATATTGGTGTCCTGGTACTCGTCGACCAGCAGATAGCGAATCTTGTTCTGCCATTTCTCCAACACCTCGGGATGTTGTTGGAACAGCAGCACCGGCAGCAAAATCAAATCGTCGAAATCGGTGGCGTTATAGGCCTTCAAGCTGCGGGTGAAGGCTTCATAAAGCAGCGCAGCCGGCAGACTGTTGGCATCGGATTGGCTCAAAGCTTGCAGCGGCGTAATAAATGCGTTTTTCCACTGGCCGATTTGCCAGTTGTACTGCTCGACATTATCGATGTCGCAACCGCCCACGCCGTGACTGATCAGATTCCGCAACAATGTCAACCGGTCCTGTTCGTCGAACAAGGTAATCGCAGCCTTATAACCCAGAGCTTTATGTTCGGCGCGCAAAATATCCAAACCAAGGGAATGAAAGGTCGAGACTCTCAGCCCACGCCCCTGCTTGTCATCCAGCAAACGGCCGACCCGGCTCTTCATTTCCCGCGCCGCCTTATTGGTAAAGGTCACCGCCGCAATATGCCGCGCCGGGGTGCCTTGTTGCACCAAATACGCAATCTTCTCGGTAATCACCCGCGTCTTGCCGCTACCGGCGCCAGCCAGCACCAGTAAGGGTCTATCGATGATTTTTACGGCGGCTTGTTGTTGGGGGTTGAGTTTGGGGGACACGAAAACAACTGGATTACTGACAGGCCGATCATTATCGCAGGGCTGGCTGAATTTGTGTGAACTCGGGCGAATGGGCATTGGCTTGACGAGAACACGGGGAATAAAACTGGTTTTGGTGGAAAACGTGGACGTAGCACCGGGAGCCGTGCAGCCCGCCTAGCCTCGATGCAGCATCAGCGGAATCGAGAACGCCAGCTTACCGACCACCATCCCATATCAGCAAATGAAAGTAGTTGCCCTACTAAACCTAGATTCCATCATGTCTAATTGCTTGCCGTTAAACAAAATGAATTGCTTAATCCAGGCCGTAGTCGCAGGGCGCATTAGCGATAGCGTAATGCGCCGAATGAATCCACAGACGGCGCAATGCCCGTTGGTTATTGCGCCCTACGAGCTAACTACTTATCGGCACGCTGACAAAACAATATCGCGTCCCGCCAATCCAAACCTTTTCCCACCGCTTGCTCAAAGCAACCGACTGTGTTTTTGGCGTTATTGCTACCGGCACACAGGTTAATGATATTCTGCCAATCCCAAGTAATACCCTTACCCCAGTTTACCCGGCCGTCGAGTACGCTTAGAAAGCAAGCACCAGGTTCGGCAGGCTTGGTCGTTCCGGCACAGAGCTGTTTAACGTTTTTTGGCTCCCAATTCATATTCTTATCGTCGTTCCAAGGGATTTTGCCTTGAACCGAGTTAAAGCATTCCGACTCGTGATCGGACGCTTGAACTGTCAATGGATTAAAAAGTAAAGCTATTGAGCCAATGGCGATCGAGACTCGGATTAAGCGGTAAATAACATTCGATGTTTTCATGAATTACTCCCTGCATTTTTAGAATTAATGTTAAATATAATTTAATGCAAATAAAAACTATATTTTTGGCTCGCTGATACAGCGCTCTACAATTCGAGAACTTAGTTACCAGCTTACGCAGATTCACTATTCCATGAAAAAATTGTTTGTCTAATACCTGAATCCGTGAC
>NZ_LUUG01000083.1 GCF_001644035.1 Methylomonas methanica
GGCCAGGGGCCGCTCCTACAGTGTGGAATTACGCTTCAATCAGATTCAAAACCACTTCTTCCGAGCTTTGCCCGGCAATTTTAAAGCCACGCAGTTCTAGTACGCCCTTGGTATTCAAGGAGATGATTAAATGCAATACATCCGGATAGCTGGCTTCCTTGATGTCGGTCAGTGAGGGCTGGGCCGGGCTGTGCGGGTGCGAGTGGTAGATTGCAAATAGCGTTTCGCCTTTATCGCGTATTTGGCGCATGGCCTCGATTTGCTGGCTGGCGTCCAATAGGAAGCGGGTTTCCGGCGTGGCTGCGTTATTTTTCACCGGATAACAACTCGCCGGCATGCCGGTGCTATCCGCGCCGATCAGGCCGCAAACCTCGGTATCCGGGGATAGTTGTGCCAAGTGCAGTAACTGATTGGTGAGCTTGCGCGGCAGAGAAATTTCGCTGTTGTTCATAATCTGTTCCAAATTCCTGATGTCACCCGAGGATTGCCGGATAAATCGGCATGAGTGTTGACCTGACGGTAACCCAGTTCGTTAAAAATGGCCTGTACCTCGGTTTGTTGATTGTAGCCGTGTTCGACCAATAATTGCCCATGGTCTTTCAAATGTGCGCGGGCTTGTTCGGCAAGTTGACGAATGTCTTGCAGGCCGTTTTCGGCGCTAATCAAAGCGCTGTCAGGCTCAAAGCGCACATCACCCATTTTTAAGTGCGGGTCATTATCTGCGATGTAGGGCGGGTTGCTGAGTACCAAATCAAAGCCCGTTTCCTCGATGTTGTCGAACCAATTCGATTGCAGAAAACTAATATTGCCAGTATTGAGTTGCTGCGCGTTATATCGGGCGACTTCTAAAGCAGCGGAGCTTAGATCGCTGGCAAATACTTGGGTCAATGGCCGTTCGGCAGCCAGTGTGACGGCAATAATCCCGGAGCCGGTGCCCAGATCGATGATTTTACAGGGTTGGTCGGTCGGTAACAGCAACAGGCTGAGCTCAATCAGCAATTCGGTGTCGGGTCTCGGAATCAACACATCCGGGTTGACTTTGAAATTACGCGACCAGAACTCGCGCTGGCCGGTTAAGTAGGCAACCGGTGTGCCTTGCGAGCGTTGTTCGACCAGCAATTGAAACTGCGCGATTTGTGGCGCGTTGGGCTGATATTCCGGCCAGGCCCGGAGAAATGAGCGGTTTTTGTCCAGGCAATGGCAGAGCAATACTTCGGCGTCAAGCATTGCAGTTTCGGAGGTTGTGCTTAGCTGTTCGTTTGCCGCGATCAACAGGCTTTGGAGTGAATGGTCATTGCTTTTAGACATTGCCCAACTGCGTCAGCAACTCGGCCTGATGTTCGTGTATCAGCGGTTGAATCACATGCTCCAGTCCGCCTTCCATAATCTCTTCTAACTTATAAAGCGTCAGATTGATGCGATGATCGGTGAGCCGGCCTTGTGGGTAGTTATAGGTGCGGATACGCTCGGAACGGTCGCCGCTACCCACTTGCAATTTGCGGCTTTCCGATTGTTCGGCATGCTGTTTTTCCTGGGCGGCGGACATCAAGCGCGCTTGTAAAACCGACATCGCGCGGGCGCGGTTTTTATGTTGCGAACGTTCGTCCTGACATTCCACCACCACACCGGACGGAATATGGGTGATGCGGATGGCCGATTCGGTACGGTTGACGTGCTGACCGCCGGCGCCGGACGCGCGGAAGGTGTCGACGCGCAAATCCGCCGGATTGATGTCGATTTCGTCAACCGCATCGACTTCCGGCATGATCGCCACGGTACACGCCGAGGTATGCACACGGCCTTGGGATTCGGTTTCGGGTACGCGCTGGACGCGGTGGGTGCCCGATTCGAACTTCAATTGCGAATACACGTTTTGGCCGGCTACGCGCATGATGACTTCTTTAAAGCCGCCGTGTTCGCCGCGGTTTTCGTTGATGATTTCCGTACTCCAACCCTGTCTTTCCGCATAACGTTGATACATGCGCGCCAGGTCGCCGGAGAAGATCGCCGCTTCGTCGCCGCCGGTACCGGCCCGTACTTCCAGGAATACGTTACGGTTGTCGTTAGGGTCTTTCGGCAACAATAGAATTTGCAGCTGTTGTTCCAATTCTTCGCGTTGTGCTTCAGCGGCCTGGATTTCCTCCTTGGCCATCTCCCGTAACTCAGGGTCGCTGTCTTTGGCCATTTCCTGGGCCGATGCCAGATTGGCTTCGTTTTCCTGATAGGTTTTGTAACAGGCGACCAGCGGCTCGATTTGCGAGTATTCCTGGCTCAGGCTGCGGAATTGGTTTTGATTGCTTTGTACTTCCGGTTGCGACAACAACGCGGTGATTTCTTCGAAGCGTTCGCCGAGGTTTTCCAGTTTGGTTTGTATCGAGGGTTTCATTCAGTGGCTTATCGTAATTTGAAAATTTCGCGGGAAGCGGCGATGAGGTCGTGGCGTTCGTTGGCGCCGGCCTCGCGCAATTGAGCGCAGGGGGTGTGGATCAGTTTATTGGTCAAGGTGTGCGCGAGACGCTGCAACACTTCGTCGGCAGCTGCGCCGCTGTTGAGTTGGGCGAGAGCTCTTTGCAAGGCTTCGTCGCGAGTCTGCTCGGCCTGCGTGCGGAAATCGCGGATGGTTTCCTGCGCGCCTTGAGAGCGTAGCCAGGCCATAAAGTGTTCGACTTGGGTGTCGATGATTTCCTCGGCCTGCTCGGCGGCGCGGCGGCGCGAGTCCATGTTTTGATTGACGGTGTTTTGCAGATCGTCGACGGTGTACAGATAGACGTCGCGCAGTTGCGCAACCTCGGCTTCGATGTCGCGCGGCACAGCTAGATCGACCATGAACATCGGTTTGTGTTTGCGGATTTTGATCGCGCTTTCCACGCGGCCCTTGCCGAGTATCGGCAGTTGGCTGGCGGTGGATGACACGACAATATCGGCTTCCGCCAAATGATTCGGCAGCTCGGCGAGGTTGATCGCGTAGCCGTTGAATTGCATGGCCAAGGCGTGGGCTTTATCGTAAGTACGGTTGGCAATAATAATGCGGCCGATACCGTGCTGGTACAGATGTCTAGCCGTAAGTTCTATGGTCTCGCCGGCACCTATTAATAATGCGGTTTGTTCGCTGAGTTTGTCGAAAATCTGTTGCGCCAGTTGCACGGCAGCAAATGCGACCGAGACCGGGCTGGAGCCGATAGCGGTGTCGGTGCGCACTTTTTTAGCGGCGGAAAAGGTGTGTTGAAATAATTTGCTGAGATTTCGGCCCAAAGTACCGGCTTGCGAAGCGGCATGGTAGGCGGTTTTCATCTGGCCGAGAATTTGCGGCTCACCCAAGATCATCGAATCCAGGCCGCAAGCCACTCGGAACATATGTCTTATCGACTGGCTATCTTTGTAGCTGTATAGATAGGGGGTGAAGTCCGCTGGTTTGATCTGTTTGGTGTCGGCTATCCAGTTTACCAACGAGGATTGGTTGTCGCTGTCGGCCTGATAGTAAAACTCGGTGCGGTTGCAAGTCGATAGAATGGCTGCCTCGCTGATTTCGCGAAGATTCCACAAGTTTTTCAGCGTGTTATCGAGCATTTCCGTCGGGAACGCCAAGCGTTCGCGGATCGCGACCGGGGCTGTATTGTAATTTATCCCTACGGCAAGAAGAGTCATCGGTTGCGAACAATAGCACAAGAAAAGTCCGCTATTTTAAGGAATGCGCTGTTTTTGTCCAAATACAATGAAACGACAGTCCGATTCAGGGGCTTTTTCTGGTAATCTATCGTCAATAGTTTTTCAAAAGTGGGTCAATTGATTGCATGAAAAAATGGATAGCCATAGCAATGTTTTTATCGATGTCAGGATGCGCTGTTTCTCCTGAGAAAGAGCCTGACGCAGAAGGTTTGCCAGCCAAGCCGGAGGGTTTGGAAAGCAGAGTTAACCGCAATACGGTGATCGACGAAGAGGTGCTGTATTTGCTGATGGCCGCGGAATTGGCAGGGCAGCGCAATCAGTATCATTTGGCCATGGATGCTTATTTGCAAGCCGCTAAGCGAGTTGATGATCCGCGGATTGCGGAGCGAGCAGTCAAAATCGGTTTGTTTTTGAAAGATGAGCAGCGTACCCGCGAAGCCCTGACGGTTTGGTTGTCCAAAGACGGTAAAAATTTGGCGGCGAGAAAGTTTGCCGTGTTATTGGCGATCAAAAATTCAGATCAAAAGGCGGCTGTAGAAAATCTCAACGCCATGCTGGCTGACGATCCAGCCGGTTTTGAGGCGGGTGTGCTGGAAATGACCAAGTTAATGGAAAAAGAAGGTCGCACGCAGTTTACCTACGATGTGTTGGAAGAGCTGGCTGTTGAGCACCCTAACCAAGCGAGTGTGTTTTTCTTGCAGGCGGTTTTGGCGTCGGTTTTGCAGAATAATGAGTTGGCCCAGCAGAAAGTTAGTCAAGCATTGCTGATTCAGCCCGATTGGAATAAGGCCGTGATTTTGCAAGCACAGCTCGCTGGGCGCTCGGGCGACTTAGCTAAGGCGCGCACCTCTTTGGAAAAAGCGGTTAAGGCGGCGCCTGAAGATAGAATGCTTAGAAAGATGTTGTTGGAAGTGTTGGTTAACGGTCGTGACTATGATGATGCGATAAAGCTTTGTCAGAGCGTGCTGGAAGATAAACCCGATGACGCGGAAACCTTGTTCACGCTTGCATTGATTTATATGCAACAAGGCCAGGTCGATAAGGCTGAAAACGTTCTTGAGAAGTTGTTGAGCAATCCGGAGTGGGAAGGGCAGGCTAGTTTTTATTTGGGCAAGATCGAGGTTGATCAACAGCATCCCGATAAGGCTTTGACTTGGTTTGATCGGGTTAGCGACGGCAATTATGCTTTCGATGCGGATATGGCCGCGGTGTCATTGTTGATGAACCAGAAACGCTTCGACGAGATTGAGGCGCGTATCAAGCGGATGGATAACAAATATCCGGAGCAGCATTTGCGAGTTTTGATGGTTAAGGCGGAGCTTTATAACCAATTGGGTAAATACCAGGAAGCCTTCGATGTCCTGACGCAGGCGTTGAAAGACATGCCCGATAATCGCGAAGTGTTGTACGCCAGGGCTTTGGTTGCCGAGCGCTTGGATAAACTGGATGTGCTCGAATCTGATTTGCAGAAAATTTTAGACAAAAAGCCAGATGATGTTGGTGCGCTGAATGCGTTGGGTTATACGTTGACCGACAGAACGCAGCGCTATGAGGAGGCGGCCAAGTACTTGGAACGCGCTTTAAGTTTGCAGCCTGATGAGGCGGTGGTAATAGATAGCTACGGCTGGTTGCAGTTTAAGCTTGGCAAACCCGAGCGGGCGTTGGAGTTTCTGCGTAGAGCCTATGAAAAGCAGCCGGAAAATGAGATTGCAGCACATATTGCCGAGGTGCTTTGGTCTTTAGGCGAGAAAAAGGAAGCAAAAGAGCTTTTTGACAGTGTTTATAAAAAATCTCCGGATGACGAATATTTGTTGGAATTTAAAAAACGCTTTTTGCAGAACGGGCAATGATTTTTAGGAGCAGCGTATTTTTGTTGTCTGTCATGTCTTTAGCAGGCTGCTCGTTGTTTTCCGAGAAGCCTGTTGAGGTGTATCGGCTGCAAGATATGCAAGTTTTGCAGCAGCAGCGGCAATGGTATTTTGAAGGGCGTTTGGCTTTGGCTGATGAGAGAGACTCGATTTCTGCTTCGGTGAGTTGGCGGCATCGCTTGGACCGGGATGATATCGAGCTTACTGGGCCGCTGGCTCAAGGCAAGCTTATGATTTCCGTGTCGGCTGATATGGTGTCTGTGGATGATGGCGATATCCGTAAAGAGTTTCGCGGGCCGGTTGAAGAGGTATTGGCCGAGCAGCTAGGCGTGACGATGCCCGTGAATGCTTTGAAATATTGGGTGCTTGGCTTGCCTGATCCTGAACAGTCGTTTGTCGAACAGGTTGATGGGTTTTTTCAGGCTGGATGGCGGGTCGGTTTCAAAGAAATGCAGCATGTTAATGTCATGGTGTTGCCGCGAAAAATCAATGCGGAAAAAGACAAAACAAGAATTAAATTAGTAGTGGATCAATGGGATTTGTCGTGACGGAATTGCAAGAACAGACGGCGGGTTGGGGCGAGAGATGGCCGGCGCCGGCTAAGTTGAATCTAATGCTGAGAATCACCGGGCGTCGTCCCGATGGTTACCATTTGCTGCAAACAGTATTTCAAATTATTGATTTGTGCGATTGGATAACGTTTCACCCAGCGGAAAATGGTCGGGTCTATTTGCGCAATCCAATTCCCGGTGTGCCAGAGCACGAGGACTTAACCGTTCGTGCCGCCAATTTATTGAAACAATATACCGGTTGTTCATCCGGGGTATGCATCGACGTTGAAAAGAATTTGCCCATGGGCGGCGGCCTGGGTGGCGGTAGTTCGGACGCTGCAACTACTCTGGTGGTGCTTAATAGGTTGTGGAATCTGCAGTTACCTTTAGAAAAATTGATGGAGTTGGGCTTACAACTTGGCGCTGATGTGCCTGTGTTTGTCTATGGTTACACCGCTTGGGGAGAAGGTGTTGGCGAGGAACTGAAGCCCATAACGATTCCGGAGCAATGGGTTGTGGTGATCAAGCCTGATTGTCACGTTAACACTAAGCAGATTTTTTTGGCCGAAGGGTTGACAAGAGATAGTAAATCCATCACAATGCGCGACTTCATTGCAGGCGATTGTCGGAATGATTGTCTTCCGGTCGTTAGTAAGTTGTATAAGTCGGTGAGTGATGCGCTGGATGCGTTATCTCAATATGCAGAAGCAAGATTGACGGGAACTGGTGCTTGTGTGTTTGCCCAGTTCAATTCGGAAGAGTCTGCGCGTGAGGCGCTTTCTGGATTAAGCCAGAATTGGTCAGTTTATCTGGCTCGCGGACTTAATGTATCGCCGCTGTATGAAAAATTAGAACACGGATCTGTTTAATCAATTTAATGGGCTGTCGCCAAGCGGTAAGGCACGAGGTTTTGATCCTCGCATACCAAGGTTCGAATCCTTGCAGCCCAGCCATAATCTCCACACAATAGTTCCTTGGGAGTGCTTGAATGCGTGAAGCCTCGGTAATGGTATTCTCGGGGAATGCCAATAAGGCGTTGTCTGAAGGTATTGTGAAGAAGCTCAATATGCGCCTCGGCATGGCCACTGTTGGTCGCTTTAGTGATGGCGAGATTTTTGTTGAGATAGAAGAGAATGTTAGGGGTAGGGATGTATTTGTCATACAACCCACCTGTGCTCCCACCAATGAAAACCTGATGGAATTGTTGGTGATGATTGATGCTCTGCGGCGAGCGTCTGCTGCGAGAATAACTGCGGTTATGCCTTATTACGGCTATGCCCGGCAGGATCGGCGTTCAAGATCCGCTAGGGTGCCTATTACTGCAAGATTGGTTGCGGATATGATAGGAAATGCTGGGGCTGACCGGGCTTTGACGGTAGATTTGCATGCGGATCAAATTATGGGGTTCTTTGGAATTCCGGTTGATAATGTGTATGCTTCGCCAATTTTGCTAGGCGATATTTGGCGGCAAGAGTACGAAGATTTGATTGTGGTGTCGCCGGATGTTGGTGGCGTGGTAAGGGCTCGAGCCATTGCCAAGCGCCTGGGCGATGCTGATTTGGCGATAATCGACAAGCGTAGGCCTAGGCCGAACGTTTCTGAAATAATGCACATTATCGGCGATGTCGAGGGTCGGACGTGTGTCATGGTGGATGACTTGGTCGATACGGCGGGCACTTTGTGTCATGCGGCGGAAGCGCTCAAGAAGAACGGTGCCAAGAAGGTTGTTGCATACTGTACTCATCCGGTGTTATCCGGTGCGGCTGCGGAAAATGTTGAAAACTCTGTTCTTGATGAGTTGGTGGTTACGGATACAATTCCGTTAACTGCTGAATTGTCCGGGATTGCCAAAATCAGGCAGTTAAGTGTTGCTGAAATGCTGGCGGAAACAATACGGCGGATAGCTGTGGGTGAGTCTGTGAGCTCGCTATACGTTGATTGATAAGAATTAAAGTAGTGCTTGTGGAACAAGCTTTTGGAGAAAAAGATGGCTAACGTATTTGAATTTGTTGCAGAAGCTCGCAGTGCCTCGGGCAGTAGTGCGGCCAAGGTTGTTCGTCGCCAGGGTAAAGTGCCAGCAGTAGTTTATGGTGGTAACGGTGCGCCTGAGATGTTGTTGCTGGATCACAACGAAGTGGTTAAGCATTTGGTGCATGAGGCGGTTTATTCGCATGTGCTTGATCTTAAAATCGACGGTAAAACAGAAAAAGCTGTTCTTAAGCATATACAGCGGCACCCTGCAAAGCCAATAGTTTTGCACATGGACTTTATGCGGGTTGATGAGACTCATAAGTTGAAAGTGCATGTGCCTTTGCATTTTGTCAACGAGGCTATTTCTGTCGGCGTTAAGAAGGGCGGTTTAGTAACTCATGCTATGGCTGATGTGGAAGTGCTGTGTATGCCTTCTGCTTTACCGGAATTTATCGAGGTAGATTTGGCGAATGTGGATGTTGGTTCGACAATACATCTATCTGATTTGGTTTTGCCGGCTGGTGTTGAGATTGCTGCGTTGCAGCATGGTGCAGAGCATGATCATCCTGTTGCGCAAATCGTCAAGCCAAGATCGGCGGAAGTTGCTGAGTAAAAGCATTTAAAGCTTCGTTTGAATGATTAAGTTAATTGTTGGTCTGGGTAATCCCGGGCGGCAATACGAAAAAACCCGGCATAACGCCGGGTTTTTGTTTGTGGACTATCTGGCGGGGGTGGCTGGCGCCGGTTGGTCAAGCAGTGGTCAGTTTTCTGGCGAGGTTGCGGAATGCAATGTCGGTGGATGCAAGCTTATGCTGTTAAAGCCGATGACTTTTATGAATAAAAGCGGAATGTCTGTCGGTAAGTTTTTGCGTTATTACAAGTTCAGTCCTGAAGAAATGCTCGTGGCTCATGATGATCTCGAGCTGTTCGAGGGTCTTGTTAGATTAAAGCGGGATGGTGGGCATGGAGGGCATAATGGACTTCGTGACATCATTGCGCATATAGATTCTCGTGACTTTTATCGGCTAAGGTTCGGTATTGGTCGTCCCGTGGCTGGGGAGAAGGTGGCGGATTATGTGCTGTCCGGATTGTCGCTTGACGCTCAGGCTGGATTGTTAAGTGTGTTTGAAGAAGTAGCAAAAAATATGGCGGATGTGGTCGTGGGAAATTTTGCGTTCATGAGTGATTGAGTTTCGTTCATGCGACGGTCTAAAAAAAGCTTGACTAGGATTTTATAAATAAGGATAATTGATCGAATAAGTAACGGAGGGGTTCCCGAGCGGCCAAAGGGATCAGACTGTAAATCTGCCGGTTCTACCTTCGGAGGTTCGAATCCTCCCCCCTCCACCACCAAATTTAATGGAATCTGCGGGTGTAGTTCAATGGTAGAACTCCAGCCTTCCAAGCTGATTGCGTGGGTTCGATTCCCATCACCCGCTCCATTCTCGAGGTAAAGTACTCGCTCATATAGCTCAGTAGGTAGAGCACTTCCTTGGTAAGGAAGAGGTCACCGGTTCGAATCCGGTTATGAGCTCCAGATAGGGTTGATTGTTTTTGTTGTAGTTAGGGTGTTTCATAATGGCTAAAGAAAAATTTGA
>NZ_LUUG01000084.1 GCF_001644035.1 Methylomonas methanica
GAGTCACGGATTCAGGTAAACGGCAAAATAATCTACTTTCCGTAGTGGGTTTGAGCATGATAATCGGTACCAGTCTGCTCTTAAATAAGTCCCAGGTATTTCCCGGTGTGAACGCCTTATGGCCTTGTTTGGGCGCGGCGTTATTGATTGCTTCCGGCAAACATCAAGAACAGGCTGGAATTGTAAACAGGATATTGGCGATCAAGCCCGTGGTGGCAATCGGCTTAATATCCTATGCCCTGTATTTATGGCACTGGCCAATTTTGGCGCTGATTAATTATCAAGGTATAGAGTTAACTAAGCCGGTGGCTTCGTTTGTCATTGGTGCGTCGGTTATTATGGCAGTGTTAAGTTATTTTTTTATAGAAAAACCATTTAGAACTAAATTAATTTTTTCTTTTGAAAAATCATTCGTTATTTGGTTGTTAATTCCTCTTGTCGTGTCGGTTTTTGGCTATCAATATGTGCAAGGCAAGGATGGCTTTAAAGAAAGGTTTGAGAACTTGTTCAACCCGAGTAATAAAGTCCTGCCAGATCTTGAGAAAGCTAACTTGGGTAAGTTGTCGGGTAGTTATCTTGGCGTAAAAAAAGAAAAGTTGGATGGTTTGTTTATCGGCGATTCAATGGCAGGCGCTTATCTTGATTTTGTCAATGTGTTAGCCGTCGATGCACGCTTGTTTATTTATGGTTCTCACTTATCCGGTCTACCGCCTTTTTTAGGACAATTCGATTATCCTCGGGAGGATGCGCTGGAGACTAGAACTCCCGATAAATTGGAACAGAACGAGCTAAGAATTAAAGAGGCAGGAAACTATCGGTTTGTGATTTTGAGTGCGAGCTGGGCAAATGGTTTTCCTTATTTGGGGCACAGCGAAGAAGATATAAATCGTACTATCGAATATTATATTAATAATAAAGTCAAAGTAATTGTATTATGGAAGCCGAATTTTTTCGGCGGTGCACGGATATATAATCAAGCGGTAGCGCAATTGATGCGGACTAAAACCTTAGTTGATTTTAAAATAAAAGATCAGCCGACTAAAATCGTTGCGGATTTAAAAGAAAAATACCCGGATATTATTCTGATTAGTCCTAACGATGTGTTATGTAAAGATGGGGAGTGCGATGTACAAATCGACGGCACGTTCATTTATAGTGATCAAGCTCATTTAAATAGACTGGGGTCGTTTCTTTTGGGCGAAAAATATCTAAAAATCAACGGCAATCCTTTGTCGGGTCTATAGCACTAGATAGAATGATGTAATCAACACAAGGGGCACAATTCGACTTCCAGGTTATTAAGCAAAAATTAAGCTGTAATCGCCAAACTTTATCGCAAGCAAATAATTGTCTAACAGGAGGTTTACGATGTTAAAAAGAACAACAGTCATCGTGTTTGGTTTATTGGTGTCGTCGGCTACATGGGCCGACCATGAGCATTGGGGGCACCATCATGGTCACCATCATCACGGGCATTATCGGCCCATGTACCGGGAAGAAGTGATTTATTATCAACCCGCCCCGGTTGTTGAGTATGTCCCCGCTCCCCGATATTACGCGCCGCCACCTCCACCGCCGGCTTATTACGGCTACGACCAACGTTCTCCGCAAGGTTTGGTGGGTGGTATGGTCGGCAGTGCGATGGGTTATCATTTGGGCGGTGGCGACCCGATAGCCGCCGGCATTGGTGCCGCCGCCGGGGCTTTGTTGGGTAACGGTATGTACTGAGGATGTCGGGTAGGTCAATATTCCAGTAATTTGAAAAAACTTTTCGGTGCGCCGCAAATCGGACAATCCCAGTCGTCGGGGATGTCCTCCCAGCGGGTGCCGGGCGCGATGCCGCTGTCCGGGTCGCCCTTGGCTTCGTCGTAAATATGTTCGCATTCCATGCAGTGGTATTTCTTGAAATCGCTCATTGGATTCTCCTTTGGTACTAAGCGGCGCAATCGCCGAGAAACCGTTCAAAAGCCGTTACCATCATTGGCAATATGCTCAATAAGCGGTGGTCGGCGTCCAACATATGCAGACGCGCGCGATGTTCGCGGCAGAAGCGCCAGGCGTTTTCCGGCGGTACCACATCGTCTTGCCAGCCGTGAAACACCTCGATATTGGCTGTGGTTGGCTTAAACTCGGTACGCGCATATCCCGGTAAATAGAAGGCCGGCGCAATCAAAAATAGGCCCTTCGGCTTGATGATTTCCGCCGCGACGGTCGAGACATAAGCACCCATGCTGGATCCCACCAACACTAGCGTTTCGTATGCGGACACATTCTGCGCAAGTAGCTGTTGTACCCGCCAGTCTGGATCGTTGCTGGCTTGATAATCCGGACTGATGAATTCAAAACCTAGGCGTTTGGCGACCTCCGCCAATGCCAAAGGCTTTTCGCCCCAGGGGATACTGTCCTTGCCGTGGCTGTATATCACCAGTTTGTTCATGATCTTTTTCTCGCTGTTGGAAAAGTTATTTTCGGAAAAATATATTGGCCAGCAACGTTATTAACACGCTGACCACAATCATCGAGGTGAACGGTATGAATACGAAGCTGCTTTTACTCTGAATCTTGATATCCCCCGGTAGTTTGCCGAACCAATTGACGAGCCAAGGGACATAGTGCAAAACCAAGCCTATCACCAGGATGGCCGAGCCGATAACGATTAGCGCTTTGCTGGGTTCCATTGCTTTTCTCTATAACGTTAATTCCAGAGGCGTTAGGGAACCACTACCACTTGCGCGAAACCACCGCCCGGCGTGCGGAAATTGGTAGTTTGGCCTTGGTAAAGGCGGGCGCAGACCAATTGGGTTTGGCGTTGATAGACATAATGCCGTAGATCCAATTTTAACTCGCCGGCATCGAGATGACGTTCGCTGGGTTTTACGAGGGTCTGCGCCACATAATCGTGTTGCAGAATATCCTCGAAAACGCGCCGGGTCAGTTTGTCGCCCCGATACGCCGCTTTGCTGCCGTAGCCTCTGGCGGGTTTGAAAAACAGCTGCTTGCGCTCGGCCCAGAACTGATCGGCATTTTGCGCATCGACCAATACGGTGTGAGCGATGCCCTCTTGCAATAGGGTTCGGGTATGCGCATCTACGCCGATTGCTCGCAGAAAGTCGTCTTTGCCCAGCCAGACCAAATTCCTTTTATCGGCATATAGCGCATGATTTCTGGGGTGCGGTGTCAGCACTACCGCACCGGCCAGATAGGCTTCTCGTAAAGTCCGGCATTCCAGCGATTCCAAACCAAAGTCGGTCAAGCGGTTATAAACCAGATCGATTTGCAGATCGCCGTGCCAGAGTCCGCCATCGCGGTAGTTTAAGGCCCGCGGATCGCAGATTACGGTTTGGATTTTATGGTGTTCGAACAGGTGTTTAAACAACAGAAACTCCGGCCACATGTATTGGTTTTGCGGATCGTCGTCGACGATGGCAATGCTGCGCAGCGGCGCCACATCGCGCTCCGCTCGCCACTCCCGGTAAAACATCTCCATGAATTGGGTTTCGGCCTGCTGAGTATCTTGCCTGGGCAACTTGAGTTTGCCGGGCTGCTGATTGCCGACGATTTCGCAACAGCTGTTTTGGGCGCGAATCAATAGCGCATTAATCATCGCGCCGCCGGCATTGGAATTGATTTCGATCAGTTTCGGGCCGTCGGCGCTCAGATGAAAGTCGTAGCCTAGAAATACGCCGTGGGCTTTGGTTAAAAACCGCGCCGCATCCGGTGCGTATTTAAATACCTGTTGTTGATACGCCGGCAGTGCAATCACCCGTTCCAGTGCGGCGATGATCTCCAGTTGTTGGTCCAGGCAAGCTTGATCGATGAACACCGCCGACTCCGCGAACAAATTCGGCCGCTCCTCTGCGATCATCCGATACAAATCCTCGTTTCCCTCCAGCCTATTCAGTTCGCTGCGCAGCGCTTTGCGATTCAGCGACGAGCAGCGGCAATCGCTATTTAGCTGTTCGGCGTTGGGTGTTTGCTCGGGTTCTGGATGGGGATGCATGAAAAACGATAGGCGTGGATTATGGGTCAAACAGGATTTACGCCCGCTATTCTAGCGCGATACGCTTGCCCACAAATCGGTAAATTCTTATACAGATGTCTGCCAGATCGGCAAAAATAATATACAAGCAGGTGGTTAAGGTTATTTGTTGCCAGTTAGCCGATATGCTGTTTGGAATTTTCTGAACAGTTGGATCCAAACTTGTGAAACCAGGGCCTGCACGGTATTTTTATGATCGTGGTATCGCTTTTGCAGAAATCACGGCGAATTTATATAGGGCGCAGCAATGATCGCTGAACTACATGGTGTTAAGCGCTTTTTATCCGGTGCAGCTAGAACTTGAGCGCGTATTTTGTCAATATGACAACCTTTGTCCGAATTTGAACTTGCAAAAATCATGACGCAGCAAGCCGTATCAAGCAGTACTCAAACAACATGGCGCAACTCACCACCGTATTTGCTGACAGTACTGGTGCTGCTGTATTTTTTTTCGCAATCCGCCAACAGCCAAAGTCCCGAGCCTGGTGTAAGGCAAGCCATAGAGTCTTTGCTGGCTAGCAAACAGCAGCCTTTGCTGTCGCAAGCGGATTTTTCGCAGTATAGCGACGCGCTGAAACAGTTGTATCAGATGAATGCCAACCAGCCGATTTGGCTGGGCGAAGGTCGTAGCACGAAAAATCGCGAAGACGCTTTGAGCCTGTTAAGCAATGCCAAAGCCGATGGCTTGAACCCGGACGCTTACGAAGTCGAGCGTTTGCGCGGCTATTTACAACAGGCGGCTACGTTACCGCACAGTGCGACGACGGCGTTGGTCTCTTACGACGTGGCCTTGTCGATAGCGCTGGTTCATTACGCGCGTGATCTGCATGTCGGCCGGGTCGATCCGCGTGACTTCGATTATCCCGCACAGTTCGCCGCTAAATCGGCAAGCGATGTCGCTGTGTTGCTTAATCAACATATTCAACAACAAACGCTTGCCGAGCTGCCGACGGCGCTGGCACCCAAATTCAAGCAATATCAGCAGTTAAAGACTTTGTTGGCCGCTTATCGCCAGCAATATACCGCCGCGCAGATGCCAAAACTGCTATTGGCGAAATCGCTGCGCCCCGGCGAGCAAGACGCGCAATTGCCCGAGTTGCGCCGACGTCTGCTGGCATTGGGTGAACTGAAAGCGGAAGACATCGTAGGCGCCGGCAACACCGAGATGCTGTACGACGCTGCGGCGACGGAAGCGGTGAAACGCTTGCAGCAACAACAGGGTTTAAAAGCCGACGGGGTGATAGGTAAGCAAACCTTGGCCTTATTGAATCAAACGCCGGCCGATAAAATCGCCATGCTTGAATTGGCCATGGAGCGTTTGCGTTGGATGCCGGAGTTACCGGAAGGGCCAAGGATATTTGTGAATATCCCGGCGTTTCAGCTGTGGGCCTTCAATTCTCGCGACGATGAACAGCCCTTGACCATGAAAGTCATCGTCGGCAAAGCCGAGAAGAACCAGACCCCGGTGCTCTGGGAAGAAATGAAATATCTGGAGTTCATGCCGTATTGGAATATTCCGAAAAGTATCATGGACAAGGAAATGCTGCCTAAGCTAATGAGCGATGACGAGTTTCTGGCCAATCAGGATATAGAATTGGTGGGACGCTATGCCGACGACGATGAAGAGGAAAATCAGGACAGTATCGTCGACGAAATCAAGAGCGGCCGGGTGCGCGCTAGACAGCGCCCTGGCAGTAATAATCCCTT
Organism: Methylomonas methanica; assembly: GCF_001644035.1. GTDB lineage: Bacteria > Pseudomonadota > Gammaproteobacteria > Methylococcales > Methylomonadaceae > Methylomonas > Methylomonas methanica_A. Next base: position 5,747 of record NZ_LUUG01000084.1, read on the forward strand.
GGGGCGGGTGAAATTTATTTTTCCGAATAAGGCCGATGTGTATTTGCACGATACGCCGGGCAAAGCGGCGTTTAATCGGGATCGTCGCGATCTCAGCCACGGCTGCGTTAGAGTCGCGGAGGCTGAAAAGCTGGCGGAATTTGTGCTCGGCGACCAAAGCGAGTGGGACCAGCAAACCATACAGCAAGCCATGGCCGGGCCCAAAACTCAGCGTGTCACTCTGAAAAAATCGATACCTGTGTTGTTTTTTTACACCACTGTTTTTGTGGGCCTCGATGATAAACCGCGATTTTACCCGGACATTTATGGGCAGGATGAACTGTTGCAGACTGCACTGAGTAAGGCGGCCGATCCGAGCGCTAAACAGCAGTTAGTCAGTAAAACTGTGAATACTGCCGGCGGCGGTTAACAGGACTCAGTTTTGCGTGTTTTGGATTATGCTGTTAGTTGGCGTGTTGATTTTTAGGAGACAGGGATATGACGCAAGCAAAAATAGCAAACCAAGCTGTGGCCGAGAAAGTTAAGAAGGCGCCAACGCGCAGAGTCAAGAAAGGCAGAATGGCACCGCCGACCAATGGCGAGATTCTGGTCAAAGGTGTGGTGATGGGTATCGTTATTTCCGGATTGACGCACGCCAGCAAAAGCATCACGCGCGCGCTGATCCGGCATCCGCTCGCCTTATTCTCAGGTGGTGTGCTGGCGGGTTATCTGGCGCATAAACATCGCAAAGACATCATCGTGCTGGGTAGTCGCACCGCCGAGGAAAGCCGGAATTTTGTGCTGAGACAGCGCGAAAACCTTGGCGATTTGATCGCTGAAATCAAGGAAGAAAGCGGAAAGACTAAATAATCATCGGTTTGTTTGGGTTTATCCGATATGTTGTTTCAGCGCCGGGCGCTCTGATTTACGGACCGGCGCATTTGCGTAGCGGACGTGCATAAGCACGTAGTACTACCGCAAAATTATTTTTACGGTAGATTGCTTGCCATCGCAGTAGTCCTGCATTGTCATGCGCAAGTATTATGAAAATTTATCACATCCACCGGCAGCAGCGCTTGGCCCTCAGCCAACAGCAAGCGTGGGCGTTCTTCTCGTCTCCGCACTATCTAAACCAAATCACGCCTGAGTTTTTTCACGTCGATATTACTTCGCCAGTGCCCGAGGACATTTACCCCGGCTTGCTGATCCGTTATCGGATGAAGGCGATTTTGGGCGTGCCCATGTCCTGGTTATCGGAAGTCAGTCACTGCGATAAGCCGAACCGGTTTGTCTACCAACAAGCGGTCGGTCCATTTGGGTTCTGGAGCCATGAAGTTCGCCTAAGTCATTGCGAGGCGGGCGTCGTATTGGAAGACATCGTGTTTTACACGATGCCCCTAGGCTGGCTAGGCCAATTGCTGCATAGGTTTATCGGTAATAAGTTGCAGCGTATTTTCGATACGCGCCGCGATTATCTGCAAGCAAAATGGGGTGTTGCCGAGCCGTGACGCATAAAACCGGTATCGGTCAGACAGTTGACTTTTTTCATTCGCAGGCATCTAATCATGGACCTGCACATTCAACCTGAAGGAGACGAATATGGCTCAAGACAAAGGTTATTTGGATCAGTCCGGCAATCAAGTGGTTGCCATCGTTAAAAATCTGGATCGCGATGTCGAGCGCGGAGAAGATACAGTGATGTTGGGGTATGGTTTGGTGTTGCTGGCACCGGCTTTCGCCCCTTTGTTGCCGCCCAGCATTCTGTTGCCGTTGATGGCGATTACCTTTGCGGTATCGGCCACTGCGGCGCGCCTGCATTTTTATAAAATGGCCCGCAAGCTGTCGGTTTCGTTGGCGGAGCTGGAAAGCCGGGATAAACACACGTTTAAACCGATAACCGACGTGTTTGACGAACATCCCCAGCAAACCCTAGCTGTGGCGTTCAACCCCTTGAAAAATTTGCAACGGACCGGGAAGAGCATACTCGGCGGTTTGATGATCAACCCGTTTTGGGGGCCGATTTTTTATATGTTGGGTGTGCAGTTTGTTGAGGACAAGCAACTGGTGGTGCTGAACAAGGCAGTAATTGAAGTCGAAGATAAAGTGATGCCTATTGTGCTGCGCGACGACTGGACTGAATAAATTAAGGGTTTGCGAATTTCAGGTGGCCGATAAGCTGCCGGGGGAGGATTAATTAGCTTGATTTATGGGTTGGAGGCCTTTGTTTTCGGCGGCAGCCATTGTCCAAAAGTACAGTTATACACAGAAGCTGTGGATAAACTTGTGATCAAATCGTGAGCAAACAAGCCAATCGCCCGTCCCGTTTGGGACATCTTTAAATTGACTAAAAATTAGTCAGTCGTTTTTGACTATGCTTAGAGCATCATAGAAAAACAGCCGTCGGCAGTTGCCCGACGGCTCCCCCGTTTTATTTCCTGAAAAGGTTATTCCATGCAAAAGCAAACCCTCACCATCGACGGCAATCAGGCTGCGGCCGGTATTGCCTATAAACTCAATGAAGTGATTGCGATTTACCCTATCACCCCGTCCTCGGCGATGGGTGAATGGGCTGACGAATGGGCGTCTCGCGATCAACCCAATCTTTGGGGTACTGTGCCCCGCGTGGTCGAACTGCAAAGCGAGGCTGGTGCGGCTGGCACTATCCATGGCGCTTTGCAAGCCGGTACCTTGGCCACCACCTTCACAGCCTCGCAAGGCTTGCTGTTGATGCTGCCGAATATGTACAAAATTGCCGGCGAACTTAGCCCGACCGTGTTTCATATCGCCGCCCGCTCGTTGGCTTGCCAAGGCTTGTCTATTTTTGGCGATCACAGCGATGTGATGTCAGCGCGGATGACCGGTTATGCGATGTTGTGTTCCAACTCGCCGCAAGAAGTGCAGGATTTGGCGCTGGTGGCACATGCCGTTTCCTTGCAAAGCCGCATACCGTTCATGCATTTTTTCGACGGTTTCCGCACCTCGCACGAGGTCGCCAAAATTGTTGAGATCGACGACGGCGTCATCCGCGCGATGATAGACGATAGTTGGGTTAGCGAGCATCGCGGCCGAGCCTTGACGCCGGATAATCCGGTGCTGCGCGGTACGGCGCAAAACCCGGACGTGTACTTTCAGGGTCGGGAATCGGTTAACCCTTACTATGCCGCGTTGCCGGAGATCGCCCAACAAACCATGGACCGGCTCGCCGATTTAACCGGTCGCCAATACCGCTTGTTCGAATACGTAGGCTCGCAGCAAGCCGAGCGAGTGATCGTGATTATGGGGTCCGGCGCGGAAGCAGTCGAAGAAACCCTGGATTATTTGAATCGCCAGGGAGAAGCGGTTGGTTTGTTGAAAGTGCGCTTGTTCCGGCCGTTCGCGCCGGAACGTTTGATAGAAGCCTTGCCGGCCAGCTGTCGAAAAATCGCAGTACTGGATCGCACCAAGGAACCGGGCGCCGACGGTGAGCCTTTGTACAAAGACGTCTTGGGGGCAGTGGCGCAAGCCTTCAGCGACGGCGAAAAATTCACCAGCCTGCCCAAAGTGGTGGGTGGTCGTTACGGCTTGTCATCCAAAGAGTTCACGCCGGGTATGATCAAGGCGGTTTACGACGAACTGAAAAACGATAAACCGAAAAATCACTTCACGGTCGGCATCAACGACGATGTCAGCCACACCAGCTTAGATTGGAACCCCGCTTACCGCACCGATACCCACGATCAAACCTTTCAGGCGATGTTTTACGGTTTGGGTAGCGACGGCACCGTTGGCGCGAACAAAAACACCATCAAAATCATCGGCGAAGAAACCGATTTATTTGCCCAGGGTTATTTTGTTTACGACTCGAAAAAGTCCGGGGCGATTACTGTCTCGCATTTGCGCTTTGGGCCAAAGCCGATTCGCTCCACGTATTTGATCGGCGAGAACGACGCGCAATTCATCGGCTGTCATCAAACCGTATTTCTGGAACGCTATGACATGCTGGCCAATGCCGCCGACAAAGCGGTGTTTCTATTGAATAGTCCGGCGTCGCCTGATGAAGTTTGGGAAACCTTGCCGCGCAAGATGCAGCAGCAAATGCTGGATAAAAAAATCAGGTTTTATCTGATAGACGGCAATGCGGTCGCCGAAAAATCCGGCATGGGCAAACGTATCAACACCATCATGCAGACTTGTTTTTTCGCGATTTCCGGGGTGTTACCGCAGGAACAGGCGATTGCCGCGATTAAGCACGCTGTGGAAAAAACCTATGGCAAAAAAGGCCAGCGCATCGTTGATTTAAACTTCAAAGCCATCGACGAAACCCTGGCCGGCTTGCGGCATGTGCCGTTACCGAAGCAGGCCGACAGCGGTTTCGATATCGCCGCCTTGATTGCCAATAGTGCGCCCGAATTTATCCGCCGCGTCACCGGCGAAATCATCGCCGGCCGTGGCGACGCGTTGCCGGTCAGCGCGATGCCGGTGGATGGAACGTTCCCGACCGGCACCGCTGCATACGAAAAACGCAATCTGGCTTTGGAGATTCCGGTCTGGGAAACCGATCTGTGTACCCAGTGCGGTAAATGCCCAATGGTGTGCCCGCACGCGGCGATTCGCAGCAAAATCGTGCCCAACGAAGCCTTGAGCAATGCGCCGGAAACCTTCAAACATGCGGCGATGCTGGGCAAGGACTTTCCGGCTGGTTTGTCGATCAGTTATCAGGTGGCGCCGGAAGACTGCACCGGCTGCGGCTTGTGCGTGGATATTTGCCCTATACGCGATAAATCCAATGCCAGCCGCAAGGCCTTGAACATGCAACCGCAAGCGCCGCTACGCGATCCGGAAAGTCAAAACTGGGATTATTTCCTGTCCTTGCCGGAATACGACCGCCGCCTATTAAAAACCAACACCATCAAAGGTTCGATGGTGCTGCAGCCCTTGTTCGAATTCTCCGGCGCCTGTGTCGGTTGCGGCGAAACCCCTTATGTGAAACTGGCCTCGCAACTATTCGGTGATCGGATGGTGGTAGCCAATGCCACCGGTTGCTCTTCGATATACGGCGGCAACTTGCCGACCACGCCCTGGACCAAAAACCCCGAGGGCAGGGGGCCGGCCTGGAATAATTCTCTATTTGAGGACAACGCCGAGTTTGGTTTGGGTATGCGGGTGGCGATTGATAAGCAAGCGGAACATGCTGCGGAATTATTGGTGTTGCTACGGGAAACCTTGGGCGGCGAATTGGTCGATGCAATTTTACAAGCCGACCAATCCGATGAAGCCGGCCTTTACGAGCAACGCCAACGTGTGGCGGAACTGAAACAGCATTTACCCTCGTTGAAGCAACCCGCTGCGCAGGCTTTGTTACCGTTAGCCGATTATCTTTGCAAGAAAAGCGTCTGGATCATCGGCGGCGACGGCTGGGCTTACGACATTGGTTACGGCGGTCTGGATCACGTGTTGGCCAGTGGCCGCAACGTCAATATCCTGGTTTTGGATACCGAAGTGTATTCCAACACCGGCGGTCAAACCTCCAAATCCACGCCCCTGGGAGCGGTGGCTAAGTTCGCGGCCGGTGGTAAGGCCACCGCGAAAAAAGACCTGGCTTTGCTGGCGATGGATTACGGCAATGTCTACGTTGCTCATGTGGCCTACGCCGGCAAGGACACGCAAACTCTTAACGCCTTCCTGGAAGCGGAAGCGCACAATGGCCCGTCCATCATCATCGCCTATGCGCCTTGTATTGCCCACGGTGTAGATTTGTCCAATAACCATAGACAGCAAAATCTGGCGGTTAAAAGCGGGCATTGGCCTTTGTTTAGATTCAATCCCGGTCGCATCCAGCAAGGCAAGAATCCGATGCAACTGGATTCTGCGGAACCGTCGGTGCCGCTGCGCGAGTTTGTGATGAGCGAAACCCGCTTCAGCATGCTCTGGCAGAGCCATCCCGACCACGCCGAAGCATTTTTGAAACAGGCGCAACAGGATGTGAAAAACCGCTACCGCTACTATCAACAACTGGCCGCGCTGGAATGGAGCGATGCCACCAGCGTCGCGGCCGCCAAAGCCGCACTGAAAGCCGATCTTGCGCAGGAGAGCCAACATGGTTGATTTAACGACAAATTATTTGGGCCTGAAACTGGCGCATCCTCTGGTACCGTCGGCGTCACCGCTGAGCAAGGATTTGGACAGCGCCCGGCGCCTGGAAGATGCCGGCGCGGCGGCCATCGTGATGTCTTCGTTGTTTGAAGAAAAAATCGAAGCGGAACAGCAACAGATGGAACGCTTTTTTTACGGACAGGGCATCGGTTATGGCGAGGCGGATTCTTTTCATCCGGTGCCGGATCATATTTTGACCTATCAGGAGCAATATCTGGAACATCTGCAACGCTTGAAAAGCAGCTTGAATATTCCGGTGATCGCCAGCCTGAACGGGATTTCTCAGGGCGGTTGGATCGAATATGGCCAAGCCTTGCAACAAGCCGGGGCCGACGCGCTGGAGTTGAATATCTACCATCTGGCCGCCAATGCCGATGAGAGCAGCGAAACCGTGGAAAACCGTTATTTGGATATTCTGCGCGAGTTGAAAAGCCGTGTGAGCGTGCCGCTGACCTTAAAACTGTCGCCGCAATTCAGTTCGCCGATTCATTTTGCCCAACGCCTGGAAGCGGCCGGTGCCGATGGTATCGCGATATTCAATCGCTTTTACCAGCCGGATATTGATTTAGAGACCCTTGAAGTCGTGCCGAAATTGCAATTGTCCACGCAGGCCGAAGCCTTGTTACGCATTCGCTGGACCGCCTTGCTGTATGGCCGGGTGAAATTGTCCCTGGCGGTAACCGGCGGTTTTCATCACAGCGAGGATGTCATCAAAGCGTTGTTGGTGGGAGCGGATGTGGTGCATCTGTGCAGCGTACTGCTGGAGAAGGGTGTGGGCAAACTCAGCGAGATTCTCGCGGAACTGGAACAATGGTTGATAGAGCACGAATACGAGTCCATCAGTCAATTGAAAGGCAGCGTCAGCCAGCAACATGCCATCGACCCCAGTGCATATGAGCGCGCCAATTACATTCATGTGTTGGACAGTTACACGCCGTCCGCCGGCGTGTTGAGATAGCGTAAAAGGCGTGCGGGATTTGGACGAACTGTTTGCCGGCTTGGCTAAATCCAAGTTTCGCAGCCAGTTTCGTCTAAACAGCAAGGATCTGGATTACTTGCGCAACAAAGGCCTGGAAACGGTATTAAGCCATGCCCGAGATTTTATCGGCAAACGTCTGGCCGCCGCCGAGCCGCGCAACGACGGCAAACAAACCCCGTTTCGCGGCCATCCGGTGTTTGTGGCGCAACACGCCACCGCCTGCTGCTGCCGGGGCTGTCTGGAAAAATGGCATAAAATTCCGCAGGGCAGGGAGTTGAATGATGCCGAACAAACCTATGTTTGTAAGGTGTTGGAGCGGTGGTTGAGGATGGCAGTTGCCGATATTTAAATTTAGTTTCCTAACATCGGCAGCTCAACAATCCGCTTGGCTGGACTAAATTCGTGCTTTACCTATAACGATCTTACTATTTCCCCCTGTTCTGCCGGATTACGAGCGCACATGTCATGGGTCAAGAAATTCATGCCGCAGCCTATCAAGATGTCGACTTTCAGCGCTTCCGGCAACGCTTATCCGCAGAAACCGAGTTATTCGGTAGGCTGATTAAAAACCGAGCTTGTTCGGAAGCGGAGCCGGTGGCCGGTTTTGAAATCGAAGCCTGGCTGCTGGACGATAACATGCAACCGGCACCGGCCAATCAGGCCTATCTGCAATCTTTTGCCCATCCAATGGCCGGACCGGAACTGGCCAAATTCAATATCGAACTCAACACCTCTCCCTTGCCGTTGATCGGCGATGCGTTCAGCCGCATGCACAGCGATTTGCAAAACACCTGGCGCCAAGCCGAACAACATGCCCGGCAGATGGGGTTGAACCTGTTGACGATAGGCACTTTGCCGACTCTGCAACAAAGCGATCTGCATCTGGGCAATATGTCGGACATGAACCGCTATCGAGCCTTGAATCAGCAGATTCTGCAATGCCGGGGCCGGCCGATTGTGTTGGATATTTGCGGCCACGAGCATTTGAAAGTCGAGCACCACGACGTGATGCTGGAAGCAGCCACAACCTCGTTTCAAATACATATTCAATGTCCGTTGAGCATTGCCCATCATGTTTACAATGCCTCGATCATTGCCTCGGCGGCGATGGTGGCTTTGGCCGCAAATGCGCCGTTTTTGTTCGCTAAGGATTTGTGGGCGGAAACCCGCATCCCCTTATTCGAGCAGGCTATTGCCACCGGCGGCTACGCCGGCGCGGCCGATGGGCCCTTGCATCGGGTTAGTTTCGGTTCCGACTTTGCCCGGCAGTCTATTATGGAATGCTTTGTCGAGAACCAGCAGCATTTTCCAATCCTGTTGCCGGAGTATTTCGACGATGGTCCGGAAGCGTTTCAACACTTACGCTTGCACAACGGCACGATCTGGCGCTGGAATCGGCCGCTAGTGGGCTTCGACGCCGACGGCACCCCGCATATCCGCATCGAACACCGCACCCCGGCCGCTGGGCCGACCATGCTGGACATGATCGCCAATGCCGCGTTTTACTACGGACTGGTTAAAAATCTGGCCGACGAACGGCAGGCGGGCAGGGCGGAGTTATCCTTTGCGCAAGCCAAGGATAATTTTTATCAGGCTGCGCGGCATGGTTTGGATAGTCATGTCGTCTGGTTTGGTGAACATAAACTACGGTTGGCGGTGCTGATCGAGCAGGAGTTGTTGCCGCGTGCCGCCCATGGTTTGCAGGCTTTGGGTATTAGTATCGCAGACCGAGATAATTATCTGGACGTGATACGCCAGCGCCTCGCCAACCAGCAAACCGGCAGCGTGTGGCAGCGGCGGTTTATCATGGAAAATCCGGGCGAATTTGCGGAGCTGACGTGGGTTTATTTGCAGCGGCAACGAAGTGGCGAACCGGTTTCCGCGTGGGGGATCTGAATGACTGCAACATCATCATTCCCATGCTCTGGCTTAGGAATAGGGACTCACGTTGATACAGCGTCCCGATTCGCGCTGCTGGAGCGGTGCGGGCTACATTCCCACGCAGGAGCGTGAGAACGATAAATGCTGGCAGGTGATCCGCCGATTGGTTGACCATCATTTGGCCGAACAGCTAATACGTTACGCCTTACGAGTTAAAAAATATCTCTGTTTAACATATTGTGCAGACTGCCTTTTCCGGTAATAACAGCTTTGCAAGTTGCTTCAATTTCAGTGATTACTTTGTTTAGTTTTGGCGTGATTGGGTCCTCTTCTTCATATCCACCCCAAAAAACAGCTTCATATTTTTGAATTTGTTTGCGGTGCTGCTCCCATTGCTCAGTTGTTACAACATTTTCGAGGGGCCAAAGACGAGTCAGGACTCTTGCCGCCCCCGTAATTTCATTAACAATATTGTTTAAGTCATCAAACGGCGTTGCTTTGTCTTTTCCAATTTGAGCCATGAACCTATAACGCATTGAATGAAGCTTATTGAAGAGCTCTAGGCGTTGGTTGTAGCGTATAAACACTACAGAGGCGCTCTTTCTCGCCCGGAAATTCGCATCGGTTTCGCCTTTTTCTTGTTCGATGTTTTCGGTTTCGTTTGTAAAGCTCACCGGATGTCGTATCCACTTTATTGCATCCACTGCTTCATAAAATAGAGTGAGTGCGTCTTCGGCTAACTCAATCCTTCGTTTACCTGCGTGCTCTCTTCGCCAGGAGTCAATTCCATAAATCGCCACCCAAGCAGCGATAAGTATAGATATTTGCTTTAAACCTTCCGTCCAGTCCATGATTATCAGTCGAGTGGTGAGTATATTTGCGGAATAATTAAGTTAGATAGAATAATAGTGAGTTTTGAAAGTGGATTATAGAATGTGTAAAACAGCGTAAATAAGAAAATATGTTACTGAATTTAGCCACCAAGCAAGACGTAAAACAATTCAACGAACTTCCCAACGGATTTCTGGATATTGGCGTCTCAGAGCTGTACACGCTAATCCCCGAGCCAACGCTCTTCCATCTCCCCGGAAAACGTCCCGAAACCCTATTTGTTTCGGTCCTGCTGCACGGCAACGAATCCACCGGCTTCCTGGCTATACAAAAGCTACTGCAAAAATATCACGGCCAAACTCTGCCGCGCGGTTTGACGCTGTTTTTCGGCAATACCCAGGCCGCCCGCTTTAACCTAAGACGGTTGGACGGCCAACCCGATTTCAATCGCATCTGGCCGGGTACTGAGTTACCCGAGTCGCCGGAAACCGTTTGGGCGGCGCAGATTTGCGAGATCATGCGTCAGCGCGGCGTGTTTGCCAGCGTTGATGTGCATAACAATACCGGCTTGAATCCGCATTACGCCTGCATCAATAAACTGGATAAGGACTTCCTGCATCTGGGTGCTCTGTTCGGTCGCTTGCTGGTGTATTTCACGCATCCCAAGGGCACGCAGTCCAGTGCGTTTGCCGAGTTTTGTCCGGCGGTGACTTTGGAATGTGGCCGGCCCGGCCAGCCGCACGGCACTGAGCATGCCTTTCAGTTTTTGGACAGTTGCCTGCATTTGCACGAGTTTCCGGCCCAGCCGATCGCCAAACAGGATGTGGATATTTATCACACCGTCGCGCAAGTCACCGTCGCCGAAGAGGTAAGTTATAGTTTTAGCGACGCTTCGGTCGATCTGCGCCTTGATCCGGAACTGGAAAGTCTGAATTTCACTGAGATCCCGGCCGGCACCGTGTTGGGTACAACCGATTCTGCGCTGATGCCGTTGATCGCCAAGGACAACGACGGTAAGCCGGTTACCGAGCAATTCCTGAGGATTGCGGATGGACAAGTGCAAATCACTCGGCCCACGATGCCGTCGATGCTAACGCTGGACGAACGAGTCATCCGCCAGGATTGTTTGTGTTATCTGATGGAGCGCTTGGCTGTTGAGACTGGTCTTTAAGTTTTCGCTGCGGCGGGAAGCGGTAAAAACCAAAAGCCTGGACGGCGCTTTAGCGAGGATGGTAGATTCGTTCCGCCGCAACGGTTTTCCACAGGAGAATAACGATGTTGAAGTCACTGGATGTGTTACTGGGTTTATCGGTGGTGATGTTGATCGTCAGCATGGCGGTGACCTTAATCAGCCAGGGAATCCTGAATTTACTGGCCAGCCGCGGCCGCAATCTGCGTACCGGCTTGGCCGACTTGCTGGAATTGCTGGATGCCAGATTTTCCCGAACCGAGGCCGAGGCCATTGCCGCGTTAACCCTGATGCAACGGACTATCGGCGGCCGCTGTCGGTGTCGATTGCCGGAGTGGTTACAGTTTTTTCAGTTTGGCGAAGTGATCCATCGCGAAGAGTTCATCAAGATCTTGCTGGATTTGGCAGCTGGCTATAATGTGTCGATCAAAACCGAATTCGAACAGATCAAAGCCAGGTTAGCCAACAAAACCATCAATGTCGGCCAAGCCACGGACGCACTGGAAACCAAACTGCTGCAATACCCGCTATTCTTGAAGCGCCTGGGTATCGAAACGCTGCTTGCCAAGATCAAAAAAGCCAAGGCCGAACCTAAAAAGCAGCAGTATCACAAACTGGAGAAAGTCGTCGCCGATCAAATCTATCTACTGGATAAATTGAAAGCGGTGCTGCACGACAACGGCATCGAAGATCCGGCCGCTACCTTGAAAAACGCCCGGATGTTGGCGCTGGAATTTGAAAAATCTAATCCTGAACTTGCTCATGATGTGCGCGCTTCGAACGCTTTGTTGCAAGAGGCCACCAGCGAATTTTTGGCGATAATTTGTTTGAATTTCGACCATTTGATTGATCGCGTCAGCGTCAGGTTCACCGCCACCACTCGCGTGGTTAGCGTGGTCAGTGCGGCCCTGGTAGCCATCGTCTTGCAGTTGGACACGGTGTATTTGATCAACCGGTTGTCTATGGACGAGAAAATGCGGGCGGCCTTCGTGGAATTGGCGCCCAAACTGACGGAAGATCCGCAAATAAAGGATGCGATTCAATCAGCCGATGCCAAAGTTACCGGAGGGCAGGATGCCGAGGCGCCAGCGGCAGACACTGTTAAAGCCAACGAACGCATCGATCTTGAAAAGCAAAAGTATTATCTTAATTTTTTAGCGGAACAGGGCTTGATCAGCCTGCCTGTTGACCGAAAAAACTGGTGCAAACATTGGAAAATGGTGAGTATTCCCGGTTTGATCTTGTCGATCTTTCTGCTCAGTTTGGGTGGGCCGTTTTGGTATAACGCCTTGAGTAAGCTGGTGCAATTGCGTTCCGGCCTCGCACGCAAGGACGACGAGCAGAAGGCTATTCGCCAAACCACGCAGGCCGTGGGCGGCGATCCGCAAAACCCGGATATTCCGTCAGCCTCAAATCCTTTGCAAGGCGAGCGTGGCGATCTGCAGGCGCAGGGTTGAGGAGGCCTTATGGACAAGCAATGGATAGGCTGCGCGCAGGGTAATTTTCGGACCGGCCGTCCGGCTGGCTTCAAACCGGACATCATTGTCCTGCACTCGGCGGATGGCAGTCTGGCAGATGCCAGTATGCGCTACAACAAGTCGGGCGCTTTGCAATCCATGCATTACGCCATCGGCAACAACGGCAAGATTTATCAATATGTCCAGGAAGCCGACACTGCTTTTCATGCCGGCTTGGTGGTCAATCCGTCCGCTGGTTTTATCAAGCAAAGACCCAATACCAACCCCAATTTTTTCTCGATTGGCATTGCCCTGGAAGTAGCGGTGGTCGGCCAGCCCGCTGCGACGCAATCGGCGGCATGCTCGAAATTGATCCGAGAGATTGCCGACCGCTGGCGGATTAACGTCGATGCGGAACATGTGTTGTCGCATAGCGCGATTCGTGCCTCGGTAAGTTGTCCCGGTTCCAGTATCGACATTGCCAAACTGATCGCGGCTGCCTTGCCCGATCCGGCAGTCAATTCAGTGGCCGGAAAACAAGTCGGTTTGCTGAGCAGGGCAAATTTGCGCAGCCGTCCCTCCGTCAGCGCTCCGGTAGTTCAAGTCATGGAAGCCAACAGCAAAGTCGAGATCGTCAGCTTTACGGTAGGCGATGTCGTGTCCGGCAACGGCTTTTGGTATCAGGATAAGGATGGTTGTTTTTTCTGGGCCGGCGCTACTGATCGGCCTAATCCGCGGCTGTTGGTAACGCCGAGCGAAGGCGAGGCGAGTACCGATACTATGGTGCTCAGCAACCAATCCACCGCCGTTGCCGCTAGTTTGGCGATCAATCGTTCCCGGTTTCGCTTGCCGGCCGGGCAGTTTTTTACCGAGAAGCCGAAAAAAGATTTGATTGTGTTGCATTTTACCGCCGGCTCATCGGCCAAGTCGGCATTCGATACCTGGATCGGCGATGCCCAACATGTTGCCGCCGCCTATTTGATCGATGTCGACGGCACGGTCTATGAAGTATTCGATCCGACGCAGTGGGCTTATCATCTGGGTGTGAAGGGTTTTAACGGCAGGCTGGATCAGCGCTCGATAGCGATAGAAATTGCCAATGTCGGGCCGTTGCGGCCGGCGGCGGATAATCTGGATGTCTTGAATTGGTGGCCGCCGCGCCGGGGCCAAACCCAGCCATTCGGCAGCAAATACTGTGACAAAACCCAAACCGCCAAATACATGCATACCAGCTATCGGGGCGAGCAGTATTTCGCCACCTTTCCAGAGCAACAGGTGCAGGCGATTCGCTTATTGCTGAACGATTTATGCGCGCGGTTTTCCATTCCGAAAACCTTGCCCCCCAAGGCCAAGCAATTTGAGCGCGATCTGGCGTTTTTCCAACAGTACTCTGGCATCGCCAGCCATGTGAATTTCCGTAGCGATAAATGGGATATAGGCCCTGCTTTTGACTGGGCGGCGTTGGGCGTTGCCAATGCGCACGGCGCCTGATTCGCGCTTGTTCACTCCGATGCGTGGTTTTTGATAAGGCATTTGTAGTGCACTATCACAAGGTTATTTTCACAACCGATGCCGTCGTCACAGTTCTGCCCAGCCGCCGGCATGGATGTTCGCTGCGGCTGTTAAGATGGTTTAATTGAGCGGTCAGGCAATTTCGGCTCGGACCGCTATGCTTATTTGGCACACTCTATCGCCTCACCCGCAATTCCAGGAACCCAGGAAATATCATGCCCGAAAAACCATTCTGTATTTTTGTAGTGGATGACGATGCTCTGTTGCGTTTGGTCATAACCGACCAATTGCAGGGGCATGACTATCAACTCCACGAGTTTGCCAATGGCGAGGAATGTTTGGCGGCGATGGATTTGGCCCCCAATCTGATCTTGCTGGATATCGAAATGCCGGGCCTCAGCGGTATTGAGGTTTGTCGGCAGATTCGCGCCGACGGCAATGACGATGTGCAGGTCATGTTTGTTTCCGCACACGACGATCTGGAGATTTTGCTGACCGCGTTCGATGCCGGCGGCAACGATTTCATTCCGAAAAACGCCAAAAAAGATGTGTTGCTGCGCAAGGTTGATTTGGCAATCGAAGCCGAGCAGCAGAAAAGGCAACTGCAATCGCAACTGTCTTATGCTCAAAAAACCGCATTTACCGCCATGTCCAGCTTAGGGGAAACCGGTACCATACTGCAATTCTTACGAACGTCATTCCAATGCGTTACGTTTCAGGAATTAGGCAGTTTAATAATCGAGACCCTACAGCAATACGGTCTAAACGGATTGGTGAAATTGACCGATACCGTGAAGGAATACGACTTTAGCCCGGAAAAAATCTGTACCCCGCTGGAAGAATCCATCCTTACCTATGTGGCTAAGCTGGGCCGAATTTATCAGGCCGGTGATCGCCTAGTATTCAATTTCTCGCACGTGACGTTATTGGTGGCCGGCCTTGATACTGACGATCCGGATGCGATTGGCCGATTACGGGATCATCTGGCGATACTTGCCGAAGGTGCCGGTGCGCGGGTCGAAGCCATGATAAGCGAACAACAGCGTTTGCAGGAAGCGAATGCCCGCCTGGAAGGCGTTAAGGAATTGACCGATTTATTGATCGAGATCGAGGCCAACCAACAAGCCAATCATGCCCAAATGGTGAATTTGGCGGAACAGCACAAAATGAACATGGAAAGCGCCTTTATTCATCTGGGGTTGACCGATAGCCAGGAGTTTTTGCTGCACGGTTATGTGGACGAACTCACTTCGCAGATGGACAACCTGTTCGAGAACGACAACAGGCTGGCCTTGCGTCTGAACCAAATTGTCGAAAAGCAAAAAGCCCTGCTGCTATCTGCTCAGGTTAGCCGCTAAATACCCGCCCGAATCCCTACCGATCTAGTCGTCGCACCGAGGATTGCCTATGCAAGCTTTGTTTTCGCCCGCCGTGGCGTTGATGAATCGATTGAGTTTCAGCAAGAAGTTTGTGGTGATAGGTTTTCTGTCGCTGCTGGCCGTCGTCGTGGTGTTCTACAGTCTTTATCAAAGCTTGAATCGGGTGATTCTGGATTCCGAGTGCGAGCTGCAAGGACTGTTAAAAATCAAGCATATTACGCAGACCATGCAATTTGTGCAGCAGCATAGGGGCATTACCGTAGCGGTGCTCGGCGGCATAGAGAGTTTGCGCGATAAACGTGACATATCGGAAACCAAAGTCGCTACGGCCTTATCGGCTTTGGGACAAACGCTAGCGGTGGATTCTTTGCCTGCCGTGGCATATGCGGACATAAAAAACGATTGGGAACAACTCCGGCAAAACGCCGCCAATCAAAGCATTCAGGAAAGCTATCGTTTACATAGCCGCTTGGTTGAAAAGTTATTGGATTTGGAGGAACTGATTGGTGAGGAATCCTTGTTGTTCACCGATTCCAATCTGGATTCCTACCATTTGATCATGCTGGTAACTGAGCAAATGCCGAGGGCCTTGGAAGGTATCGCCCAGCTGCGCGGCTACGGTGTTGGGATACTAGCCAAAAAGCAGATTAGCGATCAGGAAAAAATCGAGATTTACCTCATCAAGGATAGAATCGAAACCGGCATCAGAGTCATTGAAGAAACTACCCATGACTTTAAACGCTATAAACCGGAACTGCACCCAATACTGACTAATACCAGGGACAATATCGTCAACGCAGCCAGTCTGATTACTCAGCATGTGATTGCCGATATTGTTCAGGAAAAATTCTCCATCAATCCGGAATACTTTTATTCGACGGTGACTTTAGCGCTGGATACGGCGTATTCGGAAATTTACGACAGCTTTATTCCAGCGGCCGAACAGTTGATCGAGGCAAGAATTAAGGCAGCGAAAACGACGTTAGCTCTGAGCATCGGCATCCCCGGCTTTATATTTATGCTGATCATTTATTTTGCAATTGGCGCCCATCTTGCGGTTAGCCG
The DNA here is from genome assembly GCF_001644035.1 of Methylomonas methanica. Lineage (GTDB taxonomy): Bacteria > Pseudomonadota > Gammaproteobacteria > Methylococcales > Methylomonadaceae > Methylomonas > Methylomonas methanica_A. The sequence goes on from NZ_LUUG01000084.1 coordinate 22,151, forward strand.
ATACGTGGAGAAGTTGGCGAAAACCGCAAAAGCGTTTTCCGGTGGCGACTTTCAGCAAAGAATGCCCTTAACCATGCGCGATGAAATCGGGCAGGTTGCGGAGAGTTTTAACGAAATGGCCGACGGCTTTTCCGCACTGTTAACCGCGAGGCGCGAGGACGAGATCCGCCTCCGCAGTATTGTCGATACTGCTTTGGATGCCTTGGTGCAGATGGACGCCGATGGTTTTATCAATGGTTGGAATCGTCAGGCCGAACAGATATTCGGTTGGCCGGCCTCAGACGTCTTGGGCCGCTTGTTGCACGATGTGATTATTCCGGAGCGCTATCGGCAAGCCCATCAGCAAGGTATGCGGCGCTATTTGGATACTGGAAGTGGATCTGTGTTGAACCAGAGAATTGAAGTGGTGGCGCTGCACCGCGACGGGCATGAGTTTCCGATTGAATTGGCCATCACCCCTAATAAATTGGGAAATGCTGTCGAATTCAGCGCCTTTATTAGAGACATTTCCGCGCAAAAACAGGCGATACAGACTTTGCAAGCCAGCGAACAGCGCCATCGGGCTCTGTTCGAATCGTCGCGGGATGCCTTGATGACTCTCAGTGCCAGACGCGGATTTATCTCGGTCAACCCGGCGGCACTCAGCCTGTTTGCTTGTCGCGGTGAACAAGAGTTTTTAGCGCAAACGCCGGCCTCATTGTCGCCGGAATACCAGCCGGATGGCCGATCATCCTGCGAGTTGGCAAATGAAAAGCTTGAGATGGCTATCGCCGATGGCTCGGTTGTCTTCGAATGGTTGCATAAACGTTTAAACGGCGAGACTTTTTATGCCGAAGTGCAACTCAGTAGGGTAGAAATTGACAGCGAAATTGTTGTGCAGGCCACGGTGCGCGATATCAGCGAAAACAAACGCGCCAAGGCGGCATTAATCACCAGCGAAGCCAGGACCAGAGCGGTACTGCGGACCATGTCCGATGCAGTGGTGTTGATTGATAGCAAAGGCATCATGCTGCTGGTTAATGATGCAATCGGCGATTTGTTCGGCTACGAAGAAGACGAATTATTGGGGCAGAATGTGAAGATGTTGATGCCGGAGCCTTACCATTCCGAGCATGACGGTTATTTGAGCCGGCATCTGGATAACACCAAGGAAAGAGTCATTATCGGCCGGAGGATCGAAGTGGAGGGCAAACGTAAGGATGGGCTACTGGTGCCGATAGAGTTGAGCGTCAACGAATTAATGGACGATTTCGGCAGCACTTACATCGGCGTGATGCGCGACATCAGCCATCGCAAGGCAGTAGAGCAGGCGCACGAAGCCGCGCGTTTGGAAGCAGAACATCTGGTGCATATGAAAAGCGAGTTTCTTGCCAATATGAGTCATGAAATTCGTACGCCATTAAATGCGATTATCGGCTTGGCCAAAATTAGCCTGCGCGATAATGCCGGGCGGAATATGCAGGAAAACAGCGCCCGTATTTACGATGCCGGCATGCATTTACTGAGTGTGGTCAACGACATCCTGGATTTTTCTAAAATTGAGGCCGGCAAGATGACTTTAGACGAGCATCCGTTTCGCCTGGATGCTTTGATTCAAGATGCCATCAGTCTGGTGGATATGCGTGCCAAGGAAAAGCAACTCGATCTGATAGTGCATCGCCCCCAAGATTTGCCGGAATGGGTGAATGGCGACCCGTTGCGATTAAGGCAGATTTTGGTCAATTTATTGTCAAATGCAGTGAAGTTTACCGAGCATGGCTATGTCAGCCTGGAAATTTCCCGGCAGAAAGATATGACTGAAATCAGCGTGACGGACAGCGGCATCGGCATGACCGCCGAGCAGATTGGTCGTCTGTTTACCGCTTTCGAGCAAGCGGATAACTCTACCACCCGCAAATTCGGCGGCAGCGGTTTGGGATTGGCGATAAGTCGGGATCTTGCCAACTTGATGGGCGGCGATATTGTCGTCAAAAGTACGCTGGGAGCGGGTAGCAAATTCACACTGAGTGTGCCGCTGCCGGCGACCGATGCCGGTGTCGAGCATTCGGCCGATTATCATCAGGACCACGGCGGACGCTTGCGCGGTTTTAGAATATTGGCTGCGGAAGACGTGGCTTTAAATCGATTGGTGCTGGAGGATTTGCTGATCCACGAAGGTGCGCAGGTGACGTTTGCGGAAAACGGTCAACAGGCGCTGGATCGCTTGGAGGAAGCCGGCTATGCCGGTTTCGACGCGGTGTTGATGGATATTCAGATGCCGGTGATGGATGGCTATCAGGCGGCGCGGCGTATTCTGGAAATCGCGCCGGATTTACCGATCATCGGTTTGACCGCTCACGCCATGCCCGAAGAGCGGCAGCGCTGCCTGGAAATGGGGATGCGTGATCGCGTTACTAAACCGATCGATGCCAATGCCCTGGTCGGCGCGTTGCGGCAGCATGTGTCCATCAACAAAGTGTCTGATGAAATTGGTAGTAAGGGCGGTGCCGCAGCGGCACTCAAAATGCCCGAAACGGTAAATGACGCTGTGGCGGAAGTAGCTACCGAAGGCTTGATCGATTGGGCGGCGTTGCAACAACGTTTTGATGGCCGTCAGGCATTTATAGACAAGTTGATCGACAACGCCTTGGATGGCGCGCAGCAAGCTAATGTCGATAAACTAAGACTGGCCGCCGAGCAGCGCGACTATGCCGCCATTAAATTTGTCGCGCATAACTTGAAAGGCTTTGCCGGCATTTTCGAGATTCAGCAAATACAGAGTTTGGCGCAGCAAGCCGAAGCGGCCGCTAAGGATCAAGCCGATGACGCGATTGAACTAGCCGAGAGTTTGGCCAATACGCTGGAAACTATTCTGGCGGAGTTGCAGAGTAAACGGGCTGTCGCTAGTTAGGGCAAATCCGAATATATTTTTCTGCCATCCGCCATTCCCGAGTATGCGGGAGCCGTTAGACCGCGCAGCGAATACATTATAGTCACTGGGCTCCCGCTTTCGCGGGAGCGACGATATTTAAGGGCCGGGTTAATAAGTTAAGTATTATCCGTTCGTCCTCAGCCTATCGAAGGACTCAATCAGCGCTTACTTGACGGCATTCACGTGGGAGTGGCGGCGAAAAAAATGGCGGGTTTATGCAACCCGCCATCAAAACATCCCTGTCGCTAGGAGGAGGTCTGCCTCTCACTAACAAAAGCCGACGAAATCACCTGGTCGATTTGTCATGTTAATGAACGGAACCTCTAAAATAAAACGATATAATGTGATTTTTATATCGAAAGAATAGATTCTCATCGCAACGTCGAATTACAGTATAGGTTAGTAATAAAATTTTGCTTTGAATCCCGAAATTTTTTTAGGAGCAAGCCTATGAATCTTAATCAATTGGAATTGCTGCGAGTTTTGCAGGAAACCGATTTCAATTTGAGCAAAGCCGCAGAAAAAATGCACGTGGTGCAATCGGCGGTTAGTCGGCAACTCCAGTTGTTTGAAATAGAAGTGGGCTCGCCGCTGTTTGTCAGACAAGGGAAGAAACTCACCGGTCTGACGCCTTTGGGCGAAAAGATTATGGAAGAAGTTGATTTAATCAATCAGGCTAAAAAAAATATCCAACTGATTGCCGACGACTTTCTGGAGAACAGCAACGGCACTTTACGGATAGCTACTACGCATACGCAGGCCAAATATTTACTGCCGGAACCGATAGGCCGTTTTAGGCGCAAATATCCGGGCATTAAAATCTATATGGTGCAATCGTCACCGGATAATCTGATTAACTTGTTACACCGGCATCAGGCCGACATCGCCATCTGCACCGAAAAACTGGATGAAGACGATAAATTAGTGGTCAAGCCTTGTTATCACTGGCATCACGTCGCCGTGGTTCCACTCGGCCATCCGCTGGCGGAAGGCGAAATAAGCCTGCAACGGCTATCAGCAGAGCCGATTCTGACCTACACCCCAGGCTTTACCGGCCGAACGACCATAGAAAAAGCCTTTTATAACGCGCATTTGCCGCTGGATATTACGTTGGCGGCGGCCGATTCCGACGTGATTAAAACCTATGTGCGCCTGGGGATGGGCGTGGGGATTATCGCCGGCACGGCATACGAGGCAGTCAAGGATAGCGATCTGCTTGCCATAGACCTGTCCGGCTTGATACCCAGTTCCACCACGAAAATTGCATATCTGAAGCAATTGTACGTACCCAATTACTGCCGTTATTTTATCGACGAATTGCTGGCTGAGGCGGACCGGAAAAGTCGGGAACGAGGCGAAGGTTTTGACGCTTAATGAGATATCGGACAATCAGTCCCTTTTGTTTGAGTACAGCTAAAGTGCGTGAAATCCGGCATATGGCGTCATTTATTTAACATAGATTAATAAAAAATTATCGGGTTTGGAGCCTTGTCGGTTGTCTAGCTGTTTGATTGAGCAAAAAATTTCTCGTCCGGCTTTAAATTTGCTGGCAGTTTTCGGTTTAAGCCTAGATACCGAAACCATTAAGCCGGCAAATGTCTTTTCAAGCTCATCAATCTCTGCAAGAGTTGTACGTCAGTTGCCACGGCGAACTGGAAGCCGCGCTGTTTTCGCGTGTGCGTTGCCGGGAAACCGCTGCGGACATTTGCCAGGAAGCCTTCGTGCGCCTATGTCGTAGCGAGGACTTGAGCAGCGTCGGCAATCTGAAAGCCTATCTGTTCCGTACCGCGCAAAACCTGTTGATTGATTACTATCGCAGTCAGACCGTACGCAGTGCTGCGATTGTGGAATGGCCGGACGATACGCCGCCGGAAGTCGAAGACCTGCGCTGCGCGGAAACCGTGGCACTGGGTGAACAGGATTTGGACCGACTGATCGAGGGCATGGCCAGCTTGTCCCCCTTGAGTCAGCGGATTTTTTACCTCAACCGCTTCGAAGGCTTGAAGCAGCGCGAAATCGCCGAAACGCTGAACATCTCCCTCCGCACCGTGGAAGAAAACATCAAAAAAGCCTTAGTGCATTGTGCTAAAACCCGGGATGAATCCAAATAGCGACTGTGGTTTCGGCCAATGGCCTCGTCTATGATATATCTCCTCCACCGTTCAATCAGGAATTGACCATGTCCACCGAACCGATGCCGGACGATGCCGAGCGTTTGCTGGAGCAGGCTTGCGCATGGTTAAGCCAATTGCATTCCGGGGAGTTTTCTCAGTCTGCGCGGCAAGAACTGAATGCCTGGCGGGCCGCCGACAGCGCGCACGAACAAGCGTGGCAACGTGCAGAAAAACTGTGGGTGGGCTTGGGACAACTGCGTGGCCGCCGCGTCATTCCCGGTGCGCAACCCTTACCGGGGGAGGGTGTCTCAAAAGCCAAACTAGAACCCTCTCCCCCTGGGAGAGGGCAGGGTGAGGGTATGCAAAGCAATGCTAACTCCTTTACCCCAACCCCTTCATTTATGCCCGCGTGGCTAGATGAGGAGAGGGAGTTATTACGAGAGACTCCAGGGGGAGGTGGTAGGCAGGCAAACGGCCTGGTAGCCAAATTGGATTCCCGCCTGCGCGGGAATGACGGCCTTAGGAGTCTTAAAGGCCGCGTCAATACCAGACCCCGCAGCCGCCGTTCTCTCACTTTGGCGGTAGCTTGCTGTGCATTGCTGGCGGTCACGCTCACCGCGCTGTATCCACCGGCATTCTGGCGGGCCGATTATCTTACCGGCAAGGGCGAGCAACGCACCGTAACCTTGGCCGACGGCTCGCGAGTAATGCTCAACACGGCCACGGCGCTGGCGATTCATTTCGACGATAACGTGCGCCGGGTGGAGCTGTTGACGGGCGAAGCTTTTTTCGAAGTGGCTAAAAATGCGCAGCGGCCGTTTGTGGTCAGCAGCGCTGGCAGTGAAGTCCGGGCAGTTGGCACCGCTTTCAGCGTCCAGCGCCAGTCGGCGCAAACCCAGATCGAACTGGTTGAAGGCATAGTCGAAATCCAGGATGCACAGCGTCAGCACCGCGAACGGCTGACAGCCGGACAATCGGCGTTGATAGGCGCCAACACTATTGCCTTACAAACTGTAAACCGCTCGGAAAACATGGCGCTGTGGCGCGATGGCTATCTGCAATTCGATGGCCTGCCGCTGCACCAAGCCGTCGCCCAAATCAATCAATACCGGCCCGGACGGGTCATGTTGCTGAATCCGGCGCTGGCCGACAAGCGGATCAGCGGCCTGTTTCGGCTGGATGCGCTGGATCAAGCTATCGCCAGTTTAAAAGCCGCCGTGCCGGAGCTGCAGATTGTCAACGTCACGCCCTATCTGGTAGTGCTGCGCTAGGCGCTGTTACTTCCCCCTTTGAAAAAGGGGGATTGAGGGGGATTTATCTAAAAAATCTCCCCTGGCCCCTCTTTTTCAAAGAGGGGAAATAAAACCATCGAATCCGAGCCTGGGCGACGTTCACTTCCCCCTTTGAAAAAGTACCCACAAGGGGCATACAGGGGATCGAGGGGGATTTATCCTAAACTATTCAAGCAAACACCGCCCCGCATAAACATCACCCTCTCAATTTGCCATTGCCAATTTCCCCCGATTAAAAAAATTCCCTGACCACCTGATGTGGGTTTTTAAAAAGTTTCCGTCTTAACTAACACCAGCCCGAATGCTGCAGTGTAACCAGACCGAAACCAGGAGAATCCATGTCCACCGCAAAGTATTGCAAACCTTTCTCAGCCGGCAAGGGCCGGCGCCATGCCGCCAAAGCTGTCTTACTCGCGGCGCTGATCTCGCAAACCGCCCACGGCGATGCCGCCGGCAACAAACACCATTTCGACATCCCCGCCCAATCGCTGAATCAGGCCTTACTGATGTTCGGCAGGCAAAGTCAGCAACAATTGATGTACGGGACCGACATCGCCGACAACCTGCGCAGCCGTACCTTGCAAGGCGACTATACCGCCGACGAAGCAATCAGGATTTTATTGGGCGATGCGCCGGTGCAAGCGGTGACGACCGGCGAAGGGGCCATCACCTTGCAGCCGCGAGCGGCGGAACTGCACAACAATCTGGGGCCGCAGACTATGCCGGCGGTGCAGGTGGTGGGGAAGGCGGCTTATGATGCCACTGATCCCTATAATCCGGATTACCGGTTGCCCAATGCTTCTACAGCGACTAAGACGGATACGCCGATCATGGAGACGCCGTTTTCGGTGCAGGTCGTGACCAAACAAGTGCTGCAAGACCAACAAGTGACACGTATCGACAAAGCGGTGCAAAACGTAAGTGGGGTAACGCTTGGAGCAATTAATCAAGGCGCGACAGATGGTTACCAAATCCGCGGTTTCCAAAATAATATTACTTATCGGGATGGAGTTTTAATTCCTACCATTGTCGGCGGTAGCGCCGGAACTAAGCGAGACACTACCAATATAGAACGAGTGGAAGTTCTCAAAGGGCCGGGGTCTATATTGTTTGGTCGAGCAGAGCCGGGGGGGATTGTTAATATTGTCACTAAACAGCCGCATACAACTCCCTATTATGCCCTACAGCAACAGTTTGGGTCATATGATTTCTACCGAACCACCTTGGATGCGACTGCACCAATTACAAAGGATGACACTCTGCTCTATAGACTTAACATGTCCTATGAAAACGCAGGCTCTTTCCGAGATTTTATAGAAGGGGAGCGAGTGTTTGTCGCCCCAGTTCTCAAGTGGAATATTAGTCCGAGAACCCAAGCGACCCTTGAGCTTGAATATCAACACTACAACGATAAACCTGATCCAGGGATCACTCGAATAGGCGATCGTCCAGCGAATGTTCCATTGGACAGAGCGTTACATGAGCCACTAAACAATAAGAATGTCGGCGATAGAGTGCTAGTTGGATTCAATTGGTCACATGAGTTCAATGACAACTGGAAGCTAACTCATAGATTTACATCTGAATTTATGGAAAAAGAAAGCAAAACTTTAAACTTTGGCGCAGCCGGAGCTAATGGTTTGCTTACTCGCAATTTCAACAATGCAACACCTAGCTCACAACGATATTTTACTTCGCTTAATTTGATTGGGAATATTTCAACCGGTGTACTTAAGCATAAGCTATTGTGGGGCTACGATTATTTTGTTATCGATGACCAGATAACAAATAGATATGGTGGATCGGTTTCGGGATTTAATATTTTCATCCCGGTTTATTTAATAACATCCCCTGCTTTAACGAAACGGGATGATCAAGGATATACCCAGTCCTGGCACGGGTTGTATTTTCAAGACCAAATTGAGCTTCCTTACCATTTCCATGCACTTGGTGGACTTCGTTACGACAATGCCGAAGGGATAAACAATATTCTTGGACGCGTCACCGAATCAGTTGATCATATTAGTCCTCGTGGTGGTTTATTATGGCAGCCAGTCAATTGGCTTTCACTTTATGGTAGCTATACCGAAAACTTTGGTGGCACCAATAGTTTATTTAATACGGATGGAACTTCGCTCCCACCAGAAAGTGCTCAACAATGGGAAACAGGTTTTAAAACAGAATTTTGGGATGGGAGGTTAAGAACAACAGTATCTTATTTCGAATTGACTAAACAGAATCTTTTTACTGCAATCCCAGGAGACCCAAATGGAAATGGCCGTGCGATTGGTGAAGCTATAAGCAAGGGGATAGAGTTTGATACTACGGGAGAAATCATTCCCGGTTGGAATGTTATCGCAACTTACGCTTACACACCCTTTGCAAAAATAACTAAAGATGTTGATCCTACAGGGGGAATTGGTAACCAGGGAAATAGATTGTTTTTAGCCCCAAAACATTCCGGAAGCTTTTGGAGTACTTACGAATTTCAAACCAGTGCTTTGCGAGGACTTAAGTTCGGTGCGGGAGCCATCGCGCAGGGTCAAAAAGAGGGCAACGCAGGAAATACTTATGAGTTGCCTGGCTTTGTTACAGCAAACCTAATGGCAAGCTACCAAATGAAAGTTGGGAATACAAAAGTAACGACCCAATTCAATGTTGATAACTTACTGGATAAAAACTACTACGCAGGTACTAATAGTGGAAGTTTTATCACCATTGGAACCCCCCGTACTTTTATGGGATCGGTTCGAGTGGAGTTTTAACCAACCAATTTCTAATACAGTCAAGCCTTAAATAGAAGGAAAATTTTCAGGCTTAATCTGTGAATTTAGTTAAATGACTGCAATGGATATGGCACGCAAAAATCGCCGCAAACTATGGCTAAAACTACATTTGTATCTTGGCCTATTTGCGGGGGCGATCTTCGTCATTATTGGCTTAACTGGGAGTTTGTTGGCATTTGAACTTCCATTAGACGAGTGGCTTAATTCTAACCTTATGACCGTTTCCGTTAAAACCGGGCATGAACGTTACCAGCCAATCGATAAGATTGTCGCATCGGGTATTGGTGCCTTGCCGACCATTGGTAAAGCGATAAGCCTTGATTTCCCGCGACGCGACGGACTTGCGTTTGCTCTGTGGTTTGAACAGCCATCACCCGATGCGAGCTATCTGGAAAGACATCAAATTTTTATCAATCCCTATACGGCAGAAGTAACAGGGCAGCGGTTATTAATCGATTTTGAACGGATATGGCGCGATCCGTTTAAGGATTTTATTTTGCGCTTCCATTATTCATTGGGCCTGGCGAAAGCAGGGATGAATATCGTGGGCTTTATAGGCTTGGGTTTATTATTTTCTGTATTGACAGGCTTGATTTTGTGGTGGCCCACCCCCGGTAAACTTAGAAACGCACTGACAATCAAGAAAAACTCGAGCATTGAACCATTAAATTTCGATTTGCATAAGACTTTTGGTTTTTATAGCGTAATTGTTCTTCTTTTTTTGATTTTATCGGGTGTGTATTTAATTTTTCCGGAATACGGTCGCGGCTTGATAAGTGTATTTTCCCCGGTTTCTCCGGCGTGGCCCAACATTCAGAGTGTTTTGCCAGAGCATAATCAAGTACCAATCAGTTTTTCTCGAGTTTTAGAGATCACCGACATGCGCTACGAGAAATAGTCAAATC
>NZ_LUUG01000085.1 GCF_001644035.1 Methylomonas methanica
TCCTGCCCCTTCGGCAACGTGCGGCATCCATGCCGCACCCCTGCGGGCTGCTCACTCGGTACATCCATGTACCTCGCCCTTCGGGTGCTGCGCATGCAAATCGGCAGTCCTGCCGATTTGTCCGATCAAAAGCTCCGGTACTCGGCGCGGCATACGGGACAAAATCGTCCTCAAAATTATATTGCGTAGGCTGGGTAGGAGCGTTAGCGGAAACCCAGCTTGAACGCCTTCCCGCGTCAAGGTCATCTAATTTCGCTCAAAAACCCTGAAACAATAAATCCAAGGCACCGGTGATTTCGAATTGACGGGTGGCTTGCGAGGCGATTTGGGTTTTCAATGTAGGTACTGGTACGGCGGTGAGTTTGGGTGTTTCCAAAATGTATTCCGCTTCTGCAATGATTACGAATGGCATCAGGTTGTTCGGCAATTTACTCGGATGGCCCGGAACTATTGGGCGCCGATTGCTTTACCATTTGCCGTTTTTTTCTGACCGCATAGAAGTAAGTCATGCCGGAAATGGTGCCGCAGATCGTTGCTAATTTATCCAGGATGGGCGCCACGGTTACGATTAGCGGTTCGTCAACCAATCCCAGCCAGACGCCAAAGGCCGTGAGGCCGGTCGGGGTGGCGATGGTTGCCGCGGCAGCGGATAGGCCGGCGATGATGCCTGTCGCCATGGCGATATGTTCTACCCTGGCGGCAACAACTTCGTGATTCATGTGGATTGCGGGCGTTTATGGTGGATTAGTCTTACCCGGATTTACCGGCGGCTAAGTAGAAAATTTCCGGCATTTTAGTGAGTTTCGACGGACTTGTCAGCGGATGGGGGTAGCGAATGTTGGTGAAGATTGTCGGCAATCGTTGGTGTTATCGGACTGAGGTTTTCTTGCCGAGCGGCGTGCGTTCCGGACTTAAAAATAGCGTTTGACATTTTCTCCAACCGGGAGTAATACGGTGCCACATAGGGGTGAACCCGCATGTTCATTCCGAAGCCTGCCGCAGGCCTGCGGCGTATTAAGGGAGTTTAGATTGCTATGTCTTCCCTATCTGTTTCCAGTGTTAATCAATCCGGCTTTCAACAGTTGAGTGCGCTGACGGCCAAGAGAAATGCAGATCAGGCCGAGCAAATGGCGCAAGCGTTGCGAAAGCAGGCAGATGCCGTGCAAGCGCAGGCCGACCAATACGCAGCCAAAGCTCAGGATCTCGATTCTCAAGCCAGTAAAGCGCAGGTCAACTCCGAAGCCGCACACCTGAGATTGAATTTGTCCAACGCTTTTCAAGAAGCGGGCACACAGTTAACTAATACCATTCAGAACGCCGAGGTAAGACCGTCTACCTATTCGCAATTAGTGACGGGTATTAGCACAGCGTCCGCTACCGATGACAATAAGGCCGTGGGGACCACTATAGACATCGTTGCTTAGCCTGTTTATCTTCCGGGGCAGATAAGCCGTATGAGTTAGTCAAAAAATTGTAAGCGAGGTGACATCATGTTGTCGTCAATCAATAGCACCAACCTGGATAAATCCCAAAGTCTGATCCAAACCAGCATCCAGCGCCTTAGTTCCGCAAAGCGGATCAATTCGGCTGCCGACAACCCGGCCGGGTTGGCAATTGCCGATGCGATAAGCAGTCGCTTGGGAGGACAAAATCAAGCAATCGGCAATATCAGCAACGGTCTGTCGCTCACGGAAACAGCCGGTAGTGCCTTGACCCAGGTGACCGACAATCTACAACGCATCCGCGAATTGACGGTGCAAGCCGGTAATGGCTCTTTGTCGACCTCTGATCGGCAAAGTATTCAGGACGAGATCAACGGCTTGGGCAAAAGCATCGATGGGATTGTCGGCAACACCCAGTTCAACGATCAAAAACTATTGGACGGCAGTTTCTCCGGCCAATTGCAAATCGGCCCCAATGCCAGCGATACGCTCGGCTTAAGCCTGGGGAATTTATCCAGCGCCGCTTTGGGTGTTTCGGGCTTGGATGTATCCAGCGCTACGAATGCGGCCAATGCGCTGGATACGATAGACAGCGCGATTAACAATGTCGGGAATGAGCAGAGTACTTTGACGAGCACCGCAGCGGGCTTGAATTCGAACCTAGCCAATCTGAACAGCAGCTATCAGAATCTAGCCGAAACGCGCAGCCGTTTTCAAGATACCGACTACGCGCAAACGGCTGCCGACTTGAACAAGGGTAAAGTGCAAAACCAGGTAGCTAACTATGCACTCAAGCTATATCAAGATAATCAAAAAGCGGCATCGGCGCTGTTAACTGGCATCTGAATAAAGCCTGGGCGCACTAGGTATATCAGGTTGTGATTGTTCAGGAATCGCCATCGCTATTCAGCTACTTCTTCGGTGCGGACCATAAAGCTCTGTAGCGTATTCGGGCCGAAGGTGCAGCTAATCGGTACGTCGGCCGCATCACGCCCGCGCGCGATCAGCACCCGGCCAATACGCGGGATATTGTTGCGGGCGTCGAAGGTATACCATTGGCCGTCAAGATACGCCTCAAACCAGCCGGCAAAATCCATCGGGCCATAGGGTGGCGGCATCCCCATGTCGCCCAGATAGCCGGTGCAATAGCGTGCCGGGATGTTCATGCAACGGCAAAAGGTGATGGCGAGATGGGCGAAATCCCGGCACACCCCTGTCCGATCTTGATAAGCCTCCCAAGCGGTTTTGGTGCGGCGAGCATGCTGATAGCCAAACTCGATATGCCGGTTGACATAGTCGCAAATCGCCTGCACCCGTGCCCAGCCGGTCGGTGCATTCTCAAACAACTGCCAGGCTATCTCTGTCATACGATCCGTTTCGCAATATCGACTGCCTAACAGAAACACCAGCGTTTCGTCGGGCAGATATTCCACCGGCGTCTGCTTCGCCTGAGAAATAAGCCGGTCCGGCACACCGCTATCCCTGACTAAGCCGTCTGCGAAAAGTCTGAGCCTGCCCTTAGGCGCGACTATGCGACTGCACCAATTGCCGAAGGTGTCGCGATAAGCGTTGATGGGAATGCTCGGCTCTGTCATCAGGTAGTCCGGAATGATGACGTCGGAAACGCGGGTGTAGTGCACGCCTAAGGTCAGTAGCATTGGGGTCGGCTGCGGACAGTCGTAAACAATTTCGTAGCCTATACGGATTTTCATTGGATTACTCCTGGGTGGGCGAAATAACGTGCTAGGGTTTGCTGAAGCGATATAACGATCTTCCGGCGCAGCTCAGACCAGTGCTGGCTTGGCGCTAACAGGTGCTTTTGGTTTATTTCCAGTTCGATACCCAGGTAGGCATCGGCGGTTAGTTGTTGACGAAACCAGCGAGTTTGACCATCGGCTTTACCGGCATAGGGATAATTTCGGCGGACTTGCAGTTCGGGCGCATACGCTTTTAGGCTTGTTTTCCAGCATTCGCAGAACGCCGCCTCGCCAGCTCGTCCCGGATCATAAAGTAAGCCGATATCGGCATTTCTCAGCTTACCGTCCAGCTCGGGCGTAAAACTGTGAGAGGAAAGGTGAATCACTTGGCTATGTTCGACAAGCGATTGCCGGATCAGACTATCCACCTGCGTCCGATAGGGCTGGTAATAGTGCCGCACGATTTGTTCACGCACTTGGGTCGGGGCATTTTGTATGCTGATAAAGTGCAGATTTGGATGGCCTGGGGATCGATTCAGATCCACCAGCAAACGGCTGACGCTGGCAGTTACAAGCGGTGCGGAAAATGCCTTAGCCAAGGCTTTGGCCATGACTAAAGCGCCGGGATCAAAACCGCGATGCGAGTCCAGCAAGGCCTGATAGCCGTGAAAATATGCTTGATACGGTTCGGGAATTCGGTTGCCGCCGTGTTCGCAAGTAATCACCAGACCATATTCGCCGCGTTCATCGGCAATCGTCGGTTCGTGGCGCATCTGCGCGCCTCACCAATCCAGATTGGATAATTGATCGAATACTAGCCGGGTGCCCTCGGTCCACTGTTTGCCCAGTTCGACGAAATAGGCATCGCCTTCGGCAAAGCGCCGCCGCATCTTTACAACCAGACTGTCACGTTGATAGCAAAGCAGATCGATAGGCATGCCCACCGATAAATTGCTGCACATGGTCGAGTCGAACGAGACCAGCACGCATTTGGCGGCATTATTCAGCGAGGTCGAGCGGGTAATTACTCGATCTATGATAGGTTTGCCGTATTTGGTTTCGCCGGTCTGAAAATAGGGTGTTTCTATGCTGGCCTCGATGAAAGTGCCCTCGGCATAAATCCGAAACAGACGCGGCGCTTCGCCGGCGATTTGGCCGCCCAAAATAAAGGAGGCGTTGAAGCTGATTTTGCTGGCCGCCAGGTGCGGACTGTCGCGCCTATCTACCTCACGCATCGCGTCGGATACCAGCAGCGCGGCGTCGAACATCGATTCTGTATTCCACAGATTCGCCGAGCCGGGCTTGGCGCTCCTTTGTTTCAAAATGCTGATCACAGCTTGCGTGCCGGCCAGATTGCCGGAACTTAATAGCACGATAACGCGGTCGCCGGCCTTTTCAAATACCGTCATCTTGCAGAAGCTGGCGATGTTGTCGACCCCGGCATTGGTGCGCGAGTCCGAAGCAAAGACCATCCCGGTGTCGAGCATGACGCCTGTACAGTAAGTCATGAATGTGTCTTCTTTTTTCGATTTGGTGGGAAGGCGCGCCCGCAGGCAGGCTTGCCGCTTATGACGGGATCTTAGCCGGCTCCTGCGGCTTTATCTGTACGCTGTCGCACCTAACATGGGTTTATGGAGTCTAACTCCTGTGCTCGCGGTGACCAGGAGATGTAGGTTAGCGGGTGAGATTTCTCAGTTGCGATTCATTTTTTCAGCAATCGCTTCCGCAACTTGAGCGGTTTTACCTGGATCGGGAAAAGCGCAAAGCGCCGCACCAGCCATTTTCTAAATTCTTCCAGCAGCAGCATGCCTAGCGCAAACGGCAAGGTAAACAGCCAAACAGCGGTGTCTATCGGCGCGGTGCCGAACAGCTCGTTGCCCCAGGGCGTGTAGACTATCGTCAGAATCAACGCAATTTCCAGAACAATGCCGGACAGGATTAGTTTATTGTCCAGGAACGATGTGGCTAACAGGCCGCGTTGCCGCTGTTTGCAGATAAATACATTGAGGATCTGCATCATGATGATGGCGGTCAGGCAGGCGGTAGTGGCTTGCAGGTAGAGCGGGTTATGGCGGGACAATATATCGCCATAGTCCCAGCCGCCGCGATGCAACACGAAGAAGAATGCAGCCATCGCCGCAACGGCTTCCAGTAGCCCGAGAAAGCCGTAAGCCCTGGCTAGCAAGCGCCAGTCGATAAGGGTTTCCTTGTAGGAGCGCGGCGGTTTGTTCATCGCTGATGCGTCCGGCTTTTCCACGCCCAGGCCTAAAGCGGGCAGCATGTCGGTGCCCAAATCCACCGCCAGAATCTGGATGATGGTCAGCGGCAGCGGAATTTTGAACAACACAAAGGCCAGGTAAGGAATCAGTTCCGGAATATTGGAGCTGAGGATATAGGTGAGGAATTTGCGGATGTTGTCGAACACCGCGCGGCCTTCCTCAATGGCGGCCACGATGCTGGCGAAGTTATCGTCCAGCAAAATCATGTCGGCCGCTTCCTTGGCCACGTCGGTGCCGGCGATGCCCATGGCGATGCCGATGTCGGCTTTTTTCAAGGCCGGTGCATCGTTGACGCCGTCGCCGGTCACCGCGACCACATGCTTCTTGCGTTGCAAGGCATCGACGATGTGCATTTTCTGGTCGGCGCCGACCCTGGCGAAAATAATTTCCGGCGCATCCAATGCGACCTGCAACTGGCTGGGCGTGAGTTTTTTCAGTCTGTCGCCGGTAATCACCTTGGGATTGTCCGATTGCACCAGCTTGATCTGCCGGGCAATCGCCACGGCGGTATGCGGGTGGTCGCCGGTGATCATGATCACTTTAATACCGGCGATATGACATTGGGCGATGGCATCCGCCACTTCCGGACGGGCTGGGTCTTCCAAACCTACTAGGCCGCTGAAAATCAAGGCTTGTTCCGGCTGGCCTTCGACTGAGTCCGATAAGGGCCGATAAGCAAACGCCAACACGCGTAAACCCTGGTCGGCCATGGTTTTTAGCGCATTCAACAGCTGTTGACGGCCGGCGTCGTCTAGCGTTTCTATCTTGTCGCGAATCAAAATGTGCTGGCACAGCGGTAGCACCATCTCCAACGCGCCTTTGCAAAACAACATCTTGCCTGATGGCGTGTTGTGGATGGTGGACATGCGCTTGCGGTCGGTATCGAAAGGCACTTCGCCGATTTTCGGGTAATCGACGCGCATACCTTGCTCGTACGCCATGGACACCAGTGCCACTTCCATCGGGTCACCCAGTAAATTCTTGCCTTCTACCCGTTTCAGGTTATGACATAAAGCCGCATTCGCCAGAAAAGCGCTGTGATGTTGCAGACTATCGCTGCCCAATTGCTCGGGTTGCCAGTAATTGTTGTCAAGAAACAGTTGCTTAACCGCCATACGGTTTTGCGTCAGCGTACCGGTCTTGTCGGTGCAAATCACTGTCGTGGAACCCAAGGTTTCCACCGACGGCAGATTGCGGATCAGCGCATTGCGCTTGGCCATGCGCTGGGTGGCCATCGCCAGGGACAGCGTGACCGTGGGTAGCAGACCTTCCGGCACATTGGCGACGATGATGCCGATGGCAAACATAAAGTTTTCCCAAAACGTCAGGCCGATGATTTGACCGATACCGAAAAACACCACGCCCAACAGCAGGGCCAGCAAAGCCACGAAGCGGCTGAGCCGGCTGATTTGCAATTGCAAAGGCGACTGGTTTTTCACGGTGGTTTTTAAAGTGTGGGCGATTTTGCCGAACTCGGTATGCATACCGGTAGCAAACACCAGCGCCTTGCCTTCGCCGGACACCACCGAGGTGCCGGCCAGTAGAATATTTCGGCTTTGACTGATGTCCTCAATGTCGGATGCTTGTGCGTCGCGGCCCTTGGGCAGCGATTCGCCGGTGATGGTGGCGTTATTGACACGTAGGTTAAAGGCTTCCAGCAATCGGCAGTCGGCCGGCACGTTATCGCCTTCCTGCAATACCAGCAAATCGCCAGGCACCAGTTCGTCGGCAAACACCAAACTCAGCTCGCCGTCGCGGATCACTTTGACTTGATGCGGCAGCAACTTTTGCAAGGCCGCAATTGCCTGTTCGGCCTGATGCCGCTGCCAGAACGAGAAACAGCCATTGATTGCAATCACACCGAGCACGGCATAACCCAAGGTCGCCATACCTTCGCCGGGTTGCTGAGATTCGGCAAAAAACGCCAGTCCTGCCGCCAGCCATAAAATCAAGGCAAAAAAGTGCAGGAATTCCTGGACAAACGCCAGTAGTGCGGAGGTCTTTTTATTTTCTTCGATACGGTTAAAACCAAACTCATGCAGGCGGCCTTCAATAGCGGCATCGGCCAGGCCGTCCATGCTGGAGCCTAAACTGTCGAGGGCTTCGGCGGGGGTGAGATGATGGATTTTCATGATTGCGGAAGAACAAAAAGCCGGGGTTTGCAGTGTAAACCTATTGAATGGACTCGGCGAAGGCTTAATTTTTCCGGAAATTACGGATGATGGGGTTCTCTGCCCATGCGCGATTGAGCGATGTAGTCGAGTTGCGGGCTATAATCCGCCCACTTGATTTAACCGGTCGCCAACCAGCAAGACGGAGATATTTTTGACTGAAACAATTGATAAAAACATGGTAATGCGCTGCGTGGCCTACCATAAAGGCGTGGGCATTGGCGACGTCACCATAGAAGACATTAGCGAAGTTTTACTCAAAGACGATACCTTTATTTGGCTGGGCTTGCGCGAGGCTAACACCGAGATTTTGAGAAAAATTCAGCTGGAATTCGGCTTACATGAGCTAGCCATTGAAGATGCCTGCGCCGCGCACCAACGGCCGAAGATCGAGGAATACGGCGATTCGCTGTTTATCGTACTGCATACGGCGGAATTGATCGAGAAAAAAGTGGAATTCGGCGAGACCCATATTTTTATGGGGCCGCGTTTTGTGGTCACCGTACGCCATGGTGCATCGCAGAGTCTGAGCAAGGTGCGGGAGCGCTGTCAGGCCATGCCGCACCAACTGAGTAAGGGACCGGGCTTTGCCTTGTACTCGATTATGGATTTTATCGTCGATAATTACATGGTGGCGATTGCCGGATTGCAAGACCGCTTCGATGTGTTGGAATCGGCGATATTTCAATATCGGCCCAGCCGGCAAACCATGGAAGACCTATACGAATTAAAACGCGAGTTATTGCTGTTGGAAGGCGCTATCAATCCGGTGATAGACATTTGCAACGAATTGATGCGCTTTCATGGCAGCCTGATACACAAGGATGTCAGAGTGTATTTCCGCGACATTGCCGATCATATCAAACGCGTCGATCAGGCTATCCACGGCATGCGCGAGATGCTGCTGGCGGCGATGCAAGTGCATTTGACCTTCGAAACCGTGCGCCAAAATGAAGTAGTCAAACGCTTGGCCGGCTGGGGGGCGATTTTGGCGATACCGACCATGGTATTCAGTTTGTACGGTATGAACTTTCGGCATATGCCGGAGCTGGATTGGGTGTACAGCTATCCCTTAGTCGTTGGCAGCGTGGCGCTGTGCAGCTTGGCCTTGTATTTGCGTTTGAAGCGGGCCGGCTGGTTGTGACCGGTCTGTTGTTAACCCAGCCCTTAAATCACCTGTGGCCGTGATTCCCGCAAAAGCGGGAATCTAGAATTATTACTGAGCTGATCCCGCCTGTAACTGCTTCAGCATTTCCGCCACGCGTTTGGCATCCAATGCAGGGTCTACATCGTCATCGATACGGCGTATGGTTAAATTGGGATCGACTATAAAGGTCCAGCGTTTGGCCATGTTCAAGACCGGCATTTTTACGCCGTAGGCTTCGCTGACCTTGGCATCCTGATCGGACAACAGCGAGAATGTGAGTTTATGTTGCTGGTGAAACGCCAACAGATCCTTGACGTCATCGGTGCTAATCCCGTAAACCTCGGCATTTTGATCACGGATCAGTTTGATGGCGTCGCGAAAAGCGCAAGCTTGCGTGGTGCAGCCGGGTGTACCGGCTTTGGGATAAAAATATAATACCGTCCAACCTTTCCCGCGCCGAGCGGCTAAACTTATCGGGTCGCCATCGTGCGCTTGCAATTGAAATAACGGTGCCGATTGACCGAGTTGTAAAGGGGCCGTATTTGCTGTCTGCGAAAACGTCAGCAAGGCGAACAGCATGAAAACCAAGAGTCTGAACGTAAGAGTGAATTTTGGCATACATGATCTCCCTTAAGCGGTATGCGATGATGAAGTGTCGAATGTTTTTGTATTTATTAGCGTCGCAGTATTCCGCAAAAAGCCGGTTACACAATAGTGATACAGACATTCACGCTGATTTGGTTGGGTTTACCCGACATTTGTTTTGAACAGATAATTCCAAGGGGTTGGATGTCCGGACCGAAGGCCGGAAAACTTTAGTGGTATGGTTCACGTAAAATTTCACTTATCTTGTTCGTGGTTTTTGGCCGGTCGCATCTAAGTTTTTTTACAGGTTAGTGTCTATTTTGGAGTCGAATAACGGAATAAGCAAAATGACGCGTCCGTATTACTTTTCCCGGTTTTCTCGAATTTTGTGGCTGAACCTGGCCATGTTTGTGATTTTCGCAATCGCATTCGTGATTTACGTGCGCGCGGAGAAGCAAATTGATCACGCCAACGAAATCCGCTTAGAGTCACATTTACTGGCCGACGAGTTTCGGCAATCTTCCAACGATCTCTCCCATGTGGCGCGCAGTTATGTCGCCACCGGTGATCCCATCTTCAAACACTATTTTCAAGACATTATCGACATTCGCGACGGCAAATTGCCGAGGCCCGAAAATTATCACGCTATGTATTGGGACTTGGCGATTGCCAATGGTCATGCTGCGCCGCCATCCAGCGGTCAAGCGGTTGCCTTGCTGGAGTTGATGCGGCAAGCCGGGTTTTCCGAGCAGGAAATGGCGAAAATGGCCGAAGCCATCGCCGATTCCGCTGCGCTCATTCAAATAGAGCGCGCGGCGATGAACATGATTGATGCGAATCAGCTAATAACCGATGCGATCCGGCATCAGGCCAATCTAATGCTGCACAATGCAGCTTACCATCAGGCCAAAGCGAAAGTCATGCAGTCCATCATCGCAGCCTTCGACTTGATGGACAGGCGCACTCAACAGAGCGTCATTGTCAGAGCGCGTATTGCCTTTTGGTTACGGTTGGTGTTCGTGCTGTTCGGGGTCATGCTGGTACTAATGCTTTGGCGGGCGTATCGGACCTTACATGCGATATTGGGCGCTTCGGTCGATGAATTGCACGAGCAGATAGTCCGTTTGGGTAGCGGCGATTTCTCCGAAAATATTTCGGTTGGCGAGGGCATGCGCAATAGCGTGTTGGGCTGGCTGGCGGAAACGCAGTCAAGTTTGGCAACTGTTGAAGCCGCTCGCCGCAGTGCCGAGGCAAAAAATCTGCGACTGACACAATTGTATGCCGCGTTAAGTCAATGTAATCAAGCCATCGTTCGCTGTACCAGCGAAGCCGAATTGTTCCCGCAAATCTGCCGCGATGCGGTGGTCTTTGGTGGCATGAAAATGGCCTGGATCGGTATGCTGGACGAAACCAGTCAATCGATTAAGCCGGTTGCCTGTTACGGCAGCGGCATTGATTACCTGGATGGGATTGACATATCGATAGACGAAAATCTTCCGGCCGGACGCGGACCAACCGGGACAGCGGTGAGGGAAGACCGGCCATACTGGTGCCCTGATTTTCAACACGACTCGTCTACCATAGCCTGGCATGCGCGCGGTGCGAAATTCAATTGGCAGGCTTCAGCTGCCTTACCCTTGCATCGAAATGGCAAGCCCGCCGGCGCGTTTATGTTGTACGGCGATGAAATAAATGTGTTTGACGATGCCGCGCGCAATCTGTTGTTGGAAATGGCCATGGACATCGATCATGCCATCGGCGGCTTCGAGCGTGAGGCCGAACGCCGGCAAGCTCAGCAGATGGAAAGTTTGCGGGTGTTTATGCTTGAACGACTCAACGGTAACGTGCAACTGATGGATATTTTGCAGGATGTGGTTACCGAACTTGAAACCCTGCTGGTAGGCAGTCTTTGTTCTATTTTACTCGTTGATGAGGAGCAGCGTTTGCGGATAGGCGCCGCGCCTAGTCTCCCGGATTTTTACAATCAGGCGATCGATGGTCTAAAAATAGGCACGGGGCTTGGATCGTGCGGCAATACCGCATACACCGGGCAAAGAACAATCGCTGAAAATCTTGCCGAGCATCCATATTGGCAGCCTTTTCTGCCGCTGGCGGAACGAGCGGGCTTGGCGGCATGCTGGTCGGAACCCGTACTCTCTGCCGGCAAAAAAGTACTGGGCACGTTTGCAATCTATCATCGCCATCCCGCTGTTCCTAACAAACATGAATTGCGCTTACTGGAAATGGTGGCGCATTTCGTAGCCCTGGCTATCGAACGCAAGCAGGCAGAGGAGCACATTTATTATTTGGCCAATTACGATTCGCTCACCGGCTTGCCGAATCGCAGTCAATTGGACGATCACTTGAAGTATGCATTGAGTTTGGCCAAACGGAGTAATGGCCACTTAGCACTAATGTTTCTTGATCTCGATCATTTCAAAAATGTTAACGATACCTTGGGGCATAGCGTCGGCGACGCGTTGTTGGTGGAATTAGCCAATCGGCTTTGTGCAGTGCTGCGCGAAGAAGATACCGTGACGCGTTTGGGCGGCGACGAATTCATTTTCCTGTTACCGGGCACCGATGCCGATGGGGCAGCGAATGTCGCGCAGAAACTGCTTGATGCGATAGCTGAACCTTACCGGATTGATGAGTTCGATTTGACGATGAGCGCATCGATTGGCATAGCCTTGTATCCGGATGACGGCGAGGATTTGGAAAGCCTGTCCAAAAGTGCGGATGTCGCGATGTACCGCGTCAAAACGGATGGCCGGCACGGTTACCGCTTTTTTACGCCGGAAATGCAAGCCCGCGCCCAGCGCAATCTGCAACTTGTCAATTCCTTATGCCATGCCTTGGATCGCCAACAACTGCATGTTTATTATCAACCGCAGGCGGATATTCATAGCGGACGGGTGGTCGGTGCGGAAGCTTTGTTACGCTGGCGGCATCCGGAGTTTGGCATGGTTTCGCCGGCCGAATTCATTCCGGTGGCGGAAGACAGCGGGCTGATCCTGCCGATAGGCGAATGGGTGTTGCAAACTGCGGTGCGGCAAGCAAAAGCCTGTCTGGAGCAGGGGCTGGGGCCTTTAATCATGGCAGTTAATCTATCTGCGGCTCAATTTAGTCATCCGGCCTTGCCGGAGTTGGTGTCGCGGATACTGGAAGAAGAAGGCTTGCCGCCCGAGTATTTGGAACTGGAATTGACCGAAGGGGTGTCGATGCAAAACCCCGAAGCGGCGGTGGCGGTGATGAATAACCTGCATCAACGCGGGGTACGCATGTCTATCGACGACTTCGGTACCGGTTATTCGTCGTTAAGTTATCTGAAGAAATTTAAAGTATACAAGTTGAAGATCGACCAATCTTTTGTCCGTGATATCAGTACCGATTCGGAAGATAAAGCCATCGTCAGTGCGGTGATCAGCCTGGCCGGCAGCCTGGGTTTGCGGACCATAGCCGAAGGTGTGGAAACGGTCGAACAGCGCGAGTTTCTGCGCGAACAGGGCTGCCAGGAGATTCAAGGCTATTTATTCGGTAAGCCGATGCCCAGCGAACAATTTGAGCTGTTTTTGCGGCAAAGCCTCATCGATTCGACTAATGCGTCTTGAACGATATTTCTGGGCTTGCGGCCGAGCTAAAGCGGACAAATTGACGAAACAGTCCACTGCGTGCATGCTTGCTTAACGAATGCGGCGCTTGTGATTTGTAATTCCAGTCACCTTGATTTTTCGCCGACTTAACCGGAGCCAGTCCTTGAACGACGTCAATCCTATTTTTAAAAACCTGCCCGATTCGCTGCCGATTTCGCCATTGGCGATACTGATTGTCGTCACCGTGCTGGTCGGCGCGACCATGTCGTTTTACACCATCCCCGCCGAGTCTGAAGGCATTGTATTGCGCTTTGGCGAGTACATCGAAAAAGTCCCGTCCGGTTTGCATTTTAAACTGCCGTTTGGGGTGGACAGCGTGGTTACCGTGCCGACTCAGCGTCAGCAGAAGCTGGAGTTTGGCTTTGCCACCGCAGGCTTTACCAACCCGGATCAAACCGGCGACGAGCCGGCGTTGGAAAAAACCATGGTGACCGGCGATCTGAACTCGGCGCTGGTGGAGTGGATCGTGCAATACCGGATCACCGATCCGGAAAAATATCTATTTGTGGTCCGCGATCCTGGGGTGACCTTGCGGGATATTTCCGAGGCGGTGATGCGAGAAGTGGTGGGTGATCGCACCGTTGATGAAATTATTACCATCGGTCGGCAGGAGATTGAGGACACCGTTTTGGCGCGCGCCCGTTTACTCGCGGAGCGCTACCAGTTGGGGGTGTCGATCAATCAAGTACAACTGAAAAACGTCAATCCGCCGGAACCGGTACAGTCCTCGTTTAATGAAGTGAATCGTGCTCAACAAGACCGAGAGAATGTCATCAACTTGGCGAATGGCGAGTACAACAAAGCAGTGCCGCGAGCGCGTGGCGAAGCGGACCAGAAAATTCGCGCGGCGGAGGGCTATCGCTTTAAGCGGATTAACGAAGCGGAAGGGGATGTGACCGCTTTCAATCAGGTGTTGGAACAATACTTAAAAGCGCCGGACGTGACGCGTGCACGGATTTATCTGGAAACGATGGGCGAGGTATTACCGCAAGCCCGCCAGCAAATTATCGTCGACGATACCGTGCAGCAAATATTGCCGATGCTGCCGTTTCCAGGGCAAACTGCGGGAGTGGTGAAATGAGTTTATCCATAAAAACCTGGTTGTTACTTGTCGTCTCGGCGTTTTTGCTGCTGCAATCGGTGTTTACCGTCGATCAAACCGAGCAAGTCATCATCACCCAATTCGGCAAACCGGTCGGCGAGCCGATTACCAGTCCCGGTTTGCATTTCAAGATTCCATTTACCCAGCAGATCAATAGCTTTGATAAGCGCTATCTGGCCTGGGACGGGCCGATGGTGGAGATGTCCACCAAGGACAAGACTTACGTACAGGTCGATACTTTTGCGCGCTGGCGCATCACCCAGCCGATGCAATATTACTTGCGCTTGCGCGACGAACGCAGCGCGCAATCGCGCTTGGAAGATATTTTGGGTAGCGAAACCCGCACAGCAATCGCTCGTCACGAATTGATTGAAGTGGTGCGTTCGGATAAGGATCGTAAACCCTTGCAAGACGAGAGTTTGGGGCCGTTAACGGGCGAGGGCACGATAGGCGTATTGCGGCCGATCCGGGTGGGCCGGGCGGCCATCGAAAAAGATGTGTTCGATGCCGCAGCGCCGAAATTGGCCGAATTTGGTATCGAATTGCTGGATGTGCGCTTTAAACGTATCAACTACAACCATCAAGTGTTGGAACGCATCCATCAGCGGATGATCAGCGAACGCTTGCAAATTGCCCAGCGTTTTCGCTCGGAAGGCGAGGGCGAAGCGGCCAGGATTAACGGTAATCGGGACCGGGATCTCAACGAAATCGAATCCACCGCCTACAAACGTGTGCAAGAAATTCAAGGCGAAGCGGATGCCAAGGCCACCGAAATTTACGCCAAGGCCTATGGGCAAAAACCCGAGTCCGCCGAGTTTTATAAGTTCTTGAAGAGCATGGAAACCTATCGCAAAGTGATAGACGGCGACGCCACCATTGTGTTGTCCACCAACAGCGATTTATTTGGTTTGTTGAAGCGGGTGGAGAAAAACAATCGCTGATATATTGAAAAAATAACATGGTTGCCGTGATTATTTAGATCCTAAGGTTTTAAGCGGTTTATTTTCTAATAATTCCAATAAAATAATTTTTATAAATGTCAAAAAGTTTTGTTTATCGTTCCGATATAGATGGGCTACGAGCAGTTGCTGTGTTGCTGGTTGTTTTTTACCATGCCGGGTTTACAACGATAAAAGGTGGTTTTATAGGGGTCGATGTTTTTTTTGTCTTATCCGGTTTTTTGATTACGTTGATATTGGATAGGGAAATTCGATCCGGTGAATTTAGTTTCAAAAAATTTTATCTCCGGCGCATCCGGCGTTTATTACCTGCTCTCTTGTTCGTTCTAGTAGTCACAAGCGTGTTTTGTTTCTACTACTTGGTGCCTGGTGACTTAATTGCTTACGGTAATAGTTTGAGATATGCATTGCTATCGTTGAGTAATGTGTATTTTTGGTTAAATACCGGTAGTTATTTCTCTAAAAACGTCGATGAGTTACCTTTGCTGCACACTTGGTCTTTGTCTGTCGAAGAGCAGTTTTACTTTGTGTGGCCGGTTTTTTTACTGGCTATGAGCCGGTTTTTCTCGCGCACCACAACCTGGGTATTATTTATATTAGGTTTTTTTGTCGCATTTGGCATTGCCGATTGGGCCGCTGTGAATAAAGCCAGTGCCGCCTATTATTTCTTGCCCACGCGTGCGTATGAATTAATGCTGGGCGCCGGATTGGCATTGGCTTGGGACGATTTTCCGGTGTTAAATAAACCCTGAATCCGTGACTTAAA
>NZ_LUUG01000086.1 GCF_001644035.1 Methylomonas methanica
TATCCATAGCGACCCTCAGCTGACTACCGCTACTTCATATCGAATGGCAATCATCCAACCATTTCCGGTCATTAGCACTTATGATCAAAGATAGACAGGCGAAATACTGTTTTTACCAATGAAATGTTGGTTACCAAAATTGATTTGCGGGAGAATGTGACGTGTATACTCTAATTACATATCCTCAATTCTGTAAGAAAATCAGTTGCTATGCTTGAAATCAAAACCATTCTGCTATTTCTGGTAACCGCTGTGGCCGAAATTGTCGGATGTTACCTGCCTTATCTATGGCTTACTCAGGGCAAAAGCCCGTGGCTTCTAGTCCCTGCCGCAATAAGTCTCGCTGCTTTCGCTTGGCTATTATCTTTACATCCTACTGCGGCAGGACGGATTTACGCGGCCTATGGTGGCGTCTATATTTTTGTTGCTATCGTTTGGCTCTGGTTAGTTGATGGCATTAAACCCAGTGTATGGGATATTGTTGGCTCTTCAGTTGCGCTAGTCGGCATGTCAATAATTATGTTTGCACCCAGAGATGCATAACCTGTGTTTAAGTAAAGCGGTTTGAAAACCAAGTAACTACCAGCTCCATATTCAACGCCTAAATTCTCCTATATTGCGGCCAACCCTGACGATCTGCCGTTTGTTTCCTAAATGCTTGAATTATTTCGGATGTCGAGTATCCTTTTAAAGAATGCTTACTCTACCTCACTTTAAAACTTGGCT
This sequence comes from Methylomonas methanica, assembly GCF_001644035.1. GTDB lineage: Bacteria > Pseudomonadota > Gammaproteobacteria > Methylococcales > Methylomonadaceae > Methylomonas > Methylomonas methanica_A. Next base: position 727 of record NZ_LUUG01000086.1, read on the forward strand.
CTCTGTTGTGCTGATATTCGCCGTGCTCGGTCATTTTGGCCTGGGGCATCGAGATGTGACGGCCTTTGTGTTATGTTTTGGGGCTGATGGGCATGTAGCGGTAGAAAAAGCTGGAAAAGACCCATTCGCTAGCGTGAATGCTGCCACTCGTTTCAACGATGAGACCAATGTGCTTGCGAGCGATGAAGGCGATCCCTGCTCGTCACCTTGCACCGACATCCCTATCGATGGGGATGATCACATTCCCCTACAATTGGCGAAGTTGTCAAAAATAGCGATTGATATGGGGCTTTTGCCGGTATTTTTCCTGATCTCACTCTTGGTTCTTTACGCCAGAGTCATCATTCGCCAGCCGGCATTGTTCAACCCACCGTTTACCGATTCCCGACTGCTCGCTTTGCGCAGCATTGTTTTACAGATTTAGCCACCTCTCCTAGCCGCAACTCACCAGCCGAAGACGCGGGTTCACCAGTGTCTGTGCTGACGATACTTCTATGCTACGGAGAAAGTTTCCATGTCCTCAAATTATGTGCGGCCTCTTGGCGTTGCACTGTGTTTATTGATCACAACTTGTCAGGTCGATGCGAGTCCGACAAACACTACGCAATCGCTAAGTGATCAGACCTCAAACAATCCTAATCGTCCGGCCGCTGAGGAACCGACTGGCTCCCTGGTTTTGTCCCAAGCGCTTGCCTTAGCGCTAACCCAAAACCCGGAACTGTCGGCCTTTTCCTGGGAGAGCCGCGCACAGGAAGCCGCCACCCTCCAAGCGGGCTTGTTTCCCAATCCCACCTTCAATGCCAATGCGGCGAACTTTGGTAATCAGGTCATCAAGGGCTTCGATGGTGATGTCGTCACCTTGGAACTCAGCCAATTGATCGAGTTGGGCGGTAAGCGTACCGCACGCATCGAAGCTGCCGCGCTGACCAAGCAACTCGCCGATTGGGATTATGAAGCCAAGCGGGCCGATATACTGACTCAAGTGACGCAAGCCTTTATTGATGTGCTGACGGCGCAACAGCGCCTGACACTAACCCAGCAAACGCACGAGTTGGCGAATCAAACGACCGTAACAACCACGGCACGAGTGCAGGCAGGCAAGGTATCACCCGTCGAAGAAACCAAGGCCAAAGTTGCTCGTGCTTCGGTGCAAATTGAGCTGATGCGGTCTCAAAAGGAACTGGAAGCCGCCCGCAAGCGTTTAGCGGCTGGCTGGGGTAGCACGACACCGCGTTTTGAGACGGTGAGCGGAAATTTGGAAAACATCCAAGTACCCGTGTCCCTGGATTCATTGGCGCAACGCCTCTCCAAAAATCCCGATTTAGCCCGTTGGGCCACCGAAATTACCCAACGCCAGGCACTCATCACGATGGAAAAGTCCAAAGCCGTCCCGGATGTGACCGCGACCGTCGGCGCCAGTAAATATCTGATGCCCAATGATTACGCCTTAGTCGTGGGTTTTTCGGTGCCCTTGCCAGTATTTGATCGCAATCAAGGGCGTATTCAAGAGGCCGAACATCGCTTGACCAAAGCGGAAGACGAATTGCGTAGCGCAGAGGTACGCATCGCCACGGCCTTGAACACCGCCTATCAAGCCCTGGATACCGCCCATTTGGAAATCATCACGTTGCAGCAAGACATTTTACCGGGGGCCCAAAGTGCTTATGACGCCGCCTGCGAAGGTTATCGCTTGGGTAAGTTTGGGTTTCTCGACGTACTCGATGCACAGCGCACCCTGTTTAGCGCCAAAAATCAGTATTTACTGGCCTTGGCCGAATATCACAAGTCCGTGGCCAACGTGGAACGTTTGGTCGGCAGCAGCATAAACGAGACAGCGACAAATAGCCCATCAGAGGTATCTCAGTGAACAATATCAGCAAAAATCAATTGATCGCTATCGCCGCGATTATCTTGCTCGGCCTATTGCTAAGTGTATTTATTCTGAGCATCGACAAATCGATGCCGGAAGGTGAGGAACACGGCGAAGAAAGCCATGCAGCGGCTAAAGTAGATAGCGCCGAAGGCGATGATGACCATGGACATGCCGATGAAGCCAAGCAGGCCCAAGGCCCGCACGGTGGTGATGTTTACAGCGACGGTGACTTTAAGCTGGAAATCGTGCTCAGCGAGGAAGGCGGGGAACCGCGCTTTCGAGTGTATCCATTCAATCAGGATAAACCGCTTCAGCCCGTTGCTGATCAACTCTCCGTGCAATTGAAACGCCCGAGCGGCGAGCAACAGCGCATCGAGTTTGAGCCTGAAAAAGCATATTGGCAAAGTATCCAGGCTATCGACGAGCCGCATGTCTTCGAAGCGAACGTGACGGCCAGACATGATGGTCAAACGCTTCAATTCGCTTTCAGTAAAGAAGAAGGCAAAGTAGCCTTGACCGATCAGCAAATCGCCGAAACCGGCATTTCGATTCAGACCGCAGGCGCGGCTCACATCATAAGCTCTGTCACCCTACCGGGTGAAATTCGCTTTAATGAAGATAAGACCTCTCATGTGGTACCGCGCTTGGCTGGTGTGGTGGAGAGTATTTCCGCCAACCTGGGCCAGCAAGTCAAAAAAGGTCAGATCATCGCCGTGATTGCCAGTACCGTGTTGTCCGAACAGCGTAGTGAATTACTGTCGGCACAAAAGCGCCTGGAATTAGCCCGCTCTACCTTTGCGCGGGAAAAGCACTTATGGGAGGACAAAATATCGGCGGAACAAGACTATCAACAAGCCCGGCAGGCGATGCAGGAAATGGAAATCGCCGTCCATAATGCCCAACAGAAATTGATAGCGCTAGGCGCAAGTCCCGCAGCATCGGCCAGCGGCGGCGCACTCAACCGCTACGAAATTCGCGCACCGTTTGACGGCATGGTGGTCGAGAAACATATCGCTATGGGAGAAGCGGTCAAGGAAGATGCCAGCATCTTCACGATTACTGACTTATCCTCCGTATGGGCCGAAATTATCGTATCGGCGAAGGATCTCAATGTCGTACAAGTTGGCAAACAGGTCAACATCAAGGCCACGGCGTTCGATTCTTCGGCAATCGGTACGCTGTCTTATGTGGGCGCATTGATGGGCGAACAAACCCGTACCGCTACCGCCCGCGTGACACTGGACAATCCGCAGATGGCCTGGCGACCTGGATTGTTTATCACGGTCGAGCTGCCTACCAAGGAAAGTGAAGTGCCGGTTGCGGTCGCGGCCGACGCCATCCAGATGATCAAAAACAAGCCGGCGACTTTTATTCGCGTACCCGGCGGCTTTATTGCTCAACCGGTCACCACTGGCCTATCGGATGGCAAAGTCACCGAGATCGTGACAGGACTGATGCCAGGCACCGAATACGCTGTCAATGGCAGCTTCGTCATTAAATCCGAGCAAGGCAAAAGCAGTGCCGAGCACTCGCATTGATCCCCAGGAGTTCGCATCATGTTTGAACGACTCATTCGTCTAGCGATCGAGCATCGCTGGCTGGTTATCCTGGCCGTGCTCGGTATGGCAGGGTTAGGTATCTTCAATTACACGATTCTGCCCATCGACGCCGTGCCGGACATCACCAATGTTCAGGTACAAATTAATACCACGGCGCCAGGTTACTCGCCGTTGGAAACCGAACAGCGGATCACTTACCCCATCGAAACCGTCATGGCCGGCCTGCCTAATCTGGAGCAAACCCGGTCGCTATCACGTTACGGCTTATCGCAGGTCACTGTGATTTTCCAGGACGGCACCGATGTCTATTTCGCCCGGCAATTGGTGAATCAACGTATTCAAGAAGCCAAGGATAAAATGCCTGCCGGTATCACGCCGGCGATGGGTCCCATTTCCACCGGTCTTGGGGAAATCTATTTATGGATAGTCGAAGCCCAAGAGGGAGCCAAAAAACCGGACGGTTCGCCTTACACCGCAACCGATCTGCGTGAAATCCAGGACTGGATTATCAAACCGCAGCTGCGCAACGTGCCGGGTGTCACCGAAATCAATTCCATTGGCGGCTACGCCAAACAATATCAGGTGGCACCGATTCCGGAAAAACTCGCGTCCTACGGCCTGACCTTGCAAGACATTGTTACCGCGCTGGATCGCAATAACAATAATGTCGGTGCCGGCTACATTGAAAAGCGTGGCGAACAATATCTGATTCGTGCGCCGGGCCAAGTGCATTCGATGGAAGATATTCGCAACATCATTCTGGGCAATGTCCAGGGCGTACCCATTCGGATTCGCGATGTCGGCGAGGTCGAAATCGGCCGAGAACTACGCACCGGCGCTGCGACCGAAAATGGCCGAGAGATGGTATTGGGCACGGTCTTTATGCTGATCGGTCAGAATAGCCGCGCCGTCTCGCAAGCGGTCGACAAAAAGATGGCAGACATCAACCGCACCTTGCCCGAAGGAGTGCAGGCCGTGACGGTCTATGACCGGACGGTATTGGTCGATAAAGCCATCAATACGGTTAAAAAGAACTTAACCGAAGGGGCGATTCTGGTCATTGTGATTCTGTTTCTGTTCCTCGGCAATATTCGTGCGGCCATCATTACCGCCATGGTCATACCGTTATCGATGTTGTTTACGTTTACCGGCATGGTCACGTACCAGGTTAGTGCTAACTTGATGAGTCTGGGTGCTCTTGACTTTGGTGTGATCATCGACGGCGCGGTGGTGATCGTCGAAAACTGTGTGCGAAGGCTGGCCCATGCCCAGGAACAGCATGGACGTTCGCTAACGCGTCATGAACGATTTCATGAGGTGTTTACAGCATCGAAAGAAGCACGGCGGGCTCTGTTATTTGGCCAGTTGATCATCATGGTCGTGTATTTGCCCATCTTCGCGCTAACGGGGGTGGAAGGCAAAATGTTTCATCCGATGGCGTTTACTGTGGTGATTGCCTTGGTCGGTGCCATGATACTGTCGGTGACCTTTATTCCGGCCGCTGTGGCACTGTTTATCGGCGATAAAGTCGCCGAAAAGGATAATGTGGTGATGCAGACCGCCAAGCGGGTGTATGCCCCTGTTTTAATCGGCGTGATGCGCAACAAGCCAGTGGTGCTCACTTTTACCCTGGTCGCCGTGATGTTATCGGGTCTGCTGGCAACGCGGATGGGCAGCGAGTTCGTACCGAGTTTGAATGAAGGCGATTTCGCCATTCAGGCACTACGCATTCCCGGCACCAGTTTGTCGCAATCGGTCACCATGCAGCAGCAAATTGAAGCGACGCTGAAACAGCAATTTCCGGAAATCGAGCGCATATTCGCGCGAACCGGCACCGCCGAGATCGCATCCGACCCCATGCCGCCCAATATCTCGGACGGTTACATCATGCTCAAGCCACGCGAGCAATGGCCTGAACCCGATAAATCACGCGACGACCTGCTGGCCGCAATCCAAGCGGCGGCCAACAAACTACCCGGAAACCTCTACGAGTTTTCCCAGCCTATCCAGTTGCGCTTCAATGAACTGATTTCCGGGGTGCGTAGCGATGTGGCCGTCAAAGTGTTCGGCGATGATATGGACGTCTTGAACGACACCGCGACTGAAATCTCGGCGGTCATGGAAGCGATTCCCGGTGCATCCGAAGTTAAAGTCGAGCAAACCACCGGCTTGCCGATGCTGACTCTGAATATCGACCGGGACAAAACCTCACGCTACGGCTTAAACGTGGGCGATGTGCAGGATGCGGTGGCGACCGCGATTGGCGGCACTGAAGCCGGCACCTTGTTTGAGGGCGACCGGCGTTTCGATATTATCGTGCGTCTGCCGGAGAGCCTGCGCAGCAATTTGGATGCCATCAACCGCTTGCCTATCTCATTGCCGCGCGGGCAAAACCGAGACGGACAAACCAGCTATATCCCACTGGCTGAAGTAGCCAGTCTGGAAATGGCCCCCGGCCCGAATCAAATCAGCCGCGAGAACGGTAAGCGCCGAATCGTCATCAGTGCCAACGTGCGAGGCCGAGACATCGGCTCCTTTGTCGCCGAGGCTGAACAAAAGCTGCAACAGAAAGTCAAAATTCCATCCGGTTATTGGACCAGTTGGGGGGGACAGTTCGAACAGTTGCAATCGGCTGCCCATCGCTTACAGATTGTGGTGCCTGTGGCGTTAATTCTGGTTTTTACGCTACTGTTCATGATGTTTGGCAACGCCAAGGACGGTTTGCTGGTGTTTAGCGGTATCCCCTTTGCGTTGACCGGTGGCTTGGTCGCACTTTGGTTGCGCGATATTCCGATGTCGATTTCAGCGGCAGTGGGATTCATCGCTTTGTCGGGTGTAGCGGTACTGAACGGTCTGGTGATGATTGCCTTTATCCGCAGCCTCCGTGACGAAGGCATGTCGCTGGATAAAGCGATTGTAGAGGGTGCTTTGACACGACTGCGGCCGGTGCTGATGACCGCATTGGTGGCCTCGTTCGGTTTCGTACCGATGGCAATCGCCACCGGTACCGGCGCAGAAGTCCAGCGCCCGCTGGCCACCGTGGTGATAGGCGGCATCCTGTCGTCAACGATGCTGACTTTGTTGGTATTACCGATTCTATACTGGCTCGCGCACCGCAATGATCAACCCGTAAAGCCCATCATTCCGGAAATTGTGCAGATTGATTCCCATGAGGATTAAACGATGAGTACCTGTAAGCCATCAGAAAAAACCGGTTGTTGTCCTGGCGAGCAGCAGGATAGTCACCCGTCAACGGCATCAAACTCATCGAGTGGCCTGACGTTCAAAATCGAGGGACTGGATTGCGCCGAAGAGGTCGCTACGTTGAAAAGCGCGATAGGTCCGCTTGTGGGGGGCAGTGACAAACTGGCATTTGATGTTTTAAACGGGCGAATGACACTATTGTCTGATGCCGAGCCCGTGACGGAAAAAACGATCATCAAAGCCGTGGCTGCAACGGGTATGACCGCCGCTCGCTGGCAAGCAGGTCAGACCGATGCAGATGCCCAGCAACTGCACCGTTCGAAGACCGTTTATACCGTGCTTAGCGGTGTATTTATCGTGGTCGGCATGTTGATTCATATCGCCATAGCCGGCGGCTTTGTGGATATTCAAACGGTTTTCAGCTCGGCAAAAAACGGAACCCTGCAATGGGACGTGGTCACTCACTACCTGCATAGCTTGCTGAATGCGCATGCTCAGCAGGCAATGCCTTTGCCTGAAAAAATGGCCTTTGGTTTAGCGATGGCTTGCGGTGCTCGGCATGTGATTGTAAAGGCGTTTTATGCCTTGAAACGCTTACGGGCGGATATGAACTTGCTGATGACGATTGCGGTTATCGGTGCGATGTTCATTGATGAATGGTTTGAGGCGGCAACCGTCAGTTTTTTGTTTGCCCTGTCTCTGGCGATTGAAAGCTGGAGTATTGGCCGTGCCCGTCATGCCGTTGAAGCCTTGCTGGATTTAGCCCCCTCGACGGTGACTATCAAAGATGAAATCGGCCTGGAATGTGTGGTACCTGCCGCAGAAGTCAATATAGGTACCCGTTTCATATTAGCGCCTGGCGCTAAAATCCCCCTGGATGGCAACGTAATTGCCGGTTTCAGTTCAGTCAATCAGGCGCCGATTACCGGTGAAAGTATGCCGGTTGCCAAGCAAGTGGGTGACGAGGTGTTTGCCGGCAGCATTAATGTTGAAGGCACATTGGAAATCCGATCCACCAAGCTGGTTTCGGATACCACCTTGGCACAGATTACCCGTCTGGTCGGCGAAGCCCATGGTAAACGAGCCGAGGTCGAGCAATGGGTGGAGAAATTTGCACGAATTTATACCCCGGTAGTGATGCTGGTGGCGTTGGCGATGTGCATCATTCCGCCCTTGTTTTTCGAAGGCAGCTGGAACGAATGGTTTTACCATGCCTTAGTGTTGCTAGTCATTGCCTGCCCCTGTGCATTGGTCATTTCGACACCGGTGAGCATTGTCGCGGCACTGGCATGTGCAGCCCGACAAGGCATTCTGATCAAAGGTGGCATTTATATCGAAACACCTGCCCATCTCAATGCGATTGCCTTTGATAAAACCGGTACGCTAACCTCTGGTGAACCCATCGTCACGGGGGTTTATCCTTTTAATGGTCATAACGAAGAAGACCTGTTAAGTCGCGCCGCTGCACTGGAAACGCGAAGCAATCATCCGTTGGCTAAAGCCATTTTACGCCACACGGAACAGCTCGGTATCAACGTGGCCAGCGCAGACAATGTGAAGGTTTTACCAGGTAAAGGTGTCACCGGATTATTTAATGGCACGGATTTTTGGTTGGGATCGCGTCGTTATCTATTGGAACGTAGCCAAGAAATCCCGGAAATCAGTGAAAAAGCGATTGCCATTGAACAAACAGGGCAAACCGTGATTGCCATTGGCAATGATCGGCATATTTGCGGCCTCATCGCCGTTGCCGACCAGCCTCGCGCTGAAATCAAATCGATTTTGCAAGCGCTGAGGCAGACAGGCATCAAACATCTGGTCATGTTGACCGGTGACAATCGGGTGACGGCCAATAACATCGCGGCCCAAATTGGCATCGATGAGGTACACGCCGAACTATTGCCCGCCGATAAAGTGGAGATCGTCAGTCAAATGGTCGAACAATACGGACAGGTGGCGATGATCGGTGATGGTGTCAACGACGCACCTGCGCTGGGACGGGCTAACCTGGGAATTGCTATGGGGGTGCTAGGGTCGGATGCGGCTATTGAAATAGCCGATATTGCCCTGATGGGTGATGACCTTTCCAAACTGCCTTGGCTGCTTGGGCATTCCAAACGAACGCTGGCTATTATTCGACAAAATATTACTTTTGCGCTGATGATCAAAGCCGCGTTCGCCGTCTTAGCCTTTGCTGGTGTGGCGACCTTATGGGAAGCCATTGCTGCGGATATGGGCGCTTCCTTCTTGGTCGTTGCCAACGGACTGAGATTACTACACCCCAAAAATACAGCTTTTAAGTAGCCTGAACCTAATAAAAATCGCGTAAACAGCGTTCAACACCTAAACATTACCATTTCAAGATACCTTTGGAGATAACCATGAAATTAAAATCACTGATTCTTTTAGTTTTAGCTGAATCCTTATTGTCCGCTTGCAGCTTCATGGAGCCTCATGCCATGGATACTGACCTAACTATACAGCATGTGGCATTAGCCAAACACTTCGAAGACGAGGCCAACGAGTTACAGACTAGGATTGAGGAACATAAAGAATATCTCAGCCAATTTGAGTCACAGCGTTACGTTTATGGCAGACACGCAAATGATCTTAAAGCGCACAGCCAAGAAGTGATTGATCTTTATCAGCAAGCCGTTACTGCAAACCGGGACATAGCAGAAATGTTGCGAGAAGCGGATCATTAGTTGTAGCACCTCGCGCTCTGCTGTGTCCGTTCTTGAACCGTCAAACCTATGGTTTTCGGATAAATGCTTGGAAACCAGGTCTGGAGTTCGACGCAAATATTGAAACAAACCGATTGATTTTGGTTCTTAGAACCTGAATGGGAGACATGTTTGCAAAGTGCTGGAATGATCGGCTAAACGACGGCTTTCGGATTTACTGCCGCCATACCCTAAAATCTTTAAATGTCGTGTTATGGCCGTTAGCGACTTTAGCCTCGTCGAATCCATTAAAATTTTGAACGTCAGCTATCGAGATGGGCGAATTCACAGTTTCGGCCAAAAGCAGCCAATGAAAAATACAATAATCAGTTCTCCGAATGGCTGGTTTATAGCGATCATTAGACATCTGTATTGTGCTCATTTTCTAAACGCTTGAAATTCACTAAACAACATTGGCCCGATGGGTTTCTAATTTCACAAGCACATTCCCCGGCTTGAGTGCGTTGCATGACGAAAGCTTTGATCGGTTCTGCCTGGTGGTCTTTTAACGCCGATAAATACTGCTCGGCTTCAATATCAAAACAGTAACAAAGCGCGTCGTTTTGAATCGCTTTATAGCTTCGTAAATGCTGTTTGGGAATAGTGTTACCCGCGTTGGAGAAGTAAGCAATTGAACATGTTTTTGCAGGGCAAAAATAATAGCTATCAGTGATAAGCGACTGATTCTCGGGAAACCTAACCTGATGATAAAGCGTAGACATACCGACACTTTTACAAGTGGAACCGCATTCCGGACAAATCTGTTTGGTATTGGCAGAGCAGCAGCAATCAGACATAGGTGGCATTCTCGGTCTTATTGGGTAATAGGCGTGGCCAGAGAACCCGGATAACCGGCATCGGTCGTGGCTTTGATCAAGGCGGCGCTATTGGTTTTTTTGCCGTCGAAAGTAACCTCGGCCGTTTTGGCATCGTAATCGACAGCCACTTTTTGTACGCCTTCAACTTTCTGCAGGGCTTTTTTGATGGTGACTATGCACATGGCGCAGGTCATATTCTCTAACTTCAGTGTCACCATTTGTTGTTGGTTTGGCAGTGCCTCTGTGGTTTCAGCATAGGCCACTGGCATCCATAAAGTGGCCGGCAACAACAAACTTATCAGTAATAATCCGGATTTAATGGTCATATCGGAATTCTCTCAAGCCATGAAAAAAGGCGCTACCCAGGGAAAAGCCAGCAACATCAAAATGAATGCGGAACCCAGCCAAAACAGTAGGAGCTGTCGGCGTTGGTTGTCGGTTGTGGAGCAGATTTCACCTACCGCACAGCGATCAGGCGTCAGATAGAGTTTTCGATAGCCGAGTACTACAAAAATCAGGGTCAGGATAATGAAAAATGGCCGAGCCGGTGCCATAGCCGTCAATGTGCTGATCCACGCACCGCCAATACCCAACGACAACAGTAAAAATGGCCCGACACAGCAGACCGAAGCCCCTACAGCAGCTAAAAGGGCGCCGATACTCATCCATGACGAGGTTTTTATGGGTGTTTCAGGGTCTGTATTCATGTGAATCTCCTAAACCAAACAATTCTCAATGTTGGCAAGAAGTCTAAACCCTGTTGCTTAGAACAGAGTCAAGTGCGTGATTTAGAATCAGGGTTGGGATGATGCATCATCGCCAAACGCATCGAGAATAGCGCAATGAGCGGCTGGAGCTGTCTGTTGACAGTCGTTGACCAGACTTTCCAATACCTGCCGGAGAACGGTTAAATCCATGATATGTTGATCGATCTGCTGGCATTTCTGTTCGGCGAGTTGTCGAACATCAGTACAGTGCGCCCCATCAAGCGATAACAAGGTGGCAATTTCCTTCAAGGTAAACCCGGCTTGTTGAGCGCGTTTGATAAAGCGAATTCTGGCAATCGCATCAGCTGAATAAACTCGATAACCGCCGTCTGGTTTCGCGGGTTCCGTCAGTAAACCAATACGTTGATAGTGACGGATGGTCTCGATAGTGACTTCGGTTTGTTTGGCAAGTTTGCCAATGGTTAAAGGCGACATTTCATTAAACCCAATGTTGAGGGGATTTTATTGTCTCTCAGTTTTTCCAATCATCGGCTATTTACAAATAACCATGGAAATTATCTTGATTGGCGGCTAGTGGTCAGTCAGATGCCTGCCGATGAAGTAAGTGGTGTCATGTGGACGGGTTTGGGCCGTCACATGCTTTTGGCTTCGTTGAGGTCATGCAAATTTGAATGTCCGCTATCGAAATTGAATCGCTGAAATCGGCGTACTCATAGTTTAGGCCAACAAGAAACAGGCACTAAATCGAAAATTCAACTTACTGAAAGTTCGCTTTCAACCAGGTCATAAAAAACACAAAGAGTTTCACGGGGTACATGAGATGAGAGACGGGCCTTGTTACCTCGGCCCATCTCCAACTGCTCGGCAATACATATCCTTGCCGTTCGGCGAAAGGGTTTACATCTGACGATGCATTGCCGCCATACTCAAATTGGCCTCGGCGGCTTTTTCATAGGCATTAATCAACACTCGACAGTGGCTTACCAAGGTGTCCGCCTGCTTGCCGTAAAGATAGCTTTTAGCTTGATATTGGCTAAGCAGTTTTTTGTGTTCATCAACTTTGAGCTGAAGGTCTTTCGCCGCTTCTTCGTAATGTTTTGCCAGAGCCTCATGATCGGCTTTGGATGAAGCACTTTGCACAGCTTGGCTCATATCCATTGGATGCGGGTTCATCTCGGCGCAAGCGGTCAGCAAACCAAGAGCCAAAAACATGGTAATCAGTGTGTTAGTTTTCATAGGTATTCTCCAGTAATTCAAAAAAGTTTTATGACATACATTTTTCAAGTTGTCAGCTTGTTATCGTTTTATCTCCTTTATAGTGGGTTAAAAAATGAAATCACAGCCGTGTGACGGTTGTTTAAAACGAACGCCCCTTATCCCAAGGATGACCCTGTCCACCAGGATGTGACGAGTAGACTTTTTTAATGACTTTAGTATGTGATGCACATGAAGAAACAGTGAACAATAAAAGTGCGATTAATAGAACAACACGTTTTCGACTTCTAAATAATGTATTCATGCTTTCGATCTCCTGTAATGAATTAAAGAACGACATCAACGGGTCCTTGCTTGCGCCTTTCTTGAAATTGCAACACCAGACTGTAAATCACCGGAAACACCAAAAGACTCAGTATCAACACGGTGAGCATGCCGCCCAGCGCGGGGGCGGCGATACGCTGTGTGACATCCGCGCCGGTTCCGGTCGCCGACATGATGGGGATTAAACCCACGATATTGGCAAGCGAGGTAATCGCTACCGGGCGCACCCGCAGCGCCGTTGCGGCCTCGCAAGCAACCCTGATTTCCTCGCCAGTCAATGGGGCCTGTTTTTGTGCCCGCAGCTTATCGATTTCAATGTCGATAAAACTCAGAACCATGACCCCGGTTTCCGCCGCCGTGCCCGCCAGGGCGATAAAGCCGACATAGACGGTAATCGACAGGTTATATCCCAACCCGTATATGAACCAGATGCCGCCAATCAGACTAAATGGAATCGCCAACATCACGATAGTCGGTTCGGTGATATTGCGAAAGGCGGTATACAGCAGGATAAAAATCAGCAGCAGCGTGATGGGCACCACGATGCGCAAGCGTTCCGCCGCCCGTTCCATGTATTCAAATTGACCGGACCAAGTAACGGTATAACCTGCCGGTATCGTGACATTTTCGGCTAAGGTCTTTTTTGCCTGCTCCACATAACCGCCGATGTCGGAGATTTTAAGGTCTACATAAATCCAGGCATTGGGCCGTGCATCCTCGGTTTTGATGACATCGGTGCCGCGTTTAAAGTTGATGTCTGCCACCGCTGTCAAAGGAATCTGGCTGCCCGTCGGAGTGGAGATCAAAACCCGCCGCAGCGCTTCCGGGTTATCGCGCAGGTCGCGCGGATAGCGTAGATTGACCGGATAGCGCTCTAGCCCTTCGACGGTTTCAGTGATGTTCATGCCGCCAATCGCACTTTGAATCACATCCTGGACATCGCCGACCGTTAAGCCGTAACGTGCGGCCGCTTCTCGGTTAATATCAAAGTCCAGGAAATAGCCGCCGACTGCCCGGTCACCATAGGCCGATAGCGTGTCCGGCAAGGTTTTCATCGCCTGTTCGATTTGTAGCGACAGGGATTGCAGCACATTCAGATCGGGACCGGACACCTTGATACCCACCGGGGTCTTGATGCCGGTAGAGAGCATGTCTATCCGGGTTTTGATGGGCATGGTCCAGGCGTTCGCCAAGCCGGGAAAATGAATGGACTTGTCCATTTCATCCATCAGTTGCCGGGTGGTTTTGCTTGGATCAGGCCACTCTTCTCGCGGCTTTAACTTGATGGTAGTTTCCACCATCATCAACGGCGCGGCATCGGTGGCGGTTTCTGCCCGGCCGATCTTGCCGAACACATGATGCACCTCGGGAAAGGTCTTAATGATCTTATCGGTCTGTTGCAAGACTTCCCTAGCTTTGGTGATGGAGATACCGGGAAAGGTGGTGGGCATGTATAAAATATCGCCTTCATCCAGGGGCGGCATAAATTCACTACCCAGTTTTGATAGCGGATAGAGCGTCGAAGCCATTAGCAACAGTGCCACGATTAGCGTGGCTCCCCGCCAACGCATCGCCACTTTTAAAACCGGCGAATGAATGGCATGCAGGAAACGGTTAATCGGATTTTTGTGCTCGGGGATGATCTTGCCGCGCACAAAATAGCCCATCAACACCGGTACCAACGTGATGGTCAAGATCGCAGCCGCCGCCATCGCATAGGTTTTGGTATATGCCAATGGGCTGAACAGGCGGCCTTCCTGCGCTTCCATGGTGATGATGGGCAGGAAGGACACGGTGATCACCAGCAAGGACGAAAACAATCCCGAACCCACTTCGCGGGAGGCGTTGCCGATGGCTTGCCAACGTTCCTGTGAAGTCAGCTTGGCTTGCTTCTTCTCGGCTGCTTCGGCAAGGTGTTTATGGGCATTTTCGACCATCACCACGCCGCCATCGACCATGTCGCCGATCGCCAGCGCGATGCCGCCCAAGGACATGATGTTGGCGTTCATACCTTGCCATTTCATCACGATAAAGGCCATCAATATCCCCAGCGGCAAGGTGATGACAATCACCAAGGCTGAGCGCAGATGCAGTAAAAACAAGGCCACCAAGGCGCAGACTATGATCAGTTCTTGGCTCAGCGCATCCTTTAAGGTGTCTACGGCTCGTTCGATCAAACTGCCACGATCATAGACGGTGACGATTTCAACGCCTTCCGGCAGGCCTTTCTTGAGTTCATCCAGTTTTTTACGCACGTCCTCGATGGTCGCCAAGGCATTTTCGCCGAAGCGCATCACCACCACGCCGCCGGCCACTTCGCCTTCGCCGTTGAGTTCGGTGACGCCGCGCCGCAGTTCCGGGCCGATCTGGACATGAGCCACATCCTGCAGGCGTATCGGCGTACCGTTGGCGTCGACGCCAACCGGTATGGTATTCAGATCGGCGATGGATTTGATGTAACCCAAGCCTCTAACCATGTATTCGGTTTCGCCAACTTCCAGCAAGCGGCCACCGACATCGTTATTAGAGCGTTTGATGGCCATCATCACCGTGGATAACGAAATCTCATAGGCTTGCAACGCGTTGGGATCGACTTCCACTTGATATTGCTTGACGTAGCCGCCGACCGAGGCGACTTCGGAAACGCCGGGAACAGTCTGTAGTGGATAGCGTAGATACCAGTCCTGAATCGAGCGCAATTGCGCCAAATCATGCTTGCCGGTCTTGTCCACCAAGGCATATTCGTAAATCCAGCCGACACCGGTGGCATCCGGACCCAATGCCGGTGTGACACCTTGCGGCAAACGATTTTTTACATAGTTGAGGTATTCCAG
>NZ_LUUG01000087.1 GCF_001644035.1 Methylomonas methanica
GAATAGCCCGAAGGGGTGCGGCATGGATGCCGCACGTTGCCGAAGGGGCAGGAAGCCCCTTTCGGCAACCCCCGCCGAAAGCGAGGAGCGCAGGGAATAAGCGGCATCCGGGTCGCCTTTTCTTTGGATACTTTCTTTTGGCGACGCAAAAGAAAGTATCTCGGCCGTCGGTCCGAAAACCGACTTTAAAATAATCCGTCGCGATAGCGACACAACTATAAAAGCCTAACAGCCAAGAAAGGTCTAAAAAAGCATGGCATTGTACGTCTATAAATTTGGCGGCACTTCCGTTGGTACGGTCGAACGTATCAAGGCGGTTGCTGAGAAAGTAAAAAACGCTCGCGATGCGGGCGATCAGATTGTGGTGGTGGTGTCCGCGATGAGCGGCGAGACCAATCGCCTCGTGGCATTGGCAAAAGAAATGCAGCCGCAGCCGACCGACCGGGAACTGGACGTGTTGCTGTCCACCGGCGAGCAGGTCACCATCGCCTTGTTGTCGATGGCCTTGCATCAGTTGGGTTGCGAGGCGCGTTCTTATACCGGCGCACAAGTGCGGATTCTCACCGATAGCGCGCACACCAAAGCGCGGATTCGGGAAATCGACGAAGCTAATATGCGAGCCGATTTGGATGCGGGCCGGGTAGTAGTAGTGGCCGGATTCCAAGGTGTGGACGAGCATGGCAACATCACCACCTTGGGTCGTGGCGGCTCGGATACTACGGGTGTGGCATTAGCGGCGGCCTTAAAGGCTGACGAATGCCATATCTATACCGACGTTGACGGCGTATACACTACCGATCCGCGCGTAGTGCCGAAAGCCCGGCGGTTGGATCGCATCACGTTTGAGGAAATGCTGGAGATGGCCAGCCTCGGCTCCAAAGTCTTGCAAATCCGATCGGTCGAGTTCGCCGGCAAATACAACGTCAAATTGCGCGTGTTGTCTTCGTTCATGGAAGGCAACGGCACCCTTATTACCTACGAGGAATCAGAAATGGAAAGAGCGTTAATTTCAGGCATCGCGTTTAACCGGGACGAGGCCAAGCTGACCTTGACCGGCGTGCCTGATCTGCCGGGCGTGGCCTCAAAAATCCTGGGGCCGATCGCGGCCGAGAATATCGAAGTGGACATGATCGTGCAGAACATTTCCGCCAACGGCACGACCGACTTCACTTTTACCGTTAATCGCAATGATTTTATGCGGGCGCAGAAAGTGTTGGAAAGCTTGCGTGCTGATTTGGGTGGCAATACGACTATCATCGGCGATAGCAGCATCGTCAAAGTGTCTATCGTCGGCGTCGGCATGCGCTCGCACGCGGGCATTGCCAGCACCATGTTTAAGGTGTTGGCCGACGAAGGGATTAATATCCAGATGATTTCTACGTCCGAGATCAAGATTTCCGTTGTAGTGGATGAGAAATATCTGGAATTGGCGGTGCGCGCGCTACACAAAGCGTTTGGCCTCGATCAGGAATAGTTCCGTCACGTTGTCTATTGCTTGTTGCGGGCGCTATACGTTCAATAAATCCCCAGTTTTTGTATCGAAGGCATGCGTTGGATGCTGATGCAGGGCTGGGGATTTTTTTGACTGCTTTCTAAAAAACTATGTTAGATAACTTAAAAATAACGAGGCATTTCCCTTGTTTTTGATGGTTTTTTAAAGCGTTTTTACTTTTAGTCAATATAATCAAATGATTATATTTTGGCACTCTTTATGCTTTTTACCTCCGGTGGATTTTTAATTTTTTCTGCGTGAGGTGAGTTAATGGCTCAAGAATTAATTGTTGTAAATCAAGAAGTCGTGGCACAGCAAATCAACACCGCCGGCTTGATGCTCGGCGCCGGTTTGGCTGTGGCCTCAATGATATTGGTACCTGCCTTGGCGATGCGTCTTGGTTTGAGCGCCAGCTTGACCGGCGCCCTGAGAATTGCGTTGATGAAGGCATCCAGTCGGGCAGCACACGGCAAGCGATGATTTAAGTCGCTAGCGCCGTATATGTATCTAACTGTTGCTGATTTGGCCCGCTTTAGGGCTATTGAATTTCCTACTTGTAATGGCCTTGGCGGTGCTTGCTTTAGTTTTGCGCCTGGTGTTTACCAGGTTTATTTAGGCGCTATAATCCTGCAATGTGCACAGGTAATAAGTGAGTTCGTGTAACAATGGATGATAATAAGAAAAGCTGCGATCTTTGCGGGTTAGCCGTTGAAGTGGAAGGGTTTAGATTAAAAACCCTGCAAGGTGATAAGCGCTTTTGCTGCGAGGGCTGCAAGGGGATCTATCAAATGTTGCATGAAGCGCAGGTTTTACCTGAAGACGCCGACGATTCAATCCAGCCCCAGTCTTAACCAGCAACGAGGACGCAGATGGCACATGTTCACAATCCAAAGAAGAGTTCGAACGATTCATCCATGACTAAGCAGGTGGTGGCTGGTACACTAGCCACTGCAACTGTAAACACTGGAGGAAAATTGATGACTAAATTAGCGAAACACCCTCTATTGGTGTTCGGTGCAGGCATGGTGGCGGGCTATTTTGTTTACAAATACAGAAAGGAAATTATTTCCAGCGCCACAAAAACGATTGATGCCGGCAAGGATTTTGTGTTGCATCAAAAAGAAAATCTCGAAGACATCGTTGCCGAAGCGAAAGAAGGCAATTAACCCCGTTCGATTCTTGGACATTTGGCTGTAACTTGAAACGGGCGGTCGCTGCTGAAGCAGGGCCGCCCGTTTTACTTTTCCCTGTTGACTATGGCTATCCAAAAAGAATTTGTACTACGTTACCGCCATGACGGTCATGTGCGTTTTCAGGTGCCCACGCAAGCTTGTCAACCGACGGTGGCAACATTGATAAGCACCAAGCTTGGTGCGATACGTGGCGTCCAATCCGTCAGCCTGTATCGTGGGCAGGGCAAATTATCAATCAGATACGATCAGGCTATCTGTGGCTTTACCAGTGTGGCGACACAGCTGTTTCAAATTCTTGCCGAACTGGAGCAGCAAGGTTATTTCGACAGTAAACCGTTAGCGGAGAAGGCTAAAAAGTCTGTTCTCGGCATCAAAATGCGATTGAAAGGTACCCGCATTGGCGGGTGGTTCAATGATAAATATCAAGCCGGCAAGGAAACGGTACAGGCGGCCAAAATTATCGGTAAGGTCAGTACCAAAGGCCCGAAAGCTCTGTTTAAAGATCCCGAAAAAGCCACGATAGATTTTTTGAACGATGTGCTGGTCTTGTATTTGATAAAAACTCACTGGACCCGCATCACGCAGGAGTGGTTGGTCAAACCCATCGTGCATCGTTACGAGTGGATGGCGGTGTTTTATATGTTTTTCTTATTAGTGCGTTCGCGCCGGCCCAAGTAGAGATTGTCAACGCCAATCCTATGATTTCCATAGGGTTGGCTCGCTAGCCCATCAAATCCTCAGTCGCCCATGGAAACCGATACTCTAAATTACGTGCATTTTTCCGTTCGACATCAGCTAAAAAATCGGATCCGGATCATTACGCCGGTGTTACTTAACGACCCTGAACGCAGTTATATCCTGGAAATACTGCTGAAAAAGCGCCCGGAAATTAAAAGTGTGCGCTCGGTATTTGAAATCGGTTCAGTGGTGATTGAATTCGATTCCAATCGTTTACCGGCAAAAAACTTGCTGATCATGTTGGATGCAGTGTTGGGTAATATCTCGTTAAAGCAGACTGAGTTAAAAAAAGATAAGAAAAAAGCATTCGACGGGCCCCTGCAAGAAGTTGATTTAGCCGTGCAAGGCATGAGTTGCGCATCCTGCGCGCTATTGATCGAAATGGTGTTAAACCGCGACGAACGGGTTAAAAAAGCCGGCGTAAATTTTGCCACCGAAACCGTTACGGTGCAGGGCCAGATCAGCAAAGCAGAGGTGATCGATAAAATCGAAAAACTGGGTTATAGCGCTATGCCCATCGACACGCTGTCGCAGCGGAAGAAACTCATCGAAAAGGAGTTGCAACGAATTGACGTAGCCCGGCGTCGATTTGTATGGGCAGGGCTATTAACCGCACCCGTGGTGACGATCGCCATGACAATGGGGGGGCGGACTTGGATGCATTGGTTGCAGTTTGCGCTAACTACCCAGGTGGTGTTCGGCACCGGCAGCCAGTTTTTCAGCAAGGCGTATAAGCTGGCCAAACAGCGCGCAGCCAATATGGACAGTTTGATCGCGCTGGGTGTGGGCTCTGCGTATGGCTACAGCATTCCGTCCCTGTTCCGGCGGCGCGGCCATGTGTATTTCGAAGCGGCGGCGGCCATCATTACCTTTGTTCTATTGGGTCGTTATCTGGAAGAACGGGCCAGAGGCAAGGCCGGCGAAGCGATACGTAAATTGGTCGATCTGCAACCGCAAACCGCGACTTTGTTGCTGGATGACGGTAGCGAACGCATCGTTGATGTTGACGACATAAAGATAGACGATGTGATGCTGGTCAGGCCGGGCGAAAAAATTCCCACCGACGGTGTGGTGATTGTCGGTCTTTCCACGGTCGATGAGGCGATGATTACCGGCGAAAGCATGCCGGTGGTGAAGAGTGTTGGTCATGCGGTAATTGGCGGTTGTGTCAACGGCAACGGCGTGTTGCATATCAAGGCCACAGCGATAGGCATGGATACCGTGCTGGCGGGCATCGTACATATGGTCGATCAAGCCCAGGCCGCCAAACTGCCCATTCAGAAGCAGGTCGATAAAATTTCGGCGGTATTCGTACCGGCGGTGATGGCGATTTCCGCTGTCACCCTAGCTGGTTGGCTGCTGGCTGGCGCGCCGTTTGCCTTTGCTTTTGGTAATGCTATCACCGTTTTGTTGATTGCTTGTCCGTGCGCGTTGGGCTTGGCGACGCCAGCCGCAATCATGGTCGGCACCGGCCAAGCTGCCAAGCAGGGCGTCTATATCCGCAACGGCGAAAGTCTGGAAATTGCCAGTAAACTGAACGCTATCGTTTTCGATAAGACCGGCACCATCACAGAAGGCAAACCCCGTGTCAGCAAGGTCTATAAATTATCTCGTCTGGCTGAAAACAAGTTAGTGATGCTGGCGGCATCCGCCGAGAACAACTCAGAGCATTTTCTCGGCAAAGCGGTGGTGGCCTATGCCCGCGACGCGGGTGTCGAGTTACAGGAATGTGCATATTTTTATAGCGAAACCGGCCACGGTATTCGGGCCGAGGTGGACGGCTACAAATTGCTGCTGGGAAATCGGGGGTGGCTTGAGAATCAGCAAGTTGATGTAAGCCGCTTAGTCGAGCAGGCTGACAATTTTGCCGATCAAGGGCAAACCCCGGTTTATATGGCGATCAACGGCAAGGAAGCCGCCATATTCGCGATTGCCGATAATCCGCGCCCGGAAGCTGCTGCAGCAATTACGCGTTTGCACGAATTGGGTATCAAAACCATGATGGTAACCGGCGACACCGAGAGAACTGCTTATTACATCGCGGATAAAGTCGGCATAGCCGATGTGGTTGCTAACGCCAAACCCGAGCAAAAACTGCAAATTATTCGGCAGTTGCAGGACGAAGGACACAACGTCGGCATGATAGGTGACGGCATCAACGATGCGCCTGCGCTGGCGGCAGCCAATGTTGGTTTTGCAGTCGGCAGCGGTACCGATATTGCCATCGAATCCGCCGATCTGACCCTGGTGCAAGGCGATATCGGTAAGGTCACCGATACTATCGAACTTAGCGCGTTTACCATCCGCGTCATCAAACAAAATCTATTTTGGGCGTTTGGCTATAACACCATCGCCATCCCGGTAGCGGCGCTGGGCAAGCTCAATCCGATGATTGCTTCCGCAGCGATGGCTTTGAGTTCTGTGTCCGTCATCGTCAACTCACTTCGATTGAACAAATAAATGGAACACAATATGGAAGGTATGGATCATGCCATGCACGGCATGACCGAAATGGCTGCGGCCACGGGATTTGATTATTCCCTGGCTTTTGTGGCCGGATTCTTGGGCAGCGGGCACTGCCTGGGGATGTGTGGGGCGCTGGTGTCCGGTTACTTCATGCGGGCCGGGAAAAGCCGCAGTTATCTACCGTATATTGCCTATCAAGCCGCCCGAATTTCCGTGTATACCTTGATCGGCGTATTGGCTGCTTCATTGGGCGTGGTGCTGGTTTCCAGCGGCTTGTTCGGCAAGATCCAAAGTATCTTGCAAATGTTGATGGGTGCGGTCGTAATTGTGTTGGCACTGGGCGTATTGGGCTGGATACCCTGGCAAGGCTCGATACGCTTGATTCCAATGCAGGTGTTACGCAAAGGCTATGCCGCAGCCAATCAAAAGGGACCACTGCTAGGTTCAGTTATCGCTGGCCTATTGAACGGTTTGATGCCATGCATGCTGACATTTGCGATGGCTGTAAAAGCCACCACAGCCTCAACCGTACTGGAAGGCGGAGCGTTGATGCTGGCATTTGGCGCCGGTACTTTGCCGATGATGCTGTTTATCAGCGTCGCCTTCGGCAAAATGAGTGTGAAACTGCGCGGTTTAATGCTTAAGGCTGCGGCATTCATCATGTTGTTGATGGGGGGCAATACCATTAACAATGGTTTGAGTTTTTACAAAGATCAAAACTTCAACCACAGTCATTTTTTGGTGTTTGTGCAAGTTAAACTGGATGAGCTAATTGTTTTTCTGCATGAAACGCTCAATTACATTGGAAGTATGCTGAGCAGTATTCAAGGGGTGTGACAGCAATTCGACGAGCTAACTAAACTTAGTGCTGGAAAAGTTCGAAATTACAGGTATAATGCGCGAATAATTTGCTGGTGTAGCTCAGTTGGTAGAGCAGCTGATTTGTAATCAGCCGGTCGCGGGTTCGAGTCCCATCGCCAGCTCCATATTTATCAAAGGCTTAGGTGTTTTTCACCTAGGCCTTTTTTATTTGTCGAAATCATCTGTGTGCTCGGTAAAAGACCCAGGCGACAAATTATTAACCCAGCCCTTAAATTCCCTGTGGCCGATAGCGGGAAGGAAAGTCGTTAAATCTCCCCCACAGTCCGAACCGTGTGCGCGGTTTTCCCACACGCGGCTCTCCAGTTGATGCTTTCCTCACGGGGAGTGTCTCTCGGTGTTACAGAAACAATTCCGTATTCAGGAAATATTCAATGATGTGCCATTCTGCACATGCCAACTTGCCAAGGTTTCTTGGGTCATGTCGAAGTAAATATTCAATTTTTGTCCGTTCCGACTCGTTACGCCAAGCTTTTGGTAGGGGGGCGGACCGTAAATATCCGCTCTCGAGCATCTTGGAGCCTAATTGCCATACTGAGTCACCGATTGGCATGGCTTTTATCGACAGGGATGCCGGGGATTCTATATCCGCTAAGCAGGAATGACTGGGAGGTTAGGCAAGACGATTTTAGTCGCGGCAAGTTGGGTACTAGCAGCGTATTACATGTCACGAAAACTTAACAGAACTGCAACTTTAATTTCTTGAGCGCTGGTTAACATTCTTTCTGCAAATTCTGTGAGGCAGATTTTTGCGGAAGACCAAAAACAATTAACCGACTTTGCTTTAGGAATGACTATTTATGAAAGCTTTTAAATTAACATTGATCGCTGCGGCAGTTACCTCTGTTGTTTCGCCTTTGACCGCTCAAGCGGCAGATACGCTGTTTGACAATTTCACTCCGCTGACAAGCTCGGCTGGCCCAATCCCTGTCGGTAGCGCTGGCGAAGCAACGCCAATCACTTTGTCCAGCCCAAACTTTACTCAAGTTTCCATCGCTGATCGCACTACTCATTTGGCGCAAGGCCAAGGCGACAGCGGTAACTGGGACATGATCACAGCAAACGAAACCGGCCCAGACGCGGGACGTTATTTGTTCATGCCTTACGAAACAGGTACCGGTGGCGTGCAACGTATCGATTTGCATGATTCCAATTACAATACTCGCACCACCACTATAGTGGCGCCAGGAACGCTGGGCTTTGTAGCCGGTGATGCATCGCGTTGGACACCTTGGGGTACTTATTTGACAGCTGAAGAGTCTTGGAGCGATCCAGCTCAAGCCGCTTCACCTTATGGTCGTTTGTTCGAAGTCACTAACCCTACCACTGCCGGTGTAAACGGTGGCAACTTCGTACAACGTAAAATCGGTCCTGCAGACATTCGTGTTTCTCATGAAGGTTTGGCGTTCGACGCAGCGAACAATTTTTATTTCATCGACGAACGCGACGATAGTCATATCTTCAAGTTTACTTCCGCTAATCCTAATGCCACTAACGGTGACGACTTCTTCGGTGCAGGTTTGACTTCCGTATTGCGCGTCGGCGATGGTACTGTGCAAGAAGCAGAGGGCGCATACAGCTGGATCGATTTGACCGACTTGGCCGGTAACGCTTTGGCTGGCACTGTAGTCAAAACTGATCCAAATGGTATGACTGTGTTGGATGGTCGTGCTACGCCAAATGTCTCAGCTTTCCTAGGTACCAACTTTGATCGCCCTGAAGATTTGGAAATTCACACCTTGGATAACGGCGATCAATTGTTGTATGTGGCTACCACAACTAATAACAAAGTATTTTCGCTGAACTTAGCCAACAACAATATCAAGTTGTTTGCTAGCCAAGCCACTACAGATTTGGCGACTGGTAATGCTGCCGGTACTGGTTTCAGAAACCCGGATAATCTTGCTGTCGATGCGGAAGGCAATATTTATATCATCGAAGACCGCAACGGTGGTGTTGATGACGACATCTGGTTTGCTAAAGACTTGAACAATGACGGTGATTTGTTGGATGCAGGTGAAGGCTTGGCGCGTTGGGCATCAAACGGTACCCAAGGCTCCGAGTTTACCGGCTTGTACTTTGATAAATTCAATCCAAACGTTGCCTATGTCAACATTCAACACCCAAGCAGTGGTAATGATCGCACGATGCAAATCAACGCGGTACCAGTACCTGGCGCGGTTTGGTTGTTCGGTTCCGCAATTGCCGGCATGATCGGCCTGCGCCGCCGCAAAGCCTAATTGCTTAAGGGAGCAGGGGCTGTTCCCGCTTTAGATTGATAAAAAGCCCGGCTTTATGTCGGGCTTTTTTGTGATGGGTAGCCTTACGGACTAGACAAGCAGCCCGGAAAATTTCTTCTTGACCACGAATAATTAAGAGAATCCAAACATGAACAAAAAAATGATGATGGCCGCCGTGCTGGTGGCTTTATCTGTAAGCGCCGGCGCGGAAGCGGCTGTAATTACGCAATGGAATTTCAACTCCAATCCTGCTGATGCTGCCACCGGCACCGGTTCAACTTCTCCTAACATTGGCAGCGGCGCGGCTTCGCTGCTTGGCACCACGGCAACTTTTGCCAGTGGCGATGCCAGCGGCGGTTCATCCGACCCAGCGACAGGTGATGATAGCGGTTGGAATACAAGCAGTTATGCGGCTCAAGGTGCAAGCAATAAAACTCGCGGTACGCAGTATCTGGTCAGCACGGTGGGTTTCGATAACATTCAGATCAGCTACGACTTACGCCACAGCAATACCTCCTCTAAATACGAGCAAGTGCAATACACCACTGACGGCAGCAGCTGGACCGACTTTTCTTTGTTTAGCGGTGCAACAGGTGATACTTGGTTCAATGGCCGATCAGTAGATTTAAGCAGCGTCGCCGGCGTAGCCAACAATGCTAATTTCGGTTTTCGCGTCTTGGCCGCTTTCGCACCCGCAACTAGTGCATACGCGGCATCTTCTCCAACCGGCACTTATGGCACTGCCGGCACCTGGCGTTTCGACATGGTAACGGTATCAGGCACTGCGGTAGCCGCCGTGCCAGTGCCTGGCGCAGTCTGGTTGTTCGGTTCCGCGTTGTTAGGCTTTTTGGGTATTCGGCGCAAAGCTTAATTTATTAAAAGTCAACACAGGGACGTGGCCTTACTCTTTTGGCGGCAAGGCAAGCTTGCCGCTGCTTTTTAAGAAGGCGATTTTTAATTCAAGTATTTGATTTGGCTAATAACTCGATTCGACAACAATTATGGCCCGGCAGTATGTGTTGTTGGTATCTAGCCCGGACGTGGCGTGTTGAAGCACGATACTGCTGCTCTAAAATAGGCCCAGTACACACTGGGCACAAAGGCGCACGGTATTAAGGGTTGATTTAATCGCTTCTCTGCAAAATATCCTTAACCACCCGCAATGCGGACTGGCTGGCGCCGTTCGAGTGGGTATCTTCGGTAAAATCTCCGGCAAAATAGACGCGGCCTTGCGGCTTTCTTAGTGACTCGGACAGCGCATCGAAACGCGACCGGCCGACCGGCCAGGAGGCGATGGCGCGCGGATGGTAGCGGTAAAAACTCATTTGCTTGACCGACTGCCGAAAGCCCGGCCAATGTTTATCAAACGCGGTTAACAGCGCTTCTTGAATCTGGTCCGGATCGCTAATCCGCGAGTTAAAGCGCTCCGCATCCGCGCCGCTGACCAATAAATTCAACAGCGCATCTCCGCCGGGTTTGGATTCGCCTCCGTAAATCACCCCCAAAGGACTGTCGGTCATAATCGGCAAGACGCTTTCGCCGTCGTAAGTCCAAAAACTGCCGGCGGCGTTGTCGACCCTCACGTGGGCGGTAAAGTAAGCGCCGGCGGATTGGGTTTGGATCGCTTGTTTACGCTCGGCGCTAAGCTCCGGAGTAAATTGGATGTCGTTAAGCCGGAACAACGGAATCGCGGTGATCACGTATTTGGCGCGGAAAATCTGTTGCTTGAAGTTGCCTTGGTCGGTCGCCGTTACTTCCACGCCACTGTCGGTGGATTTGATATGGGTGACCAGTTGATTGAGCCGAATTCGATCCTTGCCGATAAATATTGCCAGCGCTTGCGCGGCGCGCTGATTGCCGCCGACCACATGACGCGGCGCCAAGCCGTTGCCGGAAAAGTAATGCCATTCGGCAATGCCGTCCAGTGCGCTGATTTTCTGCCAGGAGGTGGCGTATTCCGGTTCGGTTTCGATGCGCACCAGCTCCTGGGCTTTGGGGGACAGGCCACTGGTGTTTTTGATCCAGTCGGCGAAGGACGTTTCCATTAATGCCAGCAACTCGTCCGGTAAGGGGCGCTGCTGCAATTGCCGATAAAGCTCGGCCATTTTGGCGTCCCAGAGTTTATAGGCTTGCAGTTCGTCGGTATCCAGCACGGAGCGCAGAAACTCCGGATTGGAGTCTTGGGTGAAAGGATAGAGCTTGCCCTGGTAATAGAAACTGGAAAAACTGCTGTACGCCGTTTCCATCGGAATTTTCAGGTCTTTAAAAATTTCGATAGCCGGGTTATTTTCCCAAAACTCTTCCAGACCCACTTCGGCATGCGCGCCGCCCGGATAAGACGCCGTGCGGATGCGGCCGCCGATATGCGGACTCATTTCCAGAATCAGGGCGGTTTTACCGGCCTTTTTCAAATGATACGCTGCACTTAAACCCGATAGGCCGGCACCGACGATTAAGACATCGGCGCTAAGTGGAGGTTCGGCGGACACTGTGGCGGAGCGCAGGCTCAGCGACAATGTCAAAATTATGAATATTATGAAACGGTTGGATTGCTTGAGATATCGGGTGGTCATCTGCGTCACCTTAAGGATGTTTGCAAGCTGCAAGCCGCTAGACAATAACGCCAAATCCTGGCTTAAACGGCTTAGTAGGGCCGAATTCATTCGGCTTGGCATCGCTAGTTATTACTAGAGTATCAGCCAAATATTGCAGGGTAGTGACTTGAGGGCAGGGTGTTTGTCGCGTCACATAATGGTCACAAACTTGTCGTATTCTCGGCGTTTATCCCATCATAACCTGTCTGGCTAATGAATTATTCCGCAACTGTAAAGGGCAAAAGCTTTGATTTTCGCGATTTGCGTACCTTGCTGGCCAAGGCTTCACCACGCCGGTCGGCGGATGAATTGGCCGGTTTGGCGGCGGCTTCCGAAGTCGAACGCGCAGTGGCTCAGCAAGTGTTGGCCGACGTACCCTTGCGCCAGTTCGTCGAAGAGCCTTTGATCGCGCCTGAGCTGGATGAAGTTTCCCGATTGATTTTGGATCAGCACGATGCCGCGGCATTTTCCCCGATTGCGAACTTGAGTGTCGGCGAGTTTCGCGACTGGTTGTTAACTGACGATAGCGACTTGGCGGCAATCTCGGCGGGGCTGATGCCGGAAATGGCCGCAGCCGTCAGCAAGATCATGCGCAATCAGGATCTGATTGCTGTCGCTCGGCGTTGCCGGGTCGTTACCCGCTTTCGCAATACCATTGGCTTGCCGGGCCGCTTATCCACCCGCCTGCAACCCAATCATCCGACCGACGACCCGCGCAGCATCGCCGCCAGCATCCTGGACGGATTACTCTACGGCAGCGGCGACGCGGTGATCGGCATCAACCCGGCCACCGACAATCTAGACAACGTCTACACGCTGCTGAACTTGCTCGACGAGATTATCGTTCAGCAACAAATTCCTACCCAGTCTTGCGTGTTGGCTCACGTTACTACCAGTATGGAACTGATGAAGCGCGGCGCACCAGTGGACTTGGTATTTCAATCCATCGCCGGCACCGAAGCGGCGAATCGCAGTTTTGGCGTCGATCTGGCAATGCTCCACGAAGCTAAGTCCATGGCCGAAAGTTTGGGGCGCGGCAGTGTCGGCCAGCAGTTGATGTATTTCGAAACCGGGCAGGGCAGCGCCTTGTCGGCCAATGCCCATCACGGCATCGACGCGCAAACTTGCGAAGCGCGGGCGTATGCGGTGGCCAGGGAGTTCGACCCGCTGCTGGTCAATACCGTGGTCGGCTTCATCGGTCCGGAATATTTATACGACGGCAAGCAAATCATTCGTGCCGGTCTGGAGGATCATTTTTGCGGCAAGCTGCTCGGTGTGCCGATGGGCTGCGACATTTGTTACACCAACCATGCTGAAGCGGACCAGAACGATATGGATACACTGCTGACGCTGCTGGGTGTGGCCGGTTGCAATTTCATCATGGGCATACCCGGTGCCGACGACGTAATGCTGGCTTACCAAAGTACCTCGTTTCACGATGCCTTGTATCTGCGGCAAGTATTGGGCTTGCGGCCGGCGCCGGAATTCGAGGCCTGGCTAGAGCGAATGGGTATATTCGACGGTCATAACCGCTTGGCCGATGCGCGCAACGCCACGCCGTTGCTGAGCAACTTTCATGGTTTGCCGAGGGCTTATTCATGAACGATCAGTGGTTTACATTACGGCAATTTACCCAAGCCAGAATTGCGCAGGGCCGGGCCGGGTGCAGCTTACCGACTAGCGCGCTCCTTGATTTTCAACTGGCTCATGCCCGCGCGCGGGATGCGGTAAATCAAGCCTGGGATGTGGCGAGCTTTGCTGGGGGCGTGGACAAACTGGGACTGGAATCATTGATCTTGGCGACGCCGGTTGTTAGTCGCGAGCAGTATCTACAACGTCCTGATCTTGGGCGCCGCCTCGCGCAATCCAGTCGTGAATCACTCGCAACGCGGGCAAGCCAAATCATAGACATTGCCTTGATTGTCAGTAACGGTTTGTCGTCCACCGCCGTGGACGCGCATGGTTTGGCCTTGCTGCAAACGGTGCTTGCCGTATATACAGAGCGTGGATTGCGGATAGGGCCGATTTGTCTGGTAGCTAACGCTCGAGTAGCCTTGGCGGATGAAATTGGCGCATTGCTGAACGCGCGGCTGGCGGTGATTATCGTCGGCGAGCGGCCGGGTCTCAGTGCCGCCGATAGTTTGGGTATGTATTTAACCTACGCACCCAAACCAGGCAATACCGATGCCGAACGCAACTGCATCTCCAATATTCGCCCGCCCGCGGGTCTGTCTTTTAGCGCCGCCGCAATCAAAATGGCTTACTTGAGCGAGCAGGCCTTGCGGTGCGGTTTTTCGGGTGTGGCGCTCAAGGACGACATGCCGGGGAGGCTTACCGAGACTGGCGACGTGGCTTTGCAAAAGTGTAAGATCGGGTCAGAAAGTGCTTTGTAAACATGCCGTTTCACTTGTTACTCGGCTGTAGCCAAGGTTGACAATGAAATTCCTGAAACCCGATTGCTATTCAGTTGCGGAACTCGGCCGCTCAGTGGGTACTTTGTCCATGTTCTCTATGGCTTTTTTGAGATCATCCGGATTCGACAGTGCAGGAATACTTATTCGGCGCGCGGATCGGGCATCTCCCGGTTCAGCCTGGCAGAGAATCAGAACTTCAATTCGTACCTCTATTTGTATTTGGAGATTGCGATGAAGCCTTTCTTGCTGACTATTTGCCATTATATTTCGTTAGTTTAAGATTGCGGCAAATCGTCGCACTTTTTCTGGACAAAGCGATTTAAGTGCACTAGAATGCCTCCACCTTGACTTAGGTCAATACGAGCCGAAAAGCTTCGTATCTATTGGGGGGGGGGAATGCGACCGTGTAACGGTACAACAATAATAAAAGCGCAAGCTATTAACCTGCTATCACAGATATCAGGCGTCCAAAAAACATAAAAATAACACCGGACGAAGCCCACTTAATTGTGGGCTTTTTTATGCGCAAATTACTATAAACCTGTTTGTTATTCAGATGGCCGAAAAATCAGATTCGCTTCCACAAGATATTATGGAGGCAGAGCGTTTCATTGATGAACTAATGAACGATACTAAGCACCCGGTTCACAATCATGCTCATCCTTTACATAAAGAATCGGTTAAAGCATTAGACGAATTGATGCAGAGTCTGGATACAATGCGCCATGAATGGCTGTCTAAGGGATAGCTCAGAAAAACAGACGAATTTGTCTATCCTGATGCAGTAGCCGTTAAGCATGGTCATGCGGAATTGCGAAACAAATTGCTGCCTCATAATTTAAATTGTCATGATTTCGGCCAATGTTTGTTATCCAGTATGCTTTTCCTTAACGGCTATTCCAAATATATCTTTATTTTTTCTCAAAAACGGATATAATCGTCGGTTCGAGTATGTTGCAGTAACAAAGCGCATTAATAGTGTAGGGAGATAGTATGCTTATCTTGACTCGTAGAGTAGGAGAGACCTTGATGATTGGTGACGATGTGACTGTTACAGTTCTCGGGGTAAAAGGAAATCAAGTTAGAATTGGCGTAAATGCACCAAAAGATATATCCGTTCATAGGGAAGAAATCTACGAGAGAATTAAAAAAGAGCAGTCCGAAGCAGGGAGTACGGAGGGCTGAGTAAGTTATAGGAGAGATGGCCGAGAGGCCGAAGGCGCTCCCCTGCTAAGGGAGTATGTGCCAAAAGCGCATCGAGGGTTCGAATCCCTCTCTCTCCGCCACTAAATAAAACCTTGACATAGGTTAGATAAAGAAAGATAATAAGCGGCTCAGATAAGCGCCCGTAGCTCAGCTGGATAGAGTACTCGGCTACGAACCGAGCGGTCGGGAGTTCGAATCTCTCCGGGCGCGCCATATCGAGACAGCAAAATATTAATCCCCTGTAGCTCAGTCGGTAGAGCGGGTGACTGTTAATCACTAGGTCGGCGGTTCGAGCCCGTCCGGGGGAGCCAAATAAATCAAGGGCTTAGACAGAAATGTCTAAGCCCTTTTTTATTGCGTGGTCACTTTTATGGTCACTTTGTTTTTCACTCAAATCCGAAAAAAATTTCGTGTTTGATCGAAAAATATACGGCACCAAACGACAAATAAGGTTTGAATGCAGTTGTAACGCATCAAAGTGTTCCGACATCTTCTTTTTTTACCCTCCTTTCATAAAATTCTTTAATTTGGCTTGCAAGCCACATTTGTGGATTTCGAATTACCGGTGGAGGAACCTCACCTGCCTTCCTCATTCGCCAAAATTGGGTCCGAGTCACGCCCAATTTTTCAACCATGTCGTTAATTTTCAGGAATTCCTTTTCTTTTGCCGTCGAATTTTGCTCGGATTCAATATTCACTGGATAACCTGATTACAAATAGTTGTTACATACGCCACATCGTTCAACCAGGTCTTCTCTTGCATTCAACAGTACCCAAGCACGACAATGTGGACATATTGAGACCTGCACTTTTTTATCCTTGATGTCCTCAGACACAACCCACGCCGCTGAAAAATCAAGGTTTCCGAATGGGTAGGAATGTTTATAGGCATCAAAGGCGGTTATCACTGCTTGAATTTGATCATCGGCCAACTTACTCGCGGCCACCCGATAGCAAACCGCAAACAGCGTAACGTCTTTATATTTGCGTCTACTTCCAGTCAACCCGCGTGTTGAAAACTTGATTGAACCTGGACTAGGCGAACGTCCATGCAATTGTCGATAGGTTTGCCTTAATGGCTTGATGGGAATGCCGGTCACTTGATGCACGATTTTCACCCTGGCATGGCGTTTCAGCAATTCAATGGCTAACGTTTGCTGTTGATATTTTTTCAGCATAGACCACCCTCTCAGCATATAGAACCGGTTAAACCGAGCATGGCCTCCACTATCGGCGGTTGTTCCTTATTTATGTTCATCAGGAACTGACTGGAAAACCGAGGAGTGAAGCAAAGCCAATTGGAGCGAGCGATGAACTGAATGTCCTCCAAGGACAAATGACCGAGTGCTGTTCGCATGGTGTCATCCGTTATCCCCAGCACTAACTCTGTCAATACTGCATTTTCCCGCGCGATTTCTCTGGCCTTGATCAACCAAGTTTGATTTATCGTGTAAATCTCTTCGTCGCACCCTTGGTGATTGATCGATGACAGTTTATCGAAATAGTCGTCCAAGCTTTTGAATGCAGATTGCATTTGGATTTTATTTGTGTCACTCAAGTTAATGACTATAAGTTTCGATTTCAAATAATCGGCGCCAAACTCAGTAATCAAAGGAAAAAATAATTCCTGAAAGAATCCCTGGGTAATTGTCTTGACGTCCTTAAAATCAATGGTCAATATCTGCTGATTGGCAAAGCACTCGCGTGCGAGCCGAGCCAGATTTTTGCCATGAACGGGCTGAGGTATTTGGGATTCAGTGGTTGTAATGACAGCAATATGCATGCGACTTCTCCTTAGTAGCGTATGGATGATCTCCAGGCTGAGTGATGTAATCAAATCGGTTTTTTGGACTTTGCAGAAACCCAGCGTCGTCGTCCCGAACGATCAGTCCAAACAGTGCAGATTGGGCACTGGCTAAAGGTTGCATTAGGGTGAATCATGCTGAGAAAGCGTGCTCTGCAACATGCGCAAACAGTGAATATCAAATCGCCGGCCAAGAGCATGCTGATTAAAGACCATGCTCTGTTTATGTCTAACGAGAACTGTTTTGCTCCAAGAGATATTCCTTTAGGCTCGATGAATATGTTTGATGCGATGTTTTTATAAATGCTATAGGCGTCAACCAATACCTGTGCTGAAGATTGCTGAATTGATAATCGCCGCCGAATATCATCGAGAATGCCTAAAAATAGCGACGCGTGAATATTACGGCAGGTGGACTGAATAACCCATTGGTGATCATGAGGAAGCATGCCTTGTTTGGGTGGGCATCCTTTTACTGATTTATACAAGTCGATACTCTGCTGCCGAGACAATCGACAAAGTTGACTCACAATAGGAGGGCGAGCGCCAAGCTGGATCAATTGCTCAGCTAAAACCAAGTGGTTGGCGAAATTTGAGGCTTTTTTAAATGGCACTGTTTTCATCGGTCCGTTCCGAAACCAAGGGTTGAAGTAAATCCACGTAGGCGCCCATGGAAACGCCACTTGGAACGAAGATCGGCAGCAGCTGAATAACCGCTCTGCTACTTTCAGCTTGATCCCGAAGTTGCTCCAGCGACATGTCTGCGAGTTTTTCTATATGGATTTTATTTAAGCCAAATCGCCATGCTGTTTCTGCCGGGTTGCTGCGAGCACATTCCCTGGCTAGCATGAGATATTCGAAATTTAACCGGGAAAGATCTTCATCCAGTGTTGACATAGACGCCTCATAGTTGATTAATGGCTGTTGTCGGTATGCTAGGAGGTCAAAGCAGAAAAGTCCCGTTCGCAAGGTGACCTGTTTTGGGTCACAAACCTCTGGAAGCCTTGATAGTTCTGCATTGAAGCTGTTATTGATTAATGGTCGTAACGTTCTTTTCTTGGACTTTGACCGCCGGATGAATGCGGAAACGCGAAACGCGTACATGAAACCATTTAATGATTTCGATACTTCTCTGCTTTCGCTCCGGCTTCCAGCGTTGCTTGCTGTTGCGGAATGTGCTTTTTCTGGTACGCCAATTAAATTCAAATAGTTAAAAATCATTTCGGTATTACCCAAACCTTGAATTGTTATGGAGGACATTGTTATGAATCGACAAAGCGCAAACCAGACTGCAACTACCGGTTACCTGGTTTGGGGTGGTTTATGCGTGAGGTAATCCAATGCCTGATTGATTGGCTGGACAGCGAAACAAGCGATGAAAAAGGTCACCGCATATTGCGTGCGTTAGCTCATGAATCGTTAAAGAAAGCGGATTTCGATGAGTCGAAGCGACGGTTCACAGCCGAAGAAATCGTCGCTGCCGTTGGAGACTCGATAGGAAGTACGGATCCGAAAAAGTGGATTGATTGGCCGGGTTTCTTGAAAAAATATTGCGAAACTCGCGAGGGGCAAATTATAGAGTTTGCTCGTAAACGCGGGCTACCGCATTACCCGAAACCGGAACGAAAAAGTACAAAGGGCGGTCCGGGAAAACTCACCACGTTTTATATCAAAGCCGAGCGGGTACCAGAAGTCATGGAAGATGATAGCGCTATCGATAAGGATTGGGTAGACAACAGCATCGCAGCCGAGTTGAAAGCCAACTATCAGATGACTGAATTGGGTGAGGTACAACCTAGTTGGATAGTGAGGTGGTTGTTTCGGAACGGACAAATCGAATTGCGTCGGTGGCATGTATGGGTTGTATTAGGTTGGTTGCTGACAATTGGCGGACTCGCTGTGTTAATTGCCTATGGTGGATGGCTATCGTTATCGGTACCCAGGTCCGTGACAACGCGCGATTTGACATTATTGATAAGTGTTTTTGTCATTCCTTATGGTGCTTGGGTAACTATCATCAAGCCTTGGATATTGTTGTTCGATGATCGAATTGTTTTGGCACATGAATTGTTCATAAAAATTCATGAGCAATCAGCTCAGTTCGAGTTGCTTCGTGACGGGGATTTACGAGTGGTGCGGTTGGTTCGGTATTCAGCGGCATGCCCAATTTGTGGCGCCACCGTTTATCTTGAAAAAGGCGAACCGGATTATCGGCGAAGGTTGGTGGGGCGGTGTTATGAAAGCCCTCGAGAGCATGTGTTTAGTTTCGATCGAATCACGCGTTGCGGGCGACTACTGATTGATCGTTAATTTTTATGAAAGTGCAACAACGACCCGTTGCGGACTCTCGTTATTGGTGATTCAATGGCGGCGGTTTGGCCGTTACCGGCCATTTTAGCTATCGCAGTTATAAGGTTTCTTATCTGATTCGTTGTGAAACTTCATTACCAACCATGACCAAAGCATTCGACGCATTCGAAAGAGCCATTAGAGATGCCGAGCAGCTCCTCGCCCGATATGATGCGGAGAAATCCGCCTCAAACGGCCACAATGGGGAAGTTCTAAAACGGGCCGGCTTGGTAATGGCACTTGCTGCCTGGGAAACGTACGTCAAGGATAGAATTCATTCCGAAATCGACACTTGGCTCCAAGCAGTCGATGGCAGCCCGATTGGGAAATTTGTCCGACGGCGCCTCGAAGAAGACCTCAAGCGGTTCTTCAATCCGAATTCGGAGCGTACTCGGCGCATTTTTATCGAGTATTTCGACACAGACATTACGAAGGATTGGGTCTGGGACAACTACGATAGCAGCACCTCAAAGAAGGCCCTGGATGCGCTGATTGCGAAGCGCGGGGACGCTGCCCATAAAGCGAACACGGCAGCTCATTCAAGTGCCGAGCCTCACAAGGTAAAGCGGGAAGAGTTAGAAAAAGGCATCAGATTCTTGAAGGGTCTAGTCGCGGCAACGGAAAAGGCGAAGATCACAAAATGAGGTCTAATCGAAGATGATGAAGCAACCAGGATGGGAGGAAGGCCGCCGTATTCGCTTCCACGGCGATCACGGCCCCTCAGTGATCACACTGCAGGAGGGCCCGCCGCGTTTGGTAGCGCCGTACAACTGGCTCAGGGTTTGTCCAAGGAGTTCCGGGTAGTCGAGCCGTGGCAACGGTCAAGCGGTGATAGACCGCTGACTGTCGCAATCCATATTGAGGATCTACACAACCTAATCCTCTCGCGCTTCAATCGTCAGAAGCCCGCCCTTGTTGGTTCGTCATGGGGCGCTATGCTTGCCTTGGCCTACGCGGCAGAACACCCAGACAGTATCAACGCCATCGTTCTCGTTGGTTGTGGAACATTTGACAAGGCATCGCGTAATGCCATCGTCCAGAGACGGACTCAGAAAATTGCTGAGTACATCTCCATGCACCCCGAGCATAAGGCAGACCTGCAACTAGACGTCGGTGCGCAGATGATGAAATGGCACGACATGACCGACGCCTATGAATCGCTTGCTGCTGACAAGGAACCCTCGGAGTCCGAACCGTTCGACATGCATGGGCATACAGAGACTTGGCAAGACATGGTGCGGTGCCAAGAGGCTGGCATCTACCCGCAGTCATTTTCTTCCGTGAAGGTTCCGGCGATCATGCTACATGGTGCCGACGATCCCCATCCGGGAACAATGATCCGGGACACCCTGAAGCGTTATATACCTCATTTGGAGTATCACGAGTTCCCGCGATGCGGTCATGAACCTGAGATCGAGAAGTATGCAAAGGACGACTTCTTCGCTGTGCTAAGCTATTGGTTGAAGAAACACTTGTCCTCAATGAGCGGGGCACAACAAGGCCATCGAGGCGACGCTTGACATCGTGCCTCATGCCAGACGTTAGGCAACGCAGACAATGAGCACTTCTGAACTACCTAGCGAACTCATAGCACTGCTGAGCCAACTATCGAGCAATGTATTTCTTGGCGCCGTTTTGTCTGTAGTTTTGGCTGGGCTAGGCGCATTTCTCGGAGCATATCTTCGCAAGCAAGGCGAGGACCGTGCCATGCTTGAGAATTTTGCGGCCATTCGAGAGCAACTGAAAACCACCACTCAAGACACCGAAGAAATCAAGCAACAGCTATACGGGCAGGCATGGCGCTCGCAGCAACAGTGGTCTGCAAGGGAGCAGTACTACAGCAAATTATTGACAGAGCTCCATAATTTCAAAACTGCGCTTGGCGATCTCTCCGATTACTTCATTGAACCTGGCAGCGAACACGTACCAGATCACGCCCATGGAGAGCGCTTCAATAAACTCAATACCGAAGCATCCATGGCATACATTGAATTGCGCAAGCTCGTAGGGCCTGCTGCAGTATTTTTGTCGCCACTGGCAGTCAAGTCACTAAGCGAACTATTCATACAGCATTGGGACCTAGCAAACTTCGGCGCCATTTGCACCGCCGATTACGTCGAAAGCGCGAATACGCTAGCTCAAGCAGCATATGAACAGGTATTGTCCGAAGCAAAGTCTCACTTGGGTATAACCGATGTATAAATTGTTGCCTGGAAATCTCGGCGCTCATTAATGGCAAATATTGGAAGCCGTTTTCCAAAACTATGTGCCGGTTGAGTAGTGGGGCTTATGCTGATCGACTGGTGACGACCCCTATGTGTAGTTCCAAACTATGTGTAGATTGTTAATACCACCTGGATCAGAGATAGAGTTCACCTGGGTTCTTGCCAATACGAGTAATTCTTAGCTTCACATAGTTTTGCCGGTGGCCCTGAAGTAAAAACTCAGTGGCATCAGGGATTCCAATGATTCATGTCCGGCGCCACTCAACCAGGCAGCTATTTGAGAACCATTGGCACCCTAATTCGAGGTTTCATCACTATCGCTATGTATCAAAGTGCTGGAATCAACAATGAGCCGATGTTATCCAAACGATGGCAAGTTGATGCTACATCTTCAAGCATTGAAATTATGTGTAGTTGCACTCGGCCTTATGCAACGGATACCAAGGGCTGAGCCACAAGGTAAATTTGCAAATACACATAGTTTGGAACTACACATAGGGGTCGCTATGTGTAGATTAACATAGCGACCCAAACCGGCCAGTCAAATTTTTCTGTGAATCCTTTCGATCAAGTTCAATTTCTTAGAAAGCGGACGTTCGTTGATCAAACCCGAAGTATGGCTCGCTGTAACATAATACACAGCCAAGCGACCACAATACCCAACAACCAGCGACCGCCCAGTTCGCAAAACACCATCCAGTCCACGAACCAGGGTATCTGGCGGGGATTGATGCCCGATTCGGCAATGTCTTGAAACGATATTTCCAATTTGCCTAATAGCTGTGCCGGTAATGTCGCCATGACCACGAGAACTGCTGTCAGCAAACCCAATCCGATCAGCAGTAAACTTTGCCGCCAGTGTTGCACCGGCCACACCAGCAGAATCGATCCTTCAATCACCAGCGGCACAAAGCTATGCAGCAAGTGAGCCGATGATTTCAACTCGGTGCCAGGCGGAATGAAATGATTGGTGTTCAAATAAACGGGCCGCAACACCCAGGCTGACAATTCAATCGAATAATCCAGTTGTGATTGCGCTGATTTCAGTAAGGTTAAGCTTGACGATAGGTCCGGAGCCATTGAGATCATGACCGCCTTAAGCAGCGGGAACAGCCCTTTTGCCAGCCACTCCCCAAAATACAAAACCAAGCCGGACAACGCCAGCCAGGCTAGCAAGCCTTTTAGAGTCAGAACAAACAGCTCACGCCGGCTCATGGAGTCTATTTGTCGAGCCAAATGCCCACCAGGCAAAATAGAAACACCCAAAAATCACCATCAGTGTCGGTGCCACATATGTATGAATCAGCTGAAACCAGCCGGGTTGGTAAGCGATGACGAAATACAGCACGCAAATGCGCAAGAGATTTAGGCCATAGATCAAGCCGGTGCCCAGTAGCAGACCCAGCACCTTCCGCTTTAATCCGGATGGAAAAACCAAAACGGCGGACACCACCAAAAATAACACCCCGGCACCGTCGCAGCCGCGCACTATCTCCAGGTTGGCTTTGGCGGAAAGCAGATGATTTTGCTTGGCCAATACCTGTTCCAGCGGAGCCAGCCAGTTAAGCACATCCGCGCAGACCGTGACTACACCATGGTAATAGATGACATTGGAAAACAGGTCGACCGGAATCTTAAAGTAAGCGTAGTCAAAAAGCACGTAGCAGCCTACGAAAAGCGTGAAAGTAAGCCATTCACGACTTTTGCCGGTAAAATTCGTGTTGTTACTCACTTACAAAGAAATCCTTGCATCCTGGGCGCGCGTTATCGCTTTAATCCTATTTTTTACGTGTATGCCGGCTGGTACCCTTACATCAAAAGGTCCGTGCTCATTCAATATCTATTGATTGGTCGTCATATGTCCACTCAAAGCACTCATCACGCTCCGCCTTAAAAAAATAAGTACGAGCTACTTGGATTGCGGTTGCCAAAGAAACCAATATACGACATAAATAATC
The DNA here is from genome assembly GCF_001644035.1 of Methylomonas methanica. Classification (GTDB taxonomy): domain Bacteria; phylum Pseudomonadota; class Gammaproteobacteria; order Methylococcales; family Methylomonadaceae; genus Methylomonas; species Methylomonas methanica_A. The sequence goes on from NZ_LUUG01000087.1 coordinate 23,559, forward strand.
GCCGGGCTGGAAACCAATAACCAAATTTTGAGTACCAGCTCTCGATCCAACGGGTGCCATGACATAACTATGTTTATCATCTTGAGAAAAAAAAACGATAAATCCTTGCTTTGGATTTCCACCTATAGTCAAAGAAGTCCCGTTATTAGCGGAAATGAATACGCAACTATGCTCCAGTGCATTTAACGCTTTGATACGATCTTCTATTTTTAACCAATCCGGGTTTTCAATATGACCTTCTGGACCAGACAAACAGTCCCAATTTAATTCCGTAACACGGCTAAATTCTAAGATTGACATTTTATATTTTTATCACGTCCGTAGATCCATTAACATAGCGTAATGGGACGAATGGCGACCTTGGTTCCTCCGATTTTGCTACGCCAATTGGAACGGGCTCCAAGGTAAATCAACCTTAAATATGAACCTCTACACCATCTACTTGCCCCTCAGCCTCAATCACCAAAATTTTAGCATGCGCACACCACAAACCAGCGTCGACTGTTTCAATGATAAAACCACCATCAATTAGCTCCTGATTTATAATTCCTATATCTCTCCCAAGAAGCTGAATTGAACCTAAAATCGCTTCATTCGGAAAAAAAATGGAAACTTGTTCTAGCTTACCCTCTTGGTTAAATACTAAATGAAGCCCCTCATTATCGTAGGCTGTAATTAGATTTTCTGAAACTGATGTTCGTCTAAATTCATCATAACTATTGCCAAGACAATTAATCACTTGTTCCCGCGTCATTCCAAAATGTAACTGACCAACTGATTTTCCAGGATTAATTTCCCACAACATTAATACCTCTCATTTTGAAAGAGCGTCAATAGCTTCAAGAATCGCTTGATCATATTTGCTCCCAAATTTTGATTGAATATCTTGAACATCCATCAAAAAAGCATCGTCAAATTTTCCTTGATCAATCAACGAACGTTGCTGATCACGATATTGTTGCTGCGGAGAACCAGAGCCTCCACCATAGCTTGCGGTTCGCCGATGATCTGCTGGCTCCATTCTTATAGCCGGGCCATCTCCTTTTGCAAGGGGACTAGCTTGATCTGATGGCATGTGATGGCGATGAGCACCGTTTGCTATGAGATCATCATAACGCCCACCTTGTTTCTGAACAGCATTGAGCACTGGCCCCGGAATATTATCAGCCTGCCTAGCTAAATCAATCCCTTTATCAGCCCAGCGACCCATCCTGGCCGCATCGCCGGCGATGCCAGCAACCGGTATCATTCCAGTTAGCGATGATCCAGCGCCGAAAGCGTCGCATTGAGAAGCATACCATACAGCGCCAATAGCGCCGGCTGCTTGCGAGGCCACTGGTATTTCGGAGGACGCTAATATATCCAGTCCAAATTGTCCTGCACCGCCCCAACCAATCTGGCTGGCAATATTGCTGGCAGTGTTGTAGTAACTCGCTCCAGCAGTCCAGGCGTTGGAAACCCTATTCGCAAACAAACCATTCGGATCATTGAAATTAATCGGATTATTGCCAACGTAAGCATACCGGTTAATCCCGTCCGCATAGCCCAGCGGGTCGCGCTGGGTAAACCGGGTTTGGTTCGGATCGTAATATCTCGCCCGGTAGTAAGTCAGCCCACTGGCATCCGGTTCTCTGCCGGTATAGCCGTAAAGCGGAACGGTTCCGGTGCCGCCGATTTTGCTGCCGTAAGCGTCGAAGCGTTGGGTGGCGGTGACCGCTTTTGTTGCGTTGGTGGTCGCCAGCACGGAGCCGATGCCATCCTGATGGTAGTAAGCCGCCGTGGCGCTGGGCAGGTTGACGTTGCCGGTCAGCCTTGCCAGTGGATGGTCGGTGCCGGCCTGAACGTAGATTGCGTTGGCCGTGGTCCAGCCGCTGCCGGGGTATTCGGCGTAGATTGAGCTACCGTCGTAATGGTAGTTGGTGATGGTAGCGCCTTCGGTTTTTTGGGTACGTCGGCCTTGGTCGTCGTATTTAAAGCTGCCGGTGGTGACCGCGTTGACTTGGACTTGATTGAGTCGATTGAAGCTGTCGTATTGGGATTGGTTTTGGGTGCTACCGGTGCAAGCGGTATCGCTGGCTCGGGTGACCGTGCCGCCGCTACACTTTTTGATTTGCTGGCCAGCTGGATCGTAGAGGTAGGCTTCCAGCAGGGTGCCGCTCAGATTGGTTTGATGGACTTCGGTCAGTTGATTGGCCGCATCCAGCTTGTAGGCGATGGTGCTGCCGGCAGGAACACCGATTTGCTTTTGCACCCGGTTGCCGTAGACGTCGTGGCTGAAGCTTTGAGTTTGGGCGGTGGTGCCGTTTTGGACTTGGGTCAGCCGGTCCAGCGCGTCATAGCTGTAGGTGTAACCGAGGGTGGCTTGGCCGGATAGGATTTCCTGGTTGGTTTTCCTTCTGCCCAGGCCGTCGTAGCTGTATTGGCTTTGTTGGATGACGGTCGCGACGTTCTTATGGGCGACCTGGCTGAGGCTGTTGTCGCT
>NZ_LUUG01000088.1 GCF_001644035.1 Methylomonas methanica
TTTAAGTCACGGATTCAGGGAATAAGTAATAATGTAGGGCAGCTATATTACCCGAATATCAACTTAGCAATTAACCTGTATGAAATTCTCCGAGTTTCCTTTGTATTACGCAATGCGTTGTATAGCCTATGCTCGCTAACCCCTACGCCGCTTAAACACCACCCAAAACCCACCCACCATCGGCCAAAACATCCCCGGCAACGGCACAGCGGCGACCGGGTTGACGGTGAGCTGCGCTGTGTTTGCCGATAAGCCATCGCCGCCGGCATCCGCCAAACTGTTAATCAACAAGTCAAGCTCGCTGCTACCGCTGCGCAGCACATTGAATCGAATCACCGCCAACATAAAGCTATCGGCTTGCAGGGCTTGTAAATCCGCCGCGTCGTCCAATGATGACTCGAACAGGTTCAGTACGCCGGGCGCAAGCAAATCGGCGGCGACACTGTTTCCACCCAAATTAAACACATCCAACTCGTTGCCCAACACCGGGTCGCCGAAGGCCACGCCGGCGAACGCCAAATGTGTTGATTCGAACTGAATATTAAAATCATACGTTCCCAGCGCAGCGTCGCCCAAGCCGGAAATGCTCAAGCCAATTTCAATGGTGTCGGCGGTTTGGTTAAGCGGCGCAAAATGTAAATCAATGGCAGCATCGGCAACGCCGCTGGCCGCGTATAAGGCTATGCCGGCAATTGCGGCTTTTAGTTGTTTAATCATCGTTGTTAGTCCTATATTCGGCATTCTGGATTCCCGCGTAAGCGGGAATGACGGAATAATCTCGGTTCGCAAGTCCGGCTGGAGAAATCGACTACCGGCCGTTTGGGTCAAGCCCACTTAAACTGCACAGCGCGGCCGGGTGCAAAGCAAAGTCAGTTTGCGCACATCCAACGCATTGATCACGCCGTTTTTATCCAGGTCGCGCGGATCATTAACACCGGAAGCCGGCTTGTTGCGCGCCGCCAGAACTACGTTCAAATCCAGTTGATCGACATCGCGGTCGCCGTCCAGATCGCCTTTTACCGTGATGTTCTCGCAGCTATCCGGTAGATGATTCAAATTGGTATCGCTGCTGACGCGGTTTTGAATATCCAACACGTCCGACTTGCCGTTGTTATTGCAATCCGGAAACACGTTCAAGTAATACACATCCTGCTCGCCGTGGTAGGTAGCGGTATAGGCGATGTGCGCGCCGTTGGCGTCCGAGACTAACTGGGTGTAATCGCCCATTTTGTCGCTTTGCCGCTCCTCGCCGTTCACCACGTTATACGGCAGATGAGTATTTAACACGGGTGTGACCGCCTGGTTTTTGCTCCAGGTCGCGCCGCCATCCCAAGAGTAGGCGTAGTAAAGTTGGGAATAGCGATACGGCGCGCTGCCGCTGCCGTTGCGGGTGTCGTACCACATCGCATCAATACGGGAATTGGCTGCAACGCTCAGCATAGGAAACCATTGATAAGCATTGGCGCCAGGTGGGTCATCATTCACGCGTACCGGCGCCGACCAAGTGGCGCCGCCGTCGCTGCTGCGCACGAAATGAATATCCTGCGGATCGTCGCCCGCTTGCCAAGCGTAAGGCGTGACGTGTGCCATCAAGTAAATATTGCCACGCAATGGCCCAGCCGATTGGTCGGCGGCAATTTGCACATCGCCGTCGCCGCCCAAGGGATTGGGCAACTGCAAGCTCGGCGACAGGAACATCATGCTATTGCCGCCCATATCGACCTTTTGCGCGGTAAAGGTGGGTGAAGCTGCGGGATCTTTGGCATCAATCGATTTCAGGAAATAATGCCCGCTACGCATGATGCCCAGCGCATTGACGGACAAAATCGTTTCATCGACGCCAAATAAATAGACCTCGCCGTCCGGGCCGATAGTCAGCCGGCCGAAACCGAAGTTTGCCACCGGCAATGCCGCGTCCGGCTCCTGGTAGCTCAAGCCGCCGTCCGTGGAACGGATGAAATATTTGGGTACATAGTTGGGATCGGGGTTACTGTCTGCCGGCCGCCGCCAGGTGCTGTAGAGATGGCCGTCGCTAGGGCCGCCGGTTTTATCGATGGCCAGCCAGTTCTTGTCGCCTTTAAACTGATACACCGGCTCCGACCAGGTCACGCCACCGTCGCTGGATTTAAATACCGACGTGCTATCCGATACCGCCAGGGACTGGTAATAAAAATTGCCCTGGGCATCGACCTCCAGCACCGGGTCGGTGCGGGTTTGCTGCGGTAAGGCCGGCAGCATGCCGGTCGCCCAACTGGCACCGCCGTCGAAGCTATAGGCATAGCCGCCGTGTTTGGCGGCCGTGGGCGGCGAATCGAACCTGCGCCAGCCCACGACGATATTGGCGGGATTCAGCGGATTAAAGGCCAGCGTCGGTTCGTTGCCTTTATCGCCAACGATGTTTTGGCCGTCGGCATCGACATTGACCTGATGACTGCGATACCCGCCGAAACTGATCACGGGGGAAGGTCCTGCCTGCACGGCTGTGTTCAATGTCAAACCGATGCCTAAGCCTGCCGCAATTTTTACCAGCCTGACCTTACGGAAAACGGGTGGGTGCCGTTCACCAGGTACAGGGCGAACGGCAGTTAAGGGCCGAAGCAATCCTGCATCTTCATCTAGCTTCATCACGCGACCCTTCTGATAGAACGGCTATTCAGAAACAGCCCGACCAAGCCGCTGGCAAACAGCCATACCGCCGTCGGCACCGGCACCGCCGCCGGCAGCTCTCCCGACACCACTGTGGTTTGAAAGCTGAAGGTACCGATGCGGGTATCGCGCAAACGCGCGGCACTGGCGCCCAGATGATCGAAACCCCAACCAAAACCCAGATTGCCGTTTACCGTTAAATTGTCGCCAACTAAAGCGGTAGTCACATCGAATAGCTCAAAGCCGCCGGCATCGAAACCGATGTGATTGGTAATCACCCAACCCGAGCGACCCGGTGTGGCGGCTTCTTTGGTGGGGTCGTATTCCAGGGTCATGTCGCCCAAATGCACTCTATTGTTTGGCGGATTGACGTCAACCCTAAAGCGCATCACGCCGCCCAGACCGATGCTACCGCTGGCAGTACCGAACAAATTGCCGGGTTCGAACTGGAAAGTGGTATTTCTGTTCTGGCGTCCGCCCGGGTTGGTTATTGCACCCGGACCGTTGACGCTAAATTGCAACCCGGTCGCCGGAATTTCATCGGATACCAGATCGTATAAATCCGGTGTATTAGCATCCCGCAGCTCAACAAAGGTTTTCGCTGCCGCCGAGGCGTCGTAAAACTCTTCCAGGTAAAGAGAAGGCCGACAGCAAATTTGAAAGCCCGAGCTTGGCGTATCCGGATATAAGTCCTGATCGACACCGGCGATTAGCGCATCGCGATTTAAATTGAGGATCAGCGCGCCGCCGCTGACTGTCGCGGCGTGGGCCTGACTAAGCGGAAATACGCTACAAACGGCTATTAGTTTCACGGCAAACAGCCAGCCGGACAATCGATGATTATTGATTTTCATAATGTCACACTCCTTGAAAGATAAGGCCTACGGCCTATGCCGATAAAAGCCAATAAACCGCTACCGAATAGCCAGACAGCAGCGGGCAGCGGCACCGCCGCCACCTGTCCGCAACCGGCGTAGGCGCCGGTGCCCAAGCAGAAATTACCGACATCGATCAATTGCACACCTTGCAACATCCCGGCGTTTTCCGGAGACATTAATAAATCGCCGCTCAGCTGCCAGTTTTCGGCATTGGTAAAGTTCAGGCTTAGATTGTTTAGGTCGTACACAGCCATCGTGAAATAAATGTTATTGGCCAAGTACCAGCCGGTGCGGCCCAAAGTTTGCCGGTCGGCATCGTAACGCAGCGAAAAATCGCCGTTGACCAAGCCGGCCCCGCTGGGCGGCCAGTTCGGCGCATAAAATCCCTGCACGCCGGTCATGCCCACTTGTGCCCCGGCCACGCCGGCCAGCATGATGGTATCGATGGCAAAATCGGTTGATGTGGCTTTGACGTAACGCTGGCTGGCTTGCGGACTGGGGTCGCTGCCGATAGCCGTCAGCTCGAACGCCTGATTAAGCCCGGAAATCTCGGTGCTGTTGAGCTGGCTAAGCAAATGGTCGCCGGTATTGGCCGGATTGTCGGCAGCCGATGCCGCCGCGTCCCAGAACGTCGACAGAAAATACCCGCCGGCGTAAGGCGCCAGCGCATTGCGGTCCAGATTCATCGTAAACGTGCCGCCGGAAGACGCATTCAATATTGTGGCCTCAGCACTTGCTGAGGCCATTCCCAGGCCGATGGCCAGCATCGCCCGCACGGCCAAAGCGGGATAGCCGCAGTTTTTGTTGATCTTCATAAAATCCCTATCAGCGGATGGTCAGAATAAGCCCTCTCCCTGCCTGAATACGCAAGCGGCCGCAGTCGGCGGCATGCGGGCACGAAGAGGGATTTATTACGGAAAGTCCGGGCCCGAAGCGAATCTTGGCGACCGCCCCAAGCCCACTTTGTGAGTTAAGCCGCGACCAAAGCTTTTCTGCGACTTGCACCCAGCAAGCCCAGCAGACCGCTGCCGAACATCCAGACTGCCGCAGGCACCGGCACAGCGGACGGCGCCAGGCTAAAAGTACCGACCACGGCATTGGTATTGGCGCCAACCAAACCGGCCCACAAACCGGTCCATTGCAAATCGCCGCTCAGCAGTAATTCGCCATTGCCGTTTACCGACTCGGCGACGTTGGTCAGTTTCAAGAAGTTTTGAGTGCCAAAACCGGTGTCGAAGGTTTTTATATTCCAGATGCCGGCAGTTTTTACCAGACTAAAGTCGTAAGGAGTCAAAATGCCGCTGCCGCCGGGACTGGTTAATAACCAGGCGCCGCTCAGACCGATTTGACCGACCGAGGTATTGCCGGCATCCATCGTAGTGGCTTGTTCGGTACGGCCATAGGGGCCGGAAGCCGGATAGTTGTTGGTAGTGGTATTGGCGTTAACCGCAAATGACATTGGCGTGCTGGCAGTTGCCGACAGCGCAGTACCGCCCGTGGTTGCACCGGTGATGCCGAGTAAATTATCGCTGGCACCCCAATGTTTCGCGACAATCCAGCCGTTCGGATACCCGGCGCCGACATTGACCGATGCCGCCGCAAAGGCAGCATTGTTGATGGTGATGGTCGCATCGCCGCTGACTTGCGCGGCGCTGGCTGTGCCTGGAGCCAAAACGGCGGTTAGTGCGCTGAAGGCTAGTAGGCCGGCGGTCGCCAGTTGAGAACGGTTGTAGTGCAAGATTGTCATTTTTTATTCCTTAATAAATTACGGTTAAAGTTAATCTTCAAATCGCCAACCTTAACTAACGGTATGCAGCTTGAAGGTAACCCGGCTGTCTCAATCTCCAAGACCCGTGGCTTTCCGGCTCCGCCTCGCGGCGGATGTGGCATGTTTGTCGCGCTCCCTACGACATCACTCTAAGTCCCTGAGTGAGGTGCTCCTGAAAAACTCCTGCGGTAAATAAATAAGGACTACATCAATACTTGATCGAAACACTGACGAATCCGGCTCGGCCGGGCGCGGGCGCTACCCGGCCCTCGAAATAGCCGTAGGGCTGAAAATAATCCTCATCGCTGAGATTCTTGACCGTGGCCGCCCATGTAAAACGCCCTATTTCGTAAGCCAGCGCTGCGTCAAAGCTGTGATAAGCAGCGGTTTTGAAGCGATTGTTGTTGGACACATAAGCCCCGGCACGGGCATAGACGCCAAAGCCTAAGCTACAGCCTTGCAGCGCATCCTGCTGAAAGCGGTAGTGCGCCCAAAACCGCCCGGCATCGTCCGGGACTTGGGCTAAGCGATTGCCGGCGGCGACCGCAGCCTTGTCATCCATGAACCGGGCGTCGGTGTGTGCATAGTTCGCTAACAGGTTCAAACCTTCGAACGGCTGCCAAAGCAGATCGATTTCCACGCCGCGCGAACGCTGCTGGCCGGCGGCGACCGAACGCCGCTGAAAATCGCTGCTGTCGGTGACCGCGACCTGGCTGCGCTCGATTTGATACAGCGCCAGTTGGCCGCTGAATTGGTGCGCAACATTGAATTTCAGGCCGGTTTCCAGATGGTTGGACAATTCCGGGGCCGGCGTATCGACAAAATTCACAAAGGGTTGGCCGCGCATGCCTTCGCTGTAGGAAACAAACCAGGACACTTCGTCGTTCAGATCAATCACGCCGCCAAGGCGTGGCAACCATTTCAGCGTATCGGTTTTAACGTGTACCCCGGTTTGCGCATTATTGAAATCGATGTCGACCTTGCCCAGCCTGAGACCGGACAGCACATGCAGATGCCGGTACAGCGTGCTTTGCCACTGGAGGTAAGCGCCGTAAGTGATGTTTTCGATGAACTGATTTTCCAGACCCGGCCCCGGCACGCTATACGGGGTGTCAAATACCGGTGCCTGCAAATTTAACGTAGCCACGCCCAAACCGGAGGGCCCGAAGTCGCCTTCGATAAACCCGGCATCGCGCAAACGGCTGTAGTCCGCCCCCAATAACAAATTGTTTTCGCTGGGACCAAGCTTGAACTTACCCTGCAAATTGCCCAGTACGCTACGTTCATGCTGTTGTTGAAACAGTTCGGCATCGACCAAGGCCCAGCTAGATGTTGGCGACAAGGGCCGATCCGCGCTCAGGCCGTCGCTACCGAACAGCGTCTGAATTTTCTCGTCAAACTTAGCGTGCGCATAGCGCGCCTTCAGGTTTAAGCGCCAACTCCGGTTGATTTGCCTGTCCAGTGCAGCCCACACCGCATCGGCATCCGAATGGCTATCGGGCAGATTGGCCGGCCCCAAGAACAGATCAGGGCGGATACGAAAAGCCCCGGCAATGCTACCGGTGGCGGGCAAGCCCTGATACTCCGGTTGCTGCCAGCGCGACAGCTTGGCTTGGAGGGTCAAACGGGTTTTGTCGTTATCGGTCAGCGTCAGGGCCGGATTGATGTTGAAACGCTGGGTTTCGATCATCTCGACAGTATGTCTGGCGTTGGTGTATTCGCCGGTAATGCGCGTCAGAACATGGTCGTTTAACGGTTGATTGATATCGAAAAATGGCTGATAAAAGCTATCACTACCGATTCTAAAACCGGCTTCGCCGAAGTATTTGGCCTGCGGCAATTTGGAAAGCAGATTCACCACCCCACCCACTGGTGAGCCCGAACCGCCGCTGTAAAGCAAGGCGTTGGAGCCTTTCAGCACCTCGATTCTATCGATATTAACCGTGCTTTCCCGGTCGCCGGGGTTGTAGTACTGGGTAAAGCCGTCTATCAGTTGTTCGGAGCGGAAGCCGCGAATCAATGTGCCTTCGATAACCGGACTGTAGAGCACGTTGCGCGGCACCACGCCGCTGACATTGATCAACGATTCGCTAAGATTGATCGTTTGCTGGTCGTCGAGCAAAGTGCGTTTCAGCGCATGCACCGACTGCGGGATTTGCTTGATCGGCGTGTCCGTTCTGGTAGCGCTGACAATATGACTGACAGCATAGGTCCGCATATCTGCAAGCATGGACTCGGCGTCGATTCCCGTGCCGGCTTCTCCGGTTTTTGAGCCCACTACGGTCATGGCATCCAAGGTAACCGGCGGCGGCGTGTTGGTCGACGCAGCTTGCTCCAAGCTGCGTTCCAAAGTCACCGTGTCGGTATCGATAAAACGATGAGCAAAGCCGCTGTCATGCAACAAGCGTGTTAATGCCTGCTCTGCCGACATGTCACCTTGCAGGTCCGGGCTGACGATCTCACGCAACATGTCCGCTGAAAAAATCAACTCTAACTCAGCTTGTGCGGCCAATTGAATCAGGGCATTGTTTAAGGACTGGCCGGGAATATTGAAGTGGCGGACCGATTCCGCGGCAACCGCCTGGCTGCTGCTCAATTGCCCGCCAGCCGCCGCCAGCCAAATCAATACCCAGGTATCGACGCCGACACGGTTGCCGTTCAGCGCGTAGCAAAGGTATATGGCCGGCCGACGCCATGCGCCGACTGCAAGCTGATAGCGAAAATCGTTAATCCGTGCTTTCAAGATCCGTCCTGTCCGAAAAATAATGTTTCTCAACATAGAAGTCGTTTCAGCACAAAAATCGATCACAAAAAATTTCCTGATTAGCAAAAAACGTAATTATTCAGTCAACACCGCGTAAAAAATCGTAGGCTGGATAAGCGAAGCGCATCCGGCAATCTTGGTGGATGCGCTTCGCCTATCCACCCTACAGACCATTAATTTCGAAATGAGGGGATCGGTAAGAACGGATTGAACTTATGCGCTCGAACTCCGGAGTACACAAATTAAAGCGGCATCGTCGTTCCCGTCTGCGCGTGAGCGACGATGTTCAAGGGCTGGGTTGACGAAATATGCACGAAGGTTTGCCGCGCAAAAATATCAGCGATGCAATAACACCCACCAGGGACCGATACGGGTTTCTTGCAAGGCCAGTGCTTTGCGCACCGAAGAAAGGGCCTCGTCAGGCGTATCCAGAGAAAACACCCCGGTCACCCGCAGATTTTTAAGTGCGGCATCGGCCAGAAATATCCGTCCGAAGCGATAGCGCTCCAATTCGCTTATCAATTCGGCTAAAGGTCTATCGTTGATCACCAGCCGATGTTGCTGCCAAGCGGACTGTTCCGCGCCCACGGCCTGCGGATGCGGTAAGGCCAATCCGGGCTTATAGCTCAAGCTTTGCCCCTGGGCGACGGTAATGTCACTCTCTCGACCGGCGGCGCTGACCACTACGGCATGCTCCTGAACGGTCACCTCGGTATGCTCGGCTGCCGTTTTATACACTTCAAACACGGTACCCAAAGCCCGCACCGTTAAGTCGTCGGCTACCACCTCGAAAGGCCGCCTACTATCCTTTGCCACCGTAAATCGCACCTGGCCATGGTGCAACACGATCCGCCTAGCCTCGGCGGTGAACGCTACGGAAACCGCGCTATTGGTGTTCATCAGCAAACGGCTGCCGTCGCTGAGTTGAATCTCGCGAATTTCGCCGGTTTGCGTGTGGTAGTCGCTTAAATAATCGCTAATTAAGCGCGCTTGTTGGGGCATGATTAGCCCAATCGCCAACAGGCACATCGCCGCAATGGCAAACCCGGCAGCGAACCAGGGCCGGCGTGGTTTGGGTTTGGCTGGCTTGATTTTAGCCGCGCGGAATGTCGCCGGGGCGATTTGCCGAGACGCCGGTTGTTGCACTTCGACCTCTCTGGACAAGTTGCCGGCCACCACCATGTCTCTGAACAACTTCTCCGCCTCGGTAAATGCCTCGGCATTTAAGGGGTCGCGGTTCAGCCAATCGGCGAACGCTTCGAGTTCCGCATCGCTCAAACTGTCGTCGCGCAGACAAACCACCCAGGCGATGGCCTGATCTTGCAGACTTGTGTGAACGGATTTGTCGGACGGCACAGGCATGCGATCTCCAATTAAGCAGGGGTGTTATTGATAAAGACGTGCGAGGCGCGAAAGCGATCATAGCAAGACGGGCTTTGCAAACAAGCGGCGGGCGTTACCGGCATGGGCGTGGAGCGGACTGAGGAAAATAAGGCGGACGTTTTGTTCAATCGGCCAGTTGCCGCGCGCAATGCGCCATGGCTTGGGCTAATAACTTATTGACCTGGGACTTGGAAATCCCCAAGCGTTCGGCAATTTGCATATAGGTCAGGCCATCGACACCATGCAGCAAAAACACACTGCGGCAGGCTTGCGGCAACTCGTCCAGCGCGTGTTGCAATGCGGCCAGACGTTGTTGACCGATCAACACCTGTTCCGGTGGCGCGGCGTTGCCAGGAATGGATTCAGCTAGCGCATCAAAATCTTCGTCAGCGCCGTAACGGTCCCTGACCATGGTTTTGCGCTGATGATCGATGGTCAGATTGATCGCGATCCGAAACGCCATGGCTCGAGCGTTATCCGGCGGCGTTTTCTCGGCGATTTGCCGTAAGCCCAGATACGTGTCATGGGTTAATTCGGCGGCAATATCCGGGCATTTCAAGCGCCCGGTCAAAAAACGCAATAACTCATCGGCCAAGGACTCGGTCCAGAACGCGGAAATATCGGTCAATGGCTGTGCACTCATGCGTATCGGAAATATCCAAAGCTTTATTCAAAATCAGCGACTGGCTGACACCCCGCCAAAATGTCGCAGCGCAGCCTTGCGTCAGAGCGTCTGCAATAATTGAACCAAAGACGCATGTTGCTGGCGGGCCCCACCCGTCGTGCTGCCTTGCGCTGAACATTACTTCCGAGCCGCCCTGGAATACGGCAAATAACCCGCGGCATGGCCGGCAGATAACATAGTTTTATCGAGAATAGCCGTTTGACTCGCCGACTTTGATTTTTAGCGCGCGCCAAGCCTGTATAATCCCCGCAACCCCACGTACTTATTCACTTAGCTTAACCATCCCCTGTCATGCGCCCCACCAATCTGCTGTTCTGCCTGCTTTTCATCGTTGTCGTTCACGGCGCTATCGCCTGGAGCCTGAATCGCCCCCAAGACGCCGGTGTCGATGTGCCATCGGGCAAATTGCGCAGTTTGTCGTTCGCGCCGTATCGCGAAGGCTTTAGTCCGATCGAAGAAAAATTTCCGTTGCCGGAACATATCGACGCCGACCTGGGCTTGATTGCCGATAAAACGCACACCATTCGCACTTACTCGATACTCGGTGGCATGCAGCCGACGCCCGAATTCGCGCGCAAACACGGCGTGGAGATGATTCAAGGCGGCTGGCTGGGCGACGGCCATGACAGCAACAAAAAGGAGATCGCCGCGCTGATCGAAGCGGTCAACGCCAACCCGGACGTGGTCAAACGGGTGCTGGTCGGCAACGAAGTCCTGCTACGCAAGGATATGGATGTGGACAAACTGATCGGCTATATCCGCCAAGTCAAACAGGCGGTGAAACAGCCGGTATCGTATGCCGATGTTTGGTCGATTTATCTGAAATATCCGCAGCTGATGCAGGAAGTGGATTTCATCACCGTGCATATTCTGCCCTACTGGGAAGACGAGCCGGTGGCGATTGAGGATGCGGCCGGACATGTGGAGAAGATCGTCCAGCAAATCCAGGACAAAGCCAGCAGCATGGGCCTCAACAAACCGATTTTAATCGGCGAATCCGGCTGGCCGGCCGCCGGCAGACAACGCGGCCAAGCCGTCCCCAGCGTGGTTAACGAAACCCGCTTCATCCGCAGCCTGATCGAAGTCGTGAACCGGCACGGTTTGGACTACAACATCGTCGAAGCGTTTAACCAACCCTGGAAAAGCCATAACGAAGGCGTGGTCGGCGCAAACTGGGGTTTGCTGACCATCGACCGCGAACCGGTTTTCCCACTGACTGGCCCGGTTTACGAAAACCCGGACTGGCTGCTGCACTTTGCCTGGGCCACCGGCTTGTGGCTGTTGCTGGTCGCGGCCTACTTTAAAAAATTAGCCCATCTGTCCCTGCCCCACCTGTTGGTGTTTTTAGCATTGGCCCAAGTGTTTGGGGTTTGCCTGGTGACGCTGGCGGATTTTCTGTGGTTTACCAGCTATAGCATCTGGCAACAGGCTTACACCGTCTTGCTGGTGGTAGCCAACAGCTTGTTGAGCGGTTTGTTGCTGCACCGCTGCTATGCGATTTTGACTAAGCAATCGGCGCTGCCGGCCCTGGCAAACCGTTTGAGAAGCGCCTATCTGTTTTTCGTGGTGCTGGCGCTATATAAAACCTACAGCCTGGCGTTCAACGGCCGGTATCTGAGCTTCCCTGTCGAACAATTCGCGATTCCGGCCATCGGCATCTGCGGCTTGATCATTTGCCTATACCTGGCCCAGCGCCGGCTGCAATGGCATATGCTGCGCTTCGACAGCCTATCCGGCGGCGATTCGCAAACGCCGCGCGACCGTTTGCTGGCGTATTTTTTAAACTTCGGCATGCTTGCCGTGGTGATAGGCGAGACACACGAGTTCATGGCCGCTTACGACTTTATCCAAGCGCATCCGGGCTTTAGCGAAGGTTTACCGGTAGCCCTGGGCTACACCTTCTACAATCAGCAACTCATGGCTTGGTTGCTGTGTATACTGGTACTGTCGATCCCGTTCTGGCCCCTCCGCTCAGACAAAGCCAAGATTTAGCACGTACGATCAATGTTGCTCAAGCAGCTGGTTCCGGCACCGCGCCTATCGGTGCGTGCCCCGAGGCTGATTTTTCGGTAATCAACACAAGGACACCCTATATGTGGCTGCGCACTAGCTGCGAAATAACCTTCGATGTCAGCATCGAGACTCCATTCATTTTGATGCTGCGGCCGCGCAACGGCGCCAATCAATGGGTGGCCCGCGAGTCGTATACCTTGAATCCGACGGTGCCGGTATTCGAATATACCGACTACTACGGCAATCTCTGTCAGCGCCTGATTGCACCGCCCGGCGAGTTTGCCGTGCGCACCAGCGCCGATATTCATACTAACGAGCATATCGACGTCTGCCCCGGCGCACCCTTTACGGAAGTGCAAAGTCTGCCGGATTCGGTACTGACCTATCTGATCCCGACCCGCTATTGCGAATCCGACCGGTTTATCGATCTGGCCCAGGAAATCGTCGCCGATGCCTTACCGGGTTACGACCAAGTCGCGACGCTGCACCGCTGGCTTCGCGACAATATCCGGTTCAATCCGGACTCGCCGCATTTCCAGCTGTCGGCGGTCGAAACCAATATGGCCGGCGAAGGCGTCTGCCGCGAATTGGCGCATTTGGGCATCGCCCTGTGCCGGGCCTTGTGCATTCCGGCACGGATGGTGGTGGGCTATTTATATGGCTTGCAACCTATGGACTTTCACGCCTGGTTCGAGGCGTATGTGGGCGGACGTTGGTATACCTTCGACCCGACCCAAGCCGAACCATGCGGCGGTAGGGTCATCGTCGCTTACGGCCACGACGCGGCGGACGTGGCGATTTTCACCCAATTCGGCCCGGCGCTTTATCCCATGCACATGGCCGCCAATGTCGAACGCCTGCCCGGCCCGCCGGATTAGCGCGCACCCGGCGCCGCCATCACACATCGAGCAAAGGTGCGGATTCCCGGTATAATGCCGATTCCGCTGTAATCAACGCTTTATTATGAGTAATCTTTTTCTGGTCGCCTGCGCCTTGTTGCTGGTATTTCTAAACGGCTTCTTTGTTGCGGTCGAGTTCAGTCTGGTCAAACTAAGGCAGACCAGAATCAAGACAATCGAACAAACCGAAGGCTGGCGCGGCCGCATCCTCGCCAAAGTACACAAAAAACTCGACGCTTATCTATCAGCCTGCCAACTCGGCATTACCCTGGCCTCGCTGGGGCTGGGCTGGATCGGCGAACCGGCTTTCGCCGACCTGTTAGTCCCGCTGTTTGCCAAAGCCGAAATCACCTCCCCGGAAATCATCCATAACATCTCGTTTGCCTTTGCCTTTTGCACGATCTCCTTCCTGCATATCGTCGTCGGTGAGCAAGCGCCTAAATCGCTGGCTATCCGCAACCCGGAAGGCATAGGTCTGTGGAGTGCAGGACCGCTATACGCGCTGTACTGGCTGATGTACCCGGCCATCTGGTTGTTGAACGGCAGCGCCAATCTGGTGTTGCGAATCGCCGGACTTAGCGACGGTCACAACCTGGACAGTCATTATTCCAACGACGAATTGAAACTGATTCTGCGCTCCAGCCGGGCCGGCGAGAACCTGACCAGCGATGAATGCAACGTGCTGGCCAAGGCGCTGGATTTCGGCAAGCTGGAAGTCTCCGATTTAATGCGGCCGATTCACGAAATTACCGCGCTGTATCAAGGCCAATCTCAGCAACACATGCTGGAAACGGTTTACAGCAGTTGCTTCAGCCGCTACCCGTATTTCGACAGTAACGGTATCGATGTGCTGGGCATTATCCATTTGAAGGATCTGTTTCTGGCGCAACAACACGGCCAGCAAATCGACGATTTGGAACCCTATCTACGGCCGATTCAACATATCTCCGCGCATATGCCGGCCCTGGAATTGTTCCGGCGCTTTACCCAAGGCTCGCCGCATTTCGCGGTCATCGGCCAGAAAGGCCACAAGCCGCACGGCTTTATCACGCTGGACAATCTGCTGTCGGCCATGGTCGGCGAAATCCGCGACGAATTTCGTAAAACCGAAAGCGACTGGACCCGGCAAGATGACGGCAGCTTGCTGGGCAAAGGCAGCTTGCCGATTTTCTCCCTGGAGCGGATTCTGGGTATCGATGTGGAAAACGAAGAACTGGATCTGGACGACGTCGATTCCGTGGGCGGCATGATCCTGGCGCAATTACGCGACATCCCGGAAGCCGGCGAGCGCATCGCCTTTAACGATTTTGAAATCGTCGTGAAAGAAATGAACGGCCCGCGCATTGAGTGGGTGCAGGTTTATCCCAAGCAGTAATTTCAGCAAGTCAGTGCTTTAAAGGTAATCGAGCTGCTATTTTGTGGTGATATGATTCCTAGAGAATTATTAACCGCGTCCGACCGAAAGCCGGCCTTGATGAACGAGCGCGATCAGGCGGATATTTCGTCAACGGCAAATCTAGGCTGGGTTGAATAACAATGAAACCCAGCTCAGAAGCTGATAAGTTTTCCAATCCAAACTGCCGTTAGAACGTAAAGAAATTCTGTTATTTGAACACATTTGCAGGGTTTCGCGTTGCTCTACCCAGCCGACGATGCCCAGTAAAACAAGCCCAACAAATCGATCTTGCTTAGTGTTTAGGCAATTCGCGCCTATAATGCGCCTATCCAATCTTCCCATGAGAAACACCCATGAAAACAGTCAATGTCAGCGGTTTAAAGAATAATCCCAGCGAAGCGTTGCGGATGGCGCATGAGGATATGGTATTGGTCATGAACAGAAACGAACCAGACGCCTTAATCATCGGGCTCAAATCCGCCCAAATTATCGGCATGCCCGGCGTGCGTAAAGCCTTGGCCACCGCCTTGTTTAAAGACGGCAACTTATCCCTGGCGCGCTCAGCCAAATTAGCCGACATGCCTTTAGCTAACTTTATCGCTCATGTCTCGCGTTTGGGCATTCCGGTTATCAGTCAAACCGCAGAGGAAGTGCAAGATGACATGGACACCCTGGACCAGTGGTTAAAGCAGGCCTAACAACGCATGGCCCGCATAGTTGTCGTTGATTCCAGCCCTTTAATCGGTCTGGCAATCGTGGATGGTTTGGAATGGTTGCCTAAATTGTTTGATAAGGTGTTTATGCTGGAATCCGTCAAACAAGAGGTGTTACCCGGCAAAGCTGCGCCCGGCGAACCCGCCATCGCTCAAGCACTGACCACCGAATGGATCAAGGTATGGCCGGAGCCCATCGCATCGCAACTTGAGATCGATCTGGATCCCGGCGAAACCGACTGCATCAATATCTGCTTGAGTAATCCCGACAAGGTTTTGTTGATCATGGATGAACGCGCCGGTCGTGCGGTCGCCAAGGAAAAAGGACTGCGCGTTATCGGCACCGCGGCGATTATCGGGTTAGCTAAAAAACAAGGCTTGATTCCCTCCGCGCGAGCAATCTTTGAGGTTTTACACCGTTCTGATTTTCGCATTTCGGCCGCAGTCATCAATCAAATATTGCTTAGCGTGAATGAGTAAGGCCATAGTCGACTTTGGACTAACACGTTGAGGTCTTGCGAGTTGTTCAACAAACGCATTTCCAAACCAGACGCCTTGACGGTCATGTCGATGCGGATGCATTCTTCCGGTTGATTACCAGCGATAGCCCGTTGGGGACATGACGCTAGTCTGGAAAACGGCTTCCAATATTTAACGATCATCAGCGTTGAGTTTTCCCATGCAACAATCTCATATCATTCCAAAAGGAGCTTAGCCGTTGCTCGCGCAGCCCATCCACCACGATAGCCCGTTCCCGTTTTTTTATGACAATGCTGCCTTTTCCGAGGAACAGTGCGCTGCGCTTGACTCATTATTCTTACAAGACGGTGACTGGCAGCATCGGGATGGCGCGTTTTACCGGTGTTCTCTCAAAGACGTTACCGAGAATATTCCAGACACGTTTCAAGCGGAAGTGCTTGCTAGAATGCGCGAGATTACCGGATTGCCACTCACGAATCGTGTTCTGGTCACGGCGCAACGCATGCTGCCTGGACAAGCCATTGGTATACACAGCGACCGGCCGCTAGTGGGTTACGAAATTGCGCGACTGGTCGTGCAACTGAATAAGCATTGGCAAACCGACCATGGCGGTGTTTTGGAATTATTCTCCTCGCCGGAGAGCGAGGCGGTGTTCAGCGTTAATCCTGAGTACAACAAAGCCTTTGGCTTTCTACTGCACGTCGATTCATACCATGGCGTCACTGAGGCTATTCAGCCACGCCAAACAGTGGTCTTCAATTTCTGGCACGCAGCCAATACACCCGAGCTTGCCGCACACGTGCAGGCCTTGTTTGCCGACATACATTTCTCCGAACTGCCGGCAGCTCTCAACCCTGTGGCCACGGCTGCGGAATCGAGTCTGCCCGAGGAGATGACATTTCATGCCGGCATGGCTGCGCTTGCACTCCATCGCTGGGGTTATGATGAAACTACCGTGATCACCGGCTACCAATACAGCGCCGGCCTTTCTGTCTGCGGCAGCTACGATGCCGAGACCTATGCCGCCGTGCGACTGGCGGATTGGGTGGCATGTTTGTATCGGGATTGGTTTGATCTGGCCCGTTGGAAAATCTTGCGCCGCGAACTTGCAGGAATGGAAATTTTTACACGCCTGATGCCTACATGGCAGCTTTGTCTGCCGGAATAGAGGGGCCGGACAATGCATGGTCGGCCACCGATTCCGGTAAAGCACAGTCGCAATCGACCCAAGCCGGTCTAAATTTGCGAGGATGGTAATTGCTGTAGCTGCCGGACCGTCAAAATAACAATATACCTTCCCGATCAGTTGTGGAAATTTCTAAAGTTAGTGGGCTGCTTATGATTTCTCAGCGTTTTTGCAGTTCCTTTCCCACTCGCCGCCTCCTTTATGCTTAACGTCAATATCGATCAAGTTAGCCAAATGACGGTTTTTTCGCGTTTTTACATGTCCTTGACTGAGAGCGGCTCGCCGTATTTTTTATTTTTAATGGTAAAAAATGAAATGCATCCTCCAAGGCCCGCTTCCGCCTGCCTTATTCCCACAGCGGCCGCAGCAGTTTTTCCAACAACCACGGATCGTCGAAATGGCGTTTGCCGAGAAAGGCGATAGCATGCGTGCCCCATTGCCGCATGGCGCCGGGGCTGGGTACGCCCATGGGCCACAGTAGGAATCTTTCCGGGCGTTCGCTGCCGGCAACCAAGCCCTCTTCGTCGAACATACTGCGGTATCCGCCGTCGGCCATAGGCAGCGAGCGCAGCGCATCGTAATCCAGCCAGCCATATGGTTTCGCATCCGTCGCCGGCATAGTGGTGGCGATACCGTTGATAAAATGATTACCCGCCGCAACTTTCACCAACAAGCGTTCGCCGGGTTGTCGGGCGAGAATGGACGCCGGCGCCAAAACCGGTTCCGAACCATCCAGAGGCTGCACTACCTCAACCCCCTGCCCTGGAAATATCTGGTAATAACAGCCGCAGGCATGAATGCTTTCGTAAGCCAGCGGGCTACCATCCATTCTTAAGGTGACCCGCCAAATCAGGCCGTCGAAGCGACCGGCGTAAATATCCAGCAGACCGGTAGCCGGCCGGGCCGGAAACCAGATCAGGTAATTCAGTTGCAGTAAAACCTGGCTTCCAAACCGGGTATGGGAAGCCAGCCGATAGACGCTGGAGTGTTGTGGATCGACCTCGGCTTCCCCATCGGCGCTGAGGCCAACCGTACCGATACGGTCGTCATTGCTCACGGTATCGACTACCCAGCCCGGCGCATAGGCGGAAAATAATTGCTCCAGTTGAGCCGGTGACGGCTCCGGAATACCCAAGGGATTGGCCGCCGACTGCGCAAGTATCCGTGCGACTTCCGCCGCCTGGATAGAGGGAGAAGCCGGCGGCTCGTAACGTATCAGGCGGCCCTCGGCCGGTTGTTGATGCGCAGCCAGGAAAGGTGCGCGCATTTCGCTATGCAATTGGCGGACGCCGTCGACGATGGCCCAGCGGCTCAAGAAATACAGGCCCAAAATTCTTTGCCAGTTCGAATAAGCATCGGGCGGCTGTATATTCGACAACAACCGAGCGCGTTGGTCTGAAGCGTTCGATAACGGTTGGGCCAGTATTCGGCCACAAGCGGATATTGTCTCCCCAGCCTCTTGAGCCGCCGGGGCTCGCAAGGCGGATTTTGCCGCAGCCGGCAGATTGCGCCATTCCTTCAGCCTTGCGGTTTCATCCAGTCCGCGCAAGCGTTCCAGCCACGCGGCGTAGGCGTCTGCCGTTAAATCGGCGCCTGCAAATGAGGCCAAAAAGCGGTCGATACGCAGACCCGGAAAACCCTCGATGCGCGCGGTAGCCGCATCCGCCACGCCGAACTCGTCGACTCTGACGTCCATATCCCGAAAAAACCCCGCGCAGCCGGCAAAATCCGGCTTTACGGGTAAAACCACCGGCTGCCTTACGGCACAGGCCTGCATGCCTATTGCTAATATGACGGTCAGTATCCACAAATCCGAACCGCGTAACGAGCAGGCCAGGATGCCGGAATTAGGATAGGCGATATTGGAACTACGTCCGGCAAACCGGCAAATACTCATGACCAACCTCCTAAGTTACGATTGCCATTGCGCTCGAACAGACCATCGGCAGAACTGCAAACCACAGACTATATCCCTAGCGGCGGCAATAGCACCAACATTATCCCGCCGATAAATTTGGCGCCCCTTTGCCAACGCCGATTAAGCGACATTCCTGAAACGAATGCCGGTCTTTAGGGATGCGCCCGCAATATGCGAGATAAAACCGCATGCAACGATCCGAATCCTTTCTTTCCAAACCTGCCGCGAACGCGGGTAATCCGATTGAAGACCCTTACCCTAGCTAGAGACCAATTGACTCAGTAAAACACTCCAAAATCACATCCCTTTTCTTTCAGAACAACCTCACGTCAAGCCTTGTCTCCCGTTGTTGAGGCAGGATCATTGTCGGAAACCTTTGCTTCAGGCGATTTGGCTAATAAATCTTTGACCAAGGCGTTGGGGAAACGCCGGCTTGGCGTGATGGCATAAAAGCGTTCTCGAATGTCAGTGATACGGTAGCGCTCCACCAATAAGCCTTGACGTAATTCATCCAGAACCACCACGGGCGGCACCAGGGTCAAATGCCCGGATTCACGCGCCAGCAAACGCAGCATTGCCATGTCGTCGACTTCGGCCACCACAAGCGGCCTAACCCCGGCTTGTTCCAGCAAGAAATCGAACGCAGCCCTAATTTCACTTTCGATGCTGGGCAAAAGTAGCGGCCTGCCATCCAGGTCCTGCGGGAATTGAAACGGCTGGCTCTCATCGTCCGGCTTACCCACCAGGCTGACTGGCTGTTCGTCCAACAGATGGCAATGCCAATTGGTTTGCGCATCGCGCGGTGCCGGCCGATTGGACAGCACCAGATCGATGGTGTGGGTATGCATTTGTGCCAGCAATTCGCGCAGACTGCCGGAATGCAGCACCAATTCGACGTCGCTGCGCTGCACCAAGGACCTGACCAACTCAAGCTGAAAATTACGCGACAGCGTCGAGACCGCCCCAATTCGCAGCAATTGGCGTTCACCTGCCGAACGGCCATGCATCAGACTGATCAATTCATCCCCAGCCCGAAAAATGGCGTTGGCGTAATCCAAGGTAATCCGCCCGGCCTCGGTCAATTGCAGGCGTTTGCCTTCGCGCTCGAACAACTTTTGCCCAAACGACTCTTCGAGCTGGCGTAATTGAATGCTGAGCGCCGACTGTGACACATGTAAGCGTTCAGCCGCCCGCGTCAGATTGTTTTCGTTGGCGATCATCCAGAAATAACGCAAGTGGTGATAGTTCAGTGAGGCCATGGATTCATTAACAAAAGAGAACGTTTAAATTAAATACATATATTGGATGAATTAATAGCCGATTGCTAGCATGACAACACTGTCAACCTTCCGGGGATTCTCATGCACAACACCATCCGCTCCGCCATCTTATTCATCGGACAACATCACAACAACACTGCGATTTTAAGCAGACAGGAGTTGCGGCCATGACATCGTTGATCACTTACTCCGCGGTGTCGGCGCCGCTGCTGTTGTTTCTATCAGGAATCCCATCGTCGACCTGGGCGGATCGTCACCCGCAACTTATGACCAAACTTTGCGGAACGTTATCGATCATTGCGGTGCTGACAGCAGGGCTTGCCGGCTTCAGCATTTTCTATAAGGGCTCAGGGCCTGCTGGCGTCGCAGAAAACTTGTTTTATATCGATAGGCTATCGGCCATGATGCTGATGCTGGTGGCGTTCATAGGCGCCGTGGTCATCCGCTATTCGCGTCATTACCTGGATGGCGATCCCGGCCAAGGCCGTTTTTTTAAGTGGCTCGCATGGACTATCGCGGCAGTGATGACCTTGGTCATCGCCGGCCATTTCATATTATTCGTGCTGGCCTGGATTCTGACCAGTCTATGTTTGCACCGACTATTGTTGTTTTATCCGGAACGGCAGGGTGCTCGCATCGCCGCTCGCAAGAAATTTGTGTTCAGCCGCTTAGGCGATTTCGCGCTGATTTTGGCGGGGGTCTGGCTGTATCAAGTCTTCGGTACGCTGGAGTTTGGCGAACTGTTCGCGGCCGCGGACACGGCTATCAATAATAGCAGTACCTTAAACGCCGCCGCCTTTGCGCTGGTCATCGGGGCTGTCATCAAGTCGGCGCAATTTCCTTTTCATAGCTGGTTGCCGGAGGTGATGGAAACCCCCACGCCGGTATCGGCGTTGATGCATGCCGGCATCATCAATGCCGGTGGCTTTTTAGTAATACGCATGAGCCACGTACTGGTGCAGGCACCTGCCGCCCTGCACCTACTGGCAGTGATCGGCACCGTCACCGCCTTGTTCGGCTCTCTGGTGATGCTGACCCAAACCAGCATTAAAAAGTCACTGGCGTTTTCCACTGTCGGCCAGATGGGCTTCATGATGCTGCAATGCGGACTCGGCGCATTTTCCTCAGCGATGTTGCATATCATCGCCCACGCCCTGTACAAGGCCCATGCCTTCTTATCCAGCGGCAGTGTGGTCGACATCGCTCGCGCGGCCTGGGCGCCGCCAATTCGAGACAGTCGCCACCCTGGGGAACTGCTGGTGGCGTTCATCGCGGCGTTGGCGTTGACTGTCGGCGGCGCCGGCTTATTCGATCTGAACTTGCGGGAAGAACCCGGCATTGTGCTGTTGGGTGCCATCTTGCAAATGGCCTTGACCTACTTGTTGTGGAATGCCCTGGCCCATCACGCCGGCCCCGCGCAAATTGGCAAAGCCCTGCTTATCGCCAGCGGTGTGAGCCTGCTGTATTTCGCCCTACAAACCGGCTTCTTGCATCTGCTACGCGCTGAGATTGCTCAGCAGATGCCGATAGACAGCCTGTTCGACAGCGTGTTGTTGACCATCGTCTTGGCAGGATTTTTCACGATTTTGATGTTACAGATTCAGTACCCCGGCCCGGCGGCTGCAAAGGTTTGGCAAGCGGCCTACGTGCATCTCTATAACGGATTTTACATCAGTACCCTCGCCAACCGCATGATCCAACGCTATGGGTCCAAGCCCGTTCGTCTTAGCCATCGTCACTCTGGAGGAATACCGCAATGAACGCAGCCCTATTGTCATTTAAACCAAACAAGCACTTCGACAGCGACGAGACAGCCGGCCGGACTTACGGCCAAGATACCCTGCAATCGCCAGGCATACTCGCTGCCATTGAGCGGGCCTGCACCCGCATCGCACCGTTGTGGCCCTTACAACAATTCGTCGCGGTCAATCCGTTTCTTGGCTTAAGCGATCGCTCCTTTGCTGAGGCTTGCGAATTCAGCGCGCGCATGGGTCAGGGCGAAATGCTGATGCCGGCGAGTTTCTATGCCGAGCAATATCGGCTTGGCTATATTCAGGATGCCGATATCAGCCAGGCCTTGCAGCAAACCGGCAGCATTTGGACTCTCAAACAATGCTTAATCGAATTGCAAGATCTGCCAAGCCACGATACCGCGTTGCCAGGCAATCGTTGCTACACCTTGGCGGACCATTTGGATGCCGTGCATGGCAGCCAATGGGCGCTATTGATTACCGATGAGATCTCCAAATGGTGCGCTGCTTACTTCGATCAAGGTCAGTCAGCGTGGCGCATGCCATGGCGGGGGCTGCCGCTGTATGCGGCCTGGCGCCGCGCTGCGGCCTTCGATCGCACGCCGGAATTAGCCGGCCTGCCGGCGTTTCGTCAGACGATAAGCGCCTTGCCGGAACAGCCCATTGAGGCGATTACGCAGATATTCACTGCAATGGGCTTGCCCAGTGCCCGGCTCGATGATGCCTGTCATCGGCAATTGCTGACGGTGGCCGGTTGGAGTGCTTGGGTCCGCTACAAACATTGGCAAGCCAGCCCGGAGCAAACCCAGGACGCCTTGCTGCAACTACTGGCAATTCGGCTCAGCTATGACTATGCACTCATTTCGGCGCTGGCAAGCCTGCAAGATATCGAGGCATGGCGAGGCCATTGGCAAGACGCGCCGCTGGTAAATACCGATACCGCTGGAGCACTTGAAATACGCCATATTTTGCAGACTGCCTACGAATTGGCAACGCAGCGCCCCTTGTTCGAAAAACTGGCGTCGGCGCTGGCCTCAACAAGCCATCGGCAAGCCGAGCGTAAAAACCTGCAAGCGGTGTTTTGTATCGATGTGCGTTCGGAAGTCTATCGCCGCGCTCTGGAAATGCAATCTCATACTATCGAGACCTTGGGTTTTGCCGGCTTCTTCGGTTTTCCCATCGAATACATTGAGCTCGGTCACCATCAGGGGCAACCGCAATGTCCGGTGTTGCTGAAGCCCAAATTTCGTATCCGGGAAAGCGTGGGCGATGCCAACGTGGGTGAGTTGCGCAACATCCTTGAGAGACGCTGGCTGCGCAAGCGTTTGAATAGGCTTTGGAAGGGCTTTAAAAACTCCGCCGTATCTTGCTTCTCTTACGTGGAAATTTCCGGTCTGAGCTTCGCCGGCAAATTGCTGAGTGACAGCCTGGGTTTGACCCGGCCGGTGGTGAAGCCGGGTATCGCCGGTCTGGATAAAACCATCGTCCAACGCATCGGCCCGGTCATTACCCGTCAGCGCGGTCGTCTGATTGCCAAGGGGCCGGTGGTCGAAACCGGTATCGCCCTTGGCGAGCGCATCGAACTGGCCCGCAAAGCCTTGCAGGGTATGAGTCTGACTGACGGATTTGCCCGGCTGATATTGTTGTGCGGACACGGCAGCAGCACCGTCAACAACCCGTATGCGGCTGGACTGGATTGCGGCGCCTGTGGTGGACACAGCGGTGAAGCGAACGCGCGGGTGGCGGCAGCGGTGTTGAACGATCGCGAGGTCCGCGCGGGTCTGGCCGCTCAGGGGCTGACTATCCCGAAAGACACCTGGTTTGTCGCCGGTTTACACGACACGACAACTGATGAGGTACGGCTGTTCGACCTTGACCAAATCCCGCATTGCTTTAGCGAAGATCTGTTGCTGTTGCAGCGCTGGCTGGATCAGGCCTCGCAGCTTACTCGCCAAGAGCGCGCGCCGGGTTTGGGATTACCCAGCCAGGATGCCGCTTCGCTGATGAAAGCCATCACCCAACGCAGCCGCGATTGGTCGCAAATTCGCCCGGAATGGGGACTGGCGGGGAATACAGCCTTTATTGCCGCGCCCAGACCACGCAGCTATCACTTTGAGTTGAACGGCCGGGTGTTTCTGCACAACTACGATTACCGGCAGGATGCCGACGGCTCAATCTTGAGCCTGATTATGAGTGCGCCGATGGTGGTAGCGAACTGGATCAATCTACAGTACTACGCATCCACCGTCGATAACCGCCGCTTCGGCAGCGGTAACAAGGCTTTGCATAACGTGGTCGGCACCCTTGGCATTCTGGAAGGCAACGGCGGCGATTTGCGGGTCGGTTTGCCTTGGCAATCGCTACATGACGGCAAAACCCTGCGCCACGAGCCGGTGCGTTTGACCGTTGTCATCGAAGCACCAGCAGAGATGATCGAGCAAGTATTAGCCAACCACGCCGAGGTTCGGCAGTTGGTTGATAACCAATGGTTGCATCTGACGCGTATCGATCCGGTTGACAACCGCTGCTATCGCTACATCCGGCAGCACTGGCACGCCGTTACCAATTATTCCAGGGAGAGATGAAATGAACTTGCAAACCGATACCCCATACCACCTGCCGCAGGTTGCGACCGATCACCTGGATTTACTGGAAGCCGAAGCCCTGTTCATTCTGCGCGAGGTGATTGCCGAATGCCGCCATCCGGTGTTGTTGTTTTCCGGCGGCAAGGATTCGGCGGTGTTATTACACCTGGCTTACAAGGCGTTTCATCCTGAGCGCATCGGCTGTGCGCTGCTGCATATCGATACCGGCCATAACTATGACGAAGTGATTGCCTATCGCGACCGGATGGCGGAACGCTACGATTGCCTGCTGCACGTGCGTAGCGTCGAAGATTCGATCCGCAAAGGCTCGGTGCGTTTGCGGCATGCATCGGAATCGCGCAATCCCTATCAATCGGTAACCTTGATGGAAGCAATCGCCGAATTCGGTTTTGATGCTTGTCTGGGCGGTGCCCGGCGCGATGAAGAAAAAGCGCGGGCCAAGGAACGTATCGTCAGTGTGCGGGATGAGTTTGGTCAATGGGAACCGAAACATCAGCGCCCGGAGCTTTGGTCCTTGTACAACACTCGTGTCGCACTCGGCGACCATTTACGGGTGTTCCCTATTTCGAACTGGACCGAGCTTGACGTTTGGCAATACATCCAGCGCGAGGACATCGAACTGCCGGCGCTCTACTTTGCCCACCCGCGCCAAGTCGTGAGACGCGGCGACATTCTGGTGCCGGTGACGCATCTGACACCGGCCCAAGCCGGCGATACCGTGGAAACCATAAGCTGCCGTTTCCGCACGGTCGGCGATATTTCCTGCACCGCGCCAGTGGCGTCGTCAGCCGGTAATGTGGCCGACATCATCGCCGAAACCGCGCAATGTCTGCTGACCGAACGCGGCGCCACCCGCCTGGACGACCGCGCCTCAGATGCGGCCATGGAACAACGTAAAAAAGAGGGGTATTTCTAATGAACGCGCTTGACTACTTAACAACGGATCCTATACCAGACGGAACCCACCAGCAAACCCCGTCGGGCCTATTACGCTTTATCACCGCCGGCAGCGTCGATGACGGAAAGAGTACCTTGATCGGCCGATTGCTTTACGACACCGGCAACGTCGCCGCCGATCAATTGGCAGCGATTCATGCCACCTCGCAAAAGCGCGGACTGGCAGCCATTGATTGGTCACTATTGACCGACGGTCTGATCGCCGAACGGGAGCAAGGCATCACCATCGATGTGGCCTATCGCTATTTCGCGACGGCGCGGCGTAAATTCATCATCGGCGATGCGCCGGGCCACGAGCAATATACGCGCAACATGGTAACCGCTGCATCGAGCGCCGATACTGCCATTTTGCTGGTTGATGCTCGGAAAGGGGTTACTACCCAGACCCGCCGCCATGCCTATCTGGCGCATTTGCTCGGAATCCGCGAGTTAGTCTTGGCGGTCAATAAAATGGACCTGGTGGATTGGCAGCCCATGGTATACAAAAGCATCGTGGACACCTTCAACAGCTTTGTTGCGGCGTTGGGCCGTCATCACGTACACGCGATTCCAATGTCAGCGCTGAACGGCACCAATGTAGCCAGTCGTGCAGAAGCGATTCCTTGGTATCACGGCCCGAGTTTACTCGAGCATTTAGAAGCCGTCCCAGCTCGCCGCGACGCCGAGCATGCCCCGTTAAGGCTGCCGGTGCAGCGGGTGGTGCGAGTGATGTTGGGGAATGCAGCTAATGGCGCGAACGTCACCGAGTTTCGCGGCTATCAGGGCACATTGGCTTCCGGGCAGATGCAAATTGGCGATGAAGTGACGATCTGGCCGTCCGGACAACGGGCGCGCGTATCGCGTTTAAATGTTGCCGAGCGTTCATTGCCCGCCGCGAGCGCGGATCGCGCGGTAGTGGTGTCGCTGGATAGGGAAATCGATATCTCGCGCGGCGATATGTTGTCAGACCCCATCCAGCCGCCTCGCGTCGTCAAGACACTCAACGCTGATATCTGCTGGTTATCCGAGCAGCCACTACAAGCGCGAGGCAAATACTTGGTTAAACATACCACCCGCACCGTTAATGCTTTGTTCGAGGAGCTAAGCTATCGGGTTGATGTCAACACCTTGGCTCACCAGGCCGCGCCGGAAACAGCGATAATGAACGATATCCTGCGGGTCAAATTGAAATTGCAACAGCCGCTGTTAGTCGATGCCTATGTCGATAATCGCACCACCGGCAGTTTCATCGTTATCGATCCTCTGTCTTTGCACACGGTGGCGGCAGGTGTGATTATTTAATGCGATAGGCTCTAGGGAATCGAAATGAATTGGAATGAATACGTGCAATTGCTGGCCGGCTTGATTTCTGTAGTCAACCCGATCGGCGCGATGCCGATCTTTCTGTCGTTGACCGCAAGAAAGCAACCGCTGGAACGTCGACAAACGGCGCTGACTACCGCATTTGCAGTGGCGATGGTTTTGTTCACTTCGCTGGTTGCCGGGGAGCCTATCCTGAATTTCTTTGGGATCGGCTTGCCGGCGTTCCGAGTCGCCGGCGGCCTGCTGTTGCTGTTGATGGGCATCTCGATGCTGCGGGTTAGCGACGATCGCGCTCGGCATACCCCGGAAGAAGATGCCGAGTCGCAAGAAAAATCCTCGGTGGCGGTGGTGCCGCTAGCCATTCCCTTGCTGGCAGGGCCAGGCGCGATCAGTACCACCATCGTCTATGCGCACCGCGATTTATCATTGGCACATTACCTGTTGTTCAGCGGCGTGATCGCGACCATCAGTTTAATCGTACTCGTGATACTACTCCTGGCGCCACGCATTGTCGCCGTCATGGGGCAGACCGGCATGAATGTGGTCACGCGGGTGATGGGATTGTTATTGACCTCAACGGCCGTCGAATTTATCGCCGGCGGCATCTCCGAACTATTTCCGATTTTAGCGGGAGGCTGAGTGATGCGGGCGGAGGATCAAATTGCAGAGCGTTGCCACCAATCTCGCACCTGTAATCAAATGACAACATCTGAAGATTACAACGAGTCAAGCCAGGCCCTAAGCGCCAATCCTTCGGTTTATATGGAACAGAGTGTGGCACTACTCACGAAACATGGTAAAGAAACACCTTTAAGTGAAGTGTTAGGCGCAGGTCTAGGCTGCCGGATTAAGCATGTCAGCGAATATGATACTGATCAATTCGGCACCTTTACCCGGGACATCGCCCGTGTAGGCAGTCAGCTTGAGGCCGCCCGCGCCAAAGCTAGAATGGGTATGCAACTCTCCAGCCTGCCCATCGGCTTGGCGAGTGAAGGGGCGTTTGGGCCGGACCCGGTCTCCTTCTTGCTGCCGCATAATCTAGAGTTGTTGCTGTGGATTGACGCGGGTTTGGGTATAGAAGTGATCGCGACCGCTTCCGGCAACACCAACTTTTCCCACAAAACCGTTTGCAACTGGGAAGAGGCAAAGCGCTTCGCCGAGTTAGCGGGGTTTCCCGAACACTATTTGATCGTGCGACCGGACGATCAACATCATCCGCAGTTTCGTAAGGGCTTGTCGAATTGGGACGAGTTTAACGGTGCCCTAGAATGGGCTTTATCCTTGTCATCTGCTGGAAAGGTTTTTATCGAAACGGATATGCGGGCATTCGCCAATCCGACGCGCATGCTTACTATTCGCCGTGCGGCCGCCGCTCTGGTGCAAAAATTACATTCACGCTGTCCCGCCTGTGCTGCGCCCGGATTTGCAAATTCAGGGGTAATCCGCGGCTTACCTTGCGAGGATTGCGGACAACCGACTGAGCAAGCCAGGGCGGATATCATTGCTTGTGTGCGTTGCACGCATCAAATTTTGGTTAATCGAGACAGGCAATTTGCAGCGGCTGGCAATTGCGACTACTGCAATCCATAAAGCAATTAATCGATCTGACCAGTAAAATCCGGGAGGCCAATTATCCGGGAAGTCGTATTTTTGCCGAAAGATTTTTTCGAGCTTCCCAGCAAGAAAAAATCGGCAAAGTCGAGGTTGCAAATCCCGACCTGTTTAGCTATTAAATCTGCCTTGCCGGAACGAACTAAAACTCCAACCGCATTGACCCCATCGCCGTTAATGGTGCACTAGGGTAGATACCGACACGCGGCGGCGCATTTTGGAATGGATCGGTGGATTCGTAATAGGTTTTATCCAACAAATTGCGGATATTGAATTGGGTAATCAACCGGGATTTTCCTAGTTGATAGGTATAGCTGGCAAAGGCATCCAGACGGGCATAGCCAGGTAATATAAAGGTGTTATCGTTGTCACCTTGCCGCTGTCCGGCGGCAAAGATGCCCAGACCAAAGCTCAAACCATTCAATGGTTCATAGTGATGAATATCGTATTTGAGCCATAAGCTGCCGGAATGTTCGGGCACATTGTTTAGACGATTGCCTTGAAGACCGGAAAAATCTTGGGTGATGCGAGCATCGGTATAGGCATAGTTGCCAATAATACTGAGTTCGTCAGTAAGCGCTCCGGACATGTCCAACTCTAGACCTTGGCTACGCGCTTTGCCGATAGCCGCGTTGGCAAAAGCATCCGGGCTATTGAAATCGCGGGTCATTAAATTTTCCTTGGTTAAATGATAATACGCCAAGGTCGTGGACAAACGCTGATCGAAAAACTCGGTTTTAACCCCGGCTTCGAATTGCTCGCCAATTTCCGGATTGATCGTTGTGCCGGCGGTTGTTACACCATTGTTGGCACCGAATGAAGTAGTCCAATTGCCGTAGATACTGGCCCAGGCCCAGGGTTGATAGAGAATCCCCACCCGCGGGCTAAAGCCTTCATCCCGGCGCGAAGGCAAGGCGGCGGCGGCGCTGGCCGAATCGCCTATGCCCACACCGGTTCTGGCCCAATCGTAGCGGCCACCGCCCAGGATATGCACTTTGTCCCACAGGGTAATGTGGTCCTGAAAATACGCGCCGTACCAGTCGTCCCGGAACAGGTAATGGTTAGCCCCGCCGTCGGCGGGCGTTGCCAGCGCATTGGCGTAGTAGGCCGGATAACGCTGACTCATCCGGCCTCCTGGCTTTAAATACGCTGATAACGGCTCGCGAGGAAGGCGCTCCTTCGCGGTATCCGTGTGAGTTCGTAAGCAAAGACGACGGAGCGAGTGAGTTTTATAACCCGGATGAGAATTTTTTTTAGCCGAAGGCCAAACGGCGCGGTTTCGCGGCGGTAGAACAGGCAATACAGCGCGGTGGCGATGCTTATGCATCAGGTCGGCAATGTCGGTGGCGGTTAATCTTCGCGGGCAGCCTGTTTCCTCGACGCTTTTGTAGCCAGCGGATTACCCCGGTGACGAATAACACTGGGCAAGCCAAACCGGTAATAAACACCAATATCCGCCCGGTCATCCCAAAGGCTTGGCCGGAATGCAAAGGCCATTGCCAATGGGTAAATACCTCGCCGGCGGTGGCCGTCGGCAGGCTGGGGTCGTCCAGGTCCAGAATTTTGCCGCTGTAGCGGTCGATCACCGTGCAACGGCGTTGCAAAATGCTGCCGGGCGCATCGACGCCGTCCTGGCAGACCGTATAGGTTTTGGTAGGCTCGGCGGCGCCGTAAATCCAGTGCGGACGGCCTTGCGGATACTGTTTAAAGGCAATTGCCACCGCTTCGTCCATGCCAATGGCCGGAGCATTCGGATACGGCGGCGTGGATTGAAACCAGTACCGATAAGTCACCGGCGAGAACAATTCCAGCACCGGCACCACGTTATGCGGCAGCACCATGTATATCCCGGAAAACAACACCGGCACCATCACCAGCAACGTGTAAAAACCACTTATTTTATGCAGATCGTAATTGAAGCGCACCTTGCCGGCTCTGGGTTTAAACGTCAGCGCCTGCCGCCATTTGCCGGTCAACGGCCACCAGACAATCAAGCCGGTCAGGGTAGAGATAATCAATAATATGCCGGACAGGCCGACCACTACCGTACTAATGTCGTTGGGCAGCAATAAGGCATAATGCAATTCAAACATCAGGCCAATGAAGGTGCTGGGCAAGCAATCGCCGGATCGTTCCTGGAGCTGTTTACCGGTGACCTTCGCGGTGTAAGGATCGACGCCTACTTCCCAGCGCTCCAACGCACCGTTAGCATCCGCCACCGCAAAGCGCAGCTTGAAGGCCGCGAATTCGTTGCGCGGGTAGGTGGCGAAGTTTTGTTTGGCTTGCGGCGGCATCGCCGCCTTGCCGGCTGCGAAAATTTCAGCCAAGGGCCGATACTCGGCATGCGTCGGCACCTCCACGGTCAGCATATCGGGATGCAGCCATTCGTCTATTTCGGGATAAAACACCAGGATGCTACCGGTGATACCATAAATAGACAGCAACAAGCCCAATGTCACGCCCAGCCACAAATGTACGGTCAGCCAGCGCTTACGGCGGGCTTTTAAGCGGGAAAGCGAAATATGGCTGGTTTCGGCCGGAACGGACGGGCCCGATTGCTGGTTGGTTGCATTCATCGCAATAACAGAAGTGAGTTGAGAATTTGACGAGTCAGGGCTTTGTACCCAAAGTCCGCCAACCCTTGTATTGATGTGTTTCATCTGGATAGGACGTTTCCGGGCCAAAATTCCTCACTCACGGCTAGTCAGACAAGCAAAACGTCGATCGGAATTCCTCCAAGCCAAATACTATCCTCTGCGCCAGCCCATACCTTGAAGTTAAGCCGACCATGGCGAGCCTGTCGAACCATGGTCGGCTTGACGACATTACTGAACCATCCGGACCTTAGAATTCCAAACGGATCGAGCCCATGAAATTGCGCGGCGCGCCCGGCTGAGTCAAGTAGCCGTTGAATGCGGATGTTTCGTAAATCGTCTTATCCAGCAAATTGTTGACGTTCAACTGCGCGGTCACTTTGGATTTGCCGATTTCCCATGAATAGCCGAGCAACGCATCGACTCTGACATAGCCCGGCATTTGCCAGTTATTCAAATTATTACCCTGGCGCTCGCCAACCAGATAAGCGCCGGCACCCACACTCAGCCCGCGCAATGTCGGCTCTTGAAACGCATATTTGGCCCAGAAGCTCCCCGAATTTGCCGGAACGTTCCAAAGCTTGTGTCCTTGATTACCGCTGTTATCCTGAGTGATGACTGCGTCGGTATAGGCGTAGGTCGCAATCAAATTCAGGCCTTCGGTAACCTGCCCCGATACGTCCACCTCTATACCGCGGCTGCGGGCCTCCCCGGTTTGGACGGAAAACCGGGTATTTACCGGGTCTGGCGTCGCGATGTTTTGCTTGGTCAACTCATAAAAGGCAACGGTGGTCATCAGCCGCTTATCGAACCATTCGGTTTTGAATCCAACCTCGTGCTGCTGAGCCGTTTCGGCATCCAGCGGTTTGCCGGTTGATGCCAGCGCGCTATTCGCGCCGCCTAGAGATTCCACGTAATTTCCGTACAACGACAGCCACGGCCACGGTTGATAAACCACACCCACGCGCGGACTGAACGCCTCGTTCTGAACCTCAGTCTCGCTGCTTCTGGCCGCTTCGATGGAAGTAGTTGCCGCACCGCTGCTGCGAGTTGCCCAATCGTAGCGCCCACCGCCCATAATATGGAGCTTATCGAACAGCGTAATTTGGTCCTGAAAGTAGGCGCCGTACCAATATTGCTCTAAGGTGCTGAAATTATTAAAACCCTGGCTTGCGGCGGAGGGAACCTGACCGTAAACCGGGTTAAAAATATCGACCACCGGCCTATTGGCGGCTGGAGCGGGGGCGCCAAAAAATCCCTGCCCTTCAAAGTCTTCCCAAAAGTAATCGAACCCCGCCAATACTCGGTGCTCAGTGCCTAACAGCTTGAATTTGCCGGTGAGGTCGACATTTGTCGCGACGGTATCTGTAATGTCGATCGGCCTATCGGTCACACTCCTTACCGCAGTGCGATTGTTAGCGGGATTGACCGGCCCTGAAAAAAATGAAGAATTGTTGATCTGGTAATCCAGTTTGTAGTAGTGAAAGCGATGCTGGATTTTCCAATCGTCATTGAATTGATGAGACCAGTCGAATCCGATCAAAAACTTGTCGAATACCGACTTTTCATTGTCCGAGCCAAAACCGTAGTAGCGGCTTATCGGTACGTTCGCTGGACGATTGCCAATTACAGGCAGGCCGGTGTAACTGGTGCGCTCGTCGTAGAGATATTCCAGGTTTAAATTGATTTCAGTACGGTCGCTGGGCTTCCAAGCAATTGACGGCGCGAAAAACACCCGTTCCTGATCCATTTTGTCGATAAAAAAATCATTGTTTTGGTAGGCCAAATTGACTCTGTACAGCAAGGAATGGTCTTGGTTGATCGGTCCGGTCGCGTCCGCGGTGGTACGGAACATATCGTAGGAGCCAAACTGCTGTTCCAATGCGTAATACGGGGTATCCAGCGGTTTTTTGGTAACAATATTGATCAACCCACCCGGCTCTATGCGGCCATACGCCGCCGCGGCCGGACCTTTTAGAACTTCCAATCGTTCCAGATCGGCGACCTCTTGCACAGCCCGTCGGATGCGCAGTCCGTTACGATAAACCGTAGTAGTGCCGTCGGTCTGAAAACCGCGTAACTGAAAGCCTTCGTACATGGGATCAGTGGCCCAATTTATGCCGCTGACATTTTTGAGCGCATCTTTGATTCGAATCGCCTGCTGGTCTTTCAATATCTGCTTGGGAATAACTTGTACTGACATCGGTAACTCCATGATCGGCGTATCGGTTTTCGTGGCGGAACTGGCGTTGGGCAAACGATAATCTGAGTTGTAGGGATCGTTAGTGTCGGAAATCGTTTTGCCCACCACCGTCACGCTCGGTAGGGTAGCCGCACCGACCGCCGACTGCGGCCCCACCGCTGCCGCTTTTTCCAAGGTTACGGTATTACCGTTGCTGAACCGATATTGCAGCCCGGAACCGCGCAACAAGTTCTGCAAAGCCTGTTGCGGCGTATAACGGCCCTGCACGGCATTGGCGCGCAGCCTGTCGGTCAATTGCGAGCTGAAGAACACCTTGACGCCGCTGATCTCGGAAAATTGCAGCAGAGCATCGGCCAAGGGCGCGGCGGGAATCGCGAAATTGATTTCACTCTCCGCCGTGCACCAGGGGCTGGCACTTAGGGTTGCGGCAAATAGGGTGAAACAGAGCGGGTTAACAAAGGAATATCGCTTACTCATCCGGCCTCCTGGCTTTAAATACGCTGATAACGGCTCGCGAAGAAGGCGCTCCTTCGCGGTATCCGTGTGGGTTCGTAAGCAAAGACGACCGAGCAAGTGGGTTTTATAACCCGGATGAGAAAATTTATTTAGCCGAAGGCCAAACGGCGCGGTTTCGCGGCCATTGACCAGGAAAACAACGCGGCGAAAACTTATTGGCGGCGTAAGATCACCAAGGCGTCGGTCAAGCGGGTTTCGCTGGCCGCCAAGGTTTTTTCGATGACACTCAATGCCGCCTCCGGGTCGTCGGCGTCGAATATGCCGGTGACCAAATGCTCGGCCAGAGCCGGATCGGCGATGATTATTTTTCCGGGACGGTAGCGGTTCAGGTCATCCACCACTTGTCGCAGCGGCTTTTCCTTGAACACCAGGCGCCGCTCTTGCCAGGCACCGACCTGCTTTAAATTGACACTTTCCGGCAGCCCGGCTTTACCGCCGGCCGATGCGACACGTTGGCCTGCTGCCAGGCTTTCCACGGTCTCGCCATCGGCGAACGCGACGCGCACGCTGTGCTCGTAGACCGTGACCGCCAGGTCACCCTGCCATTGTTTAACATCAAAAGCCGTTCCCAAGGCCCTGACCCGGCCACCGCTCGTCACCACCTCGAACGGCCTGGCGGCATCGGCGGCCACCTTGAAATAAGCCTCGCCGCCGTGCAGGCGGATCACGCGTTGTCTTTCGGAAAATTCCACCGACAGCGACGAGGCGGTATTCAGGATCACCGAAGAGCCGTCGCTGAGTTGAATTCGACGCTGTTCGCCGGTGCCGGTGCGAAAATCGGCAAAGAAGCCGGCGCTGAATGCCCACCCCAAACCAAAGGCCAGCATCAGGCAGGCGGCAATCGGCAACATCCGGAGGCTGCGCTTCGGTAGTCTCCGGGCCGGAGTTTCATGTGACGTGCCGTTCGCGGTCCTTACTTCCCGTTCGATTCGGTCGATTTGCGCCGGGTTTAGGCGCTCTATACAGTCAAAAAAGTGCTGTGTCTGCCGCCAGGCTTCCTGATTTTCCCGACTGGCCGCCAACCAAGCTCGCCAGCGTTGATCCTGCTCGCTGTCGAAGAACGGCGATTCGCGCAAAGCTCGCCAGTATTCGGCTTGCTCATTCGCGTCGCCGTCGGGGAAAGGCGGGATGGGTTGGTTCATAAGAAGGCTGCGCCGCGGTCGGTTCGGGAATCGGATTATAAAACGCCGGCCGGATAAACATAGGCGTGTTTGCCGATAAAGGCATCCCGTTCAATCCAGGTCGCCTATCCTCTGCCGGCAATGGCGCAGGGCCTGGGTCAAATATTTGAAAATCATGGTTTGCGAAATGCTCAGCCTTTGTTCCACTTCCGCGTAGCTGCAATGCTTGAGTTTAAGCAGGACGAATACCTCCCGGCATTTGGGCGATAACTCGTCCAGCGCGGCGATTAACTGCTCCAGTTGTTGTTGCGACATGACGGTCCGTTCAACGGATAAGGCAGATTGCTCGCCGCCCTCCGCCTCGTCGTCGGCGGAGGTTTCGATGTCTTTTCCGGAATGGCGGCTGTGGCTGCGCAGATAATCGGTGGCCAAGTTGGAGGCGATTCGAAAAATGAAAGCGCGGGGGTTTTCGATTTGATCTTTGCTGCCATAGCCAGCATAGCGGATAAAAGTTTCCTGAAAAATATCCTGCGCGGTTTCCGCGCAACTGATGCGTTGCGACAGAAAACCCAATAATTCGCGGCGATGCTTATGCATCAGATCGGCAATGTCGGTGGCGGTCAATTCGAGCATGGGGCAGTTAACGCTGGGCGGCCAAGGTGTGGCGCTTTACGCAGCAATATTTGCGCCCGATTTGTGCAGATGGGCTTTCAGCATAGATGCGGCCTGCAATGCCGGCGAATTTTCGCCCCCAAGGACAGCGGCGGTCCGCAGCGCGATTATCTAAACTGTGTTATTTCACGCGCACAGGGTGGCGGTTAATCTTCGCGGGCAGCCTGTTTCCTCGACGCTTTTGTAGCCAGCGGATCACCCCGGTGACAAACAGCACCGGGCAAGCCAGTCCGGTGATAAACACCAAAATCCTTCCCGGCATGCCGAAGGCCTGACCGGAATGCAGCGGCCATTGCCAGTGGGTAAATACTTCTCCGGCGGTGACGGTTGGCAAACTGGGGTCGTCCAGATCCAGAATTTTGCTGCTGTAGCGATCGATCACCGTACAGCGTCGTTGTAAAATGCTGCCGGGCGCATCGACGCCGTCCTGGCAGATTGTGTAGGTTTGGGTTGATTGCGGAGCACCGTAAATCCAGTGTGGCCGGCCAGTCGGATAACGCTGCATCGCAGTCTCCACGGCTTTGTCCATGCCGATGGCTGGAGCGCTCGGCGCGGGCGGCGTGGACTGAAACCAGTAACGGTAGGTCACCGGCGAGAACAACTCTAAAACCGGCACCACATTGTGCGGCAATACCATATACACGCCGGAAAACAACACCGGGACCATCACCAACAGCGTGTAAAAACCGCTGACCTTGTGCAGATCGTAATTGAATCGTACCTTGCCGGCGTTGGCCTTAAAGGTCAACGCGTTGCGCCAATGCCCGGTCAACGGCCACCAGACGAGTAGGCCAGTCAGTGTAGAGATGATCAGCAGTGCCGCCGAAATGCCGACCACTATCGAGCTGACTTCCTCTGACGGAATCAATAACGCGTAATGTAGTTCGAATATCAAGCCGATAAAGGTGCGGGGTAGCCAGTCGTTGGACCGACCTTGGAGCTGCTTGCCGGTGGCTTGCGCCGTGTAAGGATCGACCCCTACTAGCCAACGTTCCATGCCGTCCGCGCTAGGGACGGAAAAGTTCAACTTGAAGGCTGCCTCAGCGTTGCGCGGATAGGTGGCGAAGTTGTGCTTGGCTTGTGGCGGCATCGCTGCCTTACCAGTCGCGAATATCGCCGCTAGGGGCCGATACTCGGCATCCATCGGCACCTCCACCGTCAGCATATCGGGAAGCAACCATTCGTCGATTTCCGGATGAAACACCAGGATACTGCCTGTGACGCCGTAGATAGCCAGCAACAAGCCCAGCGTCAGGCCTAGCCACAAATGCACCGTCAGCCAGCGTTGGCGACGGAATTTTAAACGGGAAAGGCTAGGATTTTTCGGTTCTTTGCGAACCGTCGAAGCAGCTTGATAGCGATTGGTGCTCATGCTTGTAACCCGAAAGGAACCTTGAAAGTTAGGAAAATAGAGTGGGCTAGCCGGCCGCAACTTTGCCCGGAAAGCCCAGTTGTCGAATAAGACGTTTCGACGCAGGAAAATCCCACACCGTCTTGGTTGGCCGGGCGGGATTTGTAATCAATGCCGTCGATATACCCGCGGGTACAAGAGCCGTTCGCCGGGCGGAGCCGAAGCAAGTTTACTGACATCGGCGACTTCGACTTCGCTCAGGAGCTTAGGTTTGTCTAGAGCCTGGAAACCATCAAGAGATTAAAACCGGTATTCGACGCCGCCAAAGACCGACCGGGTTGCGCCGGGATTAAATTGCTCCGCGTCGGCGCCATTTGCATTACCCAGCAACCACACTGACGACGCGTAATGTTCGTCGGTCAAATTTCGACCATCCACGAACAGCTTCCAATGTTTGCCGTCATCCCAACCCATGCGGGCACCCAGCAAGGCGTAAGGCTTGGCAGCTAACGTATTGGCAAAGTCCGCCCAATTGGAACTGACGATGCGGGCATTAGGACCGATGTAAAAACCGCTCGGATGCTGGTAAAGCGCTTCGACGAAAGCATTATGCTCGGGCACACCGGGCAAGCGGTTATTGCCAAGCGCGGGATCATTATCAAAGTGGAAGTTATTCCAGGTGTAATTGCCGCTTAATCGAAGGTTATCACCCGAGGCAGCTAAATCCAGCGGCAGCGAAGTCTCCAGGCCAAGCTCGACACCATTGTGTAAGGTCGTGCTACTGGCGTTGGTTGCAGAAAATGCGGTAGGGTTTCGCGGGTCGGCAATAATCAAGTACTCGTTATTAACCCATGCCTGATAAAAAGC
Organism: Methylomonas methanica; assembly: GCF_001644035.1. Lineage (GTDB taxonomy): Bacteria > Pseudomonadota > Gammaproteobacteria > Methylococcales > Methylomonadaceae > Methylomonas > Methylomonas methanica_A. The sequence goes on from NZ_LUUG01000088.1 coordinate 37,561, forward strand.
CAGATCCCATTTCAAGCGTTCGGTTTGTCCGCGGGTACCGATCTCCACGGTGCTTGCGGTTTGAATATCTCTTTTCGGGTTGAGATAAACAGTGACCAGATCATTCATCGGCGGCGGCTCGGCGCTGCGGCTTAAATTGCCGTAAATTTGCGCCTCGTCGGTAGCCTGCCAGGTAAAGCCTAACTTGGGACTTGCGTTAAAAAAGTCTTGATTGGCTTGATTGCTGGGTCGCGCAGCACTGGCTACGTAGCCCTCGTACCGCTCGTAATTCACATCGCGATAATTCAATTGAATGCCGGCTATCAGGGTAAACGCATCGGTCAAACTCAATTGATCTTCCATAAAAGCTTCGACATTCAGCCAGCGGTCCCGCTCTGCCGTCAACAGCGGCCCCAATCGCCTGCCGATGGTGTCGTAGTTCTTATCGTTGATAAATTGCCATTGGGTAAGACCACCCCAAACCACTATATTTTTTAATCCAAATAGCTGGCCATTGATCTCATGACGCCAGTTAAATCCTACATCCTGCCACTGATCGTGATTGCCGCTGCCCGTATAGTCGTAGCGGTAGTTATTGATCGAATAATAAGTGCCGACATCGAAGCGATCACCGCCATTCAATTTTACCGAATGCTTCAGATCGAATCGGTAGGATGAAAAGCCATTGGGCAACGACCAGTCGTTGGCATTTTGTTGAGGATTTTGGTCGATTTGCCGTTTGCTGAGCGATGCCGGCCATAAGAAATTATGGTTTTGTGCATCGAAATACAAACGGGTTTCGTGATTATCGTTCCAGCGATAGCCGATATTGCCATGTCCCAAAAACTGCTCTTGATGATTGTTTTCCCGGGTCGTATCGGTATTAATGTAGGAAAACGTGCCGAAAACATCCAGGCCGTTTTCAAACGCTTTGCCGCCGCTGAAATAGGGCCGATAGTAATCGTTGGTACCGCCGACGATGCCTATTTTCAAGGGATCGGCGGTGTATCCGGTCGGCGTAATGTAATTGATGGCACCGCCTAGATTGCTGCCGCCGTATTCCAAGGCATTGGCACCGCGATAAACTTCGATGTGCTCGATAGCATAAAGATTGAGCGCCTCGACATCGAAAGTGCCATTGGCGTGCGTAAACGGCATGCCGTTGCGCAGGATTTTGATCCCGCGAATCGGCGAAATATCGGAATTGCCGTCGGAACCGCGGATGGAGATGCGCGATCCGCCGGTCGCGCCGGCGCTAATATCGCCCACATAAACACCCGGCGCCGTCGCCAAGGCATCGCTGACCGACAAAGGCGCACCTTCGGTGATCCGTTCGCCATCGATCACCGTGGTGCCGCCCGCCACTCGATTGAGTTTGGCTTGCGACTCTTGAAGCGATGGCGTAGTCAGGCTAAGGCTTTCACTTCCCAAGGCTTTGCCCGTTACCGTTAGACTCGGCAAGGTCGTCGTGCCGACCGCCGACTGCGGCCCCACCGCTGCCGCTTTTTCCAAGGTTACGGTATTACCGTTGCTGAACCGGTAGTGCAGCCCGGAACCGCGCAGCAAGTTTTGCAAAGCCTGTTCCGGCGTATAACTGCCTTTTAATTCCGGCGCGGTGATGCGTTCGGCAATGTCGCCTTCATACAGCACTTACAAGCCGGTGAGCGCGGAAAAACGGGTCAAGGCGGCGGACAGCGCTTGGGAGCGGATATCAAAGCTTTGCGTGGTTTGCTCGGCAGCTAGGGTAATAGTGGAAGTCAACAGGCCGGCAGCAAGCACTGCATAGAATGGGCCGCGGCAAGCTGGTACGGGATATTTCATGCGTCTATCTCCTTCGTCGATGAATGGTGTTACCGACAAAGACGATGCGGGTTCAGACTTACCCTTAGTGCGGAAAAAATATTTTTTATAGCGGTTTACTGTTAGCGCAAGCTGCCCGCCGATCACGTCAATACAACAACACTAGATCGCCCGGCATCCGCAAAGCTTTGGCTTGAAGCGTGGTTACCAGCGCAGCCAGCACTGCATCGGGGTCGCCGTTGTTGAATACGCCGTTGACGACGCGTTCGGCCAACTGCGGATTGACAGCGACAATACGGCCTCGCCGATAGCGGTTAACTTCCTCCAATACTTGTGTCAAAGGCTGGCGGTGAAACACGGTTTGGCTTCGCCGCCAGGCCAGCGCATCGTCGTTGTCTAGCTTAGCAACGGCTTGCAGCCGGCCTTGCCGATATTCGGCTTGCTCGGCGGCATGAACCAGGGCTTTAGCATTGTCTGCGTCGACCTCCACGGTGCCTTCGCTGACGACGATGCGCATCTCGTCGGCGTGCTTGCGGACGCTGTAGGCGGTGCCCACCGCGCGGGCAGTTGCTTGGCCGCCGTCAACGACAAAAGGCCGTTGTTTATTGGGTGCGACTTCGAAATAGGCTTCGCCGCGTAACAATTCGATGTGGCGCAGGCTGTCGCTATAGCGAACCACCAAGGCCGTATCGGTATTCAAGGTCAGCCGCGAGCCGTCCGCCAGATCGACGCTGAGTTGTTGGCCGGCTGCGGTATGGTAATCGCTACGCCAGTTTTGCCATTGCTCGGGTAATCGCCAGCCGGCAACCAGCAACAACAGCCCGAGACAGCCCATGGCAGCACGGTGCAGGCTTCGCCCGCCGGACGAAGGTTGCAAGCGCCCCTCACCCTGCCCTCTCGGCAACTGTTCCAGACGTTGCCCTACCTCCTGCATCCATGCAGTCGTCCCGGCGGGAGAGGGTGCTGTTTTAAACTGGGCGGCATCCGCTTGTAGACGTTGCTGAACCCGCTCCGCCGGCAGTTGCAGCAGGTCCCACAGCTTGAGGGATTTGTCGTAGGCTTCGGCGTGTCGGGGATCGGCGTGGTACCAGATTTCAAATTGGCGACGCTCTTCGTCGCTGACATCATCCGCGTGCATACGGGCAAACCAGGCGAGTGCCTGATCCGAAAGCGAGCCGGATGACGCGGATTGAGGATTATCAGACATGGTTAGGGACGGGAAGCGTTGAGCCGAAGCTGACATGATGCCACGATTTTAGAACGGGGTTAATTTGCATGAGACAAGCGCGCCGAGCATCAAAGGAAATCGATGCGGTCTTTCAAATGCTTCAGAGCCTTATGCATATGACTTTCCACAGTGCGCGCCGATATGCCCAGCTCGGCGGCGATTTCGGAATATCGCTTGCCTTCCACTCGGCACGCCAAGAACACCTTGCGACATTGCGGCGGCAGTTCGTAGATGAGTGTTTCGAACAATTCCATTTGTTGCTGTCCCTCCAGCGTGCTATCCGGTTGCGGTTGATTACAAGCGATATCCTCGCCGACCAGACCGCCGTCGCGCTGGTCTTGCCGGGCTCTGCTGCGCAAGTGGTCCAGGGCCAGATTGTCGGCGATGCGAAACACGAACGCCCGCTGATTGGCGATCTCGCCGGCAGCGGAATAGCGGGCGATGCGCAAATAGGTTTCCTGGATCAAATCGGCCGCGGTTTCGGCACAATTGACCTTACGAGTCAAAAATTGCTGTAGTTCTTTCTGGTAGAGCAGAAAACTGGCTAGTAAATCGGAATCGGTGATTGCATCCATGAACACATAGTTGGCAATGAAACGTCTTCTGTTACAGCAAATTTTAAGCCACTAGCCTGGGAAGCCAGCGTTATGTGGCGATTGATTCATCAGTTCACAACATTGATGGCGAAATCCCCGAAAGCGTAACGACCAAAGTGCGGCATATGACACACTTTTAAATTCACGCCTCCAGCCTCGAATCGCGACTGACATCGGGACGAATTCATATCCCCTTATTGCTGAAAACAAAAGCTCATCATGTAGCGAGTCCTTCGTTTCAGAACCTGATAAGTGATCGGTTTCAGCCTTTCCGTTTGTGCCGGGTTGTGGCTTTCTGCCGCCAGCGGATCACACCGGTGACGAACAGCGCCGGGCAAGCCAGTCCGGTGATAAACACCAAAATCCGCCCGGTCATGCCGAACGCTTGGCCGGAATGCAGCGGCCATTGCCAGTGGGTGAAGATTTCGCCAGCTGCCGCGGTTGGCAGGCTGGGATCGTCCAGGTCCAGAATCTTGCCGGTGTAGCGATCGATCACCGTGCAGCGGCGCTGCAAGATGCTGCCGGGTGCATCAACGCCATCCTGGCACACGGTATAAGTTTTGGCAGGCTCGGCGGCGCCATAAATCCAATGCGGCCGGCCTTGCGGGTATTGTTTGAAGGCAATCGCCACCGCCTCGTCCATGCCGATAGCCGGGGCGTTTTGATTTGGCGGTGTAGACTGAAACCATTAGCGATAGGTCACCGGCGAAAACAACTCTAAAATCGGCACCACGTTATGCGGCAATACCATGTAGATGCCGGAAAACAGTACCGGCAGCATCACCAGCAACGTGTAAAAACCGCTGGTTTTGTGCAGATCGTAATTGAAACGCACCTTGCCGGCCCCGGCTTTGAACGTCAGTGCCTGCCGCCACTTGCCGGTCAGCGGCCACCAGACGATCAGGCCAGTCAGCGTCGAGATGATCAACAGCGCCGCCGAGACGACGACGATGACGGCGCTGATGTCCTCGGACGGAATCAGCAGCGCATAATGCAATTCGAACACGCAATCGATGAAGGTTGCCGGCAGCCAATCGCCGGAACGGGTCAGTAACATTTTTCCTGTCACTTGCGCCGTGTAGGGATTGACACCGACGATCCAGCGTTGGTTTTCCGTGTCGGAGGTTGGGAATTGGTAACGCAGTTTGAAAGCGGCACTCTCGTTGCGCGGGTACACCGAAAACACGTGTTTCGCGGTTGGCGGCATCACGGTTTTACCGGCAGCGAAAATTTCCGCCAGCGGCCGGTACTTTGCGTCGGCAGGGTGTTCAACTACCAGTAAATCCGGGTGCAGCCACTCGTCGATCTCGGCGTAGAACACCAGAAAACTGCCGGTGATGCCGTAAATCGACAGCAAAAATCCCAGTGTCAAACCCAGCCACAAATGCACGTCCAGCCAGCGTTTGCGACGGGCTTTCAGGCCGGACAAGGCCGGATTTCGCGGAGCTGCCTGCATGGTCGAGTCCGATTGTTGGTGGATGGCGGTCATGGCGATAGCAAAACGGTCAGGTAAAGGGTGCGAAAAATATACGAATTAAAACCGTCGACTTATGAAAAATCTGATTGAGTCCATCGGCTTAGTCCAACGCGTATGGAAACCGGACAAATCAAAAATCGCTGATTCCTAAATACGACGTTTCGGCCCAGCAAAACCCCAGTTCCTTTTCGCTGGGAGAAATTTGTAAGCAATGCCGAAAAGTGGTATTGCCGCGTGGGCCGGGTCAGCTCGATAACGCTTAACCCGGCAACCCCAAGCCAATCCGTCGGGTTACGGCTAACACCAAACCCGACCTACATGACCAACAGAACGGTTTAATACTCCAACTTAATCGACCCCATCACCGCTAACGGTTCGGCGGGCAGGTTGGTGCGGCGCGAGCGCAGCACGTAATATTCGGCATCGTTGACGTTGTTGATGTTGACCTGTGTGGTCAAATTAACATCGCCCAGTTTGCGTTTGTACGCTGCCATCAGATCCAACCGAGCATAGGATCTGTCGAAATAGCTGTTTGCGGCATCGCCGTAACGGCGTCCGGAGACATAGACCCCTGCACCGACACTAAAGCCTTTCAGCCATTCGCCGTCGAAGTCATACTTCAACCAAGCGCTGCCTTGATGGTTGGGTGCGAAGGGCATGCGCTTGCCGATGTTGGCCGGCGCCGTCACGTCGTCGGTGACCTTGGCATTGGTGTAGGCATAGGTACCTATCACACTCAAGCCCTCGTAAAGCTGCCCTTGCACGTCAAGTTCGACGCCCTTGCTGCTGCCCTTGACCGGAACCTGCGCATTGATCAGGTTGCTGTTGGGGTCTTGGAAAAACTGGGTTCTTTCCAAATCGAAGTAGGCCACGCTGGCGTTGAGCTTGCCGTCGAAAAACTGGGTTTTTACCCCACCCTCGAACTGAGTGGCATCGAATAGATCGTATAGCTTGGCGCCGCCGGTATCGTAATCGTTGGCCGGACCGAACGATTCGGTGAAGCTGCCGAACAAGGACAGCCATTTTAACGGTTGGTAAACGATGCCGACCCTGGGGCTGACCACATCGTCATTGCGGGCGTCCTTGCCGGCCGGCGCCCACCAACTGAGGTCTTGCTCCCTATCCACCCAGTCGTAGCGGAAACCGCCCATGATGTGCAGTTTGTCCCAGAATGTCATTTGATCCTGAAAGTAAATGGCCTTGGAGGTGTTTTCGGTGGCGATGACATCATTGAACCGCGCATTGCGGATTCGGCTCAACTGGGCGTCGGAAACTGCCGCAATATTCGGGTTAAAGATGTTGATCGTGTCCACGTTGCCACTGGCAACCTCGTATTTCAGCTGGCTGTTGTAATACTCGCCGCCGAGCAATAGTTTATGTTTGACGCCGTAAGTTTCGAAGTCGAAGGTACCATTCACCCAGGCCGTCAGCGACTCGGCGTTTTCCGGGCTAAACCAATAATTGCGCGTGGCGTTGCCGAAGGAGTTGCCGGGGGTCTCGTTGACGCGACCGGTATAAAAGCCCTGCCAATACTTCTGGTATTGCGATGAGACCACGCCGGCGTTTAACTTGACCTGATCGTTGACGCGATGGTCTATCCGAAAATCGACCAAATTGTTGGTGGTGGAGTTTCTTAAATCCGAGCGGCCGACGAAGGATCTGGAAATGGGAATGCGCGCCAATTGATTGCCGACCGCCGGAATACCGTAGTCATAGGCGTTGTTCTCGTCGAAGTATTCGTAGGACAAGGTGAATTTAGTATCCGGCGTGGCTTCCCAACTCAGGGTAGGTGCGAAAAATATCCGGTCGTTACCCATGTTTTGCCGGAACGAACCGGTATCTAGATAGGACATGTCCACTCGATAGTTCAAGCCGTGTTCCTTGCTGACCGGTCCGGTCGCGCTGGCTTCGGTGCGGTAAAAATCGTAAGAACCGAAGCGTTGTTCCAGCGAATAGTAGGGCGTCGAGCTGGGTTGCTTGGTCACGGTACTGATCAAACCGCCGGGATCGCCGAAGCCGAACAGCATCGCCGATGCGCCTTTGATTACTTCCACGCGCTCGACGTTGGCCAGGTCGAATTTGGTGAACGGTATCCGGATGCCGTTGCGATAGTTAACGGTGCTTTGCAGGAAGCCGCGCATCACGAATTGTTCGTGGTCGCCACCGTACGAATGATAGGACTGCACGCCGCTGACGTTCTTGATCGCGTCCTGTAAGCGATAGGACTGTTGATCGTGGAGAACCGCTTTGTTAACGACTTGAATGGAGGCCGGGGTTTCCATGATGGGTGTGTCGGTTTTGGTCGCCAACGCGGTGTTGGTACGGGTATAACTGAGGTTATAGGGATCGTCGGGGTCGAGATCGGTTTTGCCGATGACCGTCACCGCCGGCATCGTCGCGGCGGATTGCGGCTCCAACTCGGCCGTATTTTGCAGCGTGACGGTGTTACCGCTATTAAATCGATAACTAATGCCCGAGCCGGACAGTATGCGTTTCAATGCACCTTCCAACGAATATTGCCCGCTGACGCCTTGCGAATCGATACCCTTGACCAACTCCGAGTTGTAAACAAACTGCACACCGGACTGTTCGGCCAGCGCGCTCAGTGCGGAATACAAGGGCTGCACGGCGATGTTGTAGTTGCGGCTTTCGCTGTTGGCGCTGGGGCTGTCGGCCTGAGCAACCAGCGGCGCGGCAATGGTCATTAAACCCATACACAGTGGCAACGCGCCGATTGCGGATGAGCCTTTAGTTCGGGCTGTTCCCGTCCTGCTTGGGTTTGGGGTTATTCTCATGATGTGTCCTCAGTAGATGTGTTCTAGCTGAGAACGATTGGTGGATGGCAATGCCGTACTGATTCATGCGCGGCAAATTGTCGCAGGGTTAATGACGTGCAGTTTCAGAGAAAACTATAAGAAGCCGGCAAACATTCGGTCGCCTTTAAAGCGCCTCCTACCGCTCAAATAGTCCTCATATTCAAGATTGCAAAAACACAAAAGGCCCTGCTTGGACAACCTTGATCGGCAAAGTCTGTTGTAGCGCCTTTAGCCAGGCGTCGATTTGGAGGATGTCGACGGCGATATTAACTTCCCGATCGCCCAGCTTGTCGTCCAGCAGCCGGATCTGGCTGCGGCGGTAACGGTTGATTTCCGCGACGACTTGTTTCAATGGTACAAAATTCATCAACAAGCGACCGCGCCGCCAGGCGTCGGCGTTGCTTATTTCCACTGTTTGCAGCACACCGAATGTTTCAGCGGTAAAAGTCAATTGCTGGCCGGGCTGCAGGATGACACTGTCGGTCTGCGCGCCTTGCGCGGACGGCCGGCTGCTGCGTACCTTGCCTTGCAGCAGAGTTACCGCACCGGCCTTACCGTCGTATCGAACGATAAACCGGGTCCCCAAGGCTTCGGTCGTTGTGGCGCCAGCGGCGACGCGGAACGGCTTGCCGGCATCGTGGGCAACGTCGAATTCGGCCTCGCCGCGCAGCAATGCAATGCGCCGCTCATTGGCGTTGATTGTCACATCGATGGCGGTATCGGTATTCAGATGCGCGATGCTGCCGTCAGCCAGCGTAATTGAAGTCTGCTCGCCGATGCGGGTGCGGTAGTCAGCCAACGGATGTTGCAGATAATCCGGATAAAAACCACCCATCGCGGCCAGCAGCAGCGAAGCGGCCGCAGCTAAGCCGAATCCGCGCTTTATTCTGCTTGCTCGCCGCTGCCTTGCCGCCAGCGCGCGGCGGCGTTGCCGATCAGCGAGCAGCGGCAGCGGCAGGCGTTGCCAAAGCGTCTCTGCGTCACGATAGGCTTGCTCGTGTTCGGGGCTTTGCGACCGCCAGTGTTCGAACTCAGCCAGGACCGTCTCATCGGCAGCACCGGACGTCAGGCGCACATGCCAGGCAACGGCTTGTTGCTGCAAGGCTTCTCGGCGGGTTGAAGAGGTTTCGTTCATTAAGGCATCGTCTGGAGCGGGATATTTACTATAACGATCCACGGAGCTTAAAGCCACACTAAGCTCATTGACTATCAACCGCCTGACGGCAGTGCAGCAAGGCTTTGGCCAATTGTTTTTCTACCCAACTGTTGGAGATTTTCAACTGGTTGGCAATTTCGGCATGGCTTAGGCACTCAATGCGGCTCAAATACAAAATTTCGGCACATTGATCAGGCAGGTCGGCCAGAGCCATCTGTATTTGCTGCAATTGAGCTTGCGCTTCCGCCGTCCGTTCAGGCGCTGCCGCAGCGTCGATTTCGGTTTCGTCGCCCAGATATTGATTTAGCAACTCACCACGCCGTTTTTGGGTGCGTAGATGATCGAGAGATAAATTGGATGCCACTTTAAACAGCCAAGCCCGCACTTCTATCTCACTAGCCATTGGCGGCTTGAGTAGCGTCAATCTCAGGAAAATATCTTGAATCAGATCGGCAGCAGTATCCTCGCAACGGATGCGCTGTTGCAAAAAACGCTGGATTTGCGGCCTGGCATTTAAAAAAATGCGGTAAATATCGTGGTCTGAAAATGCCATTCGCGGAGCCAGGCCATGCTGGAGTTAATCGTGGCATTTGGCGCAGCAAGGTTCACGCCATGACTGGAATCACAGACTTAACAGCCTGAAAACAAAGGATTTGCGTTCGTTCGAAAAAAATTAGAGCCTTGGCAGCATCCGCAAAACCGAGTGAAATGCCATACCTACCTCGGCATTTCACACAGTTTTGTTTTCCGTTGGCTCGAAACGCTTAATCCGAAAGACAGAATAAACTTGGTGCTACTGCATCATGGCATATTGTTAACAGAAACCGAGGGAGTCGTTATGGTTGACACTCCGGCATCAAGGAACTGCGCCAGTACTGGCCTTCCTTTTCGAACAAGCGCCGGCTTTCCTCCGGCCCCCAGGAGCCGGCCGGATAGGTGGCGATATAATCCCGCTCGGTCACCCAATTTTGCAAAATGGGGTCGACGATGCGCCAGGCGTATTCCACTTCGTCGAAACGCAGGAATAGCGAGCGGTCGCCCTTCATCACATCTAACAACAAGTCTTCGTAAGCATCGACCCGGCGTTCATCGGGATTGCGGAAACTGGCGTCCAGACTGGTGGTGCGCGTGCGCATTTCCAAACCCGCTTCCTTGACAGTCATTTCAATCCGGATGCATTCTTCCGGCTGAATCCCCAGCAATATCCAGTTCGGCGTCATGCACTGCACATGGGTATCGCGGAAAAATTGAAACGGCGGATGCCGAAAACAGATGGCAATCGAGGATTGGCCCTTGGCCATGCGCTTGCCGGTGCGCAGATAAAACGGCACGCCGCGCCAGCGCCAGTTGTCGATCAACAGTTTCATCGCCGCATAGGTTTCGGTACTACTGTCGGCCGGGATATTGGCTTCTTCCAGGTAGCCGCCCACTTTATGGCCGTCGATATTGCCTCGGGCATATTGGCCGCGAAAAGCATGCGCATGCACGGCCGATTTCGGGATCGGCCGAATGGATTTCAGCACTTTGACCTTTTCGTCGCGCAGCGATTCAGCGTCCATAGATACCGGCGGCTCCATTGCCACCAAGGTCAACAGTTGCAACAGATGGCTTTGCAGCATGTCGCGCATCGCCCCGGCGCTGTCGTAATATTCGCCGCGGCTACCTATGCCCAGCTCTTCGGAGTGAGTGATCTGCACATGGTCGATGTAATTGCGATTCCATAAGGGTTCCAACATGACATTGGCGAAGCGAAACACCAATACGTTCTGCACCATACCTTTACCCAGATAATGGTCGATGCGGTAAATCTGGTCTTCGCTCAAGTACCGGCTGAGGCGTTTTTGCAAGGCCTGCGCACTTTCCAGATCGTAACCGAACGGTTTTTCGATCACCACTCGTCGCCAGCCGTATTCTTCGTTAAGCAGTTCCACCTGGCTTAAGGACTCGATGACATTGCCGAAATCGCTGGGGCCTATGGCTAGATAAAAGGCCATATTACGGGAAAATCGCGGCTGAGCGTTTAGCGTTTCCGCCAGGGTTTTATAGCATTCCGGCTGGTCGAGATCGCCGCGATGATAATCCAACCTTTCGGCAAAACGGTTGAATACGGCCTCGTCCAAAGGCGTATTTGCCTGTTCCAGCAGTAAGGTCTTCACTTCTGCCAGCCAAGTCGCTCTATCCCAGGGACGGCGGCCCACCGCCAGGATACGCGTACCTTCCGGCAGTTTTTTTTCCAGCTCCAGATGATAGAAGCCGGGCATCAGCTTCAGCCGCGCCAAATTGCCGGTAGCACCGAAAATGACGTAAGTGCAGGGGTCTGTATTCATAAAAGCTACCTTGTCTTTACTTTGCAATATAGGGTGCAGTTTGCATCATTTGTGCGGGCGCGTCGAACTGGAAAGCGCGGCAGTCGATAAAAATAACCAAGTTAAAACCACGCCAGATTCACCTTGGTCATAGTATGCAGCCATCGTCACCCAGATATTTCAGAACTTGATCCTGGTTATCCAAAAGCCGAACCAGCTTAATTTTCATCGTACTAAAGCGCTGGCGCGCCAACTCTGCGTCGGCTTGTGCCAATGCTTTTTGCAAGTTCTCGACGACCGCCAGGCAGTCGGCAAAATCGTAAAAACAAAAGGTGCCATGCAGTTTATGGTTCAACTCCCAAGCCTGTTGCAGCAACCCATTGTCCACGGCCTTCTCGATCTCAAGTATTAATCCCGGCAACTGCTCAAATAATTTGACCATCAGGACTTGGCTCAACTGCTTATTATCCTGGGCTTTACGCAAAAGTTGCCCGGCATAATACTCGGCATTCACTGGCTCATGTTGCCGCCAACGCACCAGCAATTGCTCCAACTGGTAAAGGCGGACCGGCTTGACCAGACATTCGTTAAACCCGGCAGCGATTGCGCGTTCCTGCTGCTGATTTTGCGCGTGAGCAGTAACGGCGACCGCCGGGGTTTGCCGATTGTAGTTTTCGGTGCCGCGCAAATTTTCGGCCACATCGAAACCACTTAAAAACGGCATGTTTACATCCAGGAAAATAAAGTCGTAAGGACGCTGTTGCAATAATTGCCAGGCCTCCCGCCCGTCTTTTGCCGACGTGATATTCGTCGTCCAGTGTTCCAACTGCTCGCGCAACAGCCATAGATTGATTTCATTGTCGTCGGCGATCAGAATCGAAAAATCGTTTGTCATGGTTAATAGGTTCTAACTGCGAATAATTTGCTGATGCCGTTATCGAATGTTTTGCCGCAAAAATCAATCTATCGCGCGTCGATAAATTGTCCCGTACCAAAAGCATCAGGCAATAAAAAACCCCGGCACCTTGCGGTAACCGGGGTTTTTAGGCCGAGGCCGAACAGCGATTACATCATGCCGCCCATGCCACCCATGCCGCCCATATCAGGCATTGCAGGTGCTTTATTGTCAGCTGGAGAATCGGCAATCATTACTTCGGTAGTGATCATCAAGCCGGCAACTGATGCCGCATTTTGCAGCGCAGAACGGGTTACTTTCGCAGGGTCCAAAATACCCATTGCGATCATGTCGCCGTATTCGCCGGTTGCGGCGTTGTAACCGAAGTTACCGGTGCCTTTTTTGACTTCGTTCAGAACCACTGACGCTTCGTCGCCGGCGTTGCTGACGATTTGACGCAAAGGCTCTTCCATCGCCCGGCGCAGGATGCTGACACCCACGTCTTGATCGTGGTTGATACCTTTCAGGCCTTCCAGCGCAGACAACGCACGGATCAGCGCGGTACCGCCACCGGCAACCACACCTTCTTCAACCGCAGCGCGAGTTGAATGCAGCGCGTCTTCAACGCGAGCTTTCTTCTCTTTCATTTCCACTTCGGTCGCAGCGCCGACTTTGATAACCGCTACGCCGCCAGCCAATTTAGCCAGACGTTCTTGCAGTTTTTCGCGGTCGTAGTCGGAAGTCGCTTCGTCGGCTTGGGCGCGGATTTGCGCAACACGGCCTTTGATTTGATCTTCGTTACCAGCGCCATCAATGATAGTAGTGTTTTCTTTGTTAATTTGAACGCGTTTTGCAGTACCCAATTGGCTGATGTCGGCTTTTTCCAAAGACAGACCCACTTCTTCAGAGATCACCACGCCGCCGGTCAGAACCGCGATGTCTTCCAGCATGGCTTTACGACGATCGCCAAAGCCAGGGGCTTTAACAGCCGCGACTTTAACGATACCGCGCATGTTGTTCACAACCAGAGTTGCCAAGGCTTCGCCTTCAACATCTTCAGAAATGATCAACAAAGAACGGCCGGATTTAGCTACGCCTTCCAGAATCGGTAACAATTCGCGGATGTTGGAGATTTTTTTGTCGTAAAGCAGAACGAAAGGATCGTCCAGTTCCACGCTCATGTTTTCTTGTTTGTTGATGAAGTAGGGAGACAGGTAACCGCGGTCGAACTGCATACCTTCAACCACATCCAGGTCGTTTTCCAGACCGGTGCCTTCTTCAACGGTTATAACACCTTCTTTACCGACTTTTTCCATCGCTTCGGCAATGATTCTGCCCACAGACTCGTCAGAGTTTGCAGAGATGGTACCTACTTGGGCGATAGCTTTGTTGTCTGTGCAAGGTGTTGAGGCGTTTTGAATAGCTGCCACCGCTGCGGTAACCGCCAAATCGATGCCGCGTTTCAAGTCCATTGGGTTCATGCCCGCCGCGACTGATTTCAAACCTTCGTTAACGATGGCTTGCGCCAAAACGGTCGCAGTTGTAGTACCGTCGCCAGCTACATCGGAAGTTTTAGACGCAACTTCTTTAACCATTTGCGCGCCCATGTTTTCGAATTTGTCTTTCAATTCGATTTCTTTCGCAACCGATACACCGTCTTTGGTGATGGTTGGCGCGCCGAAGCTTTTATCCAACACAGCGTTACGGCCTTTAGGACCCAATGTAACTTTTACTGCATTAGCCAGAACGTTAACGCCTTGCACCATCAGTGCCCGCGCATCGCCACCAAATTTTACGTCTTTTGCTGCCATTTCTTATTCCTGAGATATTGGTTAAATTGAAAAAGAGTGTGTCGAACGAATTGGGATTAACCCAAAACACCCATGATGTCTTCTTCGCGCATGACGATATATTGCTCGCCATCGACTTTAACTTCGGTGCCGGAATATTTGCCGAACAACACTCTGTCGCCAACTTTAACTTCCAGGGCACGTACTTGGCCGTTATCTAACGGTTTACCTGAACCGACCGCCAGCACTTCGCCTTCGCTAGGTTTTTCTGCGGCAGAACCCGGCAGCACGATGCCACCTGCGGTTTTGGTTTCTTCTTCAACGCGTTTTACGACGATACGGTCATGTAACGGACGAATTTTCATCAATGTCTCCTTAATGTAGATAAAGTTAAAGGTTAAAAACTTAATAAAGCTATTTAAAAAACAGCTACCCCTTGCGGAAGAAGCGAGCTTTTAAGCGGCCTCAAGTTTATTAGCACTCTCTAGCAACGAGTGCTAATAATATCCGGCTTTTGCACTCTGTCAAGCTCTTTGGCATCATCTGCGCCTCACTCAAGCCATGCAAACTATGAACGACGAACAATTACTCCGTTACAGCCGGCAAATCATGCTGCCGCAAATCGATATTGCCGGGCAGCAAAAATTGCTCGATGCCAAAGTATTAATCGTCGGCGCCGGCGGTTTGGGCTCGCCTGCCTCTATGTATTTGGCTGCGTCCGGCGTCGGCCAGATCACCGTCTACGACGACGATCAGGTCGATTTGACCAATTTACAACGCCAGATTGCTCACAACACAGCCGATATAGGGTTGGATAAAGTTATTTCAACCCAACAGACGCTGGAAAAAATTAATCCGGGCGTAAAGGTATTTGCGCACAAACAACGTTTGGCCGGCGAACAATTACTCGCAGAAGTAGCGGATGCCGATGTGGTACTGGACTGTAGCGATAATTTCACCACCCGCTTTGCGATCAATAAGGCATGTGTCGACCGGCAAACCGCGTTGGTATCCGGCGCGGCAATCCGCTTCGAGGGTCAAGTCAGCGTATTTACGCCCGGCTTACACGATAGTCCATGCTATAACTGTCTCTATCAAAGCGACGGCGAGGAATTACAGAATTGCGCCCGAAACGGCGTGATTGCACCGATCACCGGCATTGTCGGCAGCATTCAGGCCTTGGAAGCCATCAAGCTCATCGTAGGCACCGGCAAAACACTAACGGGGCGCCTGCTATTGCTGGATGGCCTGACGATGGAATGGCACAGCATGCGCTTGAAGAGAAATCCAAATTGCCCAAGTTGCGGCGCGAAATAAGCTAATCCGCATAAAAAAGCCGGGCTAAACCCGGCTTTCTATTGCTGGCAAATAAAACGTAATTTAACTCTTACCCAGTTTGCCTCTAACCATCAGGATAGCTTTACTGACAGTTCTCAATAGCGCCGAATCGCTATCGCCGTGCGGCTCGGTGTCGCCAAACGGTTCGCCGTTCTTCATGGTGTACATGTAAATGAAATACCCTAACGGTGCGAAAGCGAAGATGGCAATAATCAACATCAACACCACTAATTCGATAACTCCGCCCATAAATACCTCCAACTATTTGTTTTTATTTTAATTTAGAATAAGGTCAGAGACCTCGGGTATGGACTATAACCCCATCCCTTTTAGGGAACAAGCACAAAATACTGTTTGTCAATTCATGGGTTTAGCCCAGGGCTTATTTGACCCCGGGCCAACCACCCCAACGCCGTTTTCAACCATCAATCTGAGCATATGGACAATTACTCTAAAGCCGACTGGCACAGCCAAACGCCGGAAACCGTATTAACGCATTTTGCCGTAGAACTGGGTCAAGGCCTGAGTGATGAAGATGCACAAAAACGCCTAGCGGCAAACGGCGCGAACCGTCTGACTGCTCGCCGTGGCAAAGGCCCTTTGCTTTTGCTATTGGCGCAATTTCATCAGCCCTTGATCTACATCCTGCTGTTTTCCGCTGCCACCACCGCGTTCCTAGAGGAATGGACCGACAGTAGCGTCATCTTCGGTGTCGTCATCATCAATGCCGTGATCGGCTTCATCCAGGAAGCCAACGCCCTGAAAGCCATTAACGCGCTGGCTCAGACTTTGAACATCAGCAGCAATGTCCTGCGCGACGGCCAACGCCGGAGCATCGCCGCTGCTGAATTAGTGCCCGGCGATTTAGTATTCCTGCAATCTGGCGACAAGGTGCCGGCCGATTTGCGCCTGTTGCAAAGCCGGGAACTGAAAATTGATGAGTCCGCACTAACCGGCGAATCGGTACCGGTGGAAAAACAGGCACAAACCCTGCCCTCGGCCACCTTATTGGCCGATCGCGCCAATATGGCGTATTCCTCGACGCTGGTCAGTTACGGCAGCGCGCTGGCCGTAGTGGTCAGCACCGGTGACAATACCGAAATCGGCCGCATCAACAAGCTGATCGGCAGCGCCGAGCCGCTGGAAACGCCGCTAACCCTAAAAATGAGCCAGTTCAGCCAATTGTTGCTCTGGGTTATCGTCGGCTGTGCCGCTGTTACCTTTTCGGTCGGCGTGTGGCGCGGTGAAACCATGTTGAATATGTTCATGGCTTCGGTCGCCTTGGCAGTCGGCGCCATCCCGGAAGGCCTGCCGGCTGCGCTGACGATTACGCTGGCCATCGGCGTCTCGCGAATGGCCAAACGTAACGCCATCATCCGCAAACTTCCGGCAGTGGAAACCTTGGGTAGCACCACAGTGATCTGTTCCGATAAGACCGGCACCTTGACGCAAAACCAAATGACCGTGCAATTCATACAGGCAGGCGGTGAAGTATTCGAGGTCAGCGGCAGCGGCTACACCCCGGACGGCGAATTCAGCAGTAATAAACAAGCGGTCAACCCAGCCCAAAAACCGACATTACTGGAATGTCTAAAAGCCGGCCTGCTGTGCAACGACGCCAGATTAATCGCCGACGCCGACAGCTGGCGTATCGAAGGCGATCCTACCGAAGCCGCCTTGTTGGTAGCCGCCCACAAAGCCGGTCTGCATCAAGCCAGCGTCAGCGGCGACCATCCGCGTCTGGATGCCATTCCTTTCGAATCGGCATACCAATTCATGGCAACCCTGCACCACGACCTAGCCGAGGATGCCCGGCATATTTATTTGAAAGGCTCCCTGGAAAGCCTGTTACAGCGCTGCGATAACGCCTTTTCCGCCGACATGCAATTGGTACCGCTGGATAAAAGCCGACTGAGCCAACAAGCCGAAGCGTTTGCCGCGCAAGGCTTGAGAGTCCTGGCCTTTGCACGCGCA
This sequence comes from Methylomonas methanica, assembly GCF_001644035.1. Classification (GTDB taxonomy): domain Bacteria; phylum Pseudomonadota; class Gammaproteobacteria; order Methylococcales; family Methylomonadaceae; genus Methylomonas; species Methylomonas methanica_A. Next base: position 54,916 of record NZ_LUUG01000088.1, read on the forward strand.
GAGCATGGTGACGATGCCGTTGAACACCATGAAGTAGGCGGCGGTCTGACATTTCTAGGCTTGCAAGCCATGATCGATCCGCCGCGCCCCGAGGCCGCCAGAGCCATTGCCGCCTGTTACAAGGCCGGCATCTCGGTGAAGATGATCACCGGCGACCATCCTGTCACTGCGCTGGCCATCGCCAAACAGCTCAATATGCGCCACACTGAGCGCGTGATCAGCGGCGCTGAATTGCAGAACTACAGCGAGGCCGACTATCGAAAACACGTCAAAGAGTGCGACGTATTTGCGCGCATCGCGCCGGAACAAAAGTTGCAACTGGTGCAAGCCTTGCAGGCTAACGGTCAAGTGGTAGCAATGACCGGCGACGGCGTCAACGATGCCCCGGCATTACGGCAAGCCAACATCGGCGTGGCGATGGGCATGGGCGGCACCGAAGTCGCCAAAGAAGCCGCAGCCATGGTGCTCACTGACGATCATTTCGCTACGATCGAAGCCGCCGTCGAGGAAGGCCGCGGCGTGTTCGACAATCTGGTGAAATTCATTGCCTGGACCTTACCGACCAATCTCGGCGAGGGCCTTGTGATTACCGCCGCGGTGTTCGCCAATGTCGCCCTACCTATCACGCCCTTGCAAATCCTGTGGATCAACATGACTACCGCAGTGTTGCTGGGCTTGATGCTGGCTTTCGAACCTAAAGAACCGGGTCTGATGCTCCACAAACCACGCAATCCCAAGCAAGCGATCCTGACCAAACGCCTGATGTTTCGTATCTGTCTGGTCGGCCTGTTGTTGCTGGCTGGCGCGTTCGGCCTGTTTGAATGGGAACTATCGCAAAACGCAACCCTGGCCAAGGCGCGCACAGTAGCCGTCAACGTGTTTGTGTTTGGCGAATTGTTTTATCTATTCAACTGCCGCTCGCTAAATTACTCGATGTTCCGGGTCGGCGTATTTTCCAATTTATGGCTCATTTTTGGCGTCATCAGCATGATTTTGCTGCAACTGCTGTTTACCTATTGGCCAGCGATGCAGGGATTATTCGGCAGCGAGGCAATTGGCCAAGAAGAGTGGTTATTGATTTTAGGCGTTAGCTCAGTGATTTATGTAGCGATAGGCCTGGAAAAACTAATCGTTCGGCGCTTTGGCCGTCGGCGTTAATTCGGCGAAAGCATCCAGCGCGGTTAACAGCATCTCCAAGCTTTTTAGGGACTGCTTTTCCGCGGCCTCTTGTGCTTCCAACTGTGCCTTAACAATTGCGCCGTCTATCGCCACTGCGGCGGCATTCGCCAATTGCTGCCGGTTTGGACCATCCGGCAACAGTTCGGCAATCACCCGTACCATATCCTGTTTATGCTGGTGGCAGATCTCCAGCACATCCGGTAACACGCCGCCCAATTCCGCGACAGTATTGATAAACGCGCAACCGCGATAAATCGGTTTGCGAAACCATTCTGCCATTGTCTCCACCAACGGCATCAATCCCACACCGGCTCTGCCGCCGTGCCGCTGTAACGCGTCGTTAAACCAGGCCATCCAGAGTTCGTGCCGATAATTCAAAAATGCCCGAATCAAGTCATTCTTGCTGGGGAAATAGCGGTAGAACGTCACCTTGGTCACGCCGGACTCGGCAATCACTTTGTCGATGCCGGTGGCGCGAATGCCATCTCGATAAAATAGATCATGCGCAGTCAGCAAAATCCTTTCCCGAGGCGGTCGATCTAAAATTGTCTTGGAAGAATCGTTAATCATTTTTCGATTGTAGACAAGTCTGTCTACAATTGCTACCATCGCCAAATGTAGACAAATCTGTCTACATCTTTTATCAACCCGCCCAGGAGCACAAAAATGGACAGCAAACCGCCCCTACCACCATTTACCGCTGAAACCGCCGCGCAAAAAGTCCGTATGGCCGAAGATGCCTGGAATAGTCGCGATCCGGATCGGGTCGTGCAGGTATATACCGAAGACAGCCGCTGGCGCAATCGGGCGGAGTTTCCGGTTGGCCGGGCTCAAATCCGCGAATTTTTACAGCGCAAGTGGGCCAAGGAATTGGATTATCGACTGATAAAAGAATTGTGGGCTTATACCGACAACCGCATCGCGGTCCGTTTCGCTTACGAATGGCATGACGACGCCGGCAACTGGTTTCGCAGCTACGGCAACGAGAATTGGGAGTTTAACAAGTATGGATTCATGCAGCGCCGATTTGCCAGCATCAACGACTTGCCGATCAAGGCCGACGAACGCTTATTTCATTGGCCGCTGGGCCGGCGACCGGACGATCATCCCGGTTTAACTGAATTGGGATTGTGAAATTTGGCAGTAGGGGCGAATTTATTTGCCTCAAATAAAAAAGGGCGGATAAATCCGCCCCTATGATCAAACCAAAAGCTCGTTAATGGCTGACTTCGACTTTGCCGCCTTTTTTCTGACCGATGGCCGCCAAGGTTTCAGTGAACCAGTCGGTATCGATATTGAACGGTTTGCCACCTTTGATGCGAGGGAACTCAATAGCGCGCAATACGTTGCCGTTATCTTCGTCGTGGCCCATGACGCCGGATTCGCGGCGGAACGCGCATTCCACAGCCAAATCAGCGCAAGATTTGATCAGACGCATGTCGTCGACGTTGGCCGCTGCTGCACGAGCGAAGTAACCTGATTTTTGCACTAAGGTTTTTTCAGCGCCTATCATTTGTGCAAATTGCTCGCCAAACCATTTGCCCGGATTAACCGCATCCAGCTTGATGTGGCCAAACGCGTCGCGTGGAACTTCCTGGCCTTTGGCTTGCAATTCGGCCACGATGGCCTCAACGCCGGCACCTTCGGACACGAAGATATTGACGCAATCGACTTTATCCATCACCGCGCGCAAACGGGCCGCTTCGGCTTCCAAATCGATAGCCATTTCCGGAACGAAAACCGCATGCACTTCGTACGACTCGCGACTCAAGCCCAACTCAGGCAACCACTCGGCGCGATCCAGTAATTTGCGATATTCCTGGGCGGTCGCCGCGGTCAGCCAGCCGCAGTTGCGGCCCATCACTTCGTGGACTATCAGCATGCGTGGGTTTGAATTGTTTTCGGCCACCACGTTCATGAAATAACGCGCGCCTTGCTCGGCGGCTGTCCAGGCACCCAGGGATTGTTTGATCGGGAATACGTCATTATCGACGGTTTTCGGCAAACCGATCACGGTCAAGCCGTAGTTGTTTTTCGCCAGGAACGCAGCCAGATCAGCTGCCGCAGTATTCGTGTCATCGCCGCCGATAGTGTGCAGAATATCGACACCGTCTTTGATCAATTGGTCGGCAGCCACTTTTTGTGGGTCTTCGCCTTCTTTCACCAAACCGCGTTTCACACAGTCTTTAATGTTGGTCAGTTTGACCCGACTGTTGCCGATGACTGAACCGCCGAAACGTTGCAGCAAGCCGGCTTTGGCGCGCACTTCGGCGGTTACGGCATAAGAGTCGCCAAGCAGCAGACCTTTGTAGCCGCCGCGATAGCAAATAATTTCGATACTGGGATCAATTTCTGTGTAGCGTTCAATCAGGCTGCCGATAGCGGAGTTCAGGCAAGGCGCCAAACCGCCGGCCGTGAGGATTGCGACTTTTTTGGGTTTGTTCATGAGCGTTTCGAATAAAAAGTTAAGAAAAAAGTGATGGCTCGGCGTGCCAACCATCAGCTATCGCAGCGTCTTAGCGTCGGCGTTGCGATCCCTTTTGCCGCAACACTCGCCAAAACGGTGCAAGCCGCGCGATTCTAACACAAGCTTTTCTTTTATCAGGCAATGTTCGATGATCGCTCAAGTCACCCAGCTTAACCGGCTGCGCCACAAACACCACCGAAGCGAAGTCCAGCGGCGCGGAAATATGAATAAACGCCGAATAGGTTAACGGCTCGACATCGGTCGTAGTGATACTGACTTTGGTGTGTTCGCCGCACTCGCTGAGGGATAGTGACAAATAATCGCTGAGCCCGTGGTCGGACTGAGTGAGCAACAAATCCTCGAGCGGTACCGCAAGTTTGCCTCGTCTGATACCCTGAGTGTGTTGAGATGAGTTGTCTATCATGTGTTACTGCTCCGCACTGAACTAGCTAAATTGCGGTGGTAAGCTTATCGTCATTCCGATTTCTGACCAGTGTACCAAGGTTCTAAACCACCCTAGATCAAGTACTTAAGCGCTACGCAGCAAGTATCCAATCCTCAACCAAGCTACAAAACGCGTCCGGCTCTTCGACATATAACCAGTGACCGGTGTCTGGAATTTTAGCGATTTGTGCTTGCGGAAACACCGCGTAAATCGCTTCTTCATCCAGGTATTTTGAATTTCCGCCGCCGATGAATAAAACCGGCCGGACAAACCGAGTGCCGCCGACATCCGGAAAACCGACGATGTGATGGGCATTTTTTTGAATAATATCCAGATTGATCCGCCAGTAATAGTTACCGTCTTTCAGCAACAGGTTTTGCAATAAAAACTGCCGGTAGGCCAAATCCGGAACCGCTTCGGCTAGCGCCTCTTCCGCTTGCTTACGGTTGCCAATGCTATCCACCGGCAAACGGCTAAGAGCGTCTACCAGATCGTCGAAGCTATGCTGATAACTGACCGGAGCAATGTCGGCAACGATCAAACCAGCAACCCGCTCCGGATAATGCAAGGCAAACCACATCACCGCCTTACCGCCCATGCTATGCCCCAGCAGGTGCGCGCTGGCAATACCGTGACTATCCATAAACGCCAATAGATCGGCGGCCATGCTGGGGTAATCCAGCACCTCTGCATGCGGCGAACTGCCGTGATTGCGCATATCCAACACATAAACATGCTGCTGCTCAGCCAGGCGTTTGGCCACCGAACGCCAGTTACGCGAGGCAGCCAAAAAGCCATGCACAATCAGTAACGGCGTGTCGCCGGGTTCGCCGAAACTATCGTAAGCCAGCTCGATGGTCGTCATCGTCAGGTTGCTCAGGCAAAACCGAACACGGCGCCCAACACACCACCGAATACGCCGCCCCAAACCACCAGCCAGCCCAAGTGTTGCTTGATGATGGATTGCACCATTTCCTTGACCAATTGCGGTGTGAGTTCGCTCAAACGCCTATCGATCACCATTTCGATTTTGCCGGTTAAATCCTCGCCAATCTTGTGCGCATTCAATCCTTGCTGCAAAGCGTGTTTAAACCGCTCGGACTCCACCATCTCCAACAGTGTGTGCTGCATTTTCTCGGTAAAGGGTTGTTTTAGAGGTAATAAGGCTTCTTCGCCGCCCATCATCAACAACATGCCGCCAAACGACGACGCCATGATTGAAGATACCAAGCCTTCATAGACCTTGTCGTAATCGACCGCGTTTAGCAAAGGTTGCAGGTTCAACACCTTGCCGCCCTGCTGCTCCTCTCTTTCGATAAACTGCTCGATATTTTCGACGGTAAAAAACTGCTGCATCATCAAGGCCTTGATCGATGCCTTAAACTCTTCGAAGCGCGCCGGGATAATCCCGGACCCATACAAGAACGGCACTTTTTCGAACAGCATATGGATGGCCAACCAGTTAGTGATTGCTCCGGAAAATGCAAAAAAACCGATCGCTTTTAAGGTTTCCGGATAAAACGGGCTGACATAGCCGGCAGCGATAATCAGCAGAGAGATAAAATTGGTTAAAAAGCTTTGGTTTAATAATTTTTTCATTATTTTGTTAAGTTAGGAGATTAATCTATACCCACCGCACATCAAATTTTGGTACTCAACCGTGATCGACGATTTGGAAACTGCAGGTCAATAGCGAGCGTAACGAGATGTCATTCTGGTGCAAGTGGGCAAAGGACTGGTCGCAAGCGGTTTTGAATTGAGACAAGGTCTCGTATTAGCGCCATACAGCAACAGCACGGTTTTCTTGAAAAATGTCCAGAATCGCTCGATCAAGTTGAGATTCGGAGCGTAAGGCGGCAGAAGAATCAATTCGATTTTTGAATCCGCTAGATAGTCCTTCATTAAATTAGCATGATGGTAACGATTTGCCATAGCCTGATTATAAACAAATCAGTCAGTTATCGACCACTCCTTAACCTAATTTTGATTGGCGAGGGGTATAAATCGGCTCATAGGCTTTCCTTCATGCTGCGCAATAAATTGCAACCTAACCTATCCTTAAATGGCCTTTGCTGCTCTTAAAGCAACTATTGTCACAACTTGCTCCTGCAACGAGCTACGGCATGAGCCTTAAGCGAATGTTCATGACATTACACACTTAAAGAGCAGTAAGTTCGACAGACTCCTAGCAGATGATTTCGCCCCCCGGTTCAGCTCAATCGGTTCTTGCACGGTACTGTCGGTTCGCGTAAATTATATTCTTATGACTAAAGCACTATCCAAGACCGCCGGAACCAGCACATGGACACACACAAAGTAGCGCGCATTCCGGAAGATAAAACATGGGAAGTGCCGGGCTTCACGCGAGACGAGCACGGTAAGCCGCAAATCGGGCTTAACCCGGAAAGTCTTTATGCTTACGGCCACCTAATTCGCCTGACCGAAGAATTGGTTCTCGATCAATTTTCCCGCGGCCTGGTCTCAGGCACCACCCACACCTGTATCGGCCAAGAGCTCACCGCTTTATCCGTAGTGCGCGCATTGGATCACCCTGACGACGCTGTTCTCTCCAATCATCGCAATCACGGTCATTTTCTGTCGTATTCAGGGGACTTTGTTGGGCTGGTTGGCGAAATTATGGGCCGGGAAGCAGGTGTCTGCGGCGGCTGGGGCGGCAGTCAACATCTGGTCCACCGCAATTTTCACAGCAACGGTGTCCAGGGCGGCATGCTGGGCATCGGCGCCGGCCTGGCGTTGGCACGCAAGCTACATAGCAGTACCGGAATCGTGGCCGCCATCATCGGCGACGGCACGCTCGGCCAGGGTTTGGTCTACGAAGCAATGAATCTGGCGTCGGTCTGGAAAGCGCCGTTGCTGGTCGTGGTCGAGAACAACGGTATTTCTCAGACTACCGTCAGCCGCGACAACCTGGGCGGCGACATCGAAGCCCGCGGCGCGGCATTCGGACTACCGACCTGGCGATTTGCCGACAATGATCCCGAATTCTGCCGCAAAGTAGCGGACGTAGTCGGCGCAATGCGCGCGAGTCGCGGCCCCGGCTTCCTGGTGATTGACACCCGGCGGATGGGCCCGCACAGCAAAGGCGACGATCTGCGCGATCCAAATGAGCTTGAGGAAATTCGCGCCCGCGATCCCTTGGCGGCGTTGGCCAGGCAGCTGCCAGCCGATACGCTGACAACTATCGAAGCCCGCAATCGCGAATTTGTGGAAACGGTGCGCCAAGCCGCCAATGTCTCGCCGGAAGCCACGCTCGCCGAACCCCCAACCCACATCTTCACCGCCCAACTTGAACATCCTTTGCCCGATTATCCGCCTGTCGCGGCCGGCAGCAACGTGCGTCAGGCACTGAACACGGCCTTGCAATTCCTGCTCAAGTCCGATCAGCGCACACTGTTAATCGGCGAAGACCTGCACGATCCTTACGGCGGCGCCTTCAAGGTAACGCAAGGTTTGTCCAGCGAATTCCCCGGACGCGTCATCTCTACGCCGATCAGCGAGGCCGGCATCACCGGCTCGTCTATAGGCTTGTCGCTTGACGGCCACCTGCCCGTTGTGGAAATCATGTTCGCCGATTTCCTGTCGCTTTGCCTGGATCAGCTACTCAACCATGCCGTGAAATTTCCCGGCATGTTTGCGGACACCTCGGTACCTATCGTCATCCGCACGCCTTGCGGCGGCCGGCGCGGCTATGGGCCCACGCACAGCCAAAGCCCGGAACATCTGTTTACCTCGGTGCCGGGCTTGACGGTGGTTTACGGCAGCCACAGACACAATGTTGCCGAACTCCTAATCGACGCAGTACTGCGCTGGCACTATCCGGTGCTGTTTCTTGAACACAAACTGCTTTACGGCGAAAAGATGGATCAGGCGGATTATGTCGCGCTGCCGGCAACGGATGATGTCGCTACCCACCTGTTCCCCACTCTGCGCCGGGGCGCTGACGAGCCAGACCTGACCCTGGTGAGCTACGGCGGCATGCTGACGATGACGGAAGCGGTGGCAAGCAGACTGGAAAACGAAGAGGAATTAGCTGTCGAAATCGTTGCACCATCCCTGCTTTCGCCGCTGCCGCGCGAATCGTTGATCAAACATCTGGCAACCCGGGAGTGCGTGGTGGTAATAGAAGAATCTCACCACGACTTCGGTGTCAGCGCTGAAATCGCCGCCGCGTTGCTCGAATCCGGATTCAAGGGCCAGTTTCTACGCATCGGCACGCCGCCCGTGCCCATCGCCTCCGCCCGCAGCCTGGAGCGCAGCATTATTCCCGACGAACAATCGATAATCGAGCAAATTCTCGACCTTTTTTAAAGGACCGCCATGCCCACTTTCCAAACCGTCCCCTGCGTGAACATCAACGACGAGTTCGTGGACGTCGTCAGCATCGACGTCAAGCAAGGCGAGTTCGTCAATGGCGGTGACGTAGTCGCCACCGTCGAAACCGACAAATCCATGATAGACGTGGTAGCGGAACAGGACGGCTACGTGCTGAGGGTCGACTGCGAACCCGGACAAAAAATCCGCGTCGGCGCGGTGATGTTCTGGCTGGGTGCCACGCCTGACGAAGCTATCCCCGAAGCCACCAAGGACACTTCGTCAACCGTAAGCGCCGTGCGCCAACCCACTGCAAAAGCCAGAGCCATGCTGAAGGAGCTCGACATCGACCCGGCCCGCGTCCCCGCCAGCGGCGAGCGGCTATCGGTGGCCGACATCGAAACCTGGTTGAGCAAGGGCGGCAAGCCCGGCAAAGCCGCAGTATCGACGCAAACGGCAATCCGCCGGGAAGACGCGCCAACAGTTGCCGGAGACTTGCAGGAGCTGTCGCCAGAAGCGGCGGGCATGCTACATACGGTTGCCTGGCATCGGGATTTTGCAGCTTCAGCTTATCTGGAGGTCGAATACGACCCCAAACCTTGGGAAGAACGGGCCGCCGCCTATGCAGCGGAACATAAGCTGATACTTTCGCCCTTGCTGCCGCTGATGGCCTTCCGTCTGGCCGAACTGGGCCGCGAACGTCCGCTGATCAATTCCACGATAGTCAACGGTCAGCGCTTTCAATATACGCCGGTGAACATCGGTTTTACCGTGCAGGCCGGCGCGATGCTTTATCTGACCGTGGTCCGCGACACACAAGACATGGACGCGGCACAATTCATCAGCGCCCTCGGCGAGGTACAGCGTCACGCGATGGCTCACAAACTGCCGCCGCAAGAAGCCTCCGGCGCCACCTTATCGTTTTCGAGTATGGCGCGCTGGAATGTCAGCCGCCACACCCCTATTCTGCCGCCGCAAACATCGCTGATTATTGCTCACGCCGCCCCGAAAAATTCGGATAAGGCCGTGCTGGGCGCTACTTACGATCATCGCGTTCTCACGGGTTTTGACGTCGCACAGGTGTTGCTGGCGCTGTCCCGTCCGGCATAACCCACACACTTAAACCAGAGGCCACCGATAGATGAACTTAAATCCCGACCAGATCAAAGCCGCGATTCGCACCAAGGTAATAGAGCTTGCCAAAGCGCTGGATATGGACGCGTCCGGCGTCACCGACGACGACATCCTGCCCGCCACCGGCCTACTCGACTCCGGCGCCATTCTGGAATTGGTGGTCTGGTTCGAGGCCAGCTACGACTTTCGGATCAAACAGGAAGACATGAATATCGACAATCTCGGCTCGATCAATGCGATGACCAACTTTCTGCTTTCCAGCAAACCAGCCTAACCAGAATAATCATCCCGTACGCCTATTTGACGCTATTGCGCTGAAGGAATAATCATGGCCATGCCGACGCTGGAACCGATTCAAGACGGCGACCTGCTCGCTTTCTGCCAATTTCTTACAGAACACCTCAGCTCCGAGCGCAGTGCCGAACAATGGGCGCAAGCTTTCCAGCAGAACTGGGGAGTCGTCAAGCCCAACAACGGTTTTCTGATTCGCGACGAAGGCAAAATTGTCGGCGGCATCGGCGCCATCTACGCCGAGCGTATCATCCGCGGCCAAGCGGAACAGTTCTGCAATATCACCAGTTGGTGCGTACTGGAGGCCTTCCGTTCCCAAAGTATGCGGCTGGCGATGGCTGTCGTGTCGCAGCCTGGCTTCCATTTCACCGACCTGACGCCGACGGAAGTGGTATCGAAGACGCTACAGTTTCTGAAGTTCAAGCCGATGAACGAACGCCACGCACTCTGGCCCAATCTTCCTTGGCCATTTGCCCGACTCGGCGGCGTTCGCGTGCTTACCGATTACGATGCAATCGAACAAGCGCTGGCACCGGCGGATGCCAAGGTATTCCAAGATCACCGCCACCTACCCTGGCTCAGACATCTGGCCGTGGGAAAACCCGGTGCATATTGTCTCGTGACCTGGAAACCAAACCAATTGAAAGGCGTACCCGGCGCGCTAGTGCTGGGATTCAGTGATGCCGAACTGTTTCTGAGTTACCGACAATCAATCGGTTCTTACTTCTTGCAAAACGGCTGCTTTTATACGCGAGTCGAGTCGCGCCTGCTGCCCAGACTACCAATGATTTCCCACGAACTGGCCGGCTATCGCAATAAAGTATTTCGCAGCGACACCCTGGCCGAATCCGACATCAGCAATTTTTATTCCGAGATCGTAGGGCTAAGCTAGTGAGCGAACGAAAACTGATTCGCTTGGACAGCGAAACCCGCCCCATCCTCTCGGTAGTCATCCATACCGAAGAAGAGTTCGACTGGAACAAGCCGCATGATAGACACGCCACGGGTGTCAAGCACATGAATCACATCGACCGGGCGCAGAGTGTTTTCGACAGTTTCGGGATTGTTCCGAACTATGTGGTCGACTACCCGATTGCCTCGCAGGAAGAAGCGTTTGGTCCGCTCAAGGCCTACGCCGATTCGGGTCGAGCACTGATCGGGGCGCATCTACATCCCTGGGTGTCGCCACCGTACGATGAAGAACTCAATGCGCGCAATTCCTATCCCGGCAACTTGCCGCGCGCGTTGGAGCATGAAAAACTCCGGCTACTCACTGAGCAAATCAAGACCTCGTTCGGCACCTCGCCGTTAACTTATCTTGCGGGCCGTTACGGCTTCGGTCCCAATACCGGTGAGATTCTCGAGGAGCTAGGCTACGAGGTAGACATCAGCGTTGCCGCATCTATCGACTACAGCGCCGACGGCGGCCCGGACTACTCTAGCTACACCAGCGACCCGTTTTGGTTTGGCAGCCAGCGCCGCCTGCTCGGTTTGCCCGGCTCCGGCGGTTATGTAGGGACCTTACGGGCGGGAGGCACGCCACTTTACCGCCGATTGATGCATCCTTGGTTGCGTAAGGCCAAAATATCGGGCGCTGTCGCCAGGCTCCGGCTATTGGAACGGATCAGGCTATCGCCGGAGGATTACAGTGAACCGGAAATGCGCCGCTTAACCAAATCCTTGCTGGCCGATGGCGTGCGAATCTTTGTGTTCAGCTTTCACTCACCCTCGGTGATGCCTGGCGGCACACCTTACGTGAACAGCGATGCGGATCTTGAACGGTTTTTGGAAAAATGCCGTCGCTACTTCGATTTTTTTATGCGGGAGTTGGGTGGAACGACGATGACGCCGCTAGAGATTAAGGACTGGCTGGAACAGCATTGATCTGCCCGGCGGTTGCCAAAACGCATAAAAAAGCCGCGAATTTCGCGGCTTTTTTTTATTTGATTTAACCCGGTGGCCAATGCATCTGCCTGCCCGCCAACAGGTGCAGATGTAAGTGATGCACAGTCTGCCCACCATCGCCGTTGCAGTTGAACACGGTCCTATAACCGCTATCCGCATAACCAAACTGCCCGGCTATTTTAGCGGCGGTTTGCAGCATTAACCCGCCTAGCAAGGCATCATCCAGATCGTTCAAATTGGCAACGTGGCGTTTCGGAATAATCAGCACATGCATGGGCGCTTGCGGATGTATATCCCTGAACGCCAGTAGTTGCTCGTCTTCGTAAACCACATCCGGCTTGATTTCACCACTGGCCATCTTGCAAAACAAACAATCGCTCATGTGTCCTCCTAAAATTCCCGGCGACCGTTAAAGGCATGCGCCAAGGTGCCGCTGTCGATAAATTCCAGCTCGCCGCCCATCGGTACACCATGCGCGATGCGGGTGGCACGGATATTGAATTTGCCGGCGACTTCACCGATGAAATGGGCGGTGGCCTGACCTTCCACGGTGGAATTGGTCGCCAGAATGATTTCCTTGATTTGCCCTGCTGCCATACGTTGTTCGAGCAACTCAAAGCCAAGCTGATCGGGACCGATACCGTCTAACGGCGACAAGCGGCCGTGCAGTACAAAATATTTACCTTTGAAGGTGGTAGCCTGATCGATCACCCACACATCGGCAGGGCTTTCGACCACACACAGGGTTTCCGAGTCGCGCAACGGATTGGCACAGACTTCGCACAATTCTGTTTCGGTCAAGGTCCGGCATTCGCGGCAATGGCCGATTTCGTTGACGGCTTTCGCAAGCATTTTGCTTAACTGCATGCCGCCGTCGCGATTGCGCTGCAATAGATGAAAGGCCATGCGTTGCGCGGACTTCGGCCCGACGCCTGGCAAACAGCACAGGCTTTGGATCAACTCTTTCAGCAAACCCTGGTTTTGCATGTTTAGAAAGGCATTTGGAAACCGGGCGGAATCGGGATACCGGCGGTGACGTCGGCCATTTTTTCTTTTTTCATCTTGCCGACTTTATGCACGGCGTCGTTGATCGCCGCTGCCACCAAATCTTCCAGCATATCCTTGTCGTCGCCGACCAGAGACGGGTCGATGCTGACCTTACGCACTTCGCGCTTGCCGGTCATCACTATCGTCACCAGACCGCCGCCGGATTCGCCTTGCACTTCCATCGCCCCCAATTCTTCCTGGGCCTTTTTTAAGTTGTCCTGCATTTTTTGGGCTTGTTGCATGATGCCCGCTAGCGCATTTTTCATCATCGTCTCTCCAATATTTAATTCAGCGGTTCGATACTACCAGGCATGATTCTGGCGCCAAAGGTATCTTTCAAAGCCTGTACATTTTCGTCGGTGTTAATGCTATCGACCGCCGCTTGCTGACGATCTTCGCGAGCTTTTTGAATTTCCAATGCCGGCGTCATTTGCTGCTCTGCTTGCTTGCTTATGACCAGTTTTAAGGGTTTACCGTAATAATTTTGCAAGGCCGCACGCAGGTTGTCCTCAGCTTTAGTACCGACCTGTTGGAAGCTCGGATCGAGCAGCAAGCGGCAACTGCTATCGTCGATACCATCCAATACGCAGTTATTTGCCAGCTCACGGGTACGGCCGCTGATATTCAAGGCGGCGATAATCTCGGTCCAATTGCTGGGTTTGGTGGTTTGTACGGCGGGTGTTGGACGCGGCTCTTCGATAAGCCTTGTCTCCACCGCCGCTGGCATAACCGGCGCCGATACACCGGCAGCCGGCTTAACGACAGCCGGTTTGACGGGCTCAAGCGTTTGCGCTTCCGCGACTTGTGGCCGAAAAGTCAACATCCGCAGCATCACCATTTCAAACCCGCTACGCGGATCGGGCGCCAATGGCAGGTCGCGTTGGCCGAGCAAGCCGATCTGATAATAAAGTTGCACGTCTTCCGGCAACAAGGCCTTGGCCAAGCTCTCCAGCAGTTGCTTATCGAATTCGTGATCGACGAAATCCGGCATTTGCTGCAACAACGCAACCCGATGCAACACTCTGAGTATCTGTTGCAGAATATCGGCGAAATCCGGCGTCAGCTCCGCTACATCGGCAATTTTTGCCAGCAAGGCCCGCGCATCGTCAGCCGCTAAGGCCTGCAATATGTCGTCGATAGGCTGCTGGGCGACGGTGCCGAGCATGCCTATCACCGCTTCGGTCGTGACACTGCCGCTACCGTAAACGATGGCCTGATCCAACAGGCTCAAGCCGTCGCGCAGACTGCCGTCGGCGGCTCGACCAAGCATTTTTAGCGCGGCCCGTTCGAAAGCGATTTGCTCCTGGCCCAGGATAAACTGCATTTGCGTGTCGATTTGTTCCGGCAACAACCGTTTCAAATTAAATTGCAAACAACGCGATAATACGGTAACCGGGATTTTATGGGGATCGGTGGTAGCCAGCAGAAACTTGACGTGCGGCGGCGGCTCTTCCAGGGTCTTCAATAAAGCATTGAAGCTATGGCCGGACAACATATGCACTTCGTCGATTAGGTAAACTTTGTAGCGGCCTTGATTGGGCGCGTATTGGGCATTGTCGAGCAGATCGCGGGTATCTTCGACTTTGGTACGGGAAGCGGCATCGACTTCGATCAAGTCCATAAACCGGCCCTGTTCGAAATCCCGACACACCTGACATTCGCCGCAGGGATTGAAATCTTTCAGATTTTCGCAGTTGATGGCTTTGGCGAGTATCCGCGCCACCGTGGTTTTGCCAACGCCGCGCGTGCCGGTGAACAGATAGGCATGATGCAATCTATCATGTTGCAAGGCGTGCATTAGCGATTGGCTGACATGCTCCTGACCGACAAGCTGGGTGAAGTTGCTGGGACGCCATTTTCTGGCAAGAACCTGATAAGCCATTAGCAACGCGGAAAGGCAAGAGTTGGGCGGCTACTGCGCCAGCCACATCCCGGCACACGAGTCCGCTGCTACCGTTGCTTCCTTCCGGACCTGGCGGGGTTTACAGCGTATCGTTGCGAGAGGACCGACACAGTAACCATAAAACATCAGCAAGACGCTGAAGAGAGGCGCATTATCCTTAAAAGCCGATCGATAAGCAACTGTCTTGCCAAAAATAAGTCAATAACTCCGATAATGCGCCGCCCGACTACTGTATCGCCGGGATAGACAAACTGCTGGCGATGGCATGACCGAACGAAGCACCGAACTTGCCGGCCAAGCGGTCAATCAAACGCTCTTGAGGGGTAAAGTTTACCTTTTCTTCGGTGCCGAACTGATCGCGCGCCACGCTATCAACGCTGCCGAAATCATCCGCCAAGCCCAGCCTTACGCCTTCCGTGCCAGTCCAAATCAACCCGGAGAACATATCCGGCGCCTCAGTTTCCTTCAAACGTTTGCCGCGCCCTTCCCGAACCGCGCCAATGAACTGCTGATGCACTTGATCCAGTAAAGACTGCATATGCTTGCTTTCTTGCTGATTGACCGGCGAGAACGGATCGAGCATGGCTTTGTGCGCGCCGGCGGTCAACAATCGCCGCTCCACGCCCAGTTTGTCCAACACATTGGTAAAGCCAAAACCGTTCATGATTACGCCGATAGAGCCGATGATACTGGCCTGATTCACGAATATCTTGTCGGTGGCCGACGCAACATAATAACCGCCGGATGCGCACATATCGCCGACCACAGAATAAATCGGCAACTGCGGATGCTCGACTTTCAAGCGCCTGATCTCGTCGTAAATGTACGCCGACTGCACCGGGCTACCGCCGGGTGAATTGATATTGAGGATAATACCCTTGGTGTTTTTATCCTTGGCCGCATCGCGCAAGCCCTCAATCACCGTGTCGGCACTGGCGGCCTCGCCTTGGACAATCTGCCCCAATACATCGACGATAGCCACATGCTCGCCCGTACCGGAATCGATACCCTCCTTAAATTTCGGATATACCGCTATGCCCAACGCGACGGTTAGATAAGCAAACGTCAGCAGCTTAAAAAATATTCCCCAGCGCCGCGCAGCTTTCTGTTCGTCGATGGCGGCAAACGCCAATTTCTCCAGCACCGACTTTTCCCAACCGGGACTATTTTCAGCAATATCTTCGGGAAGATCTTGTTTATTCTCCACCATTTGTCTCCTATATGATTCCGATCAAGTCGGTGGGGTAGTTCAAACACAGCAAAGGATTGTACTTTTGCAAGGTTGTAGCGGGATGCGCGCCGCAAGTGACGCCGACTGAGGCGACTTGCGCATTTAGGGCCATTTGCAAATCATGCACCGAATCACCGACCATCAAGGTACGCTGCTTATCCACGCCCAGTTCCATAATGATTTCATCCAGCATCAGCGGATTGGGCTTGGAAGCGGTTTGGTCCGCGCAGCGCGTGGTACAAAACAGTTCCGCCACACCGGTAGCATTGATCGCTGCCTGCAAACCCTTGCTTTTCTTGCCGGTCGCGACTGCCAGGCGGTAACCTTGGCTACGAAACTGATTCAGCATGTCATGCACACCGGGAAACAAGTCTTCAGGACCGATCTGCTTGGTAAAAAATGTTTTCGCGTAATCGGCGGCTATCTTTTGCCGGTTTTCGCTATCTTCATCCGGAAACAGCTGCTTCATCGCATTTTCGATGCTCAAGCCGACGATGTCCCTGACTGCCTGCGCGGTCGGCACTGCGCACTCGCAACGCATCGCGGCTTGCTGGATGCAATGCACGATCCAGTCCACCGAATCCATTAAAGTACCGTCCCAATCGAAAATGATTAAATCAAAGCGGTTTTTCATGATTCAGTAATTCTTGTAAATCCTCGGGTAAGGGCGCCGTGAAGTGCAGCAAGACTCCGCTGACGGGATGAGCAAACTGCAATTGCTCGGCGTGCAAAAACAAGCGTTTGTAACCGCGCTTTTTAAAGGATTTATTCGTGCCGTCATCGCCGTAACGATCATCGGCCACAATCGGATGCCCCAACCAGGCGGCATGGACGCGAATCTGGTGGGTCCGGCCAGTCTTGGGCGCGGCATGCACCAAGGTCACATCCTGAAACTGTTTCAAGCGGGTGAACAAGGTCTCGGCGGATTTACCGGCCTGGCTAACCACCACCATCCGCTCGCCGCCCTGGGCGACATTCTTCAACAAAGGCACCTCGACGAGTTGTTTCTTACGCTGAAACTGCCCCACCAACAAAGCCAAATAGGTCTTCTGGATGCCATCGCCGCGAAAAAGTTCATGCAATACCTTTAATACCGAGCGCTTCTTGGCTATCAACAGGCAACCGGAGGTTTCCTTATCCAGCCTATGCACCAACTCCAGGAACTTCTGCTGCGGCCGAATCTGTCTTAGCCCCTCGATGACCCCGGACGTTACACCGCTGCCGCCATGCACAGCAAAGCCAGCCGGCTTGTTCAAAACGATAAAGCCGTCGTCTTCGTAGAGAATGTGGTTTTCCAGACTGAACTTCAAGGTGGGCTGGACGATGATTTCGTCTTTCTTTTCCGCGACTCTGACCGGGGGAATCCTTACGATGTCGCCTAACTGCAACTTGTAACTGACGTCGATACGGCCTTTATTCACCCGTACTTCGCCCTTTCTGACCATACGATAGATGCGGGTTTTAGGGACGCCTTTGAGATAAGTGATCAGAAAATTATCGAGCCTTTGTTCGCTGTTTGCCTCGGTAATTTCCAACCATTGTACTTGCGGATTGGTCTGATTTTCTGCGGTATTCATGCGGCAAATAATAACAACATATCCGCCAGCCATGTTTAAAATTGCTGCTGTGTATAAACATTGCTATATTAGGCTAGTTTATCTTTGGATAGACTTTAACTATAAAAATTTAAAGACCGGGTTTTAGCGCTGTAGCTTCGCGTTAAGCTTAAAGAATTTTTTCGGGTTTTATCGCTCAACCCATGATGAGCGTGCTGCATCCTTAGTATAGAGTTCGGTATAACAGATATCCCATTTTTCAAGCGCCACCCTCGGCAATTGCCGATAATCCACTGCGACAATAACTACAATCACTTGCAGTTTTCAGTCAGTCTGGCCGCTCACTTAAGTACATATTGGGAAACACGCCGCCTTTATCCGCGACAACCAAACCTGTTTAAGCTCTAGGTAGGATACATAACACAATAAGGATAATTTAATGAAAAGAATGCTTATCAACGCCACGCAGGCCGAAGAGCTGCGGGTGGCATTGGTAGATGGTCAGAAACTCTATGATTTCGACATCGAAGTTCCGTCAAAAGAACAAAAAAAATCCAATATTTATAAAGGTATCATCACCCGGGTAGAACCCAGCCTCGAAGCCGCCTTCGTTAATTATGGCGCCGAAAAACACGGTTTCCTGCCGTTCAAGGAAATCGCCCCCGAATACAGAACCGGCGATAACGAAGAAGGTAAATCATCCAAATCCAATATTCGCGAAGGTCAGGAAATCGTTGTTCAGATTGAAAAAGAAGAACGCGGCAACAAAGGCGCGGCGCTAACGACCTACATCAGTCTGGCCGGCACCTATCTGGTGTTGATGCCGAACAACCCCAAAGCTGGCGGTATTTCCCGCCGTATCGAAGGCGACAACCGCAGCGAATTGCGTGAAACCATGGCCGCGCTGGAAATACCGGACAGCATGGGCTTGATCATCCGCACCGCCGGCTCCGACAAAAACGTCGAAGAACTGCAATGGGATTTGAACTACCTGCTGCAACTGTGGGAAGCCATCGACCGCTCCAGTAGCGAACAAGTCGCGCCCTTCCTGATTTTCCAGGAAAGCAACGTGATCATCCGCGCCTTGCGCGATCACTTGCGCGGCGACATCGACGAGATCCTGATCGACCAGGAAGGCGCCTTTAAATTGGTGCACAACTTCCTGAAGCAGGTGATGCCGCATAATCTGCACAAGGCCAAACTGTATCAAGACAGCGTGCCGCTGTTCAGCCGCTACCAGATCGAAACCCAAATCGAAATGGCCTATCGCCGCGAAGTGTCACTGCCCTCCGGCGGTTCCATCGTCATCGATCACACCGAAGCCTTGACCTCGGTCGACATCAACTCGGCGCGTGCCACCAAAGGCAGCGACATCGAGGAAACTGCGCTGAACACCAATCTGGAAGCTGCCGACGAAATCGCCCGCCAACTACGTTTGCGCGACTTGGGTGGCTTGTTCGTGATCGATTTCATCGACATGATGTCGAATAAAAATCAACGCGAAGTAGAAAACCGTCTGCGTGATGCCTTGAAAATCGACCGCGCCCGCATCCAGACCGGCCGCATCTCGCGCTTCGGTTTGATGGAAATGTCCAGACAACGTCTGCGTCCATCGCTGGGCGACTCGACACAACTGACTTGCCCGCGCTGCAAGGGCCAAGGCACCATCCGTAACGTCGAATCCGTCACGCTGGCTGTATTGCGGTTGATCGAAGAAGAAGCGATGAAAAAAGGCACCGAGCGCGTCATCGCCCATCTGCCTATCGACTGCGCGACCTTCCTGCTCAACGAGAAACGGGCGGCGATTCAGGAAATCGAAACCAGACTGCAAGTCGGCATTATCGTGCTGCCCAGCAAGCATCTGGAAACCCCGGCCTACGATATCGAGCGCATCAAATCCGCAGGTGAAGGCAGCGAAGAAAAAGCCAGCCATTTGCATATCAAGGAAGAAGACATTTCGGTTCCGGAATTTGCGAAGCAGGCCGGCCCGAAAGCTGAAAAAGCCGCGATCAAAGAATTTTTACCGGACTCCCCAGCTCCGGTACAAAGCAAAAAAACCTCTGCCGGTTTGATTCAACGTTTCTGGCAGCGTCTGATCGGCAATAGCAAAGCCGGCGAAAACGGCGAAGCCGCTGAAAAAAGCAGCGAAGACAAACCCAGGTCCCCCAGAAACAATCGCCGGGACCGTGGTGATCGCGGCGATAGAGGGGAGAGAGGCGAACGGTCAGCGTCAGGCCGTAACAACAACCGCCGTAACAACAATCGTCGTCCGCCCAACAGCCCGGCAAACACCGAAGCGACGGGCAATGCACCAGCCGAGCCGAAGCAAGTCGTGGTGATTGACCAGGAAAATGCCGGCGACACCGCCGCAAGCGCTAAGAAAGAGAACGGCGGCCAAGAACGCAGCCGCCGCAGCCGCAGCCGTAGACGCGGCCCACGCAACGGCGGCGAGAGACGTCCCGAGCAAAGCGCCGGTGGCGAAGCTGGCGAGAATAGCCAAGCGGGAAATCAAGGCGGCGAACGTCCAGCCCCTGCCCCCAGCTATTCCGAAGGCGGCGAAGCTAACAACCAGCCGCGCTCTTATGACAGAGAGTTCGCCGAGCGCAGCAACAATCGCAACAGCGAAACAGCTCCAGAACCTATCAGCCGTAGCGCTAGCGAAGACTGATTAAAAAAGCCGGGCAACAGTTCTAGCTGTTGTCCGGCTTTCTCAAATCGCTGAAATCATCAGCGTTTAATCGATAAACCGTCTCTTCAAATCCGCATACTCATCTATCCGGCGATCACGCAGAAACGGCCAGATACGTCTGACGTCCTCGCTGCGCTGCGAATCGAGTTCGGCAAATAACAACACATCCTGATTGTCGTCGGCGCTGCTTAGAATCTCGCCTTGCGGGCCGGCGATAAAGCTGTTCCCCCAAAACTGAATGCCCGGCGCCTGATCCGGCGCGGCTTCGAAGCCGATGCGGTTACACGAAATCACCGGAATGCCGTTCGCCACCGCATGCGCACGCTGCACGGTAATCCAAGCATCGCACTGGCGTTGCTTCTCGGCAGCGTCGTCATCAGGGTTCCAGCCAATCGCGGTCGGGTAAATCAACAAATCCGCGCCAGCCAATGCCATTAAGCGCGCCGCTTCCGGATACCATTGGTCCCAGCAGATCAATACCCCCAACTTGCCTATCGAAGTTTGAATGGGCGTAAAGCCCAAGTCGCCTGGCGTGAAATAAAACTTCTCATAAAACCCCGGATCGTCGGGAATATGCATTTTCCGGAACGTACCGGCGATACTGCCGTCCTTATCAAACACCACGGCAGTGTTGTGATACAAACCCGGCGCACGCTTCTCGAAAATGGTCGAAACGATCACCACCTGGTTGGCTTTGGCTACTTCGGCTAGGGTTTCGCAAGTCGGGCCGGGAATCGGCTGCGCCAAATCGAAACAGGCCGTGTCTTCACTTTGGCAGAAATAATGATCCAGATGCAGTTCCGGCAAGACCACCAGATCGGCGTTCTGCCGGGCGGCTGTTTCGATTTGACTGATTGAGTAAGCCAGATTGGTTTCCCGGCCGCGATTGCAAGGCTGCTGCACGGCGCAGGCGATAATCGTTTTTTTCATGAGCTGATCGGTTTGAAGACTATATAAGGGTGCAATACGCCAGCGCATTGCACCGGAAAAATCAGGCGAATACTTAGAAATTCAACTTAACAATCGCCGGCACCTGCATGCTCGCGCAATGCAAACTGCCATACTGATGCACTAACGGCCGGCAGGGTGTGGCGATGATTTCATGATTAGGGAAGCAGGTTTTCAGCCGTTCCAGCGCAACCGCATCCATCGCGTCTTCATAAGCCGGCACCAATACCGCGCCGTTGATAATCAGGAAATTCGAGTAATTGGCAGGCAATTGCTGGCCTTGTTCGTCGAATATCGGCTTCGGCAAGGGCAACGCCACCAAGCGATAGGCTTCGCCGTTTGCAGTTTTAAAGGTCTTTAACTGCGCTTCCATATTTCTCAGACTTTGGAAATGCGGATCTTCGCTGTCGTCGCAACTGGTATAGGCAATGGTGTTGGCATCGCAAAACCGCGCCAGCGTATCGATGTGCGCATCGGTATCGTCGCCGGCCAGATTGCTTTGCTCGACCCATAAAATCCGTTTCGCACCCAAATAGTTTTGCAACTGGCCGGCAATCGCCGCTTCCGATAAATCCGGATTGCGGTTGGGGTTGAGCAGACAATTCTTAGTCGTCATCACCGTACCTTGCCCGTCAGACTCTACGCTGCCGCCTTCCAGCACCAGGTCCAGCGTCGCGGTAGGATGGCCTTTAAAAATCGGATGCGCAAACAGCGCCAGATTCAACGCATCGTCGGCCGCATGCGGATATTTCTTGCCCCAGCCGTTGAAACGAAAATTCAGTAACTGCACGCTGGCTTTGGGATGCTGCCACTCCATCGTCAAAAACACCGTATCCCGCAGCCAGATATCGTTGTAATCGGCCTGCACCATATGAATTTTTTCGTTGTGGCCCAGTTGCGTCTGAATATGCTGCTGGTGCTCGCCGTCCTTGCAAATAATCACCAGGGGCTGAAACCGGCTGATCGTGGTGGCGACAAAATGATAGGTGTCTTCGACTGCGGACAGATTAGTAAAGTCGCCGCTGTGGTGCGGCCAAGCGATGATAACGGCTGATTGTGTTTCCCATTCTGCTGGAAAGCGAATCATGAAGTACTCCCTGGATAATGTGGCTTTGAGAAATAATGCCTTATTGTATCAATGCTGACCGCTTAGGCCTATTCCACGGAATTTTAATGTCATTGCGGTGCATGCTTGGACATGGAAGCAAGGATTCAGGAAGATTGGCGCTAACACCAAGAAACAGGCGAAGTGCCATTCAGTGAGGGAGAGATAACCGGAGTTGGATGATGAGCCCGCCGGCGGGGGATGCCACAGCCTAAACTGTAGTCTCCAACCCGCCAGCCTACCGCCGATGCCGTTGACGAGGTCAGACTCGAGGTCTGTAGTCAGTCAGAAATCCCGAAATTTACCGTGAGGCCGCACTAACCAAGACATCTGCCATCATTTCAGCCAATTATGAACAAAAAACGAAACCACGATTGCTCGAGGGATTCGACGCCACTATGCACCAATTTGAATCTTTCCGTACCCGCTCTTTACGTGGTAATTGCCCCTAACGTTCAATCCTCAGACAGGACACGCGTTGCCGCTCATTTGTTCCACTCGTCATCGACCGCTTGCGCAGTGTTAACACCGCAGTAGCGCTCTGCGTTTCATTCTGGCCTTACGGCCGATTTTTTCAAGCGGGAATATTGATTTTGCGAGGATTATTGGCGCAATTTCAACAATTAAGGCATCAAGCTGGACGTTGAAAGTAACGTCGTATCCCTTAGACTTGATACCAATTAGAAACAAATTAGGCACGCTTACTAATAACCTTGGGACGCTATAAAGCGCTTAGCGCTAATTGATAATCAGGCCTGGAAGGCGCGATGGCCTTGCTGCGACCGGTTGCGGTCTGCCGTTCGATCTGCTTCAATGACAAAAGCTTAAAGGACAGGAAAATCGTATGCCAATCAAGACATTGTCCGATAGAACCGGGTAGCAATGAGTAACGCGGGTAAAGGGGAATGTTGGCGCTGTGCTTACAAACTACAGCAAACCGATTATGCGTACGAGTCCAAATGCGCCGGCTGCCGCACAGCCACGCGCGTCTGTCGCAATTGTAGATTCTTTAGTAATAGCGCCCCGAACAAATGCAGTGAACCAAAGGCCAAATTGATTACCACCAAGCAACGGGCTAACAGATGCGAATATTTCGAGGCTTTGTGATTGCTATTCCAGCCTAAACCAAGCCATTCATCGCAACTAAAAACCGCCACCTGCCCCGCCCTGATCTAAACGATCCCACCTATTCCGATACGATTGCACCAGTAATGGATGATGGCATTTGAATTGACGAATTGTCACAACCGAACCGTTGCAGTCTATCGATCAAAATGATCCAATGACAGCAATAGGATGTTCGTCAGTCATAACCACCCATCGCCGATGATATACAGAAGAAAAGAGAAAAGTATATGCCTATCAATAAATTAGCAAGAGAAATTTTATTCTCAGGTAGATATGCTAACAGCTTAATAAATCACTAGACCACCAGCTCCATGCGCATTCTCATACGACACCGATCAAGCGTTCGGAAATTTATGGTATTGGAAACTAGTGACCGAGACGGTTCACTAAGCCTGACTATACGAAGGGAAGGCGTTAGCAAATCACGAACATCATGGAGCACAAAGCCGGATGAGCGGGAGCCGAAGACAACCGAGTTTGATAAGCCGAGTCCCAAGAACAAAAGGATCACAATTCACCAGTCTGGCCGTGTGAACTACCACCAGAATGGCAACTCGATCTTCATCGCCCCGCTCACTCAAACTACCCAACTTTTCCCCATTTACAGCTACCGTGTTCCCGCGCTCGGTAAGCTAGATGTGCATGATGGAGACATCGCTGAAGAAGACGCTATATTCGATCTATCCGATTTGCCTGAGGAGCCAATCTCCTTTTCCGTGCTCCTTGGTCCAGGGGATTTCACTCCACAGGGACGAGCGATCAAGCTTGGTTATGAGGCCGAAGGCTACTCGGTTACGGTACAAGTCGATCCCGTCCCATTTACCGTACCGGCGGACCTAAACGAGCACTTCACTACGTTAACCCCAGAGAGGGGCCTGTTTCCCCAGCAGCAGATGGCAGAGGATCAAGCAATAATCTCCTACCACCAGGCCCTGACAGGCTCGTCTGACGCAATCCTGTACGCACCAAATTGTGAGGGAACAATCCGGATGGTCTTTACTGTGCCGATGAGAATTGCTCCCCGGTTCAAGATCGAACTCGTCGACCCCGAATTTCATGTCTCTGATCAAGACATACAGAGGGATGGAAGATCTGAGAAGGTGATGCTCAAGTTCAAGGTCAGAAATCGGAAGACTAGGCAAATAATTCGACAAGCGGTCGCGATCAAGGTGATCGAGCTGGATGCAGAACTGTGAAGTCCACACTGCTGTTTATCGGCAAGTGGCCCTATTGGCCGATCAAGTGGACGCTTACCTTGAGGGTTAACGACAGCTTTTAGGTGCTGACCTGCCATCAGTTTGACTATATCGATAGACTACAATTGGCCATTGCCCGTCCTTTTCAACTTAATGCTTGACAGCCTCCGGCTCCAATTCAAAACCTTCGCGCCTCACAAAACTCAACTCACCAACAACATCCTCCGCGCCTTAACCCCGTAGGCATCATCCGGCAAATCCGCCAGTTGCCGCAGTAATTGCGCGCCGGATTCCTGTTCGCCGCTTTGTTGTAGGGCTAAACCCAAATAGAACTGATATTTGCTGGACGCGCGCACAGCCTCGTTTATCGACTCCAGCTGTTCCAAGGCTGCCGCCGTATATTGGCCGGATAACAAAACCACCGCCAAATCCAAGCGGGATTCGTCATCGTCCGGATTATGTTCCAGCAAATGCTCGAACTGGGCGATGGCGACATCACGGTTACCCAGACTCAGGTTCACCAAGGCCAGATGTCGCAAGGCATTGCTGTCGTCCGGATTCAGCACCAGCGCAGTTTCCAACGCATCGCGGGCGCTGCCCAGATCGTTACGCAAGAAACAGGTAATACCCAATTGCGCCCAGGCTTCTTGATGCTTGTTGTCCAGTGCCAAGGCCTGCTGATAATGCTGCAAGGCTTCGGGCAATCGTTGCTGAGCGGCGACGGCGATACCTAAGCGGGTATGTAGCTGCGGCGCGTTAGGTTGCAGCTTCAAGGCCCGAATCGCCGCGTATTCGCCTCCCTGAAAATCGCCCAATAGCACTCTAATCCGCGCCAGATTGTCCCAGGCCGTGACATTATCCGGATCGCACGCCGTGGCCTGTTGCAGATGCGCCAGACCCTCGCTGACCTGCCCAGTATTCACCAGCACCTGACCGAGATTGCAATGCGCCATCGCCATAGTCGGCTTCAACCGCAACGCAGTACGCAAATGCACCAAGGCCTCCGCCCATTCTTGCCGCTGAGCCAACACAAAGCCCAGATTGTTATGCGCGCTGGCATTGTCCGCGTCCAGTTCCAGCGCCGCTCGATACAAGCGCGCCGCCTCGGCCAGATTACCGGACTGATGAGCAATCACCCCTTCTCTAAGCAAATCATTAATCGCAATACTCATTAGGCAATCCTTTCGATAAGTCCACTGAGAATATCACTCGGCGAAATGTCCGGCACCTCGAACTGCACATCGTCGAGAGAGATGTCGAATGGCTGGCCTTCGTGGTAGTGAATCGGCAGGCTGATGCCGAACCGGTAATTGGAACCAAAAGTATAAGAAGCAAAGGTCCAACGATTGCTGTAAACCTCCCAGAACAAAGCCTTGGCGCGCACATAACCTGAAATGTCGAAGGTGAACGCGGGTTGCGCATGCACGGACAGATTGGCGGTCAGATCCAGTCCTTGCGCCGGCGTCCAGTCGATCGCCACGCCGGCTTCCGCGGCACCCTGAATCCCCAAGGTGCCGCCAATTTCCAGCCCGCCGGTGACGCTGACACCAGGAATCCCCAAGCCAATACCAGCACGCACCGACAAGCGCAAACCGGCATCGGCAGGCACCCGCAAATGGGCCTTACCGGTGACGTGGGTGTCTTCCTCATGCGCCGGGTTGTAAGTAATACCCAAACTGAGTTGGTCGATGACGCCGGGGCCGATGCCGGCCGTCGCATTCAAACCGCCGCCAATTTCGGCGGTGATGCCGGGCACAATCGGAATATCGATGCCGATGCTGAACAGCGATTTGTCGATTTCCTTACGCGCAAAAATTTCCACATTACTGGGAATGCCGATTTCGCCGGACACGGTGACTTCGCCGTTGGGATCGAAGCGGATGCCGGCAGTACCTTGCAGCCATGAGGCAATCTGGATCGTTGCCGAGCCGGAACCGAATACGGTTAAGGCCCCATCTGGCATCGGATCGCCGCTGGGCCGGCCGTCTTCGCCTACTGCCCGATTGCTGGCGCCGACAGTTACGGTACCCGCCAGCATGCCGCGCTTGAACGCGCCGGAAAATTCGGCGGTGAAAGCGCCGTCGTCGTAACTGACGGTGAGTTGCGAATCGATGCCGGGGATGGCGGGTTGCGCACTGCCTGTGGCGCGCACTTTCCAGTCATCGCCGCGCTTGTTGACGGTGACGTCAATCGAACCGGAGCGAATCGCCGGATTAGCGGACAATTGCAAGTTACCGCCGATGGTAAGGCCGTCGGCTTCGGAATAGGCAACGGTGAGACCAGCCTGCTGGATGCCCGGAATGTTGGGCTCCACCGTACCGGTGGCACTGAAGTTGCCGGCGTTATAACTGGCGGTGATCGCCGCGCTGCGTATGCCTTTGATCTTGTCCGGACTGGTAATCGCCAAGGTACCACTGATGCCGAACCCGGTTGTACTTCTATAGGCCATTTGTAACTCGGCTTGGTCGAATAGCCGGGAATCAGCGCGGAAGCGGCCGGCGAGACCGAAGTTACCCTCGCTATCCAGTTCCGCAGCCAGAGAACCATCACCGAAATTGCGCACGGCAAACTGCATATCGCCACTGACACTGAGCCGTTCGCCGTCGTAACCCAGGGTAATGGTGGCATCATTGACTGTCAGCCCCGGTATCGGCAGGCGCTTGGCCAGGCTATTGGCATCGAAGGTGTGAAAAATCCCCAGGCGGCCATTGACGATCTGGCCGGGCACTTGCAAGCCTTGCAGCAAGGGATGGGTAGGCTGGAGCATCGCGGTGGCGGCCAGCCCCCGGTTGATACTAAAACCGCTCAAATCCACCGGACTGGCGCCCTTCAAGTCGACTTTTTTCGGCAACAGGGTTTCCAGCGATTCACTGCTGATTTTGCCGGCAAAATCCACATCCTCCTCTTTGTACAGCGGGATGTCGAAAGCGCCGGAATTGCCCGTTACTTTGATTTGCGGCCCCAAATCCAGCTCGACACTGAGATCGCCGACTTTGGCATTGGCGCCGAGTTTGTTGTAACCCTGCACCAGCGTCACATTGGTCATGTTAAAACCCGACAGCGCTTTCTTTTGGGCCGCCGGCACTTTGAAAGCGACATCCTTGGCGGCGTGGCTAATTTTGGTAATCGCCAGCCCGCCAGTCGGAGACAGAATGGAAAACCGGGTGGCGGTGCCCTTGCGCTCCTTTGCCGAATCATCCAGCAAATCCAGAACCGGTGCCAGATTCTTGATGTCGTCCTGACTCCAGAAGGTACTCCCTCCTTCTTCGCGCCGACGTTGGTGTCCGCCGACAGCCGCAACGGCCTTGAATTTGGTGACGCGGTTATCCAGCACCTGCTGGGCGGATGGTTTGGTGCCGGGCGTGCCCAAATCCTTGAGTCTCGGATCGGTAGGTTTCAGTTTGGCGATGGTCCGCTCGACGGCATCCCGAATTTCGCCGCGAAACGAAGAGCCGACGCTGCCATTGTGCGAGGCGTTCAGCAACTCCATGTTATGCAACGCGTCTTCACCGCCCAATTGATGTTCAACAATGTGATCGACCTGATAGCTCGTATCCTTGCCCGAGCCGTCCCAGGTCGGAATTCTCAATAAATCCAGAAATGTCTCTTCATCGTCGGCTTTGATTTCCCTTTTTTTGCCCGCCATATTCAGGTTCAGTTTAAAACCGTGCGCGGCATTGGGACGGCGGTCGGCGGGAATCTTGTTCAGATTGGGTTTAACCCCCTTCCACTGTTCGCGCTGTTTGGTATCGCGGTTTTCACTGACGCTGCCCTTGGGGCGCTGTAACTGTCCTGCGCGCGACATGCCTTGATAACGCAATGCATGACGGGATTTGATGGGCGGAATTTCCAGCGGTTCGCTGACTTCGAAAGCCGGGTCGCTGCTGGCCGCCGCGCTGCCGCCCGCGGGTGCTTTGCGGGCCACTTTTTGCTTTATCCCGCCGCTTTGCTGCACCACATGCGTCATTTCGTGAGCAAGTAGTTCGCGGCCCTGATCGGTCTCCGGCGCGTATTCGCCCGGCGCAAAATAGATGTCATTACCGACCGTGAAGGCGCGCGCGTTCAACTCCTTGCACAGCGCCGTGGCGTGCGCATCATTATGAATCACGACCCGGGAAAGATCCTGGCCGAACTGTTTTTCCATGTCGCGCAACACGGCGTCGGGCAGCGGCGTGCCTCGACCTCGGGTTTGCTCGATGCGTTCTTCTACCGATGGCTCCACGTCATTGGTTTCGGCGGCGCTTGCCGTAGCCTGCTGCTCTTGTTCTGCCTGCTGTTCACGCTGTGCCGCCGCCCGCATCAGTTTTTTTTGCAGCGTCTGCTCTTCTTCAGGTTTGGCGGCTTCAGGTTTACGAAACAGTCGTGCCGCTTTTTTTTCGTCCTCCGGTTTGGCCGCTTCGGTCTTGCGTTGCAGTGCTTTTTGCCCTGGCGCCTGTGCCGGCTTTTCCCTGTCTTCGGTTTCCACGGAACGCTGCGCAACCGGGTTATTCTTTTCCTGCTCCGGCTTTTTCGCCCGGCGCACCGGTTTTTGCGGTTCTTCGGGTTTTGCGGCGTTTGCCGCCGCCCGGTTTAAGCGCCGCAGCAAGCGCTGGGCGCTGGGCACCGGTTTGCTGGAAATCATTTCCTTGTCTTCCTTCACCCCCGGCGGCTCACCGGTTTTTTTAGCGCGGCTGACTTCCTTAGCTACTTGGTCAGCTTCCTGCTCCTCAGGGTCATGCGGCTGACTGACCGCCATCTTGCGTTGCAGATATGCCGGCTTGCGCTGTTTTTTCTCTTCGTTGGGTTTGGGCGGCGCACTGGTTTTGCGCTGCGGCTGCTTTTTGCGGAGTTTGGACGCCAAGGTTGCCATAAGCTAACTCCTCAACTGCTTTAACTGCGCCGGCGGGTTGCGGCCCAGCTTTTGATATTCGCGCTGCAAAGCCGACAACAAAGGCTCGATGCCAATCGGCTGATCAGCCGGGCTACAGCCGGCTGCGGTCAGCACCACATTTCTGATCTGGCCGCCACTGATGTCGCAATAACTGGCCAGGGTCTTGCACAAATCATCGCTGGGGCTACGCTGCCCGAAATGGCTGCGCCATAAATCCAGGCGCTCCTGAAACCCCGGCATTGGAAAATCTACAATCGCATCCAAACGCCGGGTAAAAGCATTATCGATGCGTTCCCGGCTGTTGGTGGTCAGGATCGTAATGCCGGGGTGGTTTTCAATGCGGGTTAATAGAAAGTTGGTCAGCATATTGGCGTAACGCTCGCCACTTTGCTGAGCGTCGGTGCGCCGGCCAAATAAAGAATCGGCTTCGTCGAACAACAATATCGCATCGGCGGCGGCGGCCAGATCCAGCAAAAGGCCCAGATTTTTCTCGGACTCGCCGACGTATTTGTTCATGATCGCCGCCAAGTCCACCCGGTATAGCGGTGCGCCCAGCGCGGTGGCGACATAACTGGCGGCCAGCGTCTTGCCGGTGCCGCTGTCACCGACGAATAAAGCCCGCAAGCCGGCATTGCGCGAGGCTTGCAAAGTTACGCCCAGTGCTTCCCACAACGATTCGCGGCTATGGGCGCGGACAATGAAGTCGTGCAGGTATTGTTCGACCAGTGGCGGAAACACTACCGCCTCGCGTTCGACCCGCCGCCGCACTGGTTCGGCCAATAGGCGTAAGCGCTCCGCGCCTAAGTCACGACGGGCTTGGGCAATATGCTCGGCGTTTAACGCTGCACGGCTTTGTTCGGCGCGCAGCACCGCATTGCGCGCTACTTTCTGGATCACCGGCCCGCTCAGCAACGCGCTGGCTGCACGGCGGGCCAATTCAGGATCGGCGAGATAACGCGCCCAAAGCTGGCGGCGTTCGGTTTCGTCGGGCACGCCCATTTCCAGTTCCAGCAGATCCTGCCCGGATACCGCATCGGTCATCCCCAGCAAAATGACATGAGTAACATTGGGTTGTATCGCCGGCAACTGCCAGCTCTCACCGGCCGCCACCTGCGCCTTGATCACCGGCAGCCAGCCGGCCAATTGGCAAGCCAGAGGCAGAGCCGGCTGCTGTTGCCACAATTCGCTCGGCACTTCGATGGCCGTTAATCCCAACAAGCCAGCCAGTTCGGCGGCCAAAGCCCGCCGGCCGCAACCGCTGTTACCGCGTATCGCCAAGCCGCGCACCTCGCCTTTCGCCAATAAGGTCGCCAGATGCGGTAATTGCTTGCGAATCCGTAGCGGCAATAACTCAAGGTCGGTCAGCGCAATCGCCCGGCATCCAGGCCAAATCGCCGACCTCCCGCACAATACCGACCACAAGGCCGGTTCGATGCGCAATTGCCTGAGCGACAGCGGCCCGGTTCCTTCCAGCAATAACACCTGCTGTTGCACCAATTGGGTCGCGTGCAAATCCAGCGCATCCAGCGTGCCGGCACCGAATAATTCTTCCAGCATCGTTAGGGCCAAATGCACCGCCAAGCGGTTGCCGGGATTGGGCGCTTGCAACTCACTCAGCGTCAAAGTCACCAGATAATCGGTCTCGGCGCTGCCGACCACGGCCAACAAAAAGGCTTGCGGCAAGTCGATATGTTGTTCACGCAACCACTGACCAAAGGGACCAGGCAAGGCGTGTAACTGGGCCGCTGCGTTATCGCGCAATTGCACCCAGCTCGGCACGGCTTCCACGTTTAACTGCCGGACGGCTTGCTGGCGCAATTGCTCGGACAGTTCAGTGTCGCCCGGCATCATCCGTTCCCAGAACTCAGCCAAACCGAGGCGTACCAAGGCCGCCAGCGGTTGCTGCCGGTTAGTTAGGTTCAGATTCAGGGATTCAGCTAAGCGCTGCGGCGGCTTAGTCATAATGAAAACTCACGACTCGGCCCAGCCACGGCAGCCAGCCAGGATTGATGTCCAGCCCGGCTAGGCGCACCGGCAATCTGATCGCCGACATCGGCGCGTATAAGTCGACATGACTGGGGCTGTATTGAATTTGCCCGGTGAGCGCCAACAACTCCGGCTGCCAAACACTGGTTTTGCCGTACCAGCGCTGAGCCAGACTCAACACCTGTTCTCGAGCGGGTAATGGCGGCAATTGCGCCAGTTCCGAGCAATTCTCCAGGCCCAATTGCAGCGCGATGAAATCGATCAGCGCATCATCCTCGTTCAATTGCAATTCTTGACCTAACCGATACAACCAGGCCCAACCGCTGGGCAATGTTTCGGCATGCTCCAGCATCAAGCTGCGCATTTCAGCGCGGTTAAGCATATTCAACAAGTACAGCAAGCCGCCTTGCCGGGTATTGAATCCGGCAAACTCCGGGGATTCGCTGGCTTGCCCTGGCCGAAAGCGCGGCGCCAGCTCCACGGCGCCCAAAGAGGAAACGGCGGATGACTGATGGGCTGGGACGGGATTTTTCTCGGCTTGGCGGATATTTTTGCCGTCCTGCTCGACATCGGGCACCGACATTGCAACTACATCTGCCGCCATGCGCGGCTGGCCGGTTTGGCTGGCCGAATATGTTTGCGGAACGGTTTTAGATTGCGGCAGATGAACCCTTGCCTGGGTAGCATCATGTTTCTGCGCCGAACTCTGCCGACCACCTACATCCTGCGTTTTTGCTGGCGGCGGAGACGCAAAGCAGCTGGATAGAAACGCCAGCACCCTGGCCGGCTGTTGTTGCAACAATAGCGGCACGGCTTCCTGACCGATCAGCAACAAGGCCAATTGATAACGGCCATCGCTGACTTTCAGCCCTTGCAACAGCATGCGCCATTGCGCGAGCAATTCTGGCCGCAAGGACATTTTCTCCGCCCAAGTCTGTGTTGTAGCGGCTGACGGATGTCGCCTTTCTTGGCTCTCGATTCCGGGATCAAGCAGCTCGGCTATTTCCAGACTAGTCGGCAACCGAAAACCGCTCAGTCCGGCTAGTTCAACTGCCAATTGCCGAGCATCGCTTTCGCTCAGACTCAACCAGACGGCAGCTAAACCACCCTGTCGCGCCAACCGCGCAGTAACCGACGGCAGCAAGGCCAGATGTTCCGACAATATGCCGGATATGGCTCGCGACACCGGCAAATCAAACCAATGCGTCCAACGCCGCCAATACCACTTAAAACCGACGCGACCGCGCAGCAAATCCGCCAGCAAGGCCGCCAGTAACTCGGCCAAACTGGCAAAGCGCATCACCTGTTCAGGATTGTTGCTTTGCATTAAATATTGCCGGGTTTGCTCAAGCAGCTGCCTTGGTAGTTGCCGTGCCGCGCCGCTGACTTGCAGGCGCCGAATAAAAACCCAGCTGTCCGGCCCGGCTTGCGGCCAATCCGCGCTTTGCAAGGTATCGCGCAAATTATCCGCCGCCCGCTGCTGTCCGGCCCGGACGGTCAGACGGTGTATCGCAACGGAATCGGCGGCCAGGGTGCTCATATCGTCAAGTTACAAGCGCTGTTGCGTCAGCTTGTTCGCCACCACACTAAAGCGGGTGTTAATCTTCACCCCGCTTTGCAGCATATCGACGATAGTTACCTGAGTGCTCTGCGGACTGTGGTCTTCCACCGCCAGCACCGCGACCACCCGCTGTTCGGTATCCAGCAATTGCAGCCGGGTACCCGGCAAAGGCGGTCGGTTCAATTTCACCTGCAAGCGTTCACCTATCGCCGCCAAGCGCGGCGGCACATGCACATTGCCGCGAATAATTTCCTGCGGATCGCCCAACGAAGCATGAATTAGCACTGCCCGAATCATATTGCGCATCGCGCTGCGGCTGGCGGCGGAGGCATCGCGGTCCAACTGTCGAAACCACCAGGCAACTAATTCGGCCACGGTGCGGGCAGCATTAAAATCGTCGGCTTCCGCTCTATCCATACCCGGCCACCAGGAAACGTCCTCGACCCGAATTTGGTCGTCTTCCGCCAGTTGCCCCCATTGCAAACGCAGCGACGGCGGCAGTAGATTGAGTTTTTCCAGCAGACAATACTGGCAGTGCTGCAGTTGCTCGCGCAATTCGTGGGCAGGTTTGCGCAGCGGTCCGGCTGTGCCGGCCAGATCCTCCAAAGCCAACACTTTGGCGGCTGCGGCCTGGGTTTGCAAGCTGCTGGCGGTAAAGGCCGGCAAGCTGAAACTGGCCCACTGTTGCATCACTATCTGGGTTTGCAGATGCACGGTTTGCAGGCGGGCCTGCAAGGTATCGGTATTCGCCGGCGTCAGCAAGCTGGCGGGTCTGGCCTTAAAACGGGCCTGACGCAATTGCCCCAGATAATCGAATTGCTGAAACGGCGGCAGCTTGGGCCGCAACGGTTTTAAGCCGGCCCAGTCGTCCATCGGAATCTCGCAGATCGCCGCAAAAAACGGATCCAGCGCCGCCGGCAAATCCACCTCTTCTTCCCAATCGCAGCCGGGGACGATGTCCCTGCTGCTGCCGTAACGCAGCGCCAAGGGGTCCGCCAAGGCGGCGCTGACCGGCGTGCCGCGTACTCTGACGTAATACAAGCCGCGCGAGGCTTTGGTCAAAATTCGCGTGCGTTCGTTGTTCAGAGCCCATACTTGCCGCCAGTCTTCTTCCAGCAAGCGCTGCGCGACGCCGTAGTCGCCGAGCTGTTCGACGCGGAATCTGTCCATACCTTCCAGGGTTTCCCGCGCCACCCGGATCAGCCCGGCCAATTTGTCGATCTGCGCTAGTTTATTGGCTTGTTCGCGTAATTTGCCTTGCAGTTTGCGTTCGATATTGTTGTAACGCGCCTCGAAAATCGCGATCCATTGCGTCAAAATCCGTCCGGCTTTGAACAAGGCATGGTAGCGATATTGAGTCTTTAACAGGCTGGAGCGTTGCGGATTGTTCGGGGCGTTTTTGTCGGCCAGATTATCCAACACCGCCGGCGATTCCAGCTTGCCGCTGCGCTCGAACGGATTGGTGGCATTGGCGCCGGCCTGATCGTCTTCCACCACGCCGATTTTTTCCATCTGTTTGCGCAAGGTTGCGGCATCGGTGGGGTCGAATAAATCGGTCAGCGTGGCCAGCAATTCCTTCATCCCGTAATAGGCCTTGGCGTATTCATTGATTTCCGGGCTGATATGATCGATCACCCCGAACCGGTATTCCTTGGCCTCGAAAGCCGGCTTGCTGACCGCTTCCTTAGTAATGCGCGACAACATATCCAGGCGGTTTTTATTGATGCCCAATTCAAACGCCGAATAGGTTTGCGGCTTGCTGGTCAACAAAAACGCCGACTTGGACACCGACGACGTAGACGCCAGCGCATTGCTCAGCAGATTGTTGCTCAAGGCGCTGCTGGCGCTGATTTTCGGCGCAGCCATTTGACTGATCGCGCTGTTGAACAGGCCCGCGGACGCCGTGGCAAAAACGGCTTTCGGCACATTGCTGACCACGCTTTCCGTGCTGACAGCCTTTTCGACGTTGTTGGGAATCTCGGTGGCGTTGAGATTGGCGTAGGGCAACCAGCGCGCGACCTGCAAGCCGGTGCCGTCGCCGGCCACGCCTCCGGCCAACGCGGCCAAGGCCACAGTTTGCGAATCCAGTTGCTGGCGCTGTAACAATAAAAAGTCGCGGGTTTTTTCGACCCGGCTGCGGATGGCTCGAATTTGGTTTTCAATAGCTTCCAGTTCCACCAAGGCCACCGCGTACTGCACCACCAAGCCATCGTCGCTGGGCACGGCTATCGGCGGCGGATTGCCGTCTGCGCCCAACCAATTGCGGTAAAAATTCGGCAGCGCCGGCACGCCCTTGCTGTAGGGATAGGGCGTGCCGGGATTTTGCGGGTCTTGTTGTTCGCTGTTGGCGCGGGCTATGACTTTCTCGAAAATCGTCAACGGCAAGGCCGGCGGAATTTCCGGTTTGGGCAAATCCAGATTTTTGAATTGCGCCGGATCGAGTACCGCATGTTCGATAACACCTATACCGCCAGCCAGAGGCGGCGTGTTGGACGGTTCGACAAAATACAGCGCATCGAATTGTTGCCGCCATTTGCGCCAAGCCTCGTAGGCGCGCATGTAAAACCGGAAAATATCGCTTTCCAGCACGCTGTCGGTTTGCGGAATGTCCAATAAATTAGGCCGGTAATCCGGCTCATTCACTGCCAACAGCAAGCGGATCTTGTCACCGGCCGGTTGGCGTAAATCAATTACCCGCCGGGCGATATGGCCGTTTAACAACTCGATCACCGCTTCTTCCGGCACTGGCACCATGTCTATGCCCAGATGACTTGGCAGCCAAAGCAGATTGGGCGCCGGCGCGGCCGGATTTTGCAGCCAGTCCAACGGCAACTGACCGGCGGCCGGCAAGAAATCCAGATGCAAATTGTCTTGCAGGAACTGCGGCAACGTTATCCCGGCGTTGGCCGGCAAACCAGCCGCCTGCATGACTCGCCGCATCGCCGCGCCTGTTTGATTCAGCAAAACCCGGTAACCGCTATTCGACACGGCTTCGTAGCGGCCCGCTTCTTGCGACAGCCAGGCGATGCGGTAGCTGGCATCCTCGTTGCTCACCACCGCCAACAAGGCCAGCGGCACGGCATGGCCTAACTTGGCCATGAAACCGGCATCGACCCGGTCGGCGGCCACCCAGTTTTCGATGCGTTCGCGCGGCCAGGTATTAACGGCGGAATCGCTGATATTGATACGCTGCAAGGCCAGACTGCCGGCCAATACCCGCTGAGTATCGCGAGTTGGATCGAGTTCGGTGCGTTGGCAAGGATCAATTCCAGGCCCGTCGATTTGCCGGTCGCCGCGCGTCAGCATTAAATAATAAACGCCGACCGCGCTGGCGACCTGGTTGCGGTTCAGGTAGGCGTCGATCAAATCCTGCCATTCGGCACGCAGCGGATAGTACAGCCCCAGCGCCTGACCATTGGCTGCCAATGCCAGACCTGAACTGACACTGAAACCGGGTTCGAATAGGCCGTTCGGCCCCAATTGTAAATCCAGTCCATGGACGATGCCGGCGCTTCTGCTCTGCAACACAGTAGCTAGCCGCGCATCGGCATACGCCTGTTCCCGGTCGAACTCTTCCTCGCCCAGATGCCGGCCGGGAAACATGTGTACCCGCTGCAAGCTGCGGGAGCTGGCGATGGGCTTATGCAGCAGGATCATGGACATGATGGCTACTCCTTATTGGTTTACCGTTAATGCGAGGATCGCTTGGTATCCCTATTTGTTGTGTCGCTATCGCGACCGACTTTCTAATGTCGGTTCTCGGACCGACTGCCGAGGTACTTTTCTTTGTTTGGCCAAAGAAAAGTACCCAAAAGAAAAGCCACCCGAATGCCGCTTTGATCCTGCGCACCGAAGCTTTTGGCGAGGGTTTTCAGAAGGGGCTTCCCAGCCCCTCCGAAAACGAGCGGCATCCATGCCGCTCCCCTGACGGGCTGCTCACTCGGTACATCCATGTACCTCGCCCTTCGGGTGCTGCGCATGCAAATCGGCAATCCTGCCGATTTGTCTCGCCAAAAGCTTCGGTGCTCGGCGCGGCATACGGGATAAAAACCCGTCTCCAACTCAAAGTCCTTTGGCCTCCAGGATAAATCCCCTCTCCCTCCGGGAGAGGGCTAGGGTGAGGGGATTTAAAATCGCCAATTTCCAGGTGCTCTGCACATTGTCTAAAAAGCCCATCACGGCAACAACGCCGTCCATTGCCCGATTAAGCCGCTATCCAAACCCAGTGCCGCACCACCGGCAATAACCAGTTCGCGGGTTGTCTGGTTGGCTGGCTTTACGCGCAATGCGGCTAAAAATGCGTCCAGATTGTTAGCGGCAGCCAGTTGTTGCAGGGTTTGCCAGATTACCCGGTCGTATTGGCGTTCCACCAATAGCAAGATGCGTTGGCTGGCGGCGACCGATACCGATTCACTGAAAGACTCCAGCAAAGCAGCCAGTGCGGCACGGCCCGCATCGTCAGTCGGTGCGCGCAGTTCAGCCAGCATTGGATAATTGACCCGTTTCAAAAACACATTATCCTCGTCGTCGATCAAACCGCCGCCGTCAGCTGGGCCGCCCACCACTTCGGGCGGGGCCGGCAAGGATGTGCCTAGCGCTAACACAATACCGCTGATCGAAGTTTCCGCCGCGCGACTGGGCCGTCGCACGTACAACGGTGCATTGCTGCCGAAGCGATCCCAAATAGCCTGCCAGGCCGCTTGATCGGTGTCCAGCGCATGCACCGGCCGGACCGGATACAGTTTCAGGCGCAGCAAATCCAGTTGCGGTAATAAGCGTTTGTTCGGGTCGAAATTGCGCTCCAGTTGCGCGGCGTAATGCCCGTAATCCAGATTGGACAGCGGCACCAGCACGACGATGTCCACCGGCTCGCCGTTGCTTAAATCGATGGGCGGTAGAGCCAGGGATTCGGCGCGGATCTGTTCCACGTCGGATTGCCGGAGCGGCGCGATAGCTACCTGATAGTTTTCCGGAAAATAGCCTTGCCGGCCGTTGACCGGATCGACCGCTTCCTTGGGCAGACTGCCGACCGGCGGCAACAGGGAAAAGTAATCGCTGGCATGAAAATCACCGGTCAAACCACCGCTGCGGCGGTTACTCAAGATGTCGGCTAGTAAGGACTCGTATTGCCGCGACAAATCGCTTTGCAATGAGTCTATGCCCGGCTCGGCGCGCAAGGGATGCCGCAGCAATTGTGCGTCCAGCCATTGCGGCGCGCCTTCTTGAATCGCCACCAAGCCCAAGGCCACGGCGTCCTCCGGCAATAAACCATGCAGTTGATCGTCGCCGAGCAGCTCGCGCATCAGGCGTGCGCGTATCTGCAACGGACTTTGTTGCGGCAGCGGAATCGGCAAGGGCACTAGGCCCATCTGCACCGACTCGGTAATCATCGCAAATTGAAACCCGCGTTTGGCGCTCAAATCTTTCGGGAACACCTCGGCGATGTCGGTGCCGACATCGACATAGCGCAGCACTACAGCATACAAACCCCGGTTCAAGTTGGAGAAATTGCCGTCGTTTAGCCCACTGATCAAGGCCCGGTCGCGCAGATTGACGATCAGCCGACTACCCAGCTCCAGCACCCGGCCGGCTGGCGTCATTGCCAAACCCGGCTCCAGCGTAAGCAAACCGGTGAAGCGGTCAAAGCTCAATGCCAAACCGGCGACGATGCCGCTACCCAGCACGCGGCCGAGTTCGCGCAAGCGCTGATCCAGATAGACTTGATCGCGGGTCAGGTCTTCGGCGGTCAGTAAGCGGCCGTCGAAATAATGGCTGCGGGTCAGACGCGGGTCGATGTCGGCGACCTGATCCAGTGCTAGGCCGGCGGCAATCGGATTACCGAGAGGTTGAAATAGTATTTCGCTCATAGTCCCTCCATGATCAGGGCTGGCGCGCCAACCAGGCCAGTTGGCTGGCGGTGGCCAGGAACGGCCGCACCAAGTTGTTGATCGAGATTAATTGCGGGTTGACCACAATGGCGTTGATGTCGGCGACGCTGATACTGATCCTGGCCAGCAGCAAGCGGGCGCCCTCCTCCAACTCGTCTTGCAATTGTTGGGGATTAACGCCGCCGCTATCCAGCGCGTGCAGCAAACGGGCATGCAGCGCCAGTTGCGCACCGGCCGCAGAGTTATCGTTTTGCACTTGCTCCAACAAGGCTTGTTCGCTAACCGACAACGCCGGGATCGCCGCCGGCAACGCCTGATGGCAAGCCCAGGGTTGATAATCATCGTCTGCCGCCGGCGGCGGCAATTCCGGAATCAATTCCAGGCGCACGCTGTCGGCAGTGCGGCTGGGTTGCACAGCGTCGGTACTTAAATTGAGCTTGCGTGCCAGCACCGGCTGCATCGCCACCGGACAATCTTTTTGCCGCACGCAGATTTTCAGCCAAAGCAAATTGTCGGCATCGCTGTACCCTTCGCGCAGATGACTTTCGGATTGCGCGGCCAGCCAATCGCCGAGATTGATGCAGTAGGGTTCGTGAATCAGCACCTCGCGGCCCAGGCCATCGATGCCAATGCCGGGACTCACCAGCAGGCGCACCGTCAAATTGTCGGTATTGTTGGGATGCGTGACCGGTGCCATGCTCACTGCCATGCCCGCCAGCGTGCCGTATCCTTGCAGCCAGTATTGATGGCGAGTCAGGCGGCGGCGATGGTAGGCCTGCTCGTCGCGAGTGGCTTCCAGACCCAGCATCATCCCGGCCTCGTAAGCGACGCGGCGTAAGGGTTCCGACAAACTGGCGTCCTGTTCCAGCGTAGTGAAATCGTCTAGGGTATCCATGCGGCCTCCGTGTGTGGTGCCCAATAGGAAATGCCAAAATCTCGGAATCCGGCGGCATAAATCCCATCGCCCACCGGGACAGAGCTTTTCTTCCGGCCTCTGATAGGGACCGGGTTAATGGCCAAACCAAGAAAACCGCTATGCCTGCGCATTGATATCCTCCGGAGAAAATGCCGCCGGGTTTTTCAAGATCCCCTCGCGGCCCAGATAGGTGTCGTCCAGCGTCACGCGGCGGAACGGCGGCGCGGTTTCGATGAAAGTATCCATGCCCAGCAGCGGCGCGATACCCAATACAAAGGGGTGTTCGGTTTCGATGATTTTGTATTGCAAATGCGCCGGTAGCTGTTCCGTCAAAATGTCTTCGACGGCAGAGCGTAAACTTACCGCCCGCCCGTGTAACAGGATACTGACTTGATGCGCGTATTCCTCGAAAAACGCTTTGACCTGCGCAGCCTCGTCAACTGTCGCCAATTCCGGCGCAAATAGCGCCAGAAATTGCCGGGCATCGCTTTCCGACAGAATCAAGCTGTCGCCAACGATGCTGTTGCCGCTCATGCCGGTACCCAATGTCAAGGGGTGATCGCCGTCGTCCATGTCTATACCCAGTATCGTCGCCATGGTCCGCCGCAAGCGGAAATTCTCTAACACCACGATTTCGCCTCGCTGCACGCCGCCGTCGCTGACGATGTCCAAAGCTAAATTCAACGCCGCCAGCGTGCCCTTGTATTGTTGAATCAAGGTCAAGTCCCGCAACCAGCGCCGCTGCCGAGCTTCCGGCCAGTGGCTTGGCAGGTGGCCGCCCACCGCCTCGGCCAGCCAGGGCAGATTAGCGGCGGGCGTCGCCTCCGGAGCAAGCAATTGTTCACTGGCGGCGATCCGGCCTTCCAGCGGCGTCAAAACGCCTTCGAAGGCCGCCAGCAAGCGCTCGCGGACATCGGCGCCATTGGCTGGGCCGACGGCTTGTGCCGGGTCGTAACTGAGTTCCTGCCGGTAAAATTCCGGAAAATAGGCTTCCTGGTAGGAAAAGCGCGGGTAATAGACCCTGATGGCATGCAAAGCCGGGCTTTGCCGACCGTCGCCGCGTAAGGTCACTTGAATTTGTAGATAACGTCCGCGCAATTGCCGCACCGGGCCGGACGGTTGTTGCAACAAAATTTCGAACAGACCGCTAGTACCGGCTTGCTGGCCCGCCAGGCTTGCCGAGAACGGCAATTCCGAAGGCAACGGGTTCCACAACGGTGCGGGCTGGTCGATAGGTTTGGGCCGAGGCATTTGTTTGCTGGCAAATACCCGCACCGCAATCTGGATGTCGCAGCCGGGCGGAATGCAGGCATCCAGATACAGCCGGTGCCATTGGGTATCGACTTGCCCGGAATCCAGTTCGTGCAGCAAGGCAGTGCCTTCCAGATGAAACTGCGGGCGGCGCAAGGCATGTAATTCGCGCGGGCGAGGGGCTATCCCTGGAAAATCCGGATCGGCCTCGGCTTGATAACGCAACTGGCCGTCGGCGCTGCTGACAAAACGCGGCACGGCTTGCGACAGCATAGGATAACGCTCGTGCAGTAAGCGGGCTTGGCCGATGTTGGTTTCGTTATCCCAATGCAGGGTCAACACCGGGCAATCGCGTTGCGTGAAATTCGCATCATCAGCCGCACGCGGCACCAAAGCCGCCAGCCGGCCGCTGTCCGGCAAAGCCGAATCGGCTGCCAAAGCAAGATCGATAGCAATCGGCAACTCAACCGGACAGGTGTAGGCTTTGAATGGCGCATCAGCCAATGCCGACAAAGGCCGCGTCAATATAGCCTGCGCGCCTGCACCGTCGTGACACAAGATATACAGCTGCTGCAAATCGCAACACAGCGCCAGCGCCTGCAAGCCATCGGGCAAGGCTTGCTGCCAGATTCGGTTTAAGGGATGCGGATTGGCCTGCTCGGGTTCAAAGCGCACCGGTTGCGGCGTGTACGGCAAGGGCAAAGGTTCACCACTGCATAACATCAAACCGGAATTGCTGATCAACCAGACTCGCTGTTCGGCGTCGATACACGCCCTTAGCGGCATTTGCGACGCGGCATCCTCGCCTTCCGCATTGTCCCATTCGCAAAAGGTTTGCCAGCGCCGAGCCAGATGAAACAGCAGCAAGCCATGCTGATTGTTGCCATCGCTGAACGGCAAGGCCAGTCTGCCGTCACCGACCGGCTGCCCGAAGCCCGGCTTGCCGCTGGTCGCGACCGCCGCGAAAGCCATATCGGTAAACCGGCCTTGCGGCGCAGCGACATCCCGCAATTCATTGTCCTGCAAGGTCAGATAGCCGCGACCGCTGTTGAATTCCACGCGAACGCCGTCGACACTCAAGCGGCCAATCTGATTAAAACTGTCCAAGGCCAGCGGCGCGCTGTTTTGCCAGGCCAGCACGGACGCCACCGGATCGGCGGCAGGCAAGCGCAAGGCTTGGTTTTGCGCCAGCGTCAACGCCTGTAAACCGGTATTCCAGCTCAAATGGCTGGAGCCCTGCTCGAAATCGGCTTGGCCTCTCAGTAAAAAATACGGGGTGTTGTTGACGTCCATCGCTAGGCCTCAACAAATGTCCGGAATCACCGGCACTGCTACACCCAGACTGCTGTCCGGGGTTTGGCCCTCCAGCAAGCCGATGCCGTCCGGCAAGGCCGGCGCGCCGGAACCACTGTCGGCGCGCACGCCCAGCAACTCCGGCAACTGGAATTTAGTCAGGCTGACCGTCTCGTCGGCTGGCAAGCGTCGCCAGCCATTGCTGCCGCGTTGAAACAGGCTCAAGGCATTGACAGCCTGCACCCCGGCCACCCGCGCCGCTTGAGTCAATAATTCGTTGGCGCGCACCTCAGCCCCCAAGGGCCAACCCGCACCGCACGCGCCGCCGGGCGCCAGGGGCCATAGATATTCCAGCAGAGTCTGCTGCACATCGCGCAGGGTTTGTTGCTCGGTTTCTATGTCGCGCACCTGCACTTTTACACTGACAGCAATCGGCACAAATTCCGGACTGAGAACATATAACTCGGTGCCGACCATAGTCCGCTGCAATAGATAGGCAAACACGTCCTTCAGCAAACCCTGGTTGGGCTTGGGCGTGTGACCCAAAGCCGGTTCGGCCGGCGGCAGCACGAACACGCTGACCACGCCCGGTACGCCGTCGCGCGCCGCGCGGATGCTGGCGCCGGGCAGAAAACCGACCAATACTTCGGCGCGGGCCACCGGATTAAGCGGATTGGCCTCGGTAATGATTTTGAAATCCTGCTGCGTCACCGCCCGGTTGCGGTGCGTCAAGAACTGCGGGATGCGTTTTTCGGCCTGTTCGACGGTCTCCGCATCCAAGCCGCCTTGCAAGGGCCATTCATGGCGAATTTTATAGCGCGAGCTGCCGTTCACCACTTCCTTGATGGTGCCGGCGGGCAGATTGCCGGCACTGCCGCCGCCGAATAGATATGCGGCGATGCGAATCCGACTGCCCGACGGCGGGCGTCTGCCGACCGTACCGTCACCGAAATACACATAACCGGACTGCGGATTGAGCCTATACACCTTGGCATCGGCGGTTTGACCCGCCAGAAAAGCCACCTGTTGCCAACGCACCCAGGCGCCGTTTTCCTCGACATCCAGTTGCAAGGTCGCCGCCTCGATATTCTGATCAGGCAATACCACCACCTGATCGGGCTGGCCGGTGCCCATGCCCACCAACAAATCCTGCTGCAAACCTTGAGCAAGCACATCGACCGCGTTCAGCGCCAGATAGCCCAGCTGTAACTTGGGATGTTCCGAGCAACGCAAGCGCAACCAAAACGCCACTCGGCCGGCTTCGACTTGATCGGCCAGTTCCGGCGGCCGGTCGCCAACCCCGCTGAACATTGGATCTGTGGGGACAAAGGCCTGGAACAGCGCCGGATTTTTGGGTAAGCGCAGACGCAACACACCAGTTTGCCGGCCGCCTTTGGAGCTGTCGGCCAGCACATCCAATGGTAGATAAATCGTTTCGCCGGCCTCGCCGGTGGATACCAGCTCCCAGATCAATTTGCGCGGATTCAGCTCGTTGATC
This sequence comes from Methylomonas methanica, assembly GCF_001644035.1. GTDB lineage: Bacteria > Pseudomonadota > Gammaproteobacteria > Methylococcales > Methylomonadaceae > Methylomonas > Methylomonas methanica_A. The sequence goes on from NZ_LUUG01000088.1 coordinate 98,735, forward strand.
GCATCACCGTCAAGATTGTCGGCGGGCGCGATGCCGATATTAAAAGCCACGCCGGCCAGATGGCTGCGCAGCAACGCAATCTGGCCTTCCAGTTGCCGGGGAGCGATGCAGGCCAGGTAAAAGCTGCGATCCAGACTGCCGGTAAGATCCAGCACTTCCTTAACCGGCTCGAAACGGCGCGGTTGAAACGGTTCCGGACGCTGGCCATTGCGCAAACCGTACTGCTCCTGCAAATCCTGCAAGGTCAAACCCAGCGCGGCCAGATCGGCAGCCTCCAGCCCTTGTTTGACCAACACCTGCAAACTCAGGCAGGTGGGTTGCAATTCGCCCACCGCCGTCAAAATCTGTTTGCCGGCCCTGAGCTGACTGCCGTCAGTCAACAAGGGTGCCGGCAACACGCTGGTCGGCCCGACATCTATGCTGACTATACCTTTGGCGGGCCGGGCGGCGCGCACCGGAATTTGCAGCAAATTCAAAAACACCCGTCGCTGACGTTCCGGGATTAAATTGGCGCGGTACAAAATAGTTTCGGTCAGCCAGGCGAACAGATCGACGAAGCTATGCAAAGGATCGCCCGGCGCGATCTGCGCCAGCTCCGGCAAATGATTGACCAGCCGGGCCTTGGCCTCGGCGACCAGATCGTCGAAGCGTCTGTCGTCTAAATTCGGTACCGGTAATGGCATAGCGGCCTCTCTTGCAGCCTCAAGCCGGCAGGCTTAGGTTTAGCGTGAATCCCAGTTCCGCCGGACGCTGACTATTGCGCAGCCGGTAGCGGATATTGATATGCACATCGGCGACGCTGGCCGGGCTGGCCTGCACCTGTACTTCGTCGATTTCCACTCGGGGCTCCCAGGTCTCCAGCGATTTGCGTACCACCCCGGCAATTAAATGCCGGGTGGTTTCGTTATTGGGTTGATGCACGAAGTTTAATAAACCGGCGCCGAAAGTCGGGCGTTGCAAGCGCTCGCCGGGCCGGGTCAGCAAAATGTTCAGCATCACTTCGCGGATGCTCTGATCGTCGCGGGTCCAGCTCAAGCGCCCATCGGCATCGATATCGCCCAGGGGCCAGCTCATAATCTCGGGTACCGGCGTGCGCATGCTCAACCTCCCTTGATCTTTGGAAACGGTAGGCAAATGCGTACCCACGGCAACCAGAAAAACACGATATTCAACAATGAAATCATGATCATCAGCAAAATCATCGCCACCAACGTAATCACCGGCAGGCTGAACGAACAAATCCATTGAATCCCAAAATCCGGGCCGGAAGTGTCGTTTACCGTGTCTTCGCTGGCGCCTTTGTTCAATTTCAGTTTGTTCATCAAATCGAAGGTATCGGCGGGCGTGATCAGCGCCGCGCCCTTAGCCAATCCCCGGCGCAGATCGGCCAGCGACGGCATCTGAATCATTGCTGGCCGGCTGGCGTCCGGATCAAAGGGCGCGGCGACCCGAAACTGAATGCTGCGGGTGTCGGCATCGGCCCATTGAAGCTGTTCCTGACCCTGCTGGTTTTTTACGCGGACGAAAGCCACCACTTGATAAACATCGCCGGCATTTTGCGCGAACTTGGGTAAGGGGATTTCCTTGACCTTACTCAGCGCCTGATCGCTGAGGCGTTGACCCAACAGCACGCGGATTTCCTGGGCATCAGCCGCCAGCAGCAACAGCGTCAAATTAAGATTGCCGACGCCATTGGCATTCGGCAAGGCCGGTAATGCCGCCAGTTTGTCCAATCCGCCGACCGCATCTATCACTTGTTCTTGCTGAATCAGCCATCGCACCAGCGGGTTATCGCCGCCCAATGCAAAACAGGCTTGCAGATAGCTATAAAAGGTTTGTTGCCGATATGGGACGAACAAGCCCTGGCTGGTTTCGTTGTAGGCTTGACCTTGCAAACCGACCGGCAGTTTGGCTTCGTCGTAGAGCCACAGTTGCTGCGATTTATTTTCCAGCGCCGCATTCTCGATGATGCCGGCTTCACCGAGGTGATAGCGGTTGACCAGGATTCTCAGCAACTCGAAAAACCCTTTGCTGGGCTGGCCTTGCGCCAACGGTTTGCTGTGTTCGGCCAGCCAGGTTTGATTCAAGGGTTGCCTATAGCCGAACGGCCAGGGCAACATCGCCGCCGCAATACTGGCAGTCTGCGCTTGATCGGCGCTATCAAAGGCCTGGCTGACATCGCGCAGATAATAAAAGCCGCCCAGCGGCAGATATCCGAACAACAGCGTGTGGGTTTTACGGTTAGCATCGCTGGTTTTTAACACATGTAAGGGATGCACTTCCTCACCGCTGTAGGCCGCCTGATCGTCGCGTTTATGTAGCACGCCGTTGGCGCACAGCCGGCGATGCAAATCAGGGTCACGCAGCTCGCTGGGCGCGTCCTGCCAACCCAAGGCTTCGCCGTCTTCCAGCATCCAGGCCTGCTCGCGGCCGCCGCTAAGCCGGCGAATCACGAAGCCTGCCGAGCTGATTTTTAGCGGATCCAGCGCCGGCTCGCCGAACCTGTCGCAAACCACTTCGCAACTGACGATATGAAAGGCCCGATGCAGCGGTAACCGCAGCACCGGCTGTTGGCCATGACGGCTGTGGCGCTCTTCCTGCTGCCAGGCGCTGAACTGCGGCAGCTCAAACTGGCGACGCTGCATGTCCTGCTTGAAGCGATTAATAAACTCCGCATCCAGATAACGATGCAAGCCGCATTGCCCGCCCTCCTGATAAAACGGCGGTTTCAATTTAAGCGGATGCAGGGCTTGTTCGGTTTTCATAATCCCTTACCAAATATTGCCGGCACCCGGCGTGTAAGAACTGCCGACCACCGAGGTGGCGATCACCGTATCGGCTTGCACCACGCCGCTGAACTTGGACATGCTGGCATTCACCGTCACCATGCTGGCGTTGATGGTCACAGTGGAGGCATCTACCGTGACGCTGCCGCTGCTGCGCACCGCGATGCCGCTGCTGTTGAGGGTGACGCTTTGGTCGGAGCGCTCGATAACAATTTCCCCGCCGCCGGCTTCGTCTATCGAAATTTTGTAACCCGAACGAGTACGCAATTCCACTTTCGGACCGTTGCCGTCGTCGAAATCCAACACCGTTTCCTGCGGGGTGCGTATCACATAATGATCTTCCTGCGGATCAGCCTCTGCCGGCACGCTGTCGCTACCGGCCCAGACGCTACCCAAAACCAGCGGCATTTCCGGCGTGATGAAGGCCAGCACCACGATTTCTTCCAATCGGGGCACGAAACTGGCGCCATAACCCTGGCCGGCGGACGGCGCGACGACGCCGGCCCACAGCTCCATTTGCGTCGCCAGCAAGCGCACCTTGATGCGGCCACGGCTGTCCGGGTCGGCGTTGTCGGTGACCTGGCCGAGTTGCAAACTGTGCAGATTGCCCAAGGCGTGACTGTTCATGGCTGCCACCCGCCTTTGTTGACTTTGAGATGGGTTTCAAAACCGCTGTTGTTATCGAAACGATGCACGCAATGCACGATTTGGTAACGGCCTTTCAGCCTAGGCGACACGCCGTCCAACTCAATCTCGCGACCAGGTTTTAGGCTCGCTTCGCCTTGGCAGACGATCTCGCCTTGAATAAAGCGCTTGGCTTGGCGTTTAAACGCGGCCTTGGCATACGCTTCGGCTTCGCTGCTGGTGCCGGGAAACGGCTGTGGAACGATTTCCGGGCCGGTCCAGCTCAGGTTGCCTAAAGTGGCGGCGGCACCGGTGCCTGTGAGTGCGGGGGTCATCGCGTCGGCCGTAAAATCCACCGCTTCGGCGCTAGCCAGGTTATAGCCGTTGACCTGACTACTGAGCGGTTGATGATTTAAATCGGCGATCAAGCGTACTTTCAAGGCGCTGTCCTGGGCGCTAAGCTCGACAGGATTAGGATCGGCTTCTTCAACTTTGGCCCGCAGCGTATTGCCGTCCAAGCGCACGGATATATCAAAGCGGTTGCCGATGCGCAGCAGAAAGGCCAGATCGCTTTCGTTGAGTTGATGCCAGGTAGCGGTGATGCTGGACAACGACGCATCCGTTTGCAGGCCCGCCTCGCCGGCGATGGCTTGCACCAAATCGTCCGGGCTTTGATCTTCGAAACTGCGGTTATGCCGGCTGCGGGCCAGTCTATGCAATTTGTCTTGCAACAGCAGTGCGATGTTCGGCGCGCCTTCGCCGTAGCTTTCTTCGATGGCGGTGATCTCGCCGCTGAACAGGTGTTGCGGGGTGTCGCTACCCATTTCAATTTCCACGCCGGCACCCAAGGCAATATCGTTCAAGGTAAAGTCGGGATCTTGCCCACCTTCCGGCCTGCCCCAATTGGACAACTGCAATTCGGCATGCGCGCAGCCGTGCAAGGGCAGATTGACCTGCATCGCCAGCAAGGCCTGTTGTAGGTCATCGCGTTGTTCGCCGTCAATTTTGATCGTCGGGCGGGAGCTGGTGAAGGCGGTTTCGGGCATAGTGTTGTTTTTATTAATATTGTTATTGGTTAACTACTTTCCTCTCCTGTCGTCCCCCTTTGGAAAAAGGGGATTGAGGGGATTTTTCAAAACGTCTGTCCGACTGGATGTCGGTGCTGTCCAAGAGTGTAGGTGCTAATTCATTCGCACTGCCTTCGCTGAAGGTCGAATAAATTCGACCCTACAACACCGATTCAATCAATCCTCAACCGCTCCTGCCGCTGCCTGATCAATTCCAGAATTTGCGTCAACTCGATTTCCGCGGGCGCCAACGGCGTCTGCTGGGCGACCGGTTGTTGCTCGGCGGGCTCGGTGACGCCGTCTTGCACCTCCAATATCACTTCGTCTATCAATACCGGCATGTCTAATTCCCACTCAATCGAAACCAACTCCGCTGTCGGCGGCGGCTTTTAATAAACTGCTTACCGATACGCCACTGCTTTTGCGACCCGCAGCCGCCGATCCTGCTTGGTTTGCTACGGCTGTTGATAGTGGCCTCTCGCCAGTCGCCGTAGAGGCCGACGATCCAATTTGATCTCCGGCACCGGTATTCAGGACTCGCGGTCTCAACGACACACTGCCTGTTTGAATGTGGGCAGCATTCAGACTGCCCTTTTTTCCGGCCGGGCTAAAAGCACCTTCAATACCGGTACCCAAACTGGCCGAGTTGCCGAATTTGAATGCCGGACTTGGCGATGGCACGCCTTTTGGCGCAGCATCCCCCCCACCTGCATTACTGGTCAAACCGCCGACAGCGCCTCCACCAACATTGAGCGAGGCAGACAAGCTCGCAGAAACATTGGCGCTAATACCTCCACTGATGTTTACGCCTGTACTCACCCCAAACCCCACGCCGCCGCTAATTCCCACCGAAGCACTCAGGCTCAGGCTAGGCACCGCCACCACCGAAAGCGAGGGCATTCTGGGCGACTCTATGCCGTTAAACAGCGAGGTATCCCGCCAGTTACCGACACCTTCGCCGCTACCACCGGGTACCGGCGCAGCATTCTGGTCCGTGGCGCCTTGCGGACCGGCGCCGGTCGAACTCAGGCTGGGCGTGTTGCGGGCAGCTTGTTCGACGGCCCGATTCCGAAACTGGTAACGGTCCTCGCTGAGCTTTAAAGACACAGTGGCGCGTAGCGGCCGACCTTCCGGCGAAAAGAAATCCAGGGTCTCATCGAAGCTTTGTACCAAGCCTAAAAACTCGAAAGCGCCCCACTGAAACAGGCAGCGTTTCGGCGCTTTCAATTTATCGCCCTCGGCCACCGGCTTAATAAAGGTATCGGCGATTTTCTTGGTCTCCAGCCGCACGTCCGAGCCCTGCTCGATGGCTTTCTTGGAGCTGCTGTTGCTGCCAGCGCTACTGGCGGTTTGCCCACCGCCCTGGCCGCCGCCGGGCGGTTCTATATAGGTGGTATCAAAAATCAGCTCTATGGTCAGATTGGACGAGCTTTTGTCGACGAACTGAGCGGAGCGGCTATTGCCGTTGCGGGCGTTCTCTTTCAAGGTATTCGACAAGCTGACTTTCAGGCTGGACGGGTTGAATTGCACGTCGATGGCGTTATCCAGATCAGGACTATCGTTGTCGCCGCTGACCGGAATCAGTTTGCCGCGTTCGATGGCTATCATGCAGCCCCCCTGCCTTGCGTACTTGCCGGTGCCGGCCGCTGCAATTCCAGGCCTCGATGCACCAGATGCAGTTCTTCGATGGCCACCTGACTGGCGGTGGCCGACAAATCCGGGCCTTTGAACTTGGTCGGCAACACCCCGCTGAGTTTCCAGACCAGCACCGCGTTATCGGTGACGTTGCCGCCGCTGACACTGGGATTACCGAACACAATGATCTCGCCGCTCAAGCGGTAGCCGTAGTTGGCTTGGCTGGTAGTGATGTCGAACCAGGACCATAAATCGTTGATGTCGGTGACACCGCGTTTCAAAATAATCGGTGCGAATTTGGTCGGCCCGGAGCGGTGATGTTCGCCCCAATTGTGGCCGCCCTCGGCAATTACTTTTGGCTCCATCGTCGCTTCGAAGCCCGTCACTTCGCTGAAGTAACCGCTGCACAACAGACTGCTCTGATCGCTGCTGTACAGATTAACCTTGAAGCGGAAGGCGACGAATTCACTGTTCTCAGCCATCGACCACCTCCGAACGCCATTCGCCGTTCAGATTGGCGAAAGTGAGAAACAGCTTGTCGATCGGAAACGCCGGCGCCAGCATGATTTCATAGAGCATCGCCCCTTCCTGCGGGGTCGATTCACGAATAGAGAAGGCTTGCTCGGCGGACGCACCGCGCAAGGCGCCTTGACTGTACAAGCGCCGGAAAAACTGTTCCAGCAACAAACGCGGGCGAGGATCGCGGTAATCGAGGTTGAAGATCAATTGCTCGCCCAAGGCCTGCAATTGCCGGCGCAAAAAGCCCAGGAAGCGCATCACTTCCGCCGAGCGAAAACCATCGTAACGCTGGCGGTCGATCGGATAATCCGCGACCGGCAAGGCCGGCACCACCAAGCGTTCGTCGTCGAGGCTGAGTTGCGCGCCGCCGCTAAACGAATTGCGATAGTTGAGCACGCTGATACCAGGTTTATCGCGCAGCCCCAAGGTTTGGGCGATGGACAAGCGCGGATACGGCAAGGCGTCAGTATTTAACGGCTTGGCCGCCATCGAGCGCCAAGGACCGTCGCGGCGCGCGACCGCCGCCTGCTGACCGGCGATCAAGCCAACGGGGGTATGCAAAGCAAAACGCGGTCCGCGTAAATAGGGAAACAAAAACTGCACATGCCTTAGCGCTTGCGCTCTATCCGGAAGCTGTTGATACCCCGAAAGTGCACTCAAAGCCGCCGGGTCGAGTACCGGACTATCCAGCTCGCCAGAATAGGCCAGCGGCAAGGTAAACAGACATTGCAGATCCGGCCTATGGCTGCTGACGTATTGCAGCATGCCGCGCAGCACCTGCGGCAATTGCCAAGGCGGCGGCATATCGCTTAACTCGCTGCTATACCGACGTTCGCGGTGATCGTCCTCGGTATTTTGCGTGCAAGGCAGAAACTGCGGTTCAAAATTTTCCAGACGTACCCTGGGAATATCCGGCAAGCGCGGCGGTATTTGCAGGCGCTCCAAATCGGGAAAACCGACTACGCCCAAAGCCGGGATCACCAGCACGCAGGCCAAGCCCTGGAGCGTCGTAATATCGTGCAATTGCGTGGCATCAGCCGGCAGAAAACCGGCTTGCCCCGCACTTTCCGGGATACGCACCACCCACAGCTTTTCGCCGCCGTTGGCGAAAAAATCGTCAACCGCCAAGCCTAACCAGGCTTTATTGCCGGCCAATAGGCTGACGTATTCGGTAGTGGCGGTGAGCGCATCCGGGAAAATGTCGTGAAACTCGGCGCTGGATTGCAGGGGTATCGGCAGATTGTAAAGTTCGCTGGAAGCACCAGGCGACAAGGCATCGACCGCCTGGCCGTAGCCAACAGCGCGCATGTCCGCCAGCGCCGCCGGCAATTGCAGCAGGCGCTCAAGCCTGACCCGGCCCGGACAATGCCCAAGCATGGCCGCCTCCAGCGCCGCGATCCGGCGTTCGACCGGCCGTGGCGTCAAGGCAATGCGCGCTCCCGCTAGCAATTCCATCCGCTGTAGCTCCGCCTAGCTTTGGATGATGGTTTCGACCGAGAGCACCAACTCTTCCATCGCCACATCGCTGCCGCCCTTGGCCGTTAATGTCGGCCCGGTCCATTTGATCGGCATGGCCCTGACCAGTTTCCAGGTGACTACAGCGCTGGCGCTGGTGGGATCTTCGTTTTTAAGCTTGATCACCACGTCGCGCTTGGCAGTTACATCGCCGCCGCGAATTTGCTCCAGCCAGTTATAAATGTTCTCCGCGCCGATCACGCCGCGCTTCAGCGTCACGTCGCCGGCCTTGTTGATGGCCGGAATCTTGCGCACGTAATTAACAGCTTCGTTGCCATTACGGTATTCCGCAACCGTCACTTCGGCGTTCAGCCCGGATACTTCTGAAAAGCCGCCCTGCACTTCGCCTTCGCTGCCGTCGCCCAGGTTGACCAGATAATTGAACACCCCATAGGGCGTTTCGCGATATGTAGCCATGGTTTATCTCCAGTCCAGGGTTCAGGCGTCGGCGGTCTTTTGGCCGATGCGGAAAATCACAAATTCGGCCGGTTTCAAGGCCGCCACGCCGATTTCGCAGACCAAACGGCCGTTGTCCAGATCGTTTTGGGTCATCGTGCTGCGGTCGCAACGCACGAAATAAGCGGTTTTAGCACTACCCAACAGCCGCCCGTTCACCCATTCGTTATATAAAAAGCTTTCCACGGTCTGGCGGATGTTGTCCCACAAGCGCTCGCCGTTGGGCTCGAACACCGCCCATTGCGTGGATTTGTCGATGGAGCGTTCCAGATACAAGAAGTACCGGCGGACGTTGACGTATTTCCATTCCGGATCACTGGATAAGGTCCGCCCGCCCCAAACCCGATGCCCGCGTCCCGGAAATGAGCGCAAACAGTTGATACCGTTGGGATTCAGCAATTCTTGCTGAAAACGATTGATTTCCTGGGCAAAACGCAAGGCGCCGATCACCGGTTCGTTGGCCGGCGGTTTATGCACGCCGCGCTGCACATCGGTGTTGGCATAGACGCCGGCGACGAAGCCGGAAGGCGGCACGTTGATAGTACTGAGCAGACCTCGCGGATCGGCGATTACCACCCAGGGGTAGTACAGCGCCAGCCGCGAATCGTCGAAGTTGGAGCGGAACTCGCGTATTTCCGAGAGCGCCATACCGTCACGGCTATCGACGATGCCGACCCGATAGCGCATTTTCAGACAGTGTTTTTGCACTTCGGCGACGATGGCTTGATGGTTGACGGCATCGGCTGCGGCGGCCGGGGTCATCACGATGGACACATCCTCGATATTTTCCAAGGCCACGAAACCGCTGCTGCCGTTGACCTCGTCTTCCACGCCGCCGTAATGCAAAGCCACAGGTACATTCCCATCACTACCGCCGGACAGGTTAAGCAAATAGCGCGGGCCTTGGACCGACATTGGACCGGGGTTTAAACCATCCGCTTCAAACAGACTGTACAAGGCTGCCACCACGTCGGCCCCGCTGATCCCGTCGTTGAGGGTACAACTGACCGGACTGGTCAATTGGTCGTAACGTTTGTCGGGAGCGACAGGCAGCATTGCGCTGAGACTATTTTTTGCGTCGGGGGCGCTGGAAATATCGCCGTAACTATAAATTACCGGACCGTCACGACCGCCGGCATGCACGGAAATATCGAAATTGCGCTGCACCACCACCGCCCGCACCGTATTCGGTGCAGCGGCCAAAGCCGCTAAAGGCAGGGTGATGTCGGCATTGACGCCCACATTCAAACCGCCGCCGTCCACCACAAACTCGCTGCCGGCCGCATTCAGCGTGCCGCGCAACGCGGTTAGAGTGCCCCAATGCGCCGCGCCGGTATACACCGACAAATTGGTTTCCGCGCTAAGGGTTAATACCGCCGATGTGCCGTTAGCCAAGGAGCCGCTGCTGGGGTTTTTCGCAAACACCCGGGTATAGCTCACAGAAACGCCGGGACCGTTCACCAAGCCGGCCGACATCAATACGCCCTGACTGCCGTCGGCCTGACCGTTCGGGCGCAAGGCGGTGCCGACCGCCGCCACATCGTCGGCGGTATCGAGTTCGCAGCGGTTGTCGACGATGACAAAATGATCGCCTTCGCGTCGCACCAATGCGCGAACATTCAAGGGGAAGCGTTCATCCGGAAATTGCGCGGCGATGCCAGCCGAGCGCACCGCATTGGTCAAGCCGGTGGCATTCAGAAACACCTCTTCGCCTTCGGCGGGCGCCGAAGTAGCCTCGGTTTTTAGCAGGTTTTCGCTATCGCGCCACAGCACTTCCAGCGTGAAATCGCCCATCGTTCCCGGAAAGCGGCTGTTGAAGCTCAGTACGTTTGGCACAGAACGCGCGGACAAACCCGGCGCGTTTTGCGGAAAATTGCCGACCCGCGACACATAGAGCTGTTTGCCGCCGCCGTCGAAAAAGGCTTTCGCGGCAATAGCGGTATGATTAAGAACCGCTGCGCCAGCCAGAGTGAGATCTTGGATATCGCCGAAGATGCGGGTGAATTCGCCGAAGCTAGTCACGACTTCGGGGTTACCCCGCAACGGCCCGAAACGCGTGGGGCCGACCACAGCCGCAACGCTGGTCCCCACCCCTTCGATCGATTTGGCGCGAAAGCTAACTTCTTCTACAAACACACCCGGTGCAAGATATTCAGGCATGCTCCCCTCCTTAATTTTTATGTGGACCAGCGTTTAAAGAACGAACTCAACTCATGTTTGACTCAATTGGGTTGAACGGCGAGATGATCCCGATTAAAGGACCGGATTAAACCAATTTCGCCGGGCACCACGGCCAGGGCAAGCTCGGCGGCAAAGCTGTTGTCGGTATTCAACGCCCCCAGCGTCATCGCTACTAGATCGTCCGGATCCATAGCGTCGGCGGCATCGGCAAGAGCGCGGATACTTAGTGTGGCGGCATACTCGGTTACCCCTTCCGGCAAGGGCGGCAAGCGGTGCATCGCGATGATGAAATCGCCGTTGGCGTCGGCTTGGGCGCGGCAGATCAAATTGCCGCCGACACCGAGATTGACAATCAGCGTCAGCAACGCCCACACGGCCGGCGCATTACTACCGGCAAATCGTAGTGTGCCGCGCAATCCGCCGCCGCGACCGAGTTTGGTACCGAAAGGTGTTGGATAAAGCACTACGCTGTGCCCGGCGGCATTGCCGGCTTGAATCTCGAAGCGGCGCGGGACATAGCGGCGTTGACTGTCGGCCACCGAGCCGGCAATGACGTAAGCCGCTTCTGCCGGACGCAGCTTGTCCGCCTCACTGGGCGGGCCTTGCACCGTTTTGCCGGCCGAGCGCCGCCACAAGGCCGTTTTGCCTGGCGTGTGTAAAAATTGCAGATCGGCGGGACGGGTATCGAGTTGCAAAACAACGGCTTCGCTCAACCGCCGCATATCGGCTTCCTGTGCGGCGCTGCTGCCGTCCAGCCAATAGATCACGTCGCTGGCGTAGAGGATATTGGTTTCCAGAACTTTGACGGCTTTCATACCGTGCCTCCGGGAAATATCCGGGTACTAACCGGCGGACCTTCCGTACGCGGCCGCTGCAAGCGCAAGCGCACGGTGCGGGCTACGTAAGGTACGGTGCTGGTATAAGGCGATTTGAAGACATCCCAGATGCGCATCAAGTCTTCGGTAGTCATCTCGTCCGGGGCAATATTCAGCACTTCGGCCTGGCCCCATTCGTCGTCAATGTCTTGAATATGCGAGATGTCGAGCTGACATTGGTTGGCGAGTTCGACCATGGCCCAACTCAGCAGATCGGCTTCGATGGTGGCGCTGGCGGCGTTGGCGATTAACAGAAAATGCAGATTGACCGGTAGTTCGGCTTGCGGCGCGCTTTGGTCGCTGCCGCGTTGCGCGAAGGAGCGCTGCCGGCCGTGCGGATCGATAGTGATTCGGTGCAGGTAGATACCCAGCAGGTTGCCAGTGAGGATATTGGCGATGTCGGCGCTACCCAACAATTTTGCTTGGGCATTGGTAGGCTCGCTGCTCAGCTCGGCAGGTAATCTGCTGGTCAAGAACGATTCCAACGCCAGAAGCGCGCCGGTCACTCCCCGGTACGAAGCCATTTCTCCTCCCCCACTTGAGCGGTAGCATAGCCTAGTACATAGGTCTACTGTACGCAAGTCGATTTTGTGAAGCTATTCGCCTATGAAAATCGAAAAAAGCGATAGTCAGCAAACTAACCGGCTAAATTCCGTGCCTCAATCAAATAATGCTATTAATTTTTAGCAGAGTTTTTGAAATTTGCCGGGGCGGAATTGATTAAAATCGGATTAAAAACGGAGGCAACTTGCTGCAGGAGCAGACTCGCGCTTAAAACAACTATGCCGGATACGGTAAACCGGGCGAAGATAGGCAACTTGCCATCTATCGGTCGAACACATCCATGCTCTCAGTGACGCTGCAATTTTTATTAGCCCTGCTGTACGCCAATCTCGGCGAATGGCTGATGCACAAATTCATATTGCATCGTTTAGGCAAGCGGCCGGGCAGCATCTGGGCCTACCATTGGTATGAGCACCATGCGATATGCGCCAAACACCATATGCTGGATCCCGGCTATCGCCAGCTGGACTTATCGACCTGGAATGCGCAAACCAAGGAGTTGGCGGTGTTGGCCGCGATTGTATTGGCGCATCTGCCCCTATTTTGGTACTGGCCGGCTTTCGTGGTGGGTTTATATGGCTCGTTGACGCTTTATTACCTTCGGCATCGCAAGGCTCATCTCGATCCGGACTGGGCTAAACAACACTTACCCTGGCACTACCAACATCACACCCAGCCTGGCTCCGGCAACTGGTGCGTCACCTGGCCGGGGTTTGATTATCTGTTGGGTACCCGAAACAAATAGCCTGCGCACATCCAAATAAAAATTGCTCCCCGGTCTGAACACTTGCATCTGTCGGACCTCGGATTTTTCAAGTCGCAGACTTAACGTCAGTTGAAGTTACATTTCTATTTTTGTCGGCTGCTTCACTGGCAGCACAACACGGAAGGTAGTGCCTTCACCCACTTTGCTGCCGACCTCTATCCTTCCGTGGTGTTTCTGTACAATGCTGTAGGACAGTGACAATCCAAGTCCTGTACCTTTGCCGACAGGCTTGGTGGTAAAGAACGGCTCGAATATGCGGCTTAAATTTTTCGGCGAAATTCCCTGTCCGCTATCGGTAATAGCCACCCACACCGTTTCTTTTTCGGTGCCGCTGCTCAGGATGATAGTTCCCCGCTCCGATATGGCCTGGGCAGCGTTCATCAACAAATTCAGGAATACCTGATTCAGTTGGGATGGCAAGCATTCCACTTCAGGCAAAACCCCGTAATTCCTGACCACATCGGCCTTGTACTTGATTTCGTTCCCCACTATGTTGAGAGTGCTTTCCAAGCCCTGGTGCAGATCAACGTATTGCCATTCCGCCGCAGGCATTCGCGAAAAATCCTTTAGGTCGTTGACAATGTTCTTGACCCGCGCCAAACCGTCCCTCGATTCGTGCAACAAATCGGGCACATCTTCCCGCAGGAGTTCAAATTGTAATTTCTTTCTTAAGCTGTCGATTTTCTCGCGGTCTATAAGGTTTTGATCAACTTCGGCAACCGTTTGCTCGTAGGCATCGATGACCGAGAACATATCTTCAATGTAACCGGCCAAGGTGCCCAGGTTGGAGTTGACAAAACCAATGGGATTGTTGATTTCGTGCGCTACCCCTGCCGCCAACTGGCCGATGGAAGCCATTTTCTCGGCTTGCAGCAGCTGATTCTGGGTATCGCGCAGCTTCTCAACCATTTCCTGCAAAGTGGAGCGTTCTTTCTCGAGATCCTTGTTACTTTGCTGCAAAGCGATCACCAGATCCGTGCGCTCCAGAGAGCGCACCAGATAATCGGCAAAAAGCCCCAACATGTCCTCATCTTCCTCGGTAAATTTTTCGGCGTAGACCTGTTTCTGTGGGTCGAAAAATTCGCCGATTTCTTTATCCGCCAGATAAATCACCCCTTTTAGCCTATAGCTGACTACCAGGGGTGCACTAATCAGTGTGCGCATGGGCGGATGTCCGGGTGGAAAACCGATGAAACGAGGGTCATCAGCGATAGAGTCGACGCTGACGGGGGTGCATTCATTCAATAGTGCTTTCAATAAACCTCGTCCTTCGGGGGGATGGCCTATGCCGGCAATGGTTTCGGCATCCATGCCTTCTGTGATGAACTGTTCCAGATTGCCATCTTCGTCAAACAGTCCCAACGCGCCGTAGCGGGCACGAGTCATCTGCATGGCTTCCACCACGATTGATTGGTAAAAATCAGCCAGTTTGCCGCCGTGATGAAATAGGCTGTCTGCTGCGTTGATTTTTTGCAAAGCCTCGCGCCACAACAGCATGCGGACATCGGCATTGGCTATATTGCTCATGGCTCGATTGGATTCGCTATGTAAAGATCGAACTTTGGCAAACAGCCTTGCCGTCGCCTGCTCCAATTCGGGGTCTCCGTTAAGCACAAAATCCTCCCAGCATCCGTTTGCTGCAGCCTCCAGGGCCGCAATCAAATCTTTAGCGCGCTGTTCCGAATCCTTCATTTGCATGCCTTGCTCATCAATTTCTCTCGGTTCTCAAACCCCAATGTCTGGGGGATTGATTTTGACCCTGTTCGCTACCGCACCGACCCGCAGCGGATACAAGTGATAGCGTGCGACGAATAGGTACTGCTAAAAATAACAGAAGAACTGCTCTCGGGAAAATCGACAACATCTCCACTCCACTGTGCTCGCCCGACGTATTTGAAACCCGCTAGGGCGCGAACAGCATAAACCGACACTGAATTGTCCGCGCTCCAAGCAGGTATCGCCAAGAACGGCTTTTTCAACCTAAGGATCATGAAAACACCGCATCACATCGGCACATGAAAGCCGTCTTGTCAAGACTTTCACGGCAATTTAAACCACACCCTCAATCATAAAGGAGAACTTTATGGCTCTTGTTAAAAAATCATCGAATGCAACGACAGTAACGCCGGCTAGCGGCACTACTTCGGCGGCTGCCGTTCGCGAAGCGGAGGCGCAGCGTAAAAAAGCCCGCACCCTGGGCAAACAGCAACAGGCGGCGGAGCGCATTGCGGCCGCCACCGGGCAATTGTCCTCCGGCATTAACGAAGCGGCATCTGCTGCCGAGGAGCTGAAACGCTCCTCCGACCAGATAGCGACGGGTGCCGAGGAAGCTTCCGGAGCTGCCCAGGAATCGTTGGCTGCATTCAAGCAAATCGAAGGCTCCATCCTTCGTCAACTACAAAATGCCGACATCAGTCAAACCAAGGCCGAGGCCACTCAGACCTTGGTTGCCAGGACCAGCGGTCAGGTTGCCACCATGATAAGCAATGTTGCCGTAGCCGCCCAACGCCAAAATGCTTCGGTGGAAATGGTGGCGCAACTGGAGAAACAGGCGGCTAACATCGGCGACATCGTCAAGGCCGTAGCCCGTATCGCCGATCAAACCAATTTGCTGGCGCTAAACGCCGCCATCGAAGCGGCCCGTGCCGGCAAGCATGGCAAGGGATTTGCGGTCGTTGCCGATGAAGTCAGAACCCTGGCCGAGACCTCCGAGAAAAGCGCAAAACAAATTCAGGAGCTGGTCGGGCAGATTCAACAGGAAGTAAAGGTCATCGCCGAGGGTATCAGTACCTCGGCCAAGTCAGTTGAAGGCGAGGTGGAGAATGGCAAAACCATCACTATCCAACTGGAGAAGATTCGAGTCGACGCTGCGGAAATTGCCAAGGGAGTGCGGGAAATCGCCACCGGCGCCCAGCAGTCCAAAATCGCGGCACAACAGGCCTTGAAGGGCTCGGAAGATATCGCCGCCGCCGCCGAGGAACAATCCGCAGCGGCCGAGGAAACCGCTAAAACCGTGGAAGAACAGTCCCAGGCCTTGGGTGAATGCGAACAGGCGGCACAAAGTTTGTCCGAGCTGGCGGAAGATCTGAAGACCTCAACGGATGTCACCAAGAGTGCCGAGGAAGTCGCTTCCGCAGCCGAGGAATTATCCTCCGCCGTTGCGGAGATCAACCGCTCCGGCGCTCAAATCATGGCGGCCATCGATCAAATACGCAAGGGCGCGGAAGTGCAGTCTGCGGGCACCGCCGAAGCCGCTACAGCAATTAACCAGATTGAAAAGGGGCTGGAGTTGGCACAGGTGCGCGCTACGGATGGTTCGGAGAAGGTGTCCGCTATCAGAAGTTTGCTGGGTACAAACAAGACCTCAATCGATGCCCTTATTACCGGGATTTTAACGTCGGCGGACTCTTCCAAGGGCAGTATCAAGCAAATTAAGGGCCTGGAATTGGTGTCGCGGCGGATTGACAAGATCGTCGATGCCATCACCACGGTTTCAATTCAGACCAATATGCTGGCGGTCAACGGCTCCATCGAAGCGGCACGGGCTGGGGAATTTGGCAAGGGATTCGTGGTAGTGGCAACCGACATTCGTAATCTGGCGCACGACTCCGCCGAAAATGCCGACCGTATCAAAGATTTGGTAAAGGCTGTGCAGGATCAGATTGGCGTGGTGGGACGCGATCTGGACGAGATCGCGATGAGTGCGTTGGGCGAGGTGGAAAAAGCCAAGCTCACCACTGCCAGTCTGGTGACCATCGAAACTGATATTGCGGATGTGGAAACCGGCACTCAGGAAATTCTGACGGCATCCAACGAAATTGCCGCCGCCACGGCACAGGTTAAAAAAGGCATCGAGCAGATTGCCGCCGCTGCGCAACAAGCCGACAAAGCCTCGACCGAGGCCGCCTCCGCCGCCAAACAGCAATCTCAGGGCGCCGAAGAATTGGCCGCAGCCATCGAAGAGATCGCCTCGCTGGCCGACGAATTACAAAGTGCCTAAACATTAAGGAGAGCCATGATGACCAACAATAATCAGGAACAACCGGAAGAGCTACCCAGTAGCGAAACGGGACGAACGGGCAATGCTGAAGATAATATTGAAGAGCAAGTATCCGACATCCGCCAATTTGTCACCTTTATCGCCGGGGATGAGGTTTTCGCCGTGGATATGGCGCCGGTACAGGAGATTATCCGGGTACCGGAGGTCGTGCGAGTGCCACTGTCGCCCGCCACGCTCGATGGCCTGGCCAATCTGCGCGGCAAGGTGTTACCCATTATCAGTCTGCGGCGGATTTTTGGTTTCGCGGAACGTGAACATGACGACTCATCTCGGGCGTTGGTCATTGACATTGGGCAACCCCTGGGCTTCGTGGTGGACAAGGTGGCCAGCGTGGTCGGCGTCGAGCCCGCAAGGATCGAGGGGGTGGGCTCGATTCAGAGCACGGTGAATACCGAGTTGCTGTCCGGCATCATTAAGGATGTCGGCGGTCACGCCATGGTCATGGTGCTGGATTTTGCCAAGCTGATCGCCCAGGAATTTACTGAAATCGCCGCTGTTGCCAAGACTGCGGCCACGACAGGTGGACTGATGGCCAGCAGCGAAGTGGAGGAAGAAGAAGTCAGCGACGAATTGCAACTGGTCAGCTTCGATGTGGCCGGGCAAGAGTACGCCATCACCATTGACGATGTGCAAGAGATTGTCCAGGTGCCGGAGACCATTATTCATGTGCCGCATTCGCAGTCCCATGTGCTCGGTGTCATGACACTACGCAACCGCTTGCTGCCGCTGGTAAGCCTGCGCCGTATGTTTGCCCTGCCGCCGCAAGCCGCCGACGAGCATAGCCGGATTGTCGTGGTGTCTCTGGGCACCGCTTCGGTGGGCATCGTCATGGATAGCGTCAACGAGGTGCTGCGGGTGGGCAAAGCAGATGTTGAAGCCATGCCGTCTCTGTTGGCCCGCGAGGGCGAACTGAACGACATTGCTGAAATCTGCCGACTGGACGGCGGCAAGCGCCTGGTGTCGATTATTTCCGCCGACAACTTGTTTCACCACTCAGCCATCAAGGAGGCATTGACGACCGTGGAAAACTTACAGGATGACAAGCAAAATGCAGAGACTGCCGAGGACGATGTGTCGCTGGATGACGACGAACAGGTGGTGGTGTTTCGGCTCGGTAAGGAAGAGTTTGGCGTCCCGATAGACAGTGTGCAGGAGATCGTGCGGGTGCCGGAAGAATTAACCCATGTGCCCAAGGCGCCACCCTTCGTCGAGGGAGTCATCAACCTGCGCGGTGCGGTGCTGCCGGTCATCGATTTACGCCGGCGGCTTGGCTTGCCAAGCGTCGAGCGCTCGGATCGGCAGCGGGTCATGGTGTTCCTGATCAAAGGCATGCGCACCGGCTTCATCGTGGACTCGGTGGCCGAAGTGCTGAGGATACAAAAGTCCAGCATCGAACCCGCCCCGCGCTTATCCAGCGAGCAAGGAAACCTATTGGCGCGCATGGCTAATCTGGAAAAGCAACATCGCATGGTGCAATTGATCGTACCGGCGCATCTGGTGGAAGACCATGAACTGGCCGATCTGACCAAGGTAGCGGCGTGATGCTAGCGGATTATGCTCATGATTAAGCTGCTCATCGTCGATGACTCGGCATTAATGCGCCGGCAACTGACCACCCTGTTCGAAGCCGAAGGTGATTTCGAAATTCGCCAGGCCAGAAATGGCAAGGAAGCGGTGGATGAAAACCGCGCATTTCAGCCTAACGTCATTTCCCTGGACATCAACATGCCGGAGATGGACGGCATCACCGCGCTGTCGCTGATCATGGCGGAGCGCCCCGTCCCCGTCGTCATGGTTTCATCGCTCACCGAGAAGGGGGCACTGGCCACCTTCGAGGCGCTGAATCTGGGGGCGGTAGACTACATTGCCAAGCCCGGCGGCACCATTTCACTGTCCATCGGCGAAATCAAAAACGAACTGGTGAGTAAGATACGCACCGCCGCTCGGGCCAAAATCAAGGCTAAAGGGCAGCCCACTCGCGGTCTGGCCCAACGTTTGCGAGAAGAGCGGGAAAAGCCTGCTCCCCCGCGTCCGCTTGCGGTGCGGCGCGGCGTTGTCGGCGAGGGCTTGGTGATCGTCGGCGTGTCTACCGGTGGGCCGCGTACCCTTGAGGATATCCTGCCATTGCTGCCGGTGGATTTCCCCTGGCCGGTATTGGTGGCTCAGCACATGCCTGCTTCCTTCACTCGACCTTTCGCCGAACGCTTGAATGTGCTTTGTCCGCTCGCCGTGGTGGAAGCTGATCATCCGATGCCTATCGAGCCAGGCACCATTTATATCGGCAAGGGCGGCGCGGACATGGTGCTAGTCAAAA
Organism: Methylomonas methanica; assembly: GCF_001644035.1. Lineage (GTDB taxonomy): Bacteria > Pseudomonadota > Gammaproteobacteria > Methylococcales > Methylomonadaceae > Methylomonas > Methylomonas methanica_A. The sequence continues at coordinate 118,097 of NZ_LUUG01000088.1, forward strand.
GAGCCGGCAAACTGACGGTACTGGCGAAGCCGGAAAGCCGCGAATTTCTCTGGCATCCGTCGGTAGAGTTGATGGGGCGCTCCGCCCTCGAACATTGCGATCCGTCACGGGTGGTGGCGGTGATGCTCACCGGCATGGGTTACGACGGAGCGGACGCTTTTACCGAAATCAAGAAGCGCGGCGGTCGCACCATTGCCGAATCCGAACAGTCGGCGGTAGTGTTTGGTATGCCGGCGGAGCTGATCGAACGCGGCGGTGCCAGCGTGGTGCTGCCTTCGGAAAAAGTAGCCGCCCAGATCAATGCCTGGGCCGGACGATAGGAGAGACCATGGCCCTTATCAAAACACAAACACACCAACCCATCGCCCATGACGAGCGCAAACAAGCACGCGATTGCAATAGCCTGCTGTTGGAGCTGGAAAATGATAACCCCATGGCCCGGCGCTGGGCGGCGCGAGATCTAGCGGATTGTCCGGCAGCGTCCGCTGCGCTGGTAAGCCGTCTACAACTTGAAGACGATGTATCGGTGCGTGAAGTCATCCTCACCACCTTGACAGTAATGGGCAATGAAGTGGCGGTCGTTGGTCTGGTTAACTGCCTCAGGAGTGAGAAAGTTGCCTTGCGTAACGAGGCCATCGAAGCGATGAAACAGCTACCCGACGAGGTGGCGCCGATCATGCGCGGACTGCTCGCCGACGCCGACCCGGATGTACGCATCTTTGCCGTCAACATCCTGGAATCCTTGCGTCACCCGGAGGTCGAGTCCTGGTTGATTTCGGTGATTGACCATGACCCCGAGTTGAACGTCTGCGCCACGGCGGTGGATTTACTCGGCGAAGTGGGGTCATCCGCTTCACGGGAGCCTCTGCTGCGCCTCAAGGCTCGCTATACGCAAGTGCCTTATATCCAGTTTGCCACGGATCTGGCCCTGAAACGTATCAGCGATGGTTGATGCAACGATGGCCGCGATCAGTATCAGCGAATCGGAATTCGAGAAATTTCGCGAGTTCTTCTATCGCAAGACCGGCATTCAGTTCGAGTCGTCGAAGCGCTATTTCGTTGACAAGCGACTGGAGGAACGGATTGAACTGACTCATAGCGGCAACTTCCGGGCTTATTTCACCAAATTGCGCTTCGAGGCATCGGGCGCAGAATTGCAGCAATTGACCAACCTGATGACGGTCAATGAAACCTATTTTTTCCGTGAAGAATATCAGTTTCAATGTTTGGTCAAATCCCTTCTTCCCGAGATCACCGGCCGCAAGCGCGACAATACGCCCATTCGAATTTGGGCAATACCGTCGTCCTCGGGCGAGGAAGCTTATTCCATTGCCATCTATTTGCTGGAGTTCTGGGCCGGCATCAATGACTGGGACATTGAGATTATTTCCTCCGACATCGACACCAAAATTCTGGCTTTGGCGCGGCACGGACAATACTCGGTTCGTTCAGTGCAACACCTGCCGGAGAAGTTGCTGCGCAAATATTTCACGCGGCAGGCAGAGAATTATCAAATCTGTGACGACTTGCGCGAGGCGGTGGAATTTACCCGCGTCAATCTTTCCGAACGTATTGATACCCGCGCCTATCGCAACTTTGACATCATCTTTTGCCGCAACCTGCTGATCTATTTTGACGACGCTTCACGCAAAGCCGCCGCGGAAACCTTTTATGACGCCATGAAACCCGGTGCTTACATTTGTCTTGGTCACTCCGAATCGATGAGCCGATTCTCATCCCTGTACAAAGTGCGCAAGTTTCCCGAAGCGATCGTTTATCAAAAACCCCTCCTGGAGGCACGATGAAACGCATCCTGATTGTCGATGACGCTGCCACGGTTCGACTGTATCACCGCCAGATCCTGGAGGCCGCAGGCTATAAGGTGTATGAGGCGGTCAACGGTATCGAGGCCCTGGAAAAATCCCTGCAACAGCCCTTCGATCTGTACGTGGTGGATATCAACATGCCCAAGCTGGATGGCTACGGTTTCTTGCGAGAACTCAGATCCCAGGATATTTATCAGGCGCCGGCCATAATGGTCTCCACCGAGGCGCAGACCAGTGATCATCAGCAAGCCTTTGCCGCCGGCGCCAACGCCTATCTGGTCAAACCGGTGAAGCCGGAGCAATTGCTGATCCAGGTCAAACTGATGATCGGGGAAGCACGGGGATGACGCCCTTACTCGAACAATTCCTCTCCGAGGCGCGCGACTTCCTGGAAGGTATCGGCGAAAAGTTGATGCAGTTGGAAGATGCGCCAGGCGATGCCGAGTTGATGACGGCGCTGTTTCGAATGGTGCATACCCTCAAGGGCAATAGCGGGCTGTTCGACTTCCCGGAAATGACTAGGGTATTACACGCCGGCGAAGACTTGATGGACGCGGTGCGCCACGAGCAGGTGGAATACTCCCAGGATCTGGCCGACCGTCTGCTGGATGCGATGGATTTTGTCGGCATGCTCTGCGATGAAGTCGAGGCGAAGGGCAGTATCGGCGCGCACCATGCCGCCGATTCGGCAAGGTTGGCGGAGTCGCTACGCCGATTGATCGCCAGCGTCGACGCCGCCGCCGCGGTGGTTGCGGTGGTGGCTAGTGCTTTGCCGAACGCGCTGACTGAAACCGGCATCGTCGTGGCCGAAGCCGATCTGCCGCCCCTGGTCGATATCCCTGAAAGCATACGCATGGACGCCTACCGTCAGGCTTGTGGCGGCGTGGATTTGCACTGGCTGGACTACACGCCGGCGGCAGACTGTTTCTTCCAGGGCGACGACCCGTTTTTCCAGGCCCGGGGCACGCCCGGCTTTTTGTGGGGGAGCATTACGGTACGCCAACCGTGGCCGGCCTTGGCCGAACTGGACGCTTATCGCTGCGTCCTGGAGTTCCATCTATTGACCACCGCGCCGCGTGAACAACTGGACGAGTACTACCGCTATGTGCCGGATCAAGTCCGGATGATTCCGGTGACGCCTTTGTTTCTGGCCTTGCCTCAAGGCAATCGTAACGGCGGACCCGTAGCCTACGAAAATTTTGTCGACAAAGCCTTGGGACTTCTAGGCGCTAACCAGCTAGAGGATTTGGTTCTTGCCGCCAGTAACCTGATCGAGCTCTCCAGTTTGGAGCTATGGCTGTCTTCGGCCTTGCGCTGGCTTTTGCTGGTGATGGAATTGGAGCCGGAAAACCGGAATGCGTTTGCCAAGATCATTGAGTCTTTGCGCCGTCAAAGTCCGCCGAAGTGGACCGAGCTCCTACCGAAGGTAACTGGGGGAAATCCGCCTGCTAAAACCGAACTCCACCTATCACAACACAGCCTGACGCCCGAAGAAGCCGAAGTCATGACTAAAATGCTTGACGTGCAGCGGGAAATCCTCAACCTGCCGATTCAGGAAAACTGGCAGCTAGGGCGGATCAAGGCGGTGGCCGCTACATTGACCGGTTGCCTGATGGCCAGCGGCGATGTTGCTGCGCGTGCCGGACTGGAAGCGGCGACGGCCATGGCGCTGGAAGAGGCTGCATCACTCCCGCTTTTGGCTTGGCTGGATCAGTTTCAGCAAACGCGGTCTACAGCCAGCGTCGAGAGCTTGGTGAATCAAGCCGACGTCGGCGTTCCGGTTCCGCGAAACTTGTCCGAGATCCAGTCGGATCTCTCGGCAGATGCTGTGCGAGTCTCGGATGTGGATGCAGAGGCGAAATTCGGCCGCCGCGCCGAAGATGCTGGCATCGGCCCCAAAAGCCTCAAGGTTGATCAGCAGAAAATCGACCGGCTGATGAATCTGATCGGCGAAATGGTGGTATCGAAAAACGCCTTGCCTTATCTGGCCGGACGCGCCGAGGATGTTTTTGGGGTGCGCGATCTGTCCCGTGAAATCAAAGCTCAATATACGGTGATCAACCGCATCGCCGAGGAAATGCAGGATGCCATCATGCAGGTGCGGATGATGCCGGTGTCCTTTGTATTTCAACGCTTTCCGCGCCTGGTGCGAGATACCTCTCGCAAACTGGGCAAGGAAGTCAACCTGGTGCTGGTTGGCGAAGATACCGAAGCCGACAAGAATGTCATCGAAGCTCTGGGCGATCCCTTGGTACACATCGTCCGGAACAGCCTCGATCATGGTTTCGAACAGCCCGACGAGCGTCGTGCTGTCGGCAAGCCGGTTGCCGGTACCCTCACTATTCGCGCCAGCCAAGAATCCGACCGGGTGGTGATTGAAATTCAGGATGACGGCAAAGGCATAGACCCTGATATTGTCAAACGCAAAGCCTATCAGAAAGGCATCATCGACGAAGCCACTTTAGAGCGAATCAGCGATCAAGACGCCATCAATCTGATTTTTGCGGCGGGTTTGTCGACAGTGGATGTCATTTCGGATTTATCCGGACGCGGCGTGGGGATGGACGTGGTGCGCACTGCGGTGGAGAAGGTAAATGGCGCTATTTCATTGGAAAGTGAAATAGGCAAAGGTACCCGGATTCGCCTGTCATTACCGCTGTCGATGGCGGTTACTCATGTCATGCTGATCGAATCAGCCGGCCAGACCTTTGGCATACCTATGGATAGTGTGCTGGAAACGGTACGGGTGCCGTGTGCAAGTATCAGTTCCATCAAACAGAGCCTCGTCACGGTATTGCGCGGGAATATCGTGCCTTTAAAATCCATTAACGCCTTACTGGCTATTGCTGCCCCACCACAAGCCAATTCCGATCACGAGTTAGCCGTTTTGGTGGTTCGGTGCGGCAACGAAGCCGTAGGGCTGCTGGTCGACGATTTCCGGGAAACGGTAGACATAATCCTAAAGCCTATGACCGGGGTACTGGCTGATATTCCGGTCTACGCCGGCTCTGCTTTGATGGGGGACGGATCGGTGTTGATGGTTTTAAATATCAAGGAGTTATTGCCATGAGTCTTGAATTCAAGAAAAACCAGGTGCATTTTAAGGACATGGTGGGCGTGGAAGACGCTGAGGAGCTTCTGGAGTGGCTGCAAAAAACACCTGCCGCTAAAGTCGACTTCTCAGCCTGTACGCATCTACATCCCGCCAACTTGCAGGTCTTGATGGCTGCCAGCCCCAGCATTATGGTCTGGCCGGCGGACGCAGCGTTTAGCGCTTGGCTACAATCGGCACTGGATCAGCATGAAGATCCCTATTGAATTATTAGCTTGCAGAGAAAAGCCATGTCCAAGACCATTTTGATCGTAGACGATTCCGCCACCATGATTTTGAGCGTCAAATCCAATCTGGAGATGAACGGCTTTAAGGTGGAAACTGCTGGCGACGGTGTGCAGGCACTGAGCAAACTCAAGTCAGGTATAAAACCGGACCTGATCATCACCGACATCAACATGCCGAACATGGGTGGCCTGGAATTGATCCAAGCAGTCCGGGCGCTGCCGGGTTTTCGTTTTACGCCGATACTGACACTGACGACGGAAAGTCAGTCGGCCAAGCGCGACGAAGGTAAAAAACTGGGTGCTACCGGTTGGTTGGTCAAACCGGTTGATGGCGCAGACTTGATTAAAGTCATAAAGCAAGTGTTACCTGGCGCGTAGAGGCATATATGAACTTTAATACAGCAGCGGCAAACACACAGGTCAAAGATGACCCTCAGTTGTCTGAACTCATCCAACCGGGATTTATTGGTCGTGTCCTGATTGGGATTTTGTTCGCTTTAATTGTGAATATTGGCCTAGCCTGGTTGGCCTACCCTTGGCTTCACGAAATACTATCCCAACTAATGGGTTTAAATGAACGACTTGGCGTAACTCTCAAAATTTTATTTTTTGTCATCATTTTTATCGGTTTGACGATGATGGCGATGTGGCCGTTTCTACGGGCTGAAATTCGGTGGGTTAAAGAGTTGGTTAAGTCCAGAGATAGGCGACTCAGTCGTAAAAGGAGTATACAAAATGCAATAGCAGGTGAAATTCATCAGGCTTCGCCATTTCTCAGTCTGATGTGTCAGCAACTGAATGGCGCGCTGAAAGATACCGAGTCGGGTGTTATTGCTGTCATCAACTCCTTGAATCAGGTGCATCAGGTATCCAGCAGCCAGGTCGATCGAATTACCGAGTCTATGAACAACGGCATGATGCTGACTGAAATCATTCAAGAGCAAACTGCTAATAACAAGAATATTGTCACTATTTTAAGCAGTAATGTTGAAAATCAGATGTCTGATCTACGTTCTAATCTACAACGTATTCAAGGGCTCGCCAAACAGGTCGGCGAGCTTTCGCCGTTAGTGGATGTCATTTCCAAAATTGCCAGACAGACTAATTTGCTGGCCCTGAATGCCGCGATTGAAGCGGCTAGAGCCGGTGAATCCGGTCGTGGCTTTTCGGTGGTGGCCGATGAAGTCAGAAAGCTTTCCACACAAACAGCCGAGGCTGCGGCGAACATTGAACTAAAAATCCGTACTGCAACTAAAGGCGCCGAAGCGGAGTTGATGGCGGCGAATAAAGCGATAGACAATCATGAAACATCAACCGAGCTTAATAAGATTATCGACGATCTAATTGCGGTGGAAAGTCGCTTTACACAAGGCAGCGGTATGTTACTGGATGTCATTGACGCCGTGGATTCCGGTAATCAGGAAGGGATCAAGCGCCTATCCGAAGCGCTGGGTTATCTGCAATTTCAAGATGTGCTACGTCAGCGAGTAGAGCAGGTTGAATTGGCGATTAAAGAACTGGACGAGCATTTTCTGGATCTGGCGGATCGGTTTGGCAATCCGGAATGGAGCGGTCAATTAAATCAGACACTGAGACAACGCATGGAAGGCCACCTCGATCGCTATGTTATGAAAGGTCAACGCGATGCACATAACGCTCTGACCGGTATTAAGCCTTCGGGTGATGGCGGCAGACCGCAAATCGAACTGTTTTAATGCGCGATGGCTCTTTTTTATACGGCAAAAATTGTAAATGTGAACGGTGTTAGTAAATTTCAGAGACAGCAAGCCACAGAGGTCTCCCCGCCAAACCCAGCCTCTGCCATCAATCCAGAAAACTAGGCCATGTCGCAACATTGCTCAGCAGTGCAGGCGCGGCAAGAACTCCGGCCTTGCAGATAAAACGCCAGGCGCTTTAGGCACGTCGTCATCGACTATTTTCTCGGGCTATCGGCAACATGTCGTTCAACGGTCATTTATTAAGTTTAATTTAAGGGCCTGAGGTGATAGTAGCCGCCATCCCAAACCGAAAGCCGGAGAAATAATCGTGAGACAAGCCACACCATCGGACGCAAATAATGCCCTTGCTCAAGTTAAGTACGCCATAAAGGGTTTGACGCACTCGGATTACGACGATAACGAAGACGATGTGATCTACACCGCCAATAAATTGAATGCTGTACTACGCATGGTGCATGACAACCATCAGACCTGGAACGATGAAGCCATTCGGGAATTCGTCATGCGTCAGCATGATCCGCTGAGACATATCCCTGTTAAATCGGAAAAGCTCCATCACATGGTTCGCCATATTCAACAAGACATCATCGTCAAATTTTCCTGACTGTAACGACTACCCGCTAGAGACTGAGACTTGGCAGAATTCTTACAAACCCGGAATCCCCATCTGCTGAATCCGCATGGCGTTATCGCCTTCTTCATACGCCAGCAGCTTGCCGTCTTTCTGATACAGCTTGAAAGCCAGGGCGTAGGACAATACCCGAATCGGATAATCGCGCGGCAAGGTTTGCAAGTAAGGCTGCATCGTCACAAAGTCGGTGGCGCCGTACTGCTGCATGATGAAACGCAAACCGCCGTTACGCGGCCCGATGTTGTAAGCCAGTAAACCTAAAAACAAATCGCCGTTCATTTCTTGCAGATAATGTTTGAAGGTGGCGGCGGCGACAAACGCATTGTGCCGGGGATCGTTGACTTGCAGTTCCTCCACATCCAGTTCATCGGCGGCCTCGCGGGTAATGGCTTTGGGCACGGCAGTGATCTGAAACAAGCCTTTGCCGCCATCAAAACTGTCGCGCGGCATAAACGACGATTCGGTAGCGGCGATGCCTTGCAGCAAATTGACATCGACATCAAATGCCTTGGCGGCCTCGACTATCGCCGGATTGAAGGCATCGGCGCGCAGCATCAATTTTTGTAAGCCACCGATACCATGGCGGCGATACGCGGCGTACACTTGATGCGCCAAGGTCACTTTTTCGGCTTCCTGCTTGCCGCCGACTAGGGTACGAAAATGCGTAAAAACTTGGGTGTAGCCACCGTGCATTACAAACCAACCGGTCGAAGCGGCCAGCGCTACCGCCAATGCGGCAGGCAAATAATCCAGGCGGCCATGCAGCCAGCCGCGCAAGCGCGACCAAGCCAGCAACAGTGCAGCCGCCGCCAACATCAAGATCACCACGCCAATCGCGAACGGCAGCAAACTGGTAAAAAAATCGGGGCCGGACAACCAACTAGCCGAGTAACCGAGCACAAACATCGTCGCCAATACAGCAGCAATCATCAGCGCCAAGCCTTCCAACACAATCAACCACCACTTTGGTTTGCGCAGGGACTTGGTTTTGCGGCGCGGTTTGCCTGGCTTGCGCCCCGAACCTGCTTTTGCTCGGCTAGGCGGGACAGCTTTGACCGGTGTTTTGGCGATAGGAATTGGCCGACTCATCAAAAACAGTGACACATGGTTGGAAATAATCCGGAAAACCTCAGACAGGCAACAGCGAAACATCCGCCGCCAAGACTCGCGCTAGCGTTTAGCGACACAAAAGGTATATTCCTCTCGAACTATCGCCTAACAACTACTATAAAGCAGGTCCACAACCATGCACAACGCCTTCCGCCCGGCCTGGTGGCTGAACAGTCCGCATTTGCAGACGATCTATCCGGCCTTTTTGCGACGGATTACGCCGCCCGCCGGCATCCGCCGCGAGAGACTGGACACGCCGGACGGCGACTTTCTGGACATCGATTGGATCGACAATGACGACCGGCCGCTGGTGATTCTGCTGCACGGTTTGGCCGGCAGCAGCCGATCCGGTTACATCAAAGGTTTGCAACACAGCTTACTCGCTGCCGACTTTGCCAGCGTGGCGCTGAATTTTCGCGGTTGCAGCGGCGAGATGAACCGCATGGCGCGCTGTTATCACTCCGGCGAAACCGAGGACATCGACTTTTTGTATAAGACCTTGCGCCGGCGTTTTCCGGATCGAGTGATGGTGGCGCTAGGTTTTTCCCTGGGCGGTAACGTGTTATTAAAATGGCTGGGCGAACAAGGTGATAAGCTTGAGTTATCGGCTGCGGTGGCGGTATCGGTGCCGCTGTTGTTAAACGAGTGCGCCGACAAGCTTGATCGTGGTTTCTCGAAACTCTATCGCGACTATTTACTGCGTGAGCTGAAACAGTATATGCGCGTCAAACTCCGGCATTTGCAGCGTATCGGTCAACATGAACAAGCTGACAGGATAATCAAATTGGGCGATCTCTCCGGCATCAAATCATTCTGGCAATACGACGACAAAGTCGTGGCCGGATTGCACGGCTTTAAAGACGCCCACGACTACTACCGGCGCAGCAGTTCCCGGCAGTTTTTAAAGCACATCCGCGTCCCCACCTTGGTCTTACAGGCCAAGGACGATCCGTTCATGACCGAGCGGGTATTGCCGGCTAGCGCCGAACTATCCGATCAAGTACAGCTGGAAGTTTGCGCCGGCGGCGGGCACGTTGGGTTTGTGGGTGGATCGTTGCTTAGGCCCGAGTATTGGGTGGAAGAGCGGATTGGCGAGTTTTTGCGACGACACCTGCCATCCGCAACCGCCGGGCAAAATACCCTTGGCAGAGAAGCCTAAAGCCGACTACGCACCTAAGGTTGCTTTCTTCCCTTATTCCTATGATAGGTCAAGGCTGCGGCGATACAAATAGAGAGACTATCCATATCGACATCTTCAGTTTCTTGAAAAACAATCGCCCGATTACCTTCATATTTGAACTGGTATGGAAACAGCGTCCGAAACGTCTCAACCAAATTCGTGGTGCAGATGAAATACATTGCATATTGGGCCGGCTTGTCTTTCTTCCACGCCATTCTGATCGTACTGCCACATCCGGTTTCGGCGGTAATATAAGCAGGCTCGCCCCACTTTAAAGTTTCCTCAAGTTGTCCGACACCCTCGCTAGCCGCCACAGCAAAGATCGCTTCGCGAAGCACCAGCATTTTCCGGCGAATTTCCGGAGGATACTCGTCGAAAACAGCCTTGACGGTCGTATTTAGAAAAGGCTTCATAGAGGGCAAAGAATCTCGGAATTGTTGAGTTAGATTAGCGCTAAACCAATGCCGTCAACTTAAGCTAAAACTAAAAGCTCTGCAATAATGACTTCCTAGCCGGATACCTGCCAGCGAAGTCGGTTTACCGGTTAATGTATTGCCCCTTTTTCATCCACATCCTTGGTAACGCCATGAAACCAATAAAATTATTGCTGTCTGTGCTGCTAATCCAAGTATCGCTGATAACTTTCGCCGAGCCGCGGATTTCTCCGGAACTAATTTGCGAGCAGGTAAAAGCTATTGAATTTCCAACGCAAGATAGACCCGATGCCAAAACTATTCAGTCGCTCGCCGGCTGCAATTCCGAAGCGCTTTACTACGGGATAGGCCAAACTGCGGATTGGCAAAAAGCCCGTGCATGCGCTTATGAAGAAATGCGGCGTGGCCCCGAGGGCCCGTTCCAAGGCCCGGCGACACTGATGATGATTTACGCCAACGGCAAAGGCGTCACCCGTAATTACGATCTTGCCATTAAGCTGGCTTGTGAGATCGAAGGCGCGCCCGCTGAGATCGAAGGCCGACTTGAGCACCTTCTACAAATGAAACAACAGGGGGCGGAGGCAAAGGATATAGACCTATGTGACGACATTACCAGCAGCATGATGATGAACTTCTGTTCATCGCATCAGGAAAGCATCCAGCAGCAAGAAAGAGCCACGCAACTGGCTAATATGGTCAAATCCTGGAACGAAAATGAGAAAAAAGCCTTGGATGGACTTAAGTACTCTGCCAATCGCTTTTTCAGTACTCGCTCGGAAAAAGAAGTGGATGCCAGCGGAGCCGCCCATGTAGCCATGACGGTGGGCGAAGAGGCTTCGCTGCAAGACGATTTTCTCGCTTCGCTACAGAGCTTCGAAAAAGGCCATACTCCAAACTTTGACGACCAACAGTTCGCGGAAGCCGACGCCAAACTAAATGCCATTTATAAAAAGATTCTTGCCGACAAAAATTTCTCCTGGGGCACTGTCAACCAAAACAGTATCAAGGAAACCCAACGGGAATGGCTCAAGTACCGCGACGCCTGGGTGAAGTTTGGCAGCATAAAATACCCCGCAGTCAGCGCCACCAGTTGGAAAACCTATTTGACGGAAAAACGGATCAAGATGCTGGAAGAGTTTCTAAATTAGTCCAGCCGATATAAGTCATCGAGCTAATCAAGCAGCCCGAGTTCGGAGTAGTTTCTACCGAAACAGTTATATCGACCTATGCTGCCCGCCAACACTAAAACTCATCCCCAACTAAGGGCTCACGCTTGGGTACCTTAGCCAAAATGGTCTGAAAAGCGGCTTTGTCGGCGCGTTCCGCACGGGCTTGCAAGTAGTCTTCGGTGGCGATTGCCGACACTTTTTCAGCAACAGCACTGGCAATAAATTGATTGATCGATACACCTTCCTTGCTCGCCAGCTCTTTGATATGGCGGTGTATGGAGTCCGGCAATCTCAAACTTAATGCACTCATGGTAAACGCTCCAGCAAGGTTTTTGGCGTGATAGCTTCAACGCCGAATTTTTCGATACGAGTAAAATCTTTTAAATTATGGGTAATAATGGTGTTTACTCGGGCGGCAACGGCCAACTCCAAGACCAAATCATCTTTCGGGTCCGGCAAATAAGGTCGCCATAAAAAATACACCTTTTGATGGCGACTGAATCCGCACAGGTTATCCAACACTATATCTATTTCGGCATCGGTCAGTTGCAGCATGGAACAGTTGCGTTTCAGAACATCCTCATACTCGAACAAAAGCGGCGTCGATATGGCTGTTTGTAGCTGCCCGCCTGCTAAAAGCTCCAGCAATTTAAAGGATGCGCCATTGGCGGAATACAAACCGGCAAACAGAACATTGGTATCCATTATAATTTCTTGCATACCATATACGGTATCACCACCATGATAGCTTAAACAAAATTTTTTTTACCCTCTGCACAAATGTAAGCAATCGTTTTAAGCCGCCTAACCAAAAGGAGTTTTATGAGCGCCACCCACTCCCAAGTCCTATTCCTCTGCACCGGCAACTACTACCGCAGCCGGTTTGCCGAGTATTTGTTCAATCATCATGCGCCGGAATACGAACTGCCCTGGCGGGCGTTTTCGCGTGGGCTGGCTATCGAGTTACTGAAAGACGATGCCGGTCCGATTTCACCGCACACGCGGCATGGCTTGGCCTTGCGGGAGATTCCCATCGAGCCCATCCGCGCGCCAATTGCACTGACCGAGCAGGATTTAGCCGCCGCCCGCCACATCATTGCCTTGAAGCAAACCGAGCATCAACCCTTGCTGCATAGCCGTTTCCCGGACTGGGTGGAACGCGTGGAATACTGGCAGGTAGACGATATTGAAGACGCCCACCCCAGCGAGGCCTTGCCGCAGATAGAAGCAGCGGTATTGGCTTTGCTGCGGCGCTTGGGCAATGATTAGCCGCGTTAAGCACCGTCACAGGAACTTGTCAGTTCAATCCCACTCTTTTCGCAAACGGCAATAACACAGCGCGGCGCTGTGTTACTATTTTCTTCCTTTATTTTTTCTGTTTGAATGTAATGGCGCCTAGTAAACCGTTGCAACTGATAGACCGCTTCGGCAGAGTGGTCAACTACCTGCGAGTATCGATTACCGACCGCTGCGATTTTCGCTGCGTGTACTGCATGGCTGAAGACATGGTGTTCCTGCCGCGCAGCCAGATCCTCAGCCTGGAGGAAATCCGCTTTATCTGCGAAACTTTCGTCGAACTGGGCGTGGGCAAAATCAGGATAACCGGCGGCGAACCGCTAGTGCGTAAAGGCGCTCTGGGCTTAATGCAAGACTTGGGGCGCATACCTGGTTTGAATGAACTGGTATTGACCAGCAACGGTTCGCATCTGGCCGAGATGGCCGACGAACTAAAAACGGCCGGCGTGAAACGCGTCAACATCAGCCTGGATACCTTGGACCCGGCCAAATTCAAGGAACTGACCCGTACCGGCGATTTGGCGCAAGTGCTCAAAGGCATTGAGAAGGCTAGAACAACCGGCTTCCAACGCATCAAACTCAACGCGGTGATTCTGAAAAACCGCAATCATCAAGAAGTTTGCGATCTGGTGCAATTTGCCGTCGAGCATGGCATAGACATCAGTTTTATCGAGGAAATGCCGCTGGGCGCGGTAGACAACCATCATCGCGGCGATGCTTTCTATCCCAGCGATTTGATTAGACAGGATTTGCAGCAGCGCTTTACGCTGGAAGCCGTCGCCGACTCGACCGGCGGACCATCGGCTTATTACCGCGTGGCAGGCAGCGATAGCAAAGTCGGTTTTATCTCGCCGCACAGCGCCAATTTCTGCGGTACCTGCAACCGGGTGCGCCTAACCGCCGAAGGCCGTCTGCTGCTGTGTTTGGGTAACGAACATTCGGTCGATCTGAAACAGATTGTCAGAGATCATCCTGGCGATAAGGCCATGTTGAAACAAGCGATTGTCGAAGCGATGCAGATCAAACCCGAAAAACACGAATTCAATATTCACGAACAGCCGGTGATTTTGCGGCACATGAACGCCACCGGCGGCTGAACAACGGAGGACCTCATGTCGGATAACAAAGCCTATCACATCGTCGCCGAAGCCCGGCGTTACAAAGAAGAGCGGGAAAAAGGCTACCGCGAACAAGCGTTGAAGCTGTATCCCTGGATATGCGGGCGCTGCTCGCGGGAGTTCGATCATAAAAATCTGCGTGAACTGACCGTGCATCACGTCAATCACGATCACGACCACAATCCGCCCGACGGCAGCAATTGGGAATTGCTGTGCCTGTACTGCCACGACAACGAACATCAGCGTTATGAAGAACATGTGCGTTACGGCGGCAAGGCCACTTCGGAAGGTAAGGCGCCGGTGGCAACCTTTAACCCTTTCGCCGATCTGAAAAACCTGATGAAAAAAGACTGATGCCGGGCAAATGCGTGTGGGCGCTAGGTAGCGCTAACGAAGAGCATTATCACGATCATGAATGGGGCGTGCCGCTACACGACGAGCGGATGTTGTTCGAGTTTCTGGTGCTGGAAGGCGCGCAGGCCGGTCTCAGTTGGCGAACCATACTCGACAAGCGCGAGGCTTATCGCGCCGCTTTCGATGATTTCGATCCAGTCAAGGTCGCCGCATATGATCACAAAAAACTGGCGTCGTTATTGCAAACTCACGGCATCGTCAAAAACCGACTGAAAATCCAATCCGCAGTCAGCAATGCCCAAGCTTTTTTGCGAGTGCAACAGGAATTCGGCAGTTTCGATCACTACATCTGGCGCTTTGTCGACCGCGAAACGCGGCAAAATCATTGGCTTAACCATAGCCAATTACCGGCTTTCTCCCCGGAGTCGGTGCGCATGAGTAAAGACCTGCAAAAGCGCGGCTTTAAATTCGTCGGCAAAACCATCTGCTATGCTTATATGCAGGCGGTGGGTATGGTCAACGATCACACTGTCGATTGTTTCCGCCACTCGCAACTGACAGCCACCACAACACCATGAGCTCCGAACCGCTAGCCGCCGATTACCGGACTTTAATTGCCAATAGCCAAAGTCTGATAATCGCCAGCTGTTCCGAGTTCGGCATAGCCGAAGTCAGTTATGCGCCGTTCTTAGAATATCAAAACACTTATTACATCTATGTCAGCCAATTGGCCCGGCATACCGGCAATATGCTGCGCCAAGGCCAGGCATCCATCATGTTTATCGAACCCGAGTCCGAAGCAGTCAATCCGTTTGCCAGACGCCGCTTAGTATTCGAATGCGCGGTCGGCGAAATCGATAAACTCCAGGCGGCATATGCCCAGTTGCTAGATAGACTGCAAGACCGGTTCGGCGAAACAGTCGCGGTTTTACGCTCGCTCACAGATTTTCATTTACTGGCGCTAACCCCTTTACGCGGCCAATATGTCGCCGGTTTCGGCAAAGCATTTAGCATCAATGTCGAGAATGGCGTTCCGTTACCCGCAAACCATTAAAGCGACCGCTTCGCTAGCCTCGGCCATGACCAGAGTATGTCTGTTTAATCATGCCGACAGCCTTTAGACTTTTTCTGATCAACAGCGCCTTGGCCCTAGCCTATTTTACCGGAGGCTATTTAGGGCATTTGCTGGCGATGCAGCCCAGCCATGCCAGCCCAATCTGGCCGTCAGCGGGGATCGCCCTGGCCGCTTTGCTTGGCTACGGCCCGAGAATATTGCCGGGTCTGATCATCGGCACCTTAGGCACGCAAATTTACGCTTTTTGGGATCTGGCTACGTCAGACGATTGGTTACCGCCGATTTGGATGGGCAGTGCCGCCAGCCTCGGCGCCATCGCGCAACCCATGCTCGGTGCGGCCCTGATCAACCGCTGGATAGGCAAACATAACCCGCTGATGGAAGATCGGCATGTCGTCTGGTTTTTCTTGTTGGCGATTACCAGTTGCTTGATATCGGCTAGCGTCGGCACCAGTTTTCTGTACATTTTCGATACTATCGATGCCGAAGAAATCGGCCTGAACTGGTGTACCTGGTGGATAGGCGATGCCATAGGCACGGTGATCTTTGCGCCCTTGCTGCTGTTGTTTGTCGGTACACCGCGGCATATCTGGCGGCAACGGCAAAAATTCGTCGCCTATCCTTTATCGATCTCGCTGTTGTTGGTGGTTATCGCCTTTGTCTATAGTCGTAACCTGGAAAACCAGCGTATCAATGGGTTGTTCGAAAACCAGATGAATTTGACCCATACCAACCTCCAGGAACATTTCGGCGACGATATTTTGAATAATCAGTTGCTGAAAGCCTTATTCGACAGTTCGGAAACGGTCAGTCCCAATGAGTTCAGGCTATTCGC
This sequence comes from Methylomonas methanica, assembly GCF_001644035.1. Classification (GTDB taxonomy): domain Bacteria; phylum Pseudomonadota; class Gammaproteobacteria; order Methylococcales; family Methylomonadaceae; genus Methylomonas; species Methylomonas methanica_A. Next base: position 134,203 of record NZ_LUUG01000088.1, read on the forward strand.
GCATACCATTTTCAGTAAGCATCCGGAGCTGGAGGCATTGGAATGGATACCCAGAGTCAATGCCGAAGACCGCAGCGCATTCGAACACCAAACAGAAACAACCATCCGCGAACGCGACCTCAACCAACAATTGATACCGGCCGGGAAGCGAAACGTTTATTTACCCATTGCTTACTCATTTGGAAATCAGCAGAACGTAGGCTTCGATGTCGCCAGCAACCAACAGCTATTAGCGGCGATCCACAAAGCGATTACATCCGGCGAAACGGTGGTTACGGCCGGCATCGCCTGCGAAGACAATCAACCCTGCTTTGCCATTTATTCGCCGGTTTATCTTAAAGGAAAATCACTTAACACCAGCGCCCAGCGCCAGCAGTTTTTTCTGGGATTGGTCGCCAATGTATTTAAGCTAAGCAGCGAAATTCAGGAACTGTCCGCGCGCCTGCAAAGCATACGTTTGTCCGTAGCCATCTATGATCAAGACCTGCTGCTATATCGCAGCGCTCCGGAAGGCGCTGAATCGAAAAAATATTACTTTCCTCCAACTAGACGGCAATCGCTAGCGGTCGCTGACCGGAACTGGACGCTTGAATATAAACCGCTGCCGGAGTTTTATGCGCAACAACATTCCTGGACGGTTTGGTGGCTGCTGTCCGGAAGCTTTTTGCTCTGCGGCCTGACCAGCTTCGGTTTAATGCTGATGAGCGGACGCACCGCCCGCATCGAAGATTTGGTGGCTTTGAAAACCCGCGACTTGTTGCGCAGCAACCAGGCTCTGAATACCGAGATCGAACGCCGCAAACAGCAGGAAAACGAGCTCCGCATTGCCGCAACCACGTTCCAGTCGCACGAGGCTATTATCGTCACCGATGCCGATGGGGCGATCTTGCGCGTCAACAACGCCTTTAACAAAATCACCGGCTACAGCGCAGAGGAAGTGATTGGCCGCCAGCCGGATTTTCTGTCGTCGGCCCATCAAGCTCCCGGATTTATTCAAGCCTTGATCCAGGCCTTGGCCAGGGATAATCAATGGCAGGGCGAAATTTTGAATCGGCGCAAAAACGGCGACGTATTTCCGGAATGGCTCACCGTTACCGGCGTGCGGGACGAGCAGGGCCACCTGCTCAATTATGTAGCGATTTTTTCCGACATCAGCGAACAAAAAGCCGCCGAGCGGGAAATCCATGAACTGGCATTTTACGATCCGCTGACCGGCTTGCCGAACCGGCGTTTGCTGCTGGATAGGTTGAAACAGGAAATCGCCGCCGCCAAACGCCAAAGTTATTATGGTTCGCTGTTTTTTCTGGATTTGGACCATTTCAAAACCCTTAACGATTCGCGCGGCCATCAAGTCGGCGACGAATTGCTGATCCAGGTTGCCCAACGTCTTAAATCGATTATCCGCGACGAAGATACCGCGTGTCGGTTGGGCGGCGACGAATTTATCGTGATGGTGCCGGGCCGCTATTCGCAACTGTCGCAAGCGACCAGTCACGCCGCGATGCTGGCGGAAAAAATCCTGCACACCATCAATCAACCTTTCACGGTACAGGGCAGCGAACATCACTTTTCCACCAGCATAGGCGTAACCGTGTTTCCCGAGGTGGCCGAGCAGCCGGAAGCGGTTATTCAACAAGCGGATACCGCAATGTACCGAGCCAAGGAAAGCGGCCGTAACGGCATCAGTTTTTATCGGCCATCGATGCAGGAAACAGCCGACCGCCGCTTGACGTTGGAAAAAGAGATTCGTCAGGCGCTGAAACAAAAGCAGTTTTTACTGCACTATCAGGCGCAGGTCGATCACCTCGGCAAAGTGGTCAGCGCCGAAGCGCTGATCCGCTGGCAGCATCCGGAAAAAGGCATGGTTTCGCCGGCGGAATTTATCCCGATTGCCGAAGATACCCAGTTGATTTTGCCGATAGGCGAATGGGTTATGCGCGAGGCCTGCCGGCAGATCAAGGTGTGGGACGAACAGAACCTAGCTATACATCATGTGGCGGTTAACGTCAGTTCCCGGCAATTCCGCCAGGCCGATTTTGTCGATCAAGTAAAACGCATTTTGATCGACGCCGAACTGCCCGCCGAGCGTCTGGTCATCGAACTGACCGAAGGCTGCGTCATCAGTGACATAGACGACACCGTGGAAAAAATGCGCGACTTGCAAACCCTAGGCGTGAAAACCTCAATCGACGATTTCGGTATCGGTTACTCCTCGCTGTCTTACCTGAAAAAACTGCCCATCAGCCAATTGAAGATCGATCAGAGTTTCGTCCGGGACATCGCCAGCGACCCCAACGACGCGGTGATTGTGGAGACCATTATCAATATGGCTAAAAACTTAGGTCTACATGTGATTGCAGAAGGCGTGGAAACCCAGGAACAAATGATCTTTTTACGCAATAAAGGCTGTCTATCCTACCAAGGCTATTACACCGGCAGGCCAGTGGCCGCTGCCAAATTTGAGCTGGAAGACAGATTACTTCCCACCGAGTAACCGGTTATTTAAGCTCTGAGAAGATTGTCTGCACCAAAGCCGGAACCCAAGGTTATGCGCGAGGTCTAGTTGGCTCCCGCTTTCGGGAATATAGGTCATAGGATTTACCCTTAAACCATTCACAACACATCGCCCCCCAAGCAAATCCGACAAACATTCTCGTATTGGGGGCGGCTGCGTTAAAATCGTCGCGTTAACCATCCGACTAGGGACTTTGAAGATGAATATGAAAATTTGCCTGTTTGCCATTGCCGCTTTATTGCCGCAGTTTGCCGGTGCCAATGAGAAACCCACTATCCGCATAGGCGCCATGGCGGCCGGCACCTTAAATTGGGAACTGGCGGCTATGCGTAATCAAGGACTGCTGGACAAAGCGGAATTCAACGTAGAAAACATTGCGGTTGCCAATCAACAAGCCGGCAAGGTAGCTCTGCAGGCCGGCTCGGTCGATGTGATCGTCTCCGACTGGATCTGGACCTCCAGCATGCGCAGCACCGGCACAAATTTGAGCTTTTACCCGTTTTCCGACACCTCCGGCGTGCTAATGGTGCCGGCCGATAGCCCAATCAAGTCGCTGGCCGATCTAAAAGGCAAAAAACTGGGTATAGCCGGCGGCGAGCTGGATAAAAACTGGCTACTGTTGCAGGCGTTGGGCCAGCAACAACAAGTGGACCTGAATGCCGGCGTGGAAAAAATCTACGGGGCGCCGCCATTACTGAGCCAGCAACTGTTGGAAAAACGCGTCGATGCCTTGCTGACCTTTTGGCAATTTGCCGCGCATCTGGAAGCGCAAGGTTACCGGGCGCTGTTGACAGGCGAAGAGATCATCCGCCAGCTCGGCATCAGCGAAACCGTACCCAGCATCGGCTATGTGTTCAAACAGGACTGGGCAGATCAACATAAAGCGGCGTTCAAACAATTCCTTAACCTGAGTAAACAGGCCCACGACACGCTGTGCAGCTCCGATACGGAATGGCAGAAAATCCTGCCGCTTACCGACGCAACCAGTCCGAAAGAACAACAAAAACTCAGAGAGCGCTATTGCCAGGGCCGGGTAGAGCAATGGGGCGCCACTCAACAAAGCGCTGCCGCAAAAATCTACACCCTGCTGCACCAACTCAGTAACAACAAGCTGACCGGCCAATCGGCTCAACTACAAGCGGGGACATTCTGGTCGGCCGATTGATGTTGACGGGCACTTTTAAATTTAATCACACCGCCCTTACGCTGCTGTCGCTGTTAATGCTGCTAGGCATCTGGCAGCTAGCGGCTGGCTTGGCAAACAGCCCCACATTACCCTATCCAGCCCGAGTCGCATTGGTGTTCTGGCAGGCCACTCAATCCGGGGAACTGCCTTACCATTTAGGCGTGACTCTGCTGCGATTGGTGGTCAGTTTCTCGATTGCGATGGTATTAGGCTGCGCGATAGGGGTGACGCTGGGTAACAATAAAACCCTGGATGCGTTTTTCGACCACTGGCTGGTGATATTTCTGAATATCCCCGCGCTGGTCACCATCATCCTCTGCTATGTCTGGTTCGGGTTGGCGGAATCGGCGGCAATTCTGGCGGTGGTGATCAATAAACTGCCGAATGTGATCGTCACCATTCGTGAAGGCACGCGGGCGCTAGACAAGGATTTACTGGAAATGGCCGAAAGCTACCGTTTCGACCGCAAAAAGACTTTTTTACATGTGATTTGGCCGCAGTTGCATCCGTTCGTGATGGCCGCCACCCGCTCCGGCCTGGCGCTGATCTGGAAAATCATTTTGGTGGTGGAACTGCTCGGCCGCAGCAACGGCATGGGCTATCAATTGCATCTGTTTTTTCAATTGTTCGATGTCGCCAGCCTGCTGGCTTATACCTTTGCCTTTGTCGCGGTCATCCAACTGATCGAATGGCTGCTGCTGCGGCCCTTGGACCGCAAAGCCTTGCGGTGGCGGCGATGAACGATATTACCATCAGCATCCAGGATAAGACTTATCGCTCGAGGCATGTCGACGACCGCCAACACCAGGCAATTGCCGATTTGCAGCTCGGCGTGGGGCGTAACGAATTCGTCTGCCTACTCGGTCCCTCCGGCTGCGGCAAAACCACATTATTGAATATGATTGCCGGGCTGGATAGCCATTATCAGGGCCAAATCCGCATCGGTAGCCAGGCCGCGACCGCCAAGATCGGCTATGTATTTCAAAATCCGCGGCTACTGCCCTGGTATACCGTCCGCCAAAACATCGAAGTGGTCTTTGCGCAAACGCCGCCAACCGCCTTGATCGATTCATTACTGGCAGACATGCAACTGAGCGATGTGCAGCAGGTTTATCCGGAACGCTTGTCGCTCGGCATGCAGCGGCGGGTAGCGATTATCCGCGCCTTCGCGATCAATCCCGACATCCTGCTGATGGACGAGCCCTTCGTTTCGCTGGATGCGCCCAGCGCTCGGCAGGTAAGAAATCTGTTGTATTCGCTGTGGCAACAGCGGCCGCATACGGTACTGTTCGTCAGTCATGATCTACGCGAAGCGATTGCGCTGGCAGATCGCTTGATTTTCCTCTCGCCGCCGCCGATGCGGATTGTCAGCGATATTCCGGTACATATCCCGCGTGACTTGCGGAATGACGAGACGCAAATCGAGGCGTTTCGCGAGCGTTTGCTGAGCGAGCATCCGGCGATTAACGGGCTGTTGTAAGGTGCGCGTCGTCGTCAAGACTTGTGAAGTCGAGGAAGTCATCAAGAAATCCCGCTTCATCGGCATCATCAGTCCTTGCCAGACCGAACGCGAAGCCTTGCTGTTACTGCGAGATTTGCATCAACGCTACCCGGATGCCAGCCATATCGTATACGCCTACCGCATCCAGTCGCCGGACGGTCTGATTTGCCGCTTTCACGATGCCGGCGAACCCAGCGGCACTGCCGGCAAACCGATCTTTCAGCACTTGGAAGGCAAACAACTAATCAATCTGGTTGTGGCGGTGATTCGTTATTTCGGCGGAGTGAAACTGGGCGCGGGGGGCTTGACCCGCGCTTACGGCAATGTCGCCAAGCAAGTCATAGAAGCCGCAGACATCGTCGAATACATTGAATTTGTCGAGCTGACATTAAATCTGGATTACCACCGGCTACAAGCGCTGGAATATCAACTGAAAAAACTGGACGGCGGCATTATCGCTCAGGATTTTTCCGATTCGGTAAGGCTAACCGTCAAACTTCCCAAAAGTAATCTGCCCGCGCTTAGCGCATTCCTGGATTAAAAACAGCTTATAACAGCGCCAGATGACAGCTTTATTTCACTTTTGTTTCTCTAAAGGAAACAAACAATCCACTATCGCCAGTATTGTAAATAAAAAAATAAGGCTTATAGTGAAGTCGTCTTCATTGGTATCGACTGTATTCAGTCTAGGAGCAAAAATGAACAAATCGAACAATCTGTATAGAGACGTACTCACCGGTCTGTTTTTCACCAGCGGCGTGTTTGGCTTCATGTCTGGCGAGTTCATCATCTCCACCATGCTATTTGGCGCTGCAACCATCGCCAGCAATCTGGATTTTAGCGACTCGTTTCGCGCTTAAGTTTTGTTGTACCTCCCTCGTTGTTAAGCAGTTAATCTGTTTATTTCAAGTCCGTCAGCCGCCTCCGTGGCTGGCGGGCTCTTTTTAAAATCCTCTTGCTTCGCGTATCGTCTCGTAGGCTTTTCTGATTTGCTGAGTCTTTTGCTTGGCCATCTGCATCATTTCCTCCGGTAAACCTTTGGCTACCAACTTGTCCGGATGATGCTGACTCATCAGACGCCGATAGGCTTTTTTAACGTCGGCATCGTCGGCTGTGGCGGCTATGCCCAACACGGCGTAGGCATCCTCTAATTTAGACAAGCCTGCTTTAGCTGTTTGAAACTGTTCGCCGGACTGCTGAAAACGATGTTGCGCCTGTACTTGCCCTTTAATAATTTGATATTCGAAACGCGATACACCCAGTTGCGCACAGATATCCAGTAACAGCTTTTCTTCCTTGGCATCGTAGATGCCGTCGGCAAAAGCCGCCTGAATCTGAATTTCGACGAACATTCGTACCAAATGGGTGCGGCGATGGCATTCCACCCGAAATTGCCGTAGCACGTCCGCTAACGGAAAATCGACCTGCTTGCCTTGCTGAAACAGTTGCACGGCGACTTCGCGCAGCTCGGGGTTGAGCTCCATATTGTCCATCACCCGTTTCGCCAGCCCGATTTCTTCGTTGGAAACCCGACCATCCGCCTTTGCGACGTGACCCATCACCGCGAAGGTGGCGGTGAAAAATGCCATTTGTACGCGTTGCTGGTCGCCGGGATTAAATGACTCGCCTGCCATCCCGTCCATTCCTGCATCGAACTGATGCCCGATCGATGCGCCGAAAATCGCCCCCAGCGGGCCACCCAACATAAATCCAAATGCGCCACCCACCAACTTGCCCAGCCAACTCATGCGTTTCCTATCCTCAACAGGTTTAATGATAAAATTGCAGCCACTTTCCACTGACTTTGCACCCGTATTATGAATGCCCCCGCCGCACTTTACGAATCTTCCCTGCCGCATTTGAAATTGCTCGGCCGCGGCAAAGTCCGCGACATGTACGAAATCGACGACAAACATTTGCTGATCGTCACCTCCGACCGGATGTCGGCTTTCGACGTGATCATGCCCGATCCTATCCCCGGTAAAGGCCGCGTATTGACCCGGGTAAGTAATTTTTGGTTCGAAAAGATGCGGGATATTATTCCCAACCATTTGAGTGACGACTTGACGCTGGCGGATGTCATTCCAGACCCTGATTTAAGGGCACAAGTCGAAGGCCGGGCCATCATCGTCAAACGTTTGAAACCGCTGCCAGTGGAAGCCATCGTGCGCGGCTATCTGATTGGCTCGGGCTGGAAAGATTACCAACGTTGCGGAGCAGTGTGCGGCATCGAACTACCGGCCGGCTTACAACAAGCACAGCAATTGCCGCAACCCATTTACACACCGTCCAGCAAGGCCGAAATGGGCACCCACGACGAGAACATCAGCTTCGCCGATACGGTGGCGTTAATGGGCGAAGAACTGGCCGGTAAAGTCCGCGACGCCAGCTTGCGACTTTACACCACGGCGGCGGAGTACGCCCATGAGCGTGGGATTATTATTGCCGATACCAAATTCGAGTTTGGCCTGGACGAAGACGGCACACTGTATTTGATCGACGAAGCGCTAACCCCCGATTCCTCTCGCTTTTGGCCTGTTGAACACTATCAGGTCGGCATCAGCCCGCCAAGCTTCGACAAACAATATCTGCGCGATTATCTGGAAACGTTGGACTGGAATAAAACCGCGCCCGGTCCGAAATTGCCGGAAGAAGTCAGTAGAAAATGCGCGGAGAAGTACCGGGAAGCGGAACTGAAACTGATTGGAAATTGAACCGATAATCCAGGCCACCATCCCGCCTTAGATTGGCTGTCGCAAAAGGTAGGTTGGGCTGAAGCATTGAATCGCAACATATTGAGTTTGTTGGGTTACGCTACGCTAACCCAACCTACACTTTGGCCTTTCCGACAACCTCATACAAGCGGGATGATCCCAGAAAATAGGACCTAAATCGGCTTGAATTGATAACCCTGTGCCGTTTGCCAGGATAGATAGACCTTATCGCCATCACTCACCAGAAAAGCATCGTCCGCGCTTTCCGCCGTTTTACCGACGACTTCAGGGTTTGACCAGCTCAGGCCCCCATCCTCGGACCTAATCAACTGCAACAGATTGTGACTGCCGTCGAATTCCGACCAGACCACAATCACCTGCTCTCCCCGTGCCAGCACGTTGGGATGTTTGGCACCTTGACCGCCGAAACGGTAAGCCGGCGAATAAGTCAGGCCGCCATCCTTGGAGTGGCCGTAAAACAAGCCTTGTTTATCCGCAGCGCCGCTAAACCATACCGAATGGTAAGCACCAGCGTCGGTAATCGATAAAGCCGGGCCATGATGCGGACAGGCGTCAATTTTCCAGTTTTCTGCGCTGACACGCTGTACAGCCCCCGGCGTTTGCCAATCCTTAAATTTAACCAATGCATGGTCGCGGATATTGCCGTCATAGACATGCCGCCACAGCACGACCGGCAAATTATCGGCATCGATTTCGACACCCAAGCGGCAGCATTCGCAGCTATGCGGCGCGACGACCTTGTTGGGATAGAAGCTCTTCCCGCCATTATCCGACCAGGCGTAATAAACTGCCGTGCCGCTGAACTCTTGTTTCGCGGCCTTGGCTTTTTCCTTGTCCCGCGCATCCAGCCAAGCGACAAAAATCTCGCCATTCTGCCCTACCGCCAGCGCATCGAAGCGATGACCGATCACGTCCAGATTGTCGTTGACCGTTACCGGCTTGGAAAAAGTTTTACCGCCGTCCATCGATCGACTGAAGCGAATATGACCAGTATGGCGCTTTTCCAGGTTTTGGGTCCAGGTCAGATAGATATTGCCTTGCGCATCGAGTTTGATTTTCGGCCGGTATTCGCCGCGCGCGGCAATAACTTCCGGCTCCGCATTTACCGCAACCGGCGTAGAAAAGCTCGCCCCTTTATCGGCTGAGGATTGCACATAGATCCGATCGCGAACCACCCAAGCCAACCACAGCACTCCATTATTGTCGAAAGTCGCCGTCACCGTCTCGGAACAGCCGATTACCGGATTTGTTTGTAAATCGGCACATAGCGATTTTTTGTCGGCATGCTGTTCGTGTTTAGCCGACTCAGCCCCTTGCTGGACTGCAATCGGTTCGTTGGCACACGCACTCAAAATCAGCGAGATAATCATTGCTACGGGGAGTTGAAATTTCATCATCGTCATTTAATAGGCGCCCAGAAAGTTACGTACATTTTTACCCGTTTGAGCGGGTAAAATTAAACTGTGTCATTTATCGCACAGCAGGGATTGGACGCTTCCTTCCAATCCCTGCTGGATACATTCAATACCCGTTTAATAGTTAAATTTCAATTCCGCGATATAGGTACGCTGCGGAAACACGTGGAACAGCCAATATTTTTCGTTGGTGATATTGTCGATACCCGCCGAAAGCGTCAATTGCTTGGTCAGTTGGTATTTGGCGCGGGTATCCACAACAAAAAACGCGCTGCCGGTACCGGTGTAGGTATCCGGATTGACATCGCTGTTATCGATTTGCCCATATTGCTGACTGCTATAACGTCCACTGATTGAAGACGTAAAATCTTTAGTCACATGGTATGTGGCCGTGGCACTAGCGCGCCACTCGGGTACCCTAGGCTGATACTTGCCGACAGAAGCCGGCAATGCCGCATTTTTATCGATACGCGAGTTCGCCCATGTCACGTTACCCGATAAATCGAGACCATCGATAACGACATTACTGTGCTCACCGGAAAACTCCCAACCATAGGTGCTGATCTGATCGATGTTCTGCGCATAGGACAGGGTCGAGTTTGCAGTGGGGCTGAAAGTGGTCTGACTATAGATGGCATCATAGACTTTCTCGTGAAACAAGCTCAAGCGCAACGAGCCCTCGCTCAGAAAATATTGCGCAGAAAGCTCGGAAGATAATGCTTCTTCAGGCTTTAAAGTTGGATTGGGATTGACGATATTAGAAGTCCCACTCACGGTGATATTGGTACCCTGAAACAGTTCGGTCACCGTCGGAAAACGGTAAGCCTGGGCAATAGAGCTGGTGAATTTCCAGCTATCGGTCGGTTTCCAGGCCAGCGATGCTTTTGGCGAAAATCGTAAATCGCTGCGGTTGGACTGGTTGATCGTTCTGCCATTGGTGCCAGTATTGGCACCGTCGAAGGCATTCCAGTTTTCCAGACGCCCGCCCAAGGTCAGCGTCCAATCCGGATCGAATGTCCATGCCTCTTGAAGCCAGAAAGCATTGGTTTCGGTCTTGCCCTGCGAATTGGTATTTAAGCGGCCTCTGCCACCGTATATCCAATTGGTGGTTGTATATTGCTGGTTGTTTAACTCGTAAAGATCATGATGAAAACCAAAGCTGACATGATGCGGTCCCCATGCGGAATCCGGACGCCATATACCTTTAGCATCGACAGTGTGCCAACCCGTGTCGTTTAAACTGGTCAGGGTTCCCGCGCCGCCTGCTGCGGCAAGATTGGGCGCAACAGTGGGAGCGCGTTGTTCATCCTGACCGTAATTGATCACACTGCCGGTCAATTCCCAATCGAAAATGCCGCCGGTGTTCGACTTTAGCGCCATACCATGCGACCAATGCATCTGCTGGTAATCATTCTCTGCAAACGTCGAACCCAAAGGGTAGTTTCGTCCATTAAAATTAATTGTGCCGCTATTAACCGGCGACCCAGTGCTGGCATTGCGCAAGTAGCTATTGAAGCCACCGCTTTCGTCGTTTTGCCACAAACCCAATGTGTAGGAGGCTTTTAGGGTGGGAGTAATGTCGTAAGCCAGCTTCCACTTAAAATTATCCTGTACCGTATGCCTGATATTACCTTCCCCGATGGCAAATATTCTTTGGGAGCCGGTCCTATCGACATCGCCGACCGCACCAGTAACGGGTACACCACCCGAGCCGGAACTACCAGGAAGATAGGTATAACTAATCGGCTGACTATGCGCATCCAAATGACTGACATCAAAGCGCCAGGAAAAGTCGCCATGCCGGCTACCCAGGTTGGCAGTGTATTGTTGAGAGTCATAGACGTCGGTATGTCCGTACACATCGTATTCCTGCCAAGCGGACTGCACACCGCCGCCTGCTTCAAACTTTTCCGGCATCCGGGTAGTGATATCGATGACGCCGCCGATTGAGTTACCGCCGTAAGCTGCGGAAAACGGGCCGTACATCACGTCAACCCGCTCGATTTCCGATGGCGATACCATATTCCAGCGCGGCGAACCGGTCATACCGTTGTTATTGCCCAGCAAGGACGACAGCAGAATCCCATCCGCATAAATCAAGCTGCGCGCACTGGAACCGGTCCCTGAAGTACGCATCGATACCGGCATTTCCTTATCGCCAATATAACGTTTACGCACCAAGATATTGGGCAGATACTTGATCGCATCCTCGGTGTTCAGCACATTGATGGTGTCGTCCATCTTCTCGCGGGTAACGCTTTCGGTCACCGCAGGCAATTTATATTTTTCTGTGGCCGTTTGCATAGCGGCCTTTTCGCTTTCGGCAGTCACGGTCATTTCCGGCAATACAGCCGCTTGATTGCTAACGGCTTTGTTGTCCGCCTTGTCATCTTCGGCCGCCGAGACTCCCGGTAACACTGTAAGCAGCATCGCCCCCAATAAACAGGGCGTGGCGCTAAGTTTGATTTTTGCGTGTTTCATAGGTTTATAAATTGCGAAGGTATACGATTTGTGCTGAATACGGGCTTATTGTTGGCCAAAGCGCAATTTAAAAAACACCAACGGTTTTGGTGATTTCACGCACTTTTAAACAACCATTCGTAAAGCCCAGCAATTTATAAACCTAAATAAGTTAATGCTTTTATATCAATAAAATAAGAAAATAATCCAGCATAAAATCACTAATAAATCTAATTTATGTGGCAAATGACGCATTCCGAATAAGTTATATAACACAGTTTATTTTATTTTCCGACCACCATCTCAGCTGTTTCGGTGATGCAATTTACAATATAAGCAACACATCGGACGGCAACCGGATACCGGTCGCTCTCCCTAAACAAAAAAACCCTTACCAGCTTTCCAGCCGACAAGGGTTTTCAGAGACCAACCAAGCAAAACTTATTCGTCTGCGTCTAACTCATCGGCGGACAGTTTTTTGCCTGGAAAATAGTTAGGCGCAACGCTAATCAGGATCGTCAGTAAAGTGGCGACATAAGGCACAGACTGCACCGCCAATACCGCCATCCACAGCCGGCCGCTCAAGTTATCGAAATGCTCGATGGAGCGCATCGCCAGGATGCCGGCGACCAGCAAGGCAAGCAATAATAGCTCCTGCCAGATAATCAACAAACCGGCTACCAAGGGCCCTTGCTGCTCGTATTTCGGCGTCCGCATAAATGGCTTGCCGGAGGTGAACAAGCCCTGCAAGGTACCTCGCGCCACCGTATGCGTCAGCGACAAACCCGCCAACGCCGCACCTAAGGCATGTAGCATCGAACACGCCACCCGCGCCTTGTACAACCACAAACCGCGCAATATCTTAAAGGCAAACAGACCGATGGTCGGCAGCAGGAAAGCATTAACAGGTAACTCACTATGGATAGGGTCCGACACAATCAGTGCTGTCAACACCAAACTGGTCCCGGTAAACAGCAGCGCCAACGCATCGGAAAACCAAGGCAACCAACCGGCCACAAAATAATAACGCTGCGCCGACGTAAGCGAGGATTTCTTATTGGGTAGAAAATGCCGCCAATGCTTTTTGATGATCTGCATCGCGCCATATACCCAACGGAAACGTTGCGTCATATAACCGGAGAAAGTATCCGGCATCAGGCCACGACCGAAGGACTCCTTGCAATACACCGAATCGTAACCGGCTTCGTACAAACGCAAGCCCAACTCGCTATCCTCGCAAATACACCACTCGCCCCACGGACCCACTTTATCGAAGGCCGACTTGCGCACCATGGTCATCGTGCCATGCTGGATAATCGCGTTGAATTCGTTACGCTGTACCATGCCGATATTAAAGAAACCGGCATATTCCCAGTAACAAATATCCTTGAATGCACCTTGGTTGGCGTCGCGATAATCCTGCGGCGACTGTACAAAGCCGACATTTTCCTGATCGAAATACGGCACCATCGCTTTCAACCAATCCGGATTCAGGATGTAATCGCTGTCGATCACCGCGATGATTTCGGCGTCTTCGGCGGTGTTGGTCAGGGCATAATTGATCGCACCCGCCTTGTAACCAGGCCAGTTATCCAAATGAAAGAAACGGAATCTTGCCCCTAAGCGATCGCAATCGTCGCGTACCGGCTGCCAAACTGCAGGGTCCTTGGTGTTGTTATCCATGACCAAGACTTCGAAATTCGGATAATCGACCTTGGCCAAGGCATTCAAGGTCTTGCGCACCATTTCCGGCGGCTCGTTATGAATCGGCAAGTGAATGGACACTTTCGGATAACGAAAATCCGCCGAAGGGGTTAACGGCGTAAATGTCCGCCGGCCTTTTCTATGCCAAATGACTTCGGAAATCTCCAGACTCTCTGTCAACAACACCAGAATAGCCATGGCCTGCATCATTAGCAAAATGGCCCAGAACACCACCGAAAAACTGGTCTGGTATTGGGCGGCGGCGATTGACGCCGACCAGAACAAGACCGAGGCCGCCAAGTTGGCAACGATACCGAAGAAGAATTTACCCGGCAGTTTCAAACTCTTACGAGTAAACAAGAAGGCCGCCATCAAAATAATACTGAGTACCGCCGCGCCACTGGCCCAGTTACGCCAAGTCGGGTTAGCCAATACATCGCCTTCCATCGGGAACTTCGGCTGTCGGTCGGCGTTGAATAAGCCCCAATAGGCACCGGCAGTACCTTCCAGCTTGATCTTCCAGGGCTGGTCGAACGCTTCGACGACATAATAAATCACGTTTTCCGCAGTAGCACGGTTCAGGAACTCGCGCAGAAACTTCGCTTGGTTCGCCAAGGAAGCGTTGGCTGCTTTTTGCGGCGGGCCGTCGGACGGCCAACCCACCTCGGTGATCACGATGGTTTTATTGGGATACAGCTGTTGTAATTCGTAGTAACGCTTAAATACATATTCGACCGCGTTGTCGCCTTCCCCGCCTTGCGGCAAGTCAACCGGCACACCTTCCCAGTAAGGCAGAATGTGGACAGCGATGTAATCGACTTCCGCCGCTAGCGCCGGATTCGCTACCCAGATATCCCAAGTCTCGGCAGTACTGACGGGTTTCCAGGTACGTTTTTTCACTTCACGAATGTATTCGATCAGTTCGTTAGCTTTACCGGCTACTTCCGCTTTAACATCGGCCTCGATTTTCAGTTGCAAATCGGGCTCGCTCATCGAGCCGGAAAATTCTTGACGCACTTTCTGCGCGATGGGGCCGCTGACCTTGTTTCTGTAACGCAACAGGGATTCGTTACCAACCAACGTGCGGACAATGGTTTTAGGATATTGATTGGTCAGATTGATCAGGCTTTCGACTTCGCGCTGATTTTTATCCAGCCGCTTCTGCGTGTTCTCTAACTTTTTTTGCGAATCGTCTTCGGAGATATCGTCATCAACCAAATCCACCCAACAGCCCATCGCCAGATTGATCGCATTCTTGGCCGTCAACTCAGGCACAACCTCCATACCTTCCAACGAGGTATATGTCCTTATCGAATGCGCTTTACCGGACAACAACTCCAGATCGGCTTGAATTTGTTCCCTGGTGGGAAATACGCCGTCCACGGGATTGAAATCGCGACCTTTGGGGTTAAAGGTCACCCCCATCATGGTATCGCTCCAGGATGGCAGCTTTAACGGGTTATTGACGTAAGACCAGATACCCAGGTTGATGACAACCAGTAGCACCAAGGTGAAAAATGTGGCAATTTTGGCTTTCATTTCGACAGAAAGACTCCGCGTTAGAAGGTTATTAGAATCAGTATTTTTTATAGTTTTTACGGCATTACATAGCCAATCCGTCAGCTAATTAAAATGCGTTTGCTTACAGTATCTGATTTCGACAGAGCGCCTGGCGCGTGTCTTAGCGGGCCACGCATCCAGTCAGGTAACAGATTTACCAACAAAACACAGCGGCATTTAGGAACCCGCCCAAGGGCAAACCCCGGCGACGCTCAGACCGGCAAGAAGCCGGTATTGAATGCCGCCACACTTAGCTCAACCTTAAGCAGGTATGCGGGAAAACTTTTACTTCAATGAAAGGGTTTCGACGCGTCCTTTCATTTCAATATTAAGTTTGTCTTCTTTCGCCAGCCAACCGATAGCTCGCTGCACATCGTTCTTACCCAGGCCGGTTTCGGTAGTGACTTTATTCACGCTAGCTTCGCCATGCGTATCCAAATATTGCCAGACTGCTCCAGCTGCTTCGCCAATTGTATCCACCATTTCAACTCCTCATCATTTAAACAACAAAAAAAATCGGGGGTTTTAGTCGTATTATCCAGCCTTCCGCGACACAAACCGCATCAAGCTAGCAAGCACAACTAACGCTCATCAGGCAGCACAATATTAAGTTCCAGGGTTTCCTGGTTTCCATCCTGTTCAAAATTAACGGTAATGGCATCCTGCCCGACATTGACATATTTACGGATCACCGCCAACAATTCTTGTTGCAACTCGGGCAAATAGGACGGTTGATTTCTGGATGCACGCTCATGGGCGACCAGAATTTGCAATCTTTCCTTGGCCAGCGATGCCGTATTGGTTTTCGAGGATCTGAAATAATCTAAGAGACTCATCACTTGCTCCCGAATAGCTTACTCAATAAGCCCTTTTTCTCTTCCTCAATAAAACGATGTGGTTTGGTTTCGCCCAAGTAACGCGCCACGATGTCCGCATAAGCCTGACCTGCATCGCTTTGCTCATCGAGAATGACCGGCGTACCGGAGTTTGACGCATTCAACACAGACTTGGACTCGGGGATAACGCCCAACAAATGTAGCGACAAAATTTCCTGTACATCGTCAACGCTGAGCATCTCGCCCAATTTCACCCGGTCCGGCGAATAGCGCGACAACAACAAATATTCCTTGATCGGCTCTTCGCCATTCTCGGCGCGACGCGACTTGCTGGACAAGATACCCAGCATCCTATCCGAATCCCTGACCGATGAGACTTCCGGGTTAGTCACCACAAACGCATCGTCAGCAAAGTACATGGCAAGTGTAGCACCGCGCTCTATTCCTGCCGGTGAGTCACAAACGATGTATTTAAAGTCTTTGGACAACTCTTCCAGAATTTTGCCGACGCCTTCCGTTGTTAAGGCATCTTTATCACGGGTTTGCGATGCCGGCAATATAAATAGCTGGTCGCAACGCTTGTCTCTTATCAAGGCTTGATTCAGGGTCGCTTCGTTGTTGATCACATTAACCAAATCATAAACCACGCGACGCTCGCATCCCATGATCAAGTCGAGATTACGCAGCCCCACATCGAAATCGATCACAGCGGTTTTATGTCCACGCTTCGCCAAGCCCATCGCGATAGCGGCGCTGGTTGTGGTTTTGCCCACACCACCTTTTCCCGATGTTACTACGATAATTCTGGCCAATGTTGTTCCTCCAAGAAAAGCTTAAATATCTTTGATAATCAGAGTCTGGTTATCCAGACTGATCTGTACGGGCTTGTGCGCGGGATGCTTGCTCAAATCGTCGCTGAGCTGGTAAATGCCGGCTATCGAAATCAGTTCGGCTTGCAAATCCGAACAAAAAATACGGCTGTTGACGTTACCCAGCACACCGGCTAACGCCCGTCCACGCAAGGATCCGTATATATGAATATTACCTTCCGCCATGATTTCCGCGCCGGCACTAACGGTTGCAGTGACGATCAAATCGCCTTTTGCATAAACCCGCTGGCCCGAGCGGATCGGCTGGGTCACTAATTTATTTTCTATTGATTGACTAGCTTGCTTTTGCTCTTCCGGCGCGGGTGTCGGCAAAGTTTTTGCCGGCGCCTTGTTGACCAGGGGCACATTGCTGCCGTGCAGGGAATGCTGAGGCAAATTCATGGCCAAGGCGTCGCCGTTCTGTTGTTCGTTACCGCCGCGCAGCCCTATCGGCATGAAGCCGTGCTGACGGACGATAGCGACTATTTCGGTGAAATCAATTGGCAGGTTTTGCGCGTTAAGTTTTTGTAGATCGATCAGCAATGGCGAATTTTTAAAAAACTCGGGGGCCTGAACCACCTTTTCCTTGAGCTGTTGATCGATCAGAGAGATGTCGTTACTGGCTAACAGCAACACCGGCACGGTCAGAGACGTGCTTTTAAACTCCAAAGCTGTTTTTTGCGAAGTAGGTGCGCCGGTTGACATCGAGTTTGGAAAATCCGCTACTGAATGTCCGAAATACTATCATTTTCTGTGACAAAAAGCACAGTTCCTTACAGTAAAAACAAGGTTGCCAAGCCCAAAAATGCCATGAATCCAACTACATCGGTAACGGTGGTCAGCAACACGCCGCCAGCCAGAGCGGGATCCACACCGATCTTGTCCAACAACACTGGAATCGCTACGCCCGATAAAGCCGCGCATACCAAATTGATCAACATTGCCACGCCGAGCAGCATGCCGATATGCGGATTATGGAACCACAGCCCGGCCACCACCGCCACCACAACAGCCCAGACCAAGCCGTTTAATAGGCCTACGGAGACCTCTTTAAACAAAAGACTCACTGCATTACTGGTAGTGACCTGCCGCAAGGCCAAACCCCTGACAACTAGCGTCAACGTCTGACTACCGGCGATACCGCCCATACTGGCAACAATCGGCATTAATACCGCCAATGCGACGATCTGCTGAATGGTGGCCTCAAACAAATCGATGACCGAAGCGGCCAGGAACGCGGTAAGCAAATTCACACCCAACCAGAGCGCGCGTCGTTTGGCACTACTAAAGACCGGCGCAAACATATCCTGCTCTTCGCTCAAGCCGGCCATGCTCATTAGCGAGTGATTGGCTTCCTCACGAATCAAACCCACGACATCGTCGATAGTGATGCGCCCCAATACCTTGCCGTCATCCGCCAATACGGGCGCGGACAGCAATTTCCGCCGCTCGAACAATCCGGCGACGTCGCGACTAGACATACCGTACGGAATAGCCGAGCTACGGGTGTCCATAATCGATTCAACCTTGGTGTGCGGATCGTGAGTCAACAATTGATTAATCGGCAACAAGCCCTGAAACTGCTCTTTGCGGTCTACCACGATTAGACTGTCTGTAGCGGCCGGCATATTCCCGCGCAACCTTAAATAACGCGTCACCACGTCCAGCGTCACGTCGGCGCGAATGGTCAATACATCGTCGGACATCAAGCCGCCGGCGGTATGCTCGTCGTAGCTAAGCGCCTTTTCGATACGATTACGATTATGTACGCCGATCGATTCCATCACTTGCGACAGCAACGGCTCGGGCAATACGTGCAGCAGATCGACCATGCCGTCAGCACCCATCGATTCGGTAGCGGCTATCAAATCCTTTCTATCGGTGATTTTCAGTAAGCTGCTGCCTACTTCGACATTTATCTCGACCAGAATTTCGCCGATCACGCTGGGCGGCATCACTGCCCACAGCTTGGCTCGCAGTTCCGGCTCCAACGACTCGAGAATATGTGCCGCTTCCGCCGGATATAAGGAACGCACTAAGTTCCTAATCTCGATCAGAGAGTCTTTTGCCAGCACTTCGATGGCGCGATCTAAAAGATGCTCGGTATTTTCAAGCTTTGCTGCTGATGTCATGGGTAAAAACCAAGAAATTGGGCTGGGTAATTGCGTTAACGCAATTCCCGATGCCTGACGATAACGTTAGGAGTAATAGTTTGAAAGTGCTTACTTAATGCCTCAACCAGGTAAACCGAGCGATGTTGACCGCCGGTACAACCGATCGCTATGGTTAAATAACTGCGATTATCCGACTCGAAGCGCGGCGCCCAGCGACCGATGAAATAACCTATGTCATGCAGAAACTCTTTCACGATCACTTCGTTCTGCAAAAAATCGATGACCTCGGCGTGCTTACCGGTCAATCCTCTCAGCTCCGGCGCCCAATAGGGATTGGGCAAACTGCGGGCATCGAACACAAAGTCGGCATCCAGCGGAATACCGTATTTAAAACCGAAGGACTGAAACAAAATCGACAAAGAGCTTTTGCCCTTTTCGCCCAACCGGTTTTTCAGCAAATCCCGCAACTGATGATAGTGGGTAAAACTGGTATCGATGACTATGTCGGCACGGGTCGCCACGGGCCGCAGCATTTCCCGTTCGATTTCCAGAGCCTCGCGTAGCGGCCGGCTTTCAGTCGTCAACGGATGGCGGCGGCGCGTTTCACTGTAACGCTTCAGAATAATGTTCTCGTCCGCCTCCATGTAAACCAGCTCGCAATCGATACCTTTGTTGCGAATAAAGCTCAGACTATCCGGAAAGTCCGCCAACTTCTGATTACGGTTTCTGGCATCGATACCGATGGCTGTTTTACTGTAGGTCGCCGGATCTTTCAGCATCACATGATCGACAAAATCCTCGAGTAAGGTCACGGGAAGATTGTCGATACAGTAATAGCCGCAATCTTCCAAGGTATCCAAAGCGATACTCTTGCCCGATCCCGATAAGCCGCTAACGATGACTAGTTTCATATCCAAACCGATACAGAGCAAATAAGCCTATTCACTCTGTATCGCTCAAGCTCAAATTAACGATGGTTCTGATTTTTTTCTTTATGTTTGACGATTTGTCTGTCGAGTTTGTCGACCATGCTGTCGATAGCCGCGTACATATCTTCTTGCACATCTTCGGCATACAGTTTGGCGCCGCTGATTTGCACGGCTGCTTCGGCTTTTTGCTCAAGCTTCTCAACGGTCAAAATGACGTGAACATCAACGACATTGTCGAAATGACGTTTGATTTTGCTGATTTTTTCATCAACGTAGGCTTTCAATGCTTCGGTGACTTCTACGTGATGACCTGTGATACTGACTTGCATGGAATACTCCTGTTTTTAAAAATTATTCTTCCAGATTGATCAAATGTGCCTTTTCCGCTGGCTGGTTGAAGGAATGGACATCGCTTCCCGATATTTGGCAATGGTGCGGCGCGCGACATTAATGCCCTTCTCATTCAATAAGTCCGATATTTTACTATCGCTCAATGGCTTGGCCGGATTTTCACTGCCGACCAACTCTTTTATCAGCGCCCGAATCGCGGTCGCCGAACACTCTCCCCCACCATCGGTACTAACATGGCTGGAGAAAAAATATTTAAATTCGATCACACCGTGCGGGGTGTGCATGTATTTTTGCGTGGTAACCCGAGAGATCGTCGACTCGTGCAACTCCAACTCCTCGGCAATATCTCGCAATACCATCGGCTTCATCGCAATCGCGCCGTGCTCGAAAAAATCGCCTTGTTTTTCGACGATGCTTCTGGCCACGCGCAACAAGGTGTCGTTGCGGCTATGCAGGCTTTTAATGAACCAGCGCGCTTCCTGCAGATGATTTTTCATGCTGACGTTGTCATGACTGTTGTCGGCACGCTTGATCATCCCGGAATAAAAAGGATTGACGCGCAATTTGGGCGCAATCTCCGGGTTCAGGCTAACCAGCCACTGGCCGCTGACTTTGGCGACAAACACATCAGGTACCACATATTCGACATCCGAATCCTGCAAGCGCGCACCCGGCTTGGGATCTAGGGTTCTAATCAGCGCCAATACGCCCTTCAGCACATCCTCGGTCAGGCCAATCCGCTTCATCAGGCGGGCCTGATCGCAACTGGCCAATAAATCCAAATGTCTATGCACGAACTCCAAAGCTTCCGACCGATAAGGCGTCGTAACCGGCAATTGCTGCAGCTGCAAGCCCAGACAATCGGCCAAATCCAACGCGGCTACGCCGACAGGATCGAAGTTTTGTACCATATGCAGCACGGCGAGGACTTCATCCATTTCCAAGCCTTCCAGTTGATCCTGCAATCCCTGGAAAATATCCGCCAATTCGCTGGTCACATAACCGTCGTCATTAACGGCGTCGATGATAGACGTAGCAATCGCATAATCGCGATCCGAGATTGGAATCAACTCCAACTGCCAGACCAGATGATCCCTTAAAGACTCTGACTTGCCGCGAAAGGCTTCGAATTCCGGGCTATCGCCTTCATCTCCGCCGCTGGGCAACGAACTTTCGTAAACGTCGTCCCAACTGACATCGACCGGCAATTCGTCCGGCATATCGGTTTGCGAACCTTCGCTGGTCTGCTGATCGGTGTTTTCCAGCTTTTTGTCCCTGAACTCGAGATTAGGCAACTCCTCTTCATCGATTTCCAACATCATGTTGGATTCCAAGGCTTGCTGGATTTCCTGTTGCAAATCCAGAGTCGACATCTGCAACAGTTTGATCGCCTGCTGCAATTGCGGCGTCATGGTCAGACTTTGACCGATACGGAGTTGTAGAGATTGCTTCATGACTATTCGAATTTCATAAACTAAATTTCTCGCCTAGATACACTCTACGCACCTCTTCGTTATCCACCAACTGGCGCGACTGGCCTTCGGCGATAACCTGCCCATTATTCAAAATATAAGCGCGATCGCAAATCTCCAATGTTTCCCTCACTTTGTGCTCGGTAATCAAAATACCGATACCCCGGTGCTTCAAGTGCGCAATGATTTTTTGCAGTTCCAGCACCGAAATCGGATCGACCCCGGCAAACGGTTCGTCCAGCAGGATAAACTGCGGCTCGCTCGCTAGCGCCCGAGCAATTTCCACCCGGCGCCGCTCACCACCTGACAGCCCCAGTGCCACCTGATTACGCAAGTGGTTGATATTAAACTCTGTCAGTAACTCGTCAATCAACAACTCGATTTGACCGTCAGTCAAATCCGCCCGAATCTGTAAAACCGCGCGTAAATTATCAGCCACGCTTAATTTACGGAATACCGAAGCTTCTTGCGCCAGATAACCGATCCCCAAGCGCGCGCGCCGATGCATCGGATGATGCGTGATGCGTTGCTCGTCGAGAAAAATCTCACCGCTATCGGCTTTGACTAAACCCACCATCATGTAAAAGCTGGTGGTTTTCCCGGCGCCGTTCGGGCCCAGCAAACCTACTACTTCCCCGGTATCGACCCGCAGACTGACCCCATCGACCACATTTCGGTTGTTGTAGCGTTTAAACAGCTGTTCCGCAACCAATCGCGCCATTATTGCGCCTGCTTGGGCTTAGGTTTAATAACCGAGTGCACGCGCTTGCCGTCCGACTGCGCCTCACCAGCCTTCAGCAAGGAGTTCTTGGTATCGTACTCGATATAGTCACTGGATTGTTTGGCATCACCCTGCCAAACCGAGGCATTTTTCATAAATTTCAGCAAATTCTGGTCGGGGTAAAATTCGTTGATCAATCCTTCCCCGTGCATTTCTTCCTTGCCAACCGCAGGCAACTGTTTGAATCGCGACGGTTTACCGGTGGCAATCAATTTGATAATCGCACCATCCTTCAAGTAAACCACCAACTTATCGCCATCGATTCTGATCGTCCCCTGAGTAGCAACCACATTGCCGGTATAGGTGCTGATCTGCGCCTTTTCGTCGTAAACCGCATTATCCGAATCGATGTAGATGGGTTGTTCGGAATCCGACTCCAGACCAAACGCCATCCGCGCCGAGAATAACAGGCCTAGACCGACCATTTTACTTAATTTCATAGCGACCTTTCACTTTGGACAACAATTTCAGGTGAATCGGACTAACAAAAGTCGCTTCCATTCCTACTCCCGCCGTTTTGTTGGGCGGGCTGACGATCTCCGCCCACGCCTGTGTCTCCGCATAATGGCTGGCGAGTTTCACCCGCAAATCCGATGTATTGATGGTCAGCGCCGAATTGGTCTTCGACGCTTCCCGGTTGATATAAGCACTACCGTTGAGTTGTAAATTATCGCCGTCCGCCGCCATCACGCCGCTGTCGGCCCTGATCAGCCAAGGCATCTGGTTGGGGTTATACAAAGTCATCACCGGCTTTTCCAGATGCGTGCTGCCGTCGGCTTTAAAGTGCTGCATTTTTTCCGCCGCCAATTCGCTTTTCGGCACGCCGTCGATATTCATTTCTTTTTTGAAATAACCCAGGCTAAAAAAATCCGGACTATTTTCGACAATTTTCATTTCGGCGTCACGCTGTTCATTGAGCTGTACCAGCCACCATGACAACAATGCGGCCAAGCCGACATAAATAAAAATCTGTAGATTTTTCAGTACAGTCATAAATAGGTTTGCAGCACGCCGTCAAAGCTACCTTGGACTTGCATGATTAAATCGCATACTTCCCGAACCGCGCCTAAACCGCCGGCAGTCTGTGTTTGCCAATGCGCGTGGCCCTTGAGCACGAAATTGGCATCTTGCACCGCAACCGCAAAACCCACCTGACGCATGACAGGCAAATCCAGAATGTCGTCGCCGATATACGCCACTTGTTCGGGCGTCAACGCCAGGCGCTGCAAAATTTCCGCGAATGCCGCGCGCTTGTTCTCGTGGCCTTGATAGACTAGTTCGACCCCTAGGCCCTGCATGCGCAGCGTGACTGAATTGGATTTGCGACCGGAAATTACTGCCACTTCCACGCCGGTCTGACGCAGCAATTTAATGCCGTGCCCGTCGCGGGCGTGAAAACATTTGTATTCCTTGCCGTTGTCGTCGAAGAACAAGCGACCGTCGGTCAGCACGCCATCCACGTCCAAAATTAACAGCTTTAGTTGCTTAACAATACTCAGTAATTGGGGATTTAAATCCAACATCATTTGCTACTCTCAGACTATGCCGGCCCGCAGCAAATCGTGCATATTCAAGGCACCCAACAACTTTTGTTGGTTGTCGACGACCAATAGGGCATTGATTTTTTTACTTTCCATGATTTGCATGGCCTCCGCCGCCAACATATTCACATCGATCACTTTGCAAGGGCCGGTCATGACTTGGGCGATTCGGGTGGCATGCACATCCAGATTTTTTTCCAGCATCCGCCGCAAGTCACCATCGGTAAATATCCCGGTGACCCGTCCCTCGCCATCGATCACTGCGGTCATACCCAGCTTCTTGCCTGTCATTTCCAGTAAGGCATCACTCACCAAAACGGTATCAGTAACCACCGGCACTTCGCTACCGCTATGCATGATGTCGTTGACCTGCAACAATAAACGCTTACCCAAACTGCCGCCAGGGTGCGACAACGCAAAATCATCGCGGGTAAAGCCCTTGGTTTCCAATAGCGAAACCGCCAATGCGTCGCCCATTACCAGTGCAGCCGTGGTGCTGGCGGTCGGCGCCAGACCCAATGGACAAGCCTCTTGTTCGACCGCGACGTTGATGTGTACGCTGGCAAACCGGGCCAAAGCGGAATCGGGATTACCGGTCAGCGCAATCAGAGGCACACCGAGTCGCTTAATAATAGGCAATATCGTCAGGATTTCTTCGGTTTCGCCGGAATTGGACAAAGCCAGCACCACGTCCTGCCGGGTAATCATGCCAAGATCGCCGTGACTGGCTTCTCCCGGATGTACAAAGAAAGCCGGGGTGCCGGTACTGGCAAGCGTGGCGGCAATTTTACCGGCAATATGCCCGGATTTGCCCATACCTGTGACCACCACCCGGCCTTTACAGGCCAGCAGCAAACGGCAGGCGCTAACAAATTGCTCATCGATGCGTGCAGCCAAGCCGGCAACCGCCTGCATTTCGGTCTGAATCACCGCCAACGCCAACGCCTGTATGTCTTGATCACAACCCACGCAAATTAACTCCACGCACCGAAACAAAAAGGAACCATTATTGCATGTTATTAACCGACTTTTCACCCCAAGTCATTGACTTATTCTCGACGAGTCATAGAAAATAGCCTGTTCCCAATCCAAAAACTCCTGTGATTCCGGTAGATGGCCAATAGCGCAAGTCCTGAAGACAATATCGTTTCTATTAGTAACTTGAGCTTTTCCAGAGGCCCCAGAAAAATTTTCGACGCCGTCAGCCTGGAGATCCAACGCGGCAAAGTCACGGCCATCATGGGCCCCAGCGGCACCGGCAAGACCACGCTTTTGAAATTGATCGGCGGCCAATTGGCGCCTGACCGCGGCCAAATTCATGTGGATGGGCAAAATGTTCACCGCCTGAAAACTCGCGAACTCTACGAATTGCGTAAACGCATGGGCATGCTGTTCCAAAGCGGCGCCCTGCTGACCGACATGAGTGTGTACGATAACGTGGCGTTTCCGATGCGAGAACACACCCATTTGCCGGAATCGATGATCCGCACTTTAGTATTGATGAAGCTGCACGCGGTGGGCCTACGCGGTGCGCGGCATTTGATGCCCAACGAGTTGTCCGGCGGCATGGCTCGCCGAGTTGCGCTGGCCCGCGCCATCGCCCTCGACCCACTGATGATCATGTACGACGAACCGTTTACCGGCCAGGATCCGATTTCCAAGGGCGCACTGGTGCACTTGATCAAGTCACTTAACACCACTCTGGGCCTGACTAGCATCATTGTTTCGCATGACGTACAGGAAACCGCCGCCATAGCCGATTACATTTATGTATTGTCGGGAGGCAAAATCATTGGTCAGGGTACCCCACAAGAGTTGCAGCAATCCGATTCGGAGTGGGTGCAACAGTTTATGCACGGCGATGCCGACGGCCCTGTACACTTTCACTATTCAGCGCCTGATTACCTCGACGACCTGCTGGCGAGCAAATAACTACCTTGTATTCAACAATGTTTCAATTTCTGCAAAATCTGGGAAAAACCACGCGCAGCAGCTTTGCCAAGCTCGGTCGTGCCTCGTTTTTTCTGAGCCACACGTTGACCGGCATCAGTGATGTGGTGCCGCGCCCCAACTTACTGATCAAGCAGGTGTATTCGGTTGGCGTTTTGTCATTTCTGATTATCACCATCTCCGGCCTGTTCGTCGGCATGGTACTGGGCCTGCAAGGTTTTAATATTCTGTCCGACTTCGGCGCCGAGGAATCGCTGGGCGTGATGGTCGCCGCCTCTTTGGTACGCGAACTGGGACCTGTGGTATCTGCTCTATTGTTTGCCGGTCGGGCCGGCTCGGCATTGACCGCAGAAATCGGCTTGATGAAGGCCACCGAACAATTATCCGGCATGGAAATGATGGCTGTCGATCCGATCAAGCGCATTATTTCGCCGCGCTTCCTGGCCGGTTTTCTGTCCATGCCTTTATTGGCGGCCTTGTTCAGCGCCATCGGCATCATGGGCGGCCATGTGGTCGGCGTGGGCATGCTTGGCGTTGACGACGGCGCTTTCTGGGCGCAGATGCAAGCCAGCATCGATTTTCAAGAAGACATCATGAACGGCATCCTCAAAAGCGTGGTGTTTGGTTTTGTGGTGTCCTGGATAGCCTTATTCGAAGGTTACGACGCGATTCCGACCTCGGAAGGCGTCAGTCGCGCCACCACTCGCACTGTGGTCAATTCAGCCTTTTCGGTTCTGGCACTCGATTTCATTTTAACCGCACTCATGTTTGGAGACATTTAACATGCAGCATTCCAAGACCCAGGATACTCTGGTCGGTTTTTTTGTCGCCAGCGGCGTTGCCGCCTTGTTTTACATGGCGCTGCAAGTCAGCAATCTCGGTAGCTACACCGGCGACGACAGCTACACCGTCATCGCCCACTTTCAAAATAGCGGCGGCCTGAAAGTCAAATCCCCGGTGTCCGTTGCCGGCGTGCGCATCGGCCGCGTCTCGGCAATTCGGCTGGACAAGGACAGCCACGAATCCATCGTGGAAATGCGCATCGAATCGCAATACAACAATCTTCCCAGCGATTCCGGCGTCAGCATTTATACCGCCGGCCTGCTGGGAGAACAGTACGTCAGCCTGGACCCCGGTTCGTCGGATGAATATTTGAAGGATAAAAGCACCATCGATATCACCAGCTCTGCCATCGTCCTGGAAGAAATGATAGGCAAATTCATGCTGAACAAAGCGGAAGGCAAATAATGTCCAAGCTGACATTAACCGAACAGTCTCCCGGCCACTTTACCGTGGAAGGCAGCCTGACTTTTGCCAGCATCGACAAACAAACCTTGCAATCCTTTAAGTTCTTGAAAGGCATGGATAGCATGTGCATCGATCTCGCCAAAGTACAGACCACCGATAGCGCCGGTCTGGCCTTGATGATCGAATGGATCAGACTCAGCCGGATGGGCCGGGTCAAGCTGTCCTTTAAGAACATCCCGGCTCAGCTGCTGGCATTGGCCAAACTCAGCGGCCTGGACGAAACCGAATATTTTGCAATCCACACGCATTAAGCTGCGTTCCAATTTACAAACCAATAAAAATCCATGGATAAATTACTGATTACCGGCGGTCAACCGCTGCACGGCGAACTGAGAATCTCCGGCGCCAAAAACGCCGCTCTGCCTATTCTGGCCGCCACCCTGTTGTCCGATGTGCCGGTCAGCGTCGGCAACATTCCGCATTTGCACGACATTACCACCACCATGGAATTGTTGGGACAAATGGGCGTGCGCCTGACCGTCGACGAAAAGATGAACATCGAAGTGGATACCAGCACTATCGACAAATACGAAGCACCTTACGAGCTGGTGAAAACCATGCGCGCCTCGATTCTGGTATTGGGACCGTTACTGGCCCGCTTCGGCGAAGCGTATGTCTCGCTGCCCGGCGGTTGCGCCATCGGCACCCGGCCAGTGGATATTCACATCGACTCGCTGCTTAAAATGGGTGCCGATATTACCGTCGAAGCCGGCTATATCCATGCCAAAGTTAAGCGCTTGCAAGGCTGCCATTTGGTGCTGGATAAAGTCACCGTAACCGGTACCGAAAATATCCTGATGGCTGCGACACTGGCCGAAGGCATCACCATCATTGAAAACGCCGCGAAAGAACCGGAAGTCACCGACCTGGCGCATTTTCTGAACAAAATGGGCGCCAAAATCACCGGCGTCGGCACCGACATTCTGACCGTGGAAGGTGTGGAAAGACTGGGCGTGGAAGGCTTGCATTACGACATCCTGCCCGACCGCATCGAAACCGGTACCTACCTAGTGGCCGGAGCGATCAGCCGCGGCCATGTCAAATTGAAAAACACCGACCCCAGCACCTTGGACGCGGTACTGGTTAAATTAAAAGAAGCCGGCGCCGATATCACCTGCGGCGAGAACTGGATCGAGCTGAATATGCACGGCAAACGTCCCAAAGCCGTTACCGTCCGCACCGCCCCGTATCCGGCGTTCCCGACCGACATGCAGGCGCAATTCACCGCTCTGAATTCCGTAGCTGAAGGCGTGGGCCTGATCACCGAAACCGTATTTGAAAACCGCTTCATGCACGTGCAGGAACTGCAACGCATGGGTGCGCAGATCAAACTAGAGTCCAATACCGCGATCTGCACCGGCAGTAGCCAGTTAAAAGCCGCACCAGTCATGGCTACCGACTTACGGGCGTCCGCCAGCTTGGTACTGGCAGGTCTGGTGGCGGAAGGCGAAACCCTGGTGGACCGGATTTACCATATCGACCGTGGCTACGATCACATCGAAGAAAAACTGTCGCAATTGGGCGCCACCATTCGCCGCGTTCCTAACTAACCTCATCGCAAAACCATGTTGACCATTGCCGTATCCAAAGGCCGTATTTACGAAGAAGCTCTGCCGTTTCTGGAACAGGCCGGCATCACGCCGATCGACGATCCGGACAAAAGCCGCAAACTGATTCTGCAAACCACCCGCCCCGACGTGCAGTTGGTGATCATCCGCGCCACCGACGTTCCCACCTTTGTGGAATACGGCGCGGCGGATATGGGTATCGCCGGCAAGGACGTATTGATGGAACACGGCGCGGAAAGCCTCTACGAACCGCTGGACTTAGGCATCGCCGGTTGCCGCTTGATGACCGCCGGCCCGGTCAATGCCCCGGAAGTGAAAGGCCGCTTGCGGGTTGCGACCAAATACGTCAAAACCGCGCAGAGCTATTACGCCAATTTGGGCATTCAAGCCGAAATCATCAAGTTATACGGCTCGATGGAATTGGCACCGCTGGTCGGTTTGGCCGATTGCATCGTCGATTTGGTCGACACTGGCAACACCCTGAAAGCCAACGGCCTGGAACCACGGGAACTTATCGCCAACATCACTTCTCGACTGGTGGTAAATAAAGCAGCGATGAAAATGAAACATCAAGCCATTCAAGCACTCATCGATCAGTTCGAAACCACGTTGGCCCAGAGGGCGTCATCATGACTGCGATCAAGATGCTGCGCCTAGACAGTGCAGCCGTCGATTTTGACAAACAACTGCAAGCCCGTTTAGCTTGGGACGCCAGCGACGACCTGGAAATACACAAACGCGTGCTGGACATCATCACCGACGTTAAAAAACGCGGCGACAAAGCTCTGCTGGAGTACACCAACCGCTTCGACAGCACCGCCTTTAAAACCGCTGCCGAGTTGGAACTGGACCAAGCTGCGTTGCAACAGGCCTGGGATACCCTACCCAGCACCCAAGCCATCGCGTTGCAAACCGCCGCTGACAGGGTCCGTGCTTACGCCGAGCATCAAAAACTGCAATCCTGGCAATACACCGAGATTGACGGCACAGTGTTGGGCCAAAAAGTCACAGCGCTGGATAAAGCCGGCCTCTATGTGCCCGGTGGCAAAGCCGCCTATCCTTCATCGGTGTTGATGAACGCCATTCCGGCCAAAGTCGCCGGTGTCGGCGAACTTATCATGGTGGTCCCCACCCCGCGCGGCGAAACCAATGCACTGGTATTGGCGGCGGCGCATGTGGCCGGCGTGGACCGGGTATTCACTATCGGTGGCGCGCAAGCCGTGGCAGCTTTAGCTTATGGCACCGAATCGATTCCGGCCGTGGACAAAATCGTCGGCCCCGGCAATATCTATGTGGCTACCGCCAAAAAGCTGGTGTTCGGCCAAGTCGGTATCGACATGATCGCCGGCCCATCCGAGATTTTGATCATCTGCGACGGCCAGACCAACCCGGACTGGATTGCCATGGACATGTTCTCGCAAGCCGAACACGACGAAAATGCCCAAGCCATTTTGATCAGTGACGACGCCGGTTTTCTGCAACAAGTGGAAGCCAGCATCAACAAATTGCTGCCGGAAATGGAACGCGCCGACATTATCCGCGCTTCACTGACCGGACGCGGCGCGTTTATCAAAGTTGCCACTCTTTCCGAAGCCGCGCAAGTCGCCAACCGCATCGCCCCGGAACATTTGGAGTTGTCCGTAGCGGAACCGGAAGCCTTGTGTGAGCAAATCCATAACGCCGGCGCCATATTCATGGGCCGTTTCACCGCCGAAGCGCTGGGCGATTACTGCGCCGGCCCAAACCATGTTCTGCCTACCTCCAGCACTGCCCGGTATTCGTCGCCCTTAGGGGTTTACGATTTCCAAAAGCGCAGCAGCTTGATCAATTGTTCGGCGGTTGGCGCGCAGAATTTGGGCAAGATTGCTTCGGTGTTGGCGCGGGGTGAGAGTTTGACTGCGCATGCGCGGTCGGCGGAATTTAGAATTTAGTCAACAGTCTAGTCGAGGCCGGATAAGCGAAAGCATTTCCGGCCTGCAAATTATGCCGGAGAATGGTCCTTCAGCCATTCTTTCAAGGCATCATTCATCCAAGTCTGCCAACCTTTGCCGGTAGCACGAAAAGCCTCCAACACCTCGGCATCCAGCCTAATCCCGGTAAACACTTTAGGTGAATCCTTACGTGGCCTGCCGCCCTTGGGCTTAAGCATTTCAGGCGCTTGACTCCGCACCGAACAGCTCAGCAAACAGCTCACTGGCGGGGCGCACCCGTTTAAAATCGGTTTCAGTCAGTTCGCGAACTTCGCTGTCTGCCTCAGTCAACGGTAATGGATTTACCATATTTGCGGGCCTCTCTTAAATTTGCTTTTCGGAAACTAATTACCCGAATTCCACCGCCAATCGGCGGTGAAACACAGAATATGCTGCCTGCCATTCAGGTAACCCGCCGCAACAAAACGTCGCGCTGGAGAATCTTTACGAACATCTTCTGTTGCAGTCGCGCTAGACCAATCTAAATCAACTACTGACTCGAAGCTCAAACCAGGTTCGAAAATATTTTGGATGTTTTTTGCGGAGTCTAACCAAGTTTCGTTGTAACGAAATGTCGCGCTAAAAACGATATATCGTGGCCCACAGGCCGTGTTCGTGGTGATGTTTCTTGATCGTAAATTACTAAAAATTTTTTATATTCAAATAGATAGCCTCTTATAGCCTTGATTAAAGAAAATTGGCATTCAATTTGCCAAATTAGATTTAACAGGTTGTTGAAAAATGCGATTTTTGATAATCCCGGCCCAACACATAGTGACTTTATTCCTCCATAAGCACTGCATGTTGTGTAGAAAAATTCAAATACCGAGAAAATCAACAGCCTGCTGAACCGAATAATTTTTATTTTTTAGAGGGTATTTTATGAACAGATTTAACAGTGTTTTAAGCGTTATATTGGGTTTTGTCATGGTCTCATCAGCCAACGGTGGTGCCATTGAGGATCCCAATGGCAGCGCCGGCCGGCCTGTGCACTACGAATTTAGCGCCGGCGGTATCACTACCTATTTCACTGACTGTAAAGGATTGGGTTCGCAGAACGAAGTTATTGAACGGCCATTGACTGGCCCGCGCGGCGAATACGCTATCATTAAGATACCCGGACGTCAGTCGGTTAAAAATCTAACCTGCAGCAAAAGCCTAGGGAAATCGCTTGAATTTTGGAATTGGCGGCAACAGGTTGGAAAAGGAAGCCGGGAGCGAGTAGATGCTACCTTGATTGCCTATGATCAAACGATGAGCCCCATCGCGGAATGGAGCTTTACTCACGTGTGGCCGGTGTCGATTGATTACAACGAAACAAGCCCCGGAAAAGAAACCATGGTGTTCGCCGCCGATCAAATCCAGCGGATGCGGTGATCGAATCCGTGAATGATGGGAATGATTCACCAGCGCCTATTTGTCGTGGTCTACACTCCACGTCCCGAGGCGATTCGGATTATCTCGGCCCGCAAAGCCAACCAACGAGAGATCAAATTCCATGAAAATTGAACCGGATTCAGAAGTTGGTCGTGTCGATCCCGCTCGTATCGATACCACCACGGAAGCCGATATAGCCCAACAAATTGTCCAGGACGAAACCAATGCGATGCAGGACGCCGCGCGCTTCGCCCGCCGAGTCCGCAATCGCCTGGGATTAAGCCAAGCCGAATTTTCCAAACGCATCGACGTATCGCTTGAAACGATCCGCAACTGGGAACAAGGCAAACGCTCACCGACCGGCGCGGCCAAGGCGTTGCTGAAAGTATTGGACAGGGCGCCGGAAGCGGCTTTGGCGGCGCTAGACTAATTTTTGTGTCGTTTTCGCGATGGATTTTTATAGGTCCGTCGCGGACCGACAGCCGCGATACTTTCTTTTGATTGGTCAAAACAAAAGCTGTAGGGCTCTCACGCCGGCGAATGATCCTTCAGCCATTCCTTCAACGCATCGTTCATCCTAGTCTGCCAGCCTTTACCAGTAGCACGAAAAGCCTCCAGCACCTCGGCATCCAGCCTTATCCCGGTAAATACTTTCGGTGAATCCTTATGTGGCCGACCACCCTTGGGCTTGAGCATTTCAACTGCCTGCTCCGCGCCGAATAGCTCGGCAAATACTTCGCCGGCGGGACGCATCTGTTTAAAATCGGTTTCGGTCAGCTCGCGAACTTCGCCGTCCGCATCAGTCAACGGTAATGGTTTTGCCATATTTACGGGACTCCCTTAAATTTGCTTTTCGGAAACTAATCACGCGGATACCACCGCTAATCGGGGTGAAGCACAGGATATGCAAGCGATCATTCAGGTAACCCGCCGCGACAAAGCGCCTCTCCGGATACTCTTTACGGACATCTTCCGTTGCAATAGCGCTAGACCAGTCAAAATCTGCCACTCGCTCGAAGCTCAAGCCACGTTCGAGGATGTTTCTGGCATTTTTTGCAGGATCGAACTCGATGATCATGAGACATTAATGTATAAACAAAAACTAGTTAGAGCAAGTTTTTGTTTATACGAAAAGTGATTTTGTGTCGCTGACGCGACGATTTTTGTATGTCGGGTCTCGGCCCGACAGCCGAGATACTTTCTTTTGCTTGGCAAACCACAGGGATGTGGCGAATGCCGAAAATGCAGGAGCAATTTTCGGCCAAAAGAAAGTATTCAAAGAAAAGGCCACCCGACATTCCGCCTTTATCCTGCGCTTTTACGAAAACCAGCCATGGTTTTCGCCCTGCGGGCCAGCCTATCGGCTGTTCAAATTTGCTCCAGACAAATTTGTCGCTTTTGGCGAGGGTTTTCGGAAGGGGCTTCCCTCCCCCTCCGAAAACGAGCGGCATCCCTGCAGCTCCCCTGTCGGGCTTTTCTCGCCAAAAGCTGCGATGCTCGGGGCGAAATAACGGGAGAAGCCCCTTCACCGAATCAAAAAGCCCTTAGTCAGTTCCCGTTGGAAACACTTCAGCTTGAATGACTATGAAATCCAGCCAAGTTATTACCAGCTTCCAAATAAATCACTTTGAGACTTTGATAGTTTTTTTGCGTGTCGATATTTCTTTCCTTGAATTGTTTCCGTTACGGTATCTCCATCAATTTTTTCAAGAACGGTCGTAACGGAATATCCGGTGACTTTGATATTTCCAGCCTCGTCAAGCTCCCTATGAGCTACGAGAGCACAAACTATTTTACTCCCGTGTCGGAACGGAATATTGTCTATCAAAACTGCATCACGAAAAGAGTGGTCATTCATTTCAAAACTTATAGGCGCATCCTTATAGACTCCCTTCCATTTATAACGCCCCTCTTTTAAAACTGGTGAAATTATTTCAATAATCGCTTTATCATCTTCTTCACTTCTCAATCGATTTGTACCAAGAATATGCTTGTAAAAATCAGATCTCAGAACAACGACCTCATCAGCTACAGGATTTCTCTTCTCATCTAAAATAGTTATCCCAATTTTTGTCACTTTTTGATATTCTTCTATTCGAGAGTAAAAATTTGATTTGCGCTTGATAATCTTAAGATTCGAGCTAACTGCTAAAGCAGCTTCATTTACTGCTTTACTGTTAATCTTTCCATTCTCAATTTCTTGCTTCAACTTCTCTATATTCAACCTTTTCTCTTCAATAGCCAATCTTTTTTCCTCTAATTCGAGTTCTTTGCTTTCAAAATTGAGATGAGGGGCGACTGAAATTATAATTTGAATTATTGTTAACAGAATTGCAATAGAACCTTGATTGTCTCCAAGTGCTTTCCAAATATCGCGAAACCCGCCCTCGTTATACACATCCTTGATTAAGGATACTTCTATTTCTAAGATGTGCGAAGCTTCAATAATAATTCCTAACAGCTCAGCTTCACATCTATTTCGAACGAATGCATCTATTTCGTGGGATTTATCACTAAAATAATAGTGAAGCTCAAAACCATTGATATTATTCATTATTTTTTAATTAGTGGCATTATAAATTTTTCTGACCGTTCCCAAGTCAAGATGGAGGCCGCACTATTAATTCTAACAACAACTTTCTGTATCATACTAAAAATTACTTATTCGATGCCACACGTGTACAAGACCATAAAACTCAATACATATGGTTATAAAATAGAATAAGCCTTACGAGTTACGCGCTTTGCAATTATTAGACAATTTCAAATTTCGCGACTGGGTTTTCTCCCGTATGCCGCGCCGAGCACCGGAGCTTTTGAACGGATTAGCCCGTTAGATACTCTGT
>NZ_LUUG01000089.1 GCF_001644035.1 Methylomonas methanica
GTCCTGCGGCGTCATTTGCCCACCTTCGCGCGCGATTTTTAATAGCCGGTTCTGGTGAATGTGCCGACCAATGCCGTCCGGCAAGGCAATGGCCTGAAAGGTTTTCAGCCGCTCGATGTGTTCCAGCATATAGCGGGAATTGGGCTTCAAAGACGATTGACGTAGCCAAACCAGCCAAGTCGTGTTGGAATCCGGCTTGATTTTCAGCAGTTCGTCGAGCCGTTGTCGATGCAACGCCGTGAGCGGCTGGGCCAACGCCCGGTAGATGCTGCGATTCGCGCGGGTGATAGCTTCGGCACAGGCTCGCTCAATCACGGTAAGCGTCGGTAGAATCACTTTGCGTTGGCGCAATGCTTCCAAAGCATGAGCCGCTAACACTACACCTTTATCGGTTTGCATGGCGAGATCGGCCAGTGTTTTCACCAGAAACCGGAAATCGGATAATCCGAAGGCCGATACTCCAAGATAGCCGCGCAGTTCCTGGAAATGTTCGCGCCGCGTTTCATCGCGCTCGCCGTATTTTCGCCAAGCGCCGGGATCGGTCTTGATTTGGCCGGCGATCCAGTGGATTACCGATTCCGCTACAGTTGCATTCGCAGCTAAAGCGTAACCAGGGTAGCGCAGCAGGCAAAGCTGCACCGCGAAACCAAGGCGATTGGCATCGCCCCGGCGCTGTCGAATCAGAGCCCAGTCGGATTCATTGAAAGTGTAATGGCGAATCAGGTCGTCTTGAGTATCAGGCAAGGCCAGCAAACTGCCTCGTTCCATAGCGGACAAAACCAAGCGCCTGGACATGATTACTCAGTGGTCTTCAAATATTGGTATAGGGTTTCGCGGCTAATGCCATACTCGCGGGCCAACTTGGCTTTCTGCTCGCCGGCGCTGGCCCGGCTTTGTAACTCTGCTACCTGCTCAGTCGATAGTGCTTTCTTGCGCCCCCGGTAAGCGCCGCGCTGTTTGGCCAGCGCAATGCCTTCGCGCTGCCGTTCGCGGATCAGCGCCCGTTCGAACTCGGCAAACGCCCCCATGACAGAAAGCAATAAATTGGCCATCGGCGAATCTTCGCCAGTGAAAGTCAAGCATTCCTTGACGAACTCGATGCGCACGCCGCGTTTGGTTAATTGCTGAACCAAGCGCCGTAAGTCATCCAGATTTCTCGCCAAGCGGTCCATGCTATGCACGACGACCGTATCGCCTTCTCGAACAAACGGGGGAACCGTAAGGATTCCTTCGTAAATGAGTAACATCGAAAATTTTATTCCAAAGTGGATTAAATTTAACAGTTGCTTTACCAGCGCCCATTTGCCTGAATAACTTTATTTGTTCAAAGACTTACTGCCTTTGGACTTTAATCCAAATGCTCAAATAGGTTATCTCAGCCAATGTCCGTATAGCGCCAATACGTCTTTATTATTTTATGCTAGGCTTTCTGGACGCATTACTTGGTGCGTTAGCAGCCAATGAGAAAATGATCATTGTTAGAGATTGAGAATGGCTGCATGTAATAATCGCCCAGGTCTGAATGTCCATTGAGTTAGCCGGTGAGTCATATTCGCGTAAACGCGGCTAATAGTCCATTCCGTCACCTGTGGCAAGATTAACATCACTATGTTCAGAGGGATTCTATGAACCTGTTTACGAAATTATGCCTTAACCAACGCGTTTTCTTGAATATCACTGTTCGCAAACTGAGCCTATTACCCATTATTGCAGGGCGACGGTGGTATCAAATCGGCATGATCTTGTTGCTAGGTTTAACTTTAAATCACCGTGTTCAGGCCTGTTCGCTACAATTCACCTCTCCAGCACGCGGAAGTACTGTCAGTACAGCGCAAGTCGGGGTATCGGGTACAGGTTCCGGTACCGCCAATTCGGGCGATCAAGGCCAAGTGACTGCCTACCTCAACGGGGTGCCGTTTTTCAGTCAGAGCGGTACTTTTACCACATTGATCAATTTACTAGGTTCAGGTGCTGCTTCAGTCACGTTGCAAAAAGGTGCCAACACGTTATCGGTTTCCGGCAGCGTCAACGGTTGCTCTGCCTCGGATAGCATGGTGGTGTATTACCAACCGGCACCGCCAATCGAACAGAAGAACGCAGGGGAACCGGAGATCTGTAACGGCACCAATCCGGTAAACGATGCAACAGGCAACAAATTTCAGCAAGAACTGGACTATCAAGGCGGCGGCCGTTTTCCGCTGCAATTTATCCGCTATTACAACAGTGCGTACAGCGATGTGCATGCGCTAGGAAAATCGTGGCGCCACAATTATGAACGCGAACTTTATTTCAATAGCGCCAAGACCGAGGCTTATATTATCAGGCCGAGCGGACAAGCCTACCGATTTAGCAAATCGGGCAGTACCTGGGTGTCGGACGCCGATATCACGGACCGCTTTTCCGCTAGTACTGATACAGGCGGCAGCATCACCGGTTGGCATCTGTATATAAGCGAAGACAACAGTTTTGAATATTATGATAACAATGGGCGCTTGATCACTTTGGTTGATCTGGGTGGAATGAGCCAGGATCTCAGTTACGACGAAGGCGGTAGATTAAGTGGCGTAACCGATCGGACCTCGCAAAGGCGTTTGAGTTTTAGTTACGACAGCAAAAACCGGTTAGCAAGCGTCACCGACCCGAACGGCAACGGGTATACCTACAGTTACGATTCGGTTGGTCGCCTTATGCAAGTCACGCCGCCGGTTGCAGTACCCGGCAATCCCGGCCGGCAGTATCTCTATAACGAGCAAGACTATACATCCAATACCAACTTGCCTTATGCATTGACCGGTATCTTGGATGAAAACGGTAGCCGCTATGCGAGCTATCGTTACGATGCACAGGGACGAGGTATCGGGACTGAACATGCTAACGGCAGCGATTTGCATCAACTGGCCTATAACGCAGATGGCAGCACGACGATTACCGATGCGTTGGGACAACCGCGCACATTCCTGCATCAGACGATTTTAGGCTTCAAGCATAATGTTGGCCAAAGCCAACCCGCTGGTTCCGGCTGCGCCGCCTCGGCCAGCCATATCACGTACGATGCTAATGGCAACGTCGCTAGCCGTACCGACTTCAACGGCAACCTAAGCTGCTACGCCTACGACCTGAATCGCAATCTGGAAACCGTCCGCGTCGAAGGCCTGCCTGCCGGTGCGGCCTGTCCTTCCGATCTAGCGTCTTATACGCCACCCGGCACTGACAGTATCCGCAAAATCGCCACCCAGTGGCATACCGATTACCGCCTGCCGATCCAAATTGACGAAGCCGGCCGCCGGACTACATTCGGTTACGACAGCCACGGCAACCTGCTCAGCAAAACCCTCACCGACACCGCCTCGGGCCAAAGCCGCACCTGGTCCTACAGCTACAACAACCTGGGCCAGATCCTGACCGCCGACGGCCCGCGCACCGACGTCAACGACGTTACGACCTACACCTATTACGCCGACAGCAGCGCCGACCATAAACCCGGCGACCTGGCCACGATCGTCAATGCCTTAGGTCACGTCACTACCTTTACCCAATACGACGCCAATGGGCGGCTGCTCAGCCTAACCGACCCCAACGGACTGGTGATCAGTTTTGCCTACGACCCGCGCGGCCGCCTGATCCACAAAACCGTCGACGGCAACACCACGGTTTACGATTACGACCCGGTCGGCAATCTGATCAAACTGACCCGGCCCACCGGCGTGTATCACAACTTTACCTACGACGCAGCCCACCGCCTGACCGACATTACCGACGCTTTGGGCGGCAAAATCCATTACACACTGGATACCATGGGCAACCGCATTCAGGAAGACATTCTGGATGCCAACGGCACCGTCGTTAAAACCCACAGCCGAGTCTACGACGCTTTAAACCGGCTGGCCCAGGACATCGGCGGCTACAACCAAACCACCCAGTACACCTACGATGCCAACGGCAACCTGACCCAAGTCACCGACGCCGCAGGCCACAGCAACCAGCAGCAATACGACAGCCTGGACCGATTGATTCGCAGCACCGACGCGCTCAACGGTCAAACCGACTACGACTACGACACCCTGGACAGGCTGGTACAAGTCACCGACGCCAACAATCACAGCACTGCCTACAGCTACAATGGCCTCGGCGACCTGCTGCAACTGAACAGTCCCAATGCCGGTGTGACTCAATACGCTTACGACAGTGCCGGCAATCTGGCGCAAAAGACCGATGCACGCGGACAACCCGTCGCCTATCAGCATGACGCGCTGAATCGCCTGACTTTACAGGATTACGCCGACAATGCGTTGGATACCCTCTATCTCTACGACAGTGCAGTCACTACACACAACAGTATCGGACGCCTGTCCTCCATCACCGATGGCAGTAGCGAAACCCTATACGCTCACGATCGTCGCGGCAACCTAAGCAGTCAGCAAATACAACTCGACGGCAGAACCTATACCACCGCCTACGCCTATAACGCCGACGATGCGCTCGTCCATACCCAATATCCCACGGGCCGGCAACTCGACATCGCCTACGATGCCAATGGCCGTGCTACATCGCTAAGCACAAACGGCGTCAACGGCACGCAAACCCTGGCCGATAACATCGAGTACGCACCGTTCGGACCGCAAACCCGACTTAGCTTGAGTAACGGCTTAACCCAAAGCCAACAGCTCAACTTGGACTACCTGCCGCTGGAAAGGACGCAAGGGCAAACCCTGGTCCACGGCTATCGTTATGATCTGACCGATAACATCATTGGCATACGCGACGTCAATAATGCCGCCAACGACAAAACCTACGCCTACGACGCCCTAAGCCGTCTATCGCACGCTCTCGGTGCAACGCAAACCGATTATACGCTGGACGCCGTCGGCAACCGCACGGCTATCACCCGCAATAACCAAACGGATAGCTATGTCTACAACTTAGCGAATGACCAGTTACAGTCCACGCCGCAGCGCAACTACAGTTACGACGCCGTAGGCAACGTCACAGCGGATGGACATTACCAATATCATTACAACGACCATAATCGGTTGAGTGCTGTCAGCAACAGCGGCGGCAACGTGGCTGAATACACCTACAATGCCTTCGGCGAACGGCTGAAAAAGACCACGCCAAGCGCGACGACACACTACCACTACAATCAAGAGGGGCAACTGATTGCCGAAACCGGCATCAACGGCAATCCAATAAAAGAATACCTCTATCTCAACAACCGCCTCATTGCCTTGGCAACACCAGCGCCTGATCAGGACGGCGATGGCGTAATCGACAAGCATGACAACTGCCGGACAATCGCCAACCCCGACCAGCGCGATACCGACAACGACGGCTTCGGAAATCGGTGCGATGCGGACTTTAATAACAACGGCATCGTCGATCCGAGTGATTTCAGTTTACTTAAATCCCGCTTAGGTAGCCAAGATCCTAACCTGGATATTAACGGTAACGGCATTGTTGACCCGACTGATTTCAGTATTTTGAAGAGCCTACTCGGTCGGCAGCCAGGGCCGGGTGCCGACATGAACGCAGCAGCTGATGCATCGATATATTTTGCCCACACCGACCATCTGGGTACGCCCACCGTCCT
The DNA here is from genome assembly GCF_001644035.1 of Methylomonas methanica. Taxonomy (GTDB): domain Bacteria; phylum Pseudomonadota; class Gammaproteobacteria; order Methylococcales; family Methylomonadaceae; genus Methylomonas; species Methylomonas methanica_A. Next base: position 5,588 of record NZ_LUUG01000089.1, read on the forward strand.
GACCGATAGCGGGCAAAACATCGTCTGGCAAGCCGACTACGAACCCTTCGGCAAAGCCCGCATCACGACGCAAACCGTCACCAATAACATCCGCTTCCCCGGCCAATACTACGATCAGGAAACCGGCTTGCATTACAATATGCAGCGGTATTACGATCCGGCTATTGGTCGCTATCGGCAAAGTGATCCGATTGGGTTGAGTGGGGGGATTAATACCTACAGCTATGTTAGTAACAACCCGCTAAATTACACAGACTCATCCGGTCTTATCATCGACACCTTAGCCGACATAGGTTTTATTGCCTATGACTTGTACAAATTGGCTACTGATGGTGCATGCGAAAGAAATTCCAATTTAACTGCACTTGGCCTTGATTTCGTTGGTGCTATTACCCCCGGAGTCACTGGATTAGGAACTGCTTCTAGGGTTGCAAAGAGTGGAGCTGAAAGCGCGAGGCAAGCCGCCGATCTCTCAAGACATCTTGGCTATACCGAGAAGTATGGGCAAGCTGGTGTCAAAGAGTTGGAGAATGGTCGGATTAGATATTATGGCGAACTGCAGACTGCTAATAAAGCCGGAGAAATGGCCGGTCGTCGCTACGTCCATGAGTTCGATCCAGCAACCGGTGGTTCTCGTGGGTGGCATGAAACCCTTGATTACAGCGGTAACGTCCGGCAAGTCCGTCCAGAATTGAATAACGGTTCCAAGCAACACTACCAGTTTGACCGTAATGGAAACTACACGGGGAGTTGGTAAATGGACGTTACTTTGGAATCAGTAAGATCAATCTTCGTTGATGTGTTGGAAGGTCGGATGACGAGAGAAGCCGCAGACCGTTGGGCTTATTCATTAGTACTTGCATCCGAATTGGGTACGTTGACCTTTGTGCCAGCGGAAGAAAAGAGACGTATTTGGGATTCTGTAATGTATCTCTATGGGATCGATACCATGGATGCGCCGGGAGAATACCTTCACACTGAAGAAGACATTAGAGCGGCGATGCAAGAAAAGGTGGGTAGGCAATAAGGCCGTATGGCCACGGCGGATGAATCGCATGTTGTAAGGCGGATTCGGAGCGGTAGCGACAATCCGCCAAAACCTCGAAACCACCCGGCGTTTTGCTATCGCGAAAACGCCCTACGGTCTATTCGTTATCCAGATGGCTCAGTAACGAAAGGAGCCCAGATTCAACCAGGTCGTAATGGCACCAACCAGGGTACTTCACTTGCATGTATGGTTACAGATCAATCAACCTACGATGCCCTTAATAATTTATTTCAAAATAACTATAACAATGGCGGCGTTAAACTCATTGTCAATCCTGGGCCATGATCATGAAAAGCAATCTTTTGAGGGTAACAATAGTTTTGACGGTTTCGCTACTTGTTTTGCTTAGTAGCTGGCCTTTTCGATGGATTTTATTTAATGGAAGGAGTGCTGCGAGTTTTGCAGATCATCTTCTAAGCGGAAATAGCCCTAAAAATGAGGACAGCTTTATCGACTACACAATTTATACAGAAGGTGGTTGTGTCGTCTTTTCCACTCATGTTGAAGACAGAGTAATGATTTATTGTCCTCACGGTTTACCAAATAGCACTGAAAACCTCGGTAATTTGGAACATGTTTTGGGAGCATGGTATCGGCAAATAACATAGCCTAGGAGCCAGTCCGGAGCGGAATGGGGTCAGGCCCTGAGGTATCCCCACAAAATAGCCATATAAAACAATTTGCTATAGCTAAAAATTGATCGAAAAGTTGGTTTTTTTTGGGTCTAATTGCTGAAATTCGAAATCTTTCAGCTTCGCCGTGGAGGCCCTATGTCGACCATCAGTTTACTCCATCATTTGATCAAACAGGCACTTCCTGAGCTTCATCGAACCCGGCTTAAATCGCTCATGGCTACCGTAGAGGCCGGCTTGAAAGGCGTCTCGGTGTCGCTAACGGCTCTGGGCCGCGCACTTTCCGGGCCGGCCTATATCAAACATAAAGGCCGTAAGGCGGATTCGGAGCGGTAGCGACAATCCGCCAAAACCTCGAAACCACCCGGCGTTTTGCTATCGCGAAAACGCCCTACGGTCCTAACCTGGATATTAACGGTAACGGCATTGTTGACCCGACTGATTTCAGTATTTTGAAGAGCCTGCTCGGTCGGCAACCAGGGCCAGATGCCGACTTGAACGCAGCAGCTGATGCATCGATATATTTTGCCCATACCGATCATCTTGGCACGCCCACAGTGCTGACAGATAACGGGCAATCCATCGCATGGCAAGCCAGTTATGACCCGTTCGGCAAAGCCTCCGTCGGCACGCAAAACGTCACCAATAACCTCCGATTCCCAGGCCAATATTTCGATGCAGAGACGGGTTTGCATTACAATCTGCAGCGCTATCACGATCCGGATATTGGGCGCTATCGGCAGAGTGATCCGATTGGGTTGGCTGGGGGCGTTAATACCTACACCTACGCGCTCAACAATCCTCTTCGTTACACCGATCCCCAAGGGTTATTTGTTCCAGCAATACTTGCTGCGTGTGCAGCTAATCCTGCATGTGATGCCGCTGTTGCAACAGCCGTATCGGCGACAACATCCGCTATAGGCAGGGCTGCAATAGTTGCAGACGTAAGCTCATTAGTAACCAGCGACTCAAGATATAGAAACCCTCAAAAAGTCGTTCGTGGCGGAATGTGTACGGCTGATAGATTTGCCACCGGTAGTGGCGTCACTCTTGACCAGAATGGCTTACTTAATGGGGTTTCTGTACAAAGTTTTCCAAATACAAGTGTTCAAGAGTTGAGCCAACGCCAATGGGTTCCAAATGGTCAAATTGGCGTTACTACAGTTGGATATATTCAAGACGCTGGTGGTGATGTTATTCCTGATCCAACACGTAACAACCCATATCATCCCGAAATGATTGGGATTACCCCAGAAGCTGCGCAGCGACTGTTTACTCCAACAATTCCAAATCCAAACCCAAGGTAATAGGTTTTCTATGAGTACGCAAAGTAATGATCTATTAACCGACGAAGAGCTTTTAGCTATTAAAATGCGAAGCGAACAAGCTACGCCTCAACCTTGGAAAGCGTACGTAGAAGGTAGGGATTTTTTGGGTGGAGATAGTTTTATCCAAACTGGTGGTGAAGATATTTATCTGACTCCTGGTGCGAGCGTTGCGGATCATGATTTTATTGCTCATGCTCGTCAAGATATACCAAGGCTTATTGCTGAAGTGGAGCGATTGCGGAAAATGTTATAAACCCCATAAATCTAATTCAAGACTGTCAGGCGGAACCGTTCAAAGGTTCCGCCGATTGCTACGGTCCTACATGCGCATGGACTGCCCAAGCCCTCTATTCACCGTCAAGGTTTTAACCTTGCCGACAGGGCTATCAGCCGCCGAAAGCCCTTGATCAGTTGCTGCCGCGTCTTGCCCCAAGCGCTGTGTTTTTCCCGTTCCATCGCCGCTATTTCACGCTGTAACGCTTCTTTTTTTATCAGTAAAAGAGATGTGTCTTCGGCGAGGTTGTCGAAGTCTTGACCGGCGCTGACGCCGTATTTAGCCTGTAACTGACGCTGCCGCTTCTCGTGGTACAGCACAAGGCCGTAAGGCGGAACGCATCGCGGTTCCGCCAAATGTCATACGGCTAGCTGTACCAGAAGCGTTCGGACTATCCGGTTCGGTTTAACGGTGTTGGTTTTTCGGGCGTTTTTTGGCGGATCACCTTGCGGGCATCCGCCCTACGGTCTTTGCACCGACCGGCCACCCGTCAAATCAAATCGTCCTTGTTGGGGTGCGGATTCCACACAAACCCCTTAGCCTTGTCCGCCGCTTGCGTGGCGGCGGGCTCCGGCTTATCGCCCTTGGCCCGCCTTCGCGTCTGCCTAGGATTCAAAATCAACTGGTTCTTGTGCGCGACGGGGTTTGTCAAAAACCAATTTATTCCATAATGGATCGACCCGCCTCTTTTAACGATCCATCGCCGTTGACATACATATAAAGTGTTGTAGTCGTGATCCCAAGTCTTTTGGCCACATCGGACGCATTGGCTTTAGGGTCGGACAACGCCGACATCGCCATCATCAAGGTTGGCCGGTCCATCTTGCGCGGTCGTCCGCCTTTTCGTCCCCGCGCCCTGGCTGCCGTAAGTCCGGCACGGGTACGTTCAGCGATCAGCTCCCGCTCAAATTCGGCCAGCGCGGCAAATATTCCGAAAAACAAGCGACCGTTCGCTGTGGTGGTGTCAATCTGAGCCCCGGCACCGGCCAACACCTTTAGGCCCACATTACGCTTTCTGAGCTCGTCGATGGTTGTGACCAAATGTTTCAAATCACGGCCAAGTCGATCTAATTTCCAGACCACTAATGTATTTCCCGGTTGTAGGGCTTTAAGGCAAGCATTAAGTCCCGGTCTGTCATCTTTACGACCGGAAGCCAGGTCTTCATAAATACGGTTCTCTTCAACACCGGCATCTAATAAGGCATCCCGTTGGGGTTCCAATGTTTGGCTACCATCACTTTTGGAAACCCGAATATAGCCCACCAACATAATGATCAACAAATAGTGCAAGAAAAGATAAAGGCAAAGGTACAATATTGCTTTGATTTTCTCAATGGGTTTTCTTGTGATTTTCCGCCTCGATTATTGTATGACTTTATCCATCAGATAAACGGACGTTTTTCTTGTACTAAATCCATTCCCGGTTTTCAGCTTTGCAACCCAGCGATACCGCCTATCCCCGATTCAAAAGCCGACTTGTCCAATCGGAATTGGAACGTTTCTATACAGTGACGGATGCTGAACGGGTCTATTGCGAGACTTCCACTCGCTCAAGCACCACGCGCTTGGGATTTGCTCTACTGTTAAAAACCTATCAACGACTGGGTTATTTTGTCACTTCAGAGCAAGTGCCGAACGCCATTGCCGAGCATGTCGCCTCTAGCATGGGCGAACCCTATGATCGGGAGAATTTGCGGCTGTATGATGTTTCCCAGGCCAGGCGCAAACACTTGTCGGTGGTGCGTGAATTTTTAGCGGTCAAACCATTCGGCGACGATGGCAAGGCACTGATGCGACAAACTTTTGCCGAAGCGGCGCTGACCAAGGAAGATGTCATTGATATTATCAATATCGGTATCGAAACCTTGGTACGTCATCGTTACGAGTTGCCGGCATTCGATACCTTGCTACGGGAAGCTCGCGTCGAACGGATTGCAACGAATCAGGCGCTGCACACGCAAATTCACGATGCCCTTGGCGATGCTGGCCGGATTTATCTCGACAAGCTCTTCGTCGTGGGTGATGACCCGCGCCGGGTGAGTCCTTGGAACGACATCAAGCAAGATGCCGCCAAACCTACGATAGACGGCATGCGCGATTTGATCGAGCGCTATGACCGGCTGACCGAGTTGGCTTCCCACACAGACCTGTTAAAAACCATGCCGGTCATCAAAATCAAACAATGGGCGCTGGAAGGCAATAGTCTGGATGCTGCCAGCATGATGGCTATGGTGGCCGCTAAACGCTACGCCGTTACCTTGGCCGTGATTCAGCAACGTCTGGCGATTGTGATCGATGATCTGTGCAATATCTTTTGCAGACAGATGAAGCGAGCGTTGCACAGCGCCGAAGAAGCACTTGAAGAATACCTGGAAGACAACCAAGAAAAAACCGATGAGATTTTGCGCCGGTTTGCGATGCTGGAAACACTTTTAAATTCCAGCCAATCGGCAGACGAACAATTAAAAGGCGTTCGCCAGGCGGTGACGGCTCGCCCGGATTTATGTGAATTCTCGCGTTTACATGCGGAATATGGCGGGAAGAACGAATTCCGTTTTGTCTGGCAGTTCTTCAAGCCACGGCGGGCGGAAATGTTACGGATTTTGAGCAAGCTAAAGCTTGAATCCACCAGTCAGGATGCCAGTTTTGAGCGGTCGCTGGCTTTTATGTTGGAGAACAGCCATCGGCAAATCGCGTGGCTATCGCTTAATGGCAAAGGCAACATAACATTAATTGATAACGATCTGGACTGGATTCCAGAAAAATGGTGGAAGTTGGTGACGGGCGAAATCAAGCGCGATGCGGTTCCGACCCGAATCAACCGCCGCCAGTTCGAGGCATGCGTCTGTTTGCAAATGGTTAGGGAACTAAAATCGGGCGACCTTTGCGTGATCGGCAGCGATGCGTATTCAGATCACCGGAATGAGTTGGTGCCGATGGAGGAATGCGAACGCACTCGCGCGGATTATGGCGAGAAGGTGGGCTTGCCGGTTGAGAGTGAGGCATTTATCGAGCATGTTCGCACCCTACTGACAGAGGCGGCGCAGCAAGCTGACGAGTCTTATCAGGAAAATGCTTATTTCAATATCATCAATGGCAGGCCGAAACTTGGCCGCAAAAATCAAAAGGAGATTCCGCCAGGCTTCAAGGAGATGGATGATGCGCTAAGGCGAAAACTCGATAGCATGGGTCTATCGTTGTTGGACGTGCTTACCGATACCATGCAATGGATTGGATGGGGTAAGCATTTTGGCCCGTTGAGCGGTCACAAAGGCAAGTTACTGGAGGAAGACCGGCGCAAGATTCTGACGGTGTTTGCCTATGGCACAGGTTTAGGGCCAACACAAATTTCCAAGAATATTGCCGATGTCAGTGCCCGGCAAGTGTCATTCGTCAATCAACGCCAAGTCACGACGGAGAAACTGGAGGCCGCTATCTCAACAACCATCAATGCGTATAATCAATTTCAACTGCCACGGTATTGGGGGGATACAAAACGCGCGGCGGCAGACGGTACGCAATGGAATCTGTACGAAAATAATTTACTGTCGGAACGGCATATCCGTTACGGCGGTTATGGCGGCATTGCTTATTACCATGTCAGCGATACCTATATTGCGCTGTTTTCGCATTTTATTCCCTGCGGTGTTTGGGAAGCCGTGTATATCCTGGATGGGCTGACAAAAAACAATTCGGATATTCAGCCCGATACTTTACATGGCGATACCCAGGCGCAAAGCGCACCGGTATATGGCTTGGCTTTTTTGCTGGGCATCAAACTGATGCCTCGTATTCGCAATTGGAAAGATTTGAAATGGTTTCGCCCGAGCGCGGACGAAGTGTATAAACACATTGATGACCTGTTTACCAAGGATGCCATCGATTGGGATTTGATTGCCTGCCATTTGCCGGACATGCTGCAAGTGGCGCAGTCGATTCGTGCCGGTCGTATTCAACCATCGACCATCTTGCGCAAACTCGGCACTGCAAGCCGGAAAAACAAACTGTATTTCGCCTTTCGCGAGTTGGGCCGGGTCGTCCGCACCATATTCCTGCTGGAATATATCTGCGACGACGCGCTACGCCAGGTTATCCAGGCGGCACAAAACAAGTGCGAAGGATTCAACAACTTTGCTCAGTGGGCCTATTTCGGATCGGACACCATCGAGGAAAATGTGCGCGAGGATCAGTTGAAGATAATCAAGTACAATCACCTGATTGCCAATCTGATGATTTTCCACAACTGTCATACGATGACGCAGGCGTTCAAAGAGCTTGAAGCTGAGGGAATGAAACTAACGCCAGAATTGGCCGCTGCGTTTAGTCCATTTCGCACACATCACGCCAATCGTTTCGGCAAATACGAGCTTCGGGAGCGGGATTTGGAACCGATTGACTACGGTGTGATGTTCCAGATGTAATCAAAATCAGGGATGTTACTCATTTACGAAGGAATCCTTACGCTCCCCCATACCGAGCTGCAATTCAGTCTTCCCCACGCCCGTGGGGGTGTTTCTGTCAGTTATCTGGACAAGACATTGTCGTCTGCGTCTTCCCCACGCCCGTGGGGGTGTTTCCCATACACACGCCCCCGCACAAACAACGGATGCGTCTTCCCCACGCCCGTGGGGGTGTTTCTAATAGCAGTTGCTGTCTTCCCGGTACCTGTCGGTCTTCCCCACGCCCGTGGGGGTGTTTCTGGAGGTAGCGTTACTAGATAACTACCGACATAGTCTTCCCCACGCCCGTGGGGGTGTTTCCAAGCCCGTGATGTTGCGCCAGGTGCAGATTTAGTCTTCCCCACGCCCGTGGGGGTGTTTCCCGCAACGAATCACGGCAATACGAAAACATGCCGTCTTCCCCACGCCCGTGGGGGTGTTTCTAAGAGCTGTAACATCAGATGCGAAAAAACCTTCCACTTGCACACCCAAGGTCATGTGAGTTGCGCGGCTTGTGTGTTACGTGCTGCACACTAATTGAACCAACTTGCACATGAGAATCTGGAGAAATCAGCCACTTAAAGCCGTACGTAACGGCGGCAAAATATTGCCGCTTATTATTGGTGCTAGCTTCGAGTAGCGGCAAGCCGATACCGAAAAGGCCATCAGAACGCCATAAAACTGTCAAAATTCGCTGGCACAAATTATGCTTACAATTTAAAAACTGATTTTGAATGTTTGAATTACCGTTTAACAAGGAGATAGAGCATGTTTGTAAATACGACATCGAATACGCACCCGACTTACGGCACCTCATCCGTTGCCCGCAATTATCAATCTAACTCAGCCAACAATATCATCGCTGGTAATACTGCGAGTAGCGGTGATAGCGTACAAATAAGTGGCTCCGCATATAAGGCTTTAAACGACTCAAATGCCACAACATCAGATGGCGTTAAGCTCATCTTTGATCGAGTAAATAGTGACCCAGAATTTGCAAAGGAGATGGCTAACGTATATACATACTCTAGAGATTTTGAGCTTGTAGATTTAAATGATTTGCCTAGCCTAAGTGACACATCGGCCATGTCCGCATATTCTCAACACGTCAAGAGCTTTGAAAATGAAGCAGATAAAATTAGGGACCAGCGAATTCAGATTTATACTGAAATGAAAGGCAGTGGAGCTAGTGACGCGGATATATTTAACAAGATTATGCAGTTTAATAAAAATTTGCCGGAAGATTACCAATTAAAAACGGGCCTTGATAAATATAGCCAATATTTAAAATTTACATGATGATTCTAAAAACCGCCTTTATATTTTTAATATAAAGGCGGTTATATCATACTTAATATTCGTAGTTCACAATGACCTGATCGACTTGACCATAAGCAGGCGGAGATACCGAGCCAGAACCTGCGACTCCGAACGCATAAATCATTTTTTTGTTCGCAAGACGTCCATTGAAGCTTGAAGTAGAGCCACTTCCAGTACTGGTTACATTTATACAAGCACTTGTTGTATCGTGGCACAGGTAGACTATCAAGCCGGTCGGATAGCGGGATAGCCCCCAAGACCAAACCACGGATGTAATGGTAGCTGTAGCAGGAATACTACCAACTGGATTCAGTTGAAGATAGTAATAGATCCCTTTGCTATATAGCGTCGGACCTCCGGCGCTATTTGCCCAAGCGCCACCGGTGGCAAGTGGGACAATACCTAAACTTTCAACAGGGTCAGATGGTGCTCCCATTGGAGCTGACATAATTTCTGATGCCGGTATAAGCTGAACGGTGGCCGCCACAGACCCTGTCTGAGCCAGTACAGGCTGCATCAGTGCCATTAAGCCTAAACTGAGAAGAATTTTCCTGCCAATTTATTTTGTAAGCATACCATTACACTCCTAAAAAATAACTCCAAAATGTACTTCAGTTTGCGGGCAACGAGCTTAGCCCGCGACGGAGTATAGTTTACGACCTAACATCTGAACTGCGTCATATCGTCACAGGCGCAGTCCAACCGTTAGTCGGTCATCGCCCACTCTGAATTTCCTTCTCCAACTCTTTCCAAAGCCAATCCTCACCATAGGAGCTTTTGGTTTCTTGGCACAGGTGTATCCAACCCCATTGCCATTCCATAAAATCCGATTGCCAGGTTTTCCATTGTTGTTCGGTCGGTGGTCCGTATCGCCAATTGGGTGCGAGTACTACACCCAGGCCAAGCGGCACGTCAAACCCGTATTGGCCTTGCAACAGTAGGTACATAGCTCGGCGACGGTTGGCCCATGAGGCGAAAGGTTTTAATGCCGGCACTTGATAGAGGGCAGTATTCAGCAATTCAATAGCCCAAAGGTAATGAACGGAGTTGACCAAGAACCGCCTATCTCCCCAATCGGTTTGGCAAAAGATTTGCGCCACAAACACCACATACAATTCTTCTCCAATCCGGCGTGACAGGAAATTCCTCCCCATCATCAGTAACATTCGGTAAATGTCTTGGGCTAGCCAGCGGTTGTGGACATGATTGCCCTGTTGCTTGGATTCACGCCAATACAGCACTAAGGCCGTCAACGTATCGAGACTCGCTAATTTGAGCAACCGGCGGCTCACTGACGACGAGTAAGGTTGGCGGTGCTTAGCGGCGCTAATGCCGCCGTCTTTCGCGGATCGATACACAATCGCTTGTACCTGTGGCTCCAACTTTTCCAGCCAATTATCGATTTTCGGTAGAACCTGATTACCCAGACGTAGCACTTCCCAGAGCGGATGATTGATGTCTCGGGCGGAGCCCGGTGCCTTGGCATCCACCAAGGCAATCAACGCGGCACCGGGCTTGTGTTTACCGGCTTGGTATTTACTCCACTTGTTTTTTGCAGGTAACGGTATGCCATCCTTGGTCTTATCTTGGGGTTCGAAATGCTTTTCCAATTGGTAGGCGGTGGCTAATTGGGCTTTCTGCTGAAGACCGACATACCAATACTGGGTTCTTAGGCGGTTGATCAAACGGCGATTGTAGGGATTATCGGCAATTGGTTGAAGTATCGCTTTTTTCGCGTCGTCGAGGCGAAAATTGATACATGATTGTTTTAATTGACTTATTGTTGCCATTTTAGGGTAAAAGTTTGCTCAATCTCTCCTGTTTCGCGGATAGCGTACATCAGTTACTCTATGGCGCATCAAAAATTGCTACCGAACGTGACATGACACAACCCGAGCCAATCGAGCCATTAGTACAGGAATTGCAGGAGATATTGACTCGTCTGTACGGCCCGCTCTTGGCAAGTCGCGATCTATGGAAGCTGTTGGGATTTACCAATCCAGCGGCTTACCGCCAAGCGCGATTGCGGCAGCGGATACCGGTGGTGGAATTCGAAATCGAAGGCCGGCGTGGCCGGTTTGCGCTGACGCAGGATGTTGCGCGTTGGCTGGCCGAACAGCGCTTAGCTATCCCGCAAACAAATAAAGACCTGGAGACATCAAATGACGTAACTGAGTAGTCGCATTAAATTCGCAGACTTAGAACGAAAAAAGCCCAAGGCGGCAACCTCGGGCTTTTCAAGAAACCGTCAAGAAATTCAGATACTCATGACGATTTCATTGTCGATCTAATCCAGGCCGGCGTCAAGTCGGCCGTCTGTTCTTACACCCATTTTTTAATACATCGCGCCGGGCGGAGGATTTCGTACGCCCCGGCGTCAGGAAAGACAATGAAAATATCCATAACCACGTTGCGCCAAGTGATTCGACTGTTGGCAGACCCAGACCTTTCGATGCGATCCATTGGCCGCACCTGCCGCATTTCACCCAATACCGCTAAAGCGGTTAACGCCCAATTGGTCAACAAACAATTGAGTTGGGCCGATCTCCAGGCTCTGGATGATGGCAAACTTTACCAAACGCTGTTCGGCGATAAAAAGCCGGGCGATTCTCGAAAACCTGTTCCGGGGGTAGCCACAGAATTCGGAAAAAATAGTACGCTAAGACTTTTCATTGGTTCGTAGCGGTCTGAATTGCCCCTCTTCAATCTTTCGGCTCTGCCGCCAAATGTAATCGCCAGTCAGATTGATGTGCTCCCAACCCAACGGCGACAAGTATTGCAGTAGCGCATCATCAATAGGCTTGTCCAATTCCCGCAGTTTTTCGACAGCCCTTTCCAGATAGACCGTGTTCCATAACACGATGGCCGCCGTTACCAAATTGAGGCCGCTGGCACGATAGCGCTGTTGTTCGAAACTGCGATCTCGTATTTCTCCCAGACGATTAAAGAATACCGCTCGGGCCAAAGCGTTACGGGCCTCGCCCTTATTCAGTCCCGCGTGGACACGCCGGCGCAGTTCTACGTTTTGCAACCAATCCAGAATGAACAAGGTGCGCTCGATACGGCCCAGTTCGCGCAAAGCCACAGCCAGCCCATTCTGCCGTGGGTAACTGCCCAGTTTTCGCAGCATCAACGACGCGGTGACAGTGCCTTGTTTGATCGATGTCGCAAGCCGTAGTATCTCGTCCCAATGCGTTTGGATGCTTTTGATATTCAAGTTGCCGCCGATCATGCTCTGCAACGCTGGGTAATCTTGGCCGTTTTTCGGTATATATAGCTTGGTATCCTTCAAATCGCGAATGCGGGGCGCAAAGCGAAATCCCAGCAAATGCATGAGCGCGAAGACATGATCGGTAAAACCAGCGGTATCGGTGTAATGCTCTTCGATACGTAAATCCGATTCGTGATACAGCAAACCATCGAGCACATAGG